>NZ_JBYFCK010000001.1:0-80082 GCF_057652155.1 Runella sp. R0.1_18
ATTTAACCCCACAACAGTTTATTGACAAAAATCAAAATCTCTACTTTAAAGCGGTTGCGGCTTAGGGGAGCAGGACAGAAGTACCCTGATTGATGTATTGATGGTCTTGGTCACGTCCATTTTCTTGATTTATTATTCTTGGCAGGTAGGATTGGGGGTTTTGTTAATGTTACCTGTTTATTTTTGGCTGCTTTATCGTTTCAATCAACCCATTACCGACGGGCAACGCAACGTAATGGCGTCGTATGCGCATAATGAAAGCAATTATATTTCTACCCTACAAGGCGTGAGAGTCATCAAAAATTTTGGACGGCAACCTATTTTTGGAAACCTCAATCGATTGATTTATGGGGCATTTCAAGAAAATGTATTTCGCTTGGGTCAGATTCAAATTCGACTCAACGTGTGGGCATCGGCAGCAAGTGTGTTGGTACTAATAGGTACTTTGGCTTTTACGAGTTGGCAGGTTTTGCAAGGACACCTCAAAACGGGCGAACTAATGGCGATTGTGGGGCTGAGTTCGTCGCTCTTACCATCCGTTGCCAATTTGGCTTTGATTGCTATTCCAGTCAATGAAGCTCGAATCGCCTTCGAACGTATGTTTGAGTTTATGAGCATAGCTCCTGAAAGTGCCCTAGAAGCTGCACAAAAAGCAGAAATATTGCATTTTGAAAGTTTAGAAATCCAACAGCTTTCGTACCGATTTGCGGGTCGTACCTCATTATTAAAAGAAGTAACAATGGAGGTTCGTCGAGGCGAAATCGTGGGTTTGATGGGAGAAAGTGGCAGCGGAAAAAGCACGCTTTTGCAAATTATTGAAAAGTATTATCAACCCGAAGGTGGTCGAGTATGGCTCAATAAAAACGTGTATTGGGAAGAAGTGAGCCATAAAAATTGGCGAAAATTACTCGCTACTGTGCCGCAGGAGGTGCATCTTTTTAACGGAACGGTTTTGGATAACATCTTGATGGGTGAACCAGTAATTGAAACTGAGTTCTTGGATTTTTGTACCGAATACGGTTTTGTACCTTTTTTAGAAAGCCTTCCGCAAGGGGTGGCAACCCTTGTGGGAGAAGAAGGGATTAATCTATCAGGTGGGCAAAAGCAACTTTTGGCTTTAATGCGGGCTTTATACAAACGTCCTCAACTGTTGATTTTAGACGAAGCTACCTCGGCAATGGATAAACACACCGAACGATTTGTACTGAATCTGCTTGATTCGTTGCGCTCTAAGATGGCAATTCTGTCGGTATCGCACCGAACAGACGTACTTCAAACCCATTGCGACCGCGTGTATGTGTTGGAAAATGGAGTTGTTAAATTGACGCCTGTCAGTTTTTCTGAGTCACAAAGCAACCTCCAAATACAACCTCGATTTATACTGCCGACAAAGAAAATCGTATATCACTAACTCGTGTAGGCGTTGATGGGCAGGAATAAGCCGATTGATCAGCATGTGTATGTAGCTGCCTAACCAATGATTTACTTGTGAAGGAGAAGATGAATGTAGGATTTCATAAGCAATAGGGGCAATTTTTGCTGATTTAACTGAGAGAATGTCACCAAAAATGGGCGTAGTGTTAGGGTGGCTATCAGACAGAATGTCTTGCATCGTGGTGCGATGAGTGCGGTATTTTTGGTCTAATTGGCGTTTCAGCGCTACATCCATGTTGAATTCTTGGGCAAAACTGTTACGTAATGAGTTCAATAAATCAAGCTTTCGTTGAAAATCGAACTCAAACGAATCTAAAAGCGCATCAATGGCCCGAATCCCATATAACCAACGTACTTCTTCGCGTGCGTCGCCTTCGGTGTGTTCAAGAAAAGCTAAAATAGCTTCGCTGTCGTAGTAGAAAAGCTCCTCAGCAAGTTCAATCGTCTCAAAACCATATCGCTCCAGTTCCCGCTCGTAGGTGTCAACTTGTATTTTCCAAAGGTATTTAGGCAGCAAAGCGGGTTGCAAAAAATGGTTGAATAATTGAATCACTTCCCCAATTTGAGCAACATCTGTTAGATGAAATCGAATCCGTAAGTGATTGTCAGGGTCGGAATACCGAATAAAAAACCATTTGTCAATTAACCTCCTGTGTTGCAATTCTTCGCAGAGTGGTTTGACAAAAGCCACCAAGACTTTATCCGCAGCTTTTACGCCACCGTATAGTTTGAAGTAGAGCCACTCCGAACCAATAGAAAAACGGCGCGTTGAGGTAGAAACAGGACGGCTGAATACAGAAGAAGAATAGGCCGATGTTTGCCGAACCAGTAGTGCAATACATTGATTTACAAAGCCATTTCGGGAGACCGTGTCTTGAAAAGTAGGCTGGGTGTGTTCGTACAAAAACTCCTTCAATTGGAGTTGAGTTCGGTTTTTGATGGCATCTTTGAACGCTCGGACACTTAACGGGTTTGCCCAATCAACAACCAATTCATTGTCACCGTCGGCCAATGTCAGCAAGCGGTTTTGAAACGGCGGAACGTCAAGTAAAGGTTGGTCGGCTAGAAGGGCATCAATTTGCTTTTTTTGAAGTTGCCAGGTGGCGGGGTACAAAAGAGTGTTTTGGTAAGTAACACGGGGCAAAAACAGAAACTTTTCGGCTAAGTTGCCCCAATCAAAACCAAAACGACTGCGCTTGCCTTGATGCTGTAAGTCGCACAAAAATTGATATGCAGGCAGGCTATTGTGACTATAACTATGTGCATTACTAAGGCGGGGTACGACTATTTTGTTGAGCCTTTGTGAACGTAAGATAATTTCCCCCTGCCGTACCGAAACGTACAAATCTTGTACCGAAATTTGGTTCTCTAAAGGCAACGAAGATTGGCCCAAAAATGGAATCTCATACGCTCGAAACGCAGGATGAAGCAATATATTTCCTGTTCGGCTTTCGGGCAAATGGATGATTTCCGCAAATACCACTTGGGGATTCTGGGCTTGTTCTGCCTCAGTAATGTCATTAACGGTATCGGCTATGTGTGAGTCTCCATGTGCAAAACGCCCCAAAAGATAGGCCGCACTCGCACCGCCTGCGCTTTCAATCAATACCCGTTTTTGCTGATTTTCGTCTTCTACCCACCTAAATAGCACCGAAAATGACGAAGGTAAGTCGTCCCAATCGGCTGGAGGGAGTTGTGCTAGGTCACTAGGTTGGAGATCAATAGCGTATTTTTTTTGTTCCGTAGCGGTTTGCAGTTGTCGAAAGAGCCACTCTTGAATAGGATTCCACTCTATCGGCTTGTTTTCTTCTGAGGTAGGTACTGAAATATCTTCTACCAGAGGCAGCAGCGGCGTGCCTTGATTGACAAGGTAGCCGATGCCTATCTCGGTATCCAATGCCTCTAGGAGCGGTATTTCTTGGGTATCATAACGAGCCAAGAAACGCTGGGCAAAGGCTTCTAAATGACTGTTTTTTCTTTTTGTCGATAGGCGATTGAGTACTTCTAAAGCTGCTTGGATGTCTTGCTGACTTACCAAGGGGAGTTGCCCTTCTGGTAGTTCTCGAAACAAATCGGTTTGAAACAGTTTATTTTCTTCTATTGTTACATTGAGTGTTTTGAGGAGTTCAATCAGTTGTTCATAATCAGAAATGGAGTTGGTTTTCTGATTATCTAACCCGTTAAGAGATTGATGAATTTGGTCTAACTGATTGATAATAAGCCCTACCTCAGAGGATTGGGTTTGGGTAAATACCTTCTCCAACACCTGTACAATTTGCTGCAAAAAAGACACTCCCGTGATGGTTGGCTCCAATTCCGAAACCAACAACTGGGCGGCGATGAGTTCGTTAATAAAAAGTTGGGCGTCGGAGGTGGTGATTTCATCGTTGACCAACACCCCAACCAAATCAGTATAACAAGCCCCCGTTTGGGCGGTTTTTATCACGCTTTCTAAGTAGTCGGTAGTATCAACTGCGCTGATTTGATGGTTCCGTTTTCCTTCTACATAAACATACTCCACATATCGGAGTTCGTTGCCTATGGGATAAAGACTACTGTTGGGAAAATAAGTAAGATAAGGACGAATGTTAGGGTTTTGTGCCAATGACAAGGCCAAAGCGCACAAAAAATGCATGTCGAGGCGGGTATGTCTTTGGGTATCTTGCTGAGACAGTGAAATGGGGGTGGCTTCTCCCCATTTTAAAGCCGTACAACTAGCAAATAGCCCAAAAGGTGTACATCGACTCATCATACGGCTGTAGTACTTGGTGAGCGACGCCCAAAGTTTCTCTTCTTTACGTTTCTCCAACATTGCCCCATCGCGCCAGTCAATAGCCGTGCGATAAAGAGAAGGAGAAGCCAGAAAAATAGCCTCCAAAAACCAATCTTCGTGTACCAACGCCCGAATATGGGTTTCTGTGAGGCTTTCGGGGCTAAAAGGCAAAAGAGGATTTCGGACAACGACCGTAGGATGAAACGTATAGTGCTTTAGCATAATCATAAGAAAATTCCCATTGGCGCAGGACGCTTGCAGGGTTAGGGGGCCATCAAAAACACCTTTGCCCAATCCAACTGCTCTCGTTTGTGATAGATATAATTCAATAAAACAAGGGAAATCCCTGGGTAGCCATTGAGGAGTGAGCCTTCTTGGCCTTTGAACGTCTCATGTTGGAGGTCGTGGTCGAGAAAGGCAATGGTTTTATCAATCCACATTTGATAGCTTCGATAGTAGCCGTCGTTGCCAGTGAGTTTGTACAAGGTATAATACAATTGCGCCACGCCTGCCGCTCCGTGGCACAGGTGTGAATCGCTCACGAGGGTAGCCTTTTCGGTTTGGCGGCGGAGGGTACTCACTCCACACAGGTCGGCTCGGCGGCGCAGTTCGGGGCTTTCCAAAAACGCCGCTGCCCGATACATCAGCAAAAGGATGTTGAGATCTCCGTAGCACAAAGCCAGCCGATTGCTAAACTTGCCTTCTTCTGTCTCTGCGTTGAGTGTGAGTGGAAAGAGCGAAAAATCGGTTTCCTGATTGGCCGTTCTTTGGTGTTTGAGTATAAAATTGACTCCGCGCCTTACCACCGACTTTGCCAATTCGGTCTGTACTCCCTTTTGGGCAGCTTGCATCAGAATAATCATAAAAGCCGTTTGCCCGTGCGATAGGCTAAGGTTAATAACTGTTTCGTCTTGGGGAGAGAGGATATTAGGAAACCAAAGTCCGTCGTCATCTCCCTGTACTTCATCTACAATTTTTTGCACCAACACTTCGGCACGCTCACGGAAGAGGGGGTTGGAAAGCCGCTCCAAAAAATAGAAAAGTATGCCAAAAGCTCCGTGCCAAAAATCCAACTTGCGCTCTGTAATCATTTCTAGGGCCGACTCATACGCAAAGGTGTCTAAGTCGGCCAAGGTTTCGTCTAGTTCAAACTCCAGCCACTTTTGGCGGTGCAGCATCGTGACTACGTAGCAAAACCCTGCGGCTCCTACGCTCATAGCGGCGCCACTGAGCTGAGGGGTATCGTTGTTGAGGTTGTCAAACACCTCGCCAAGCACCCGCAGGCATTCCTCTTTGTGGGTGTACTCGCGGGTAGCTTGCCACTGATAGTAGTATTGCCAGACTACCCCGAGCTTTCCCCCAAACAGCCCATCGTTTTCGTACTGAACCTGTGAGGTAATAGCTTGTATTTTGTCGAGATAAATAGCAGCGGTGTGTTCCATATCGTTGTTTTTTGAGGCAAACTACACCGCCAACCTATCTCTTTAAAAAAAATATACCAAACTGTGTTTGCCGCTGACGAAGTAGGCGTTTGGGCGGGTGAAATTACACAGTAGGCCTACAGGAACGTCCCCCTTCGTGTGTTAGTTCAGAATCCGTAATCCCTCTAATTTCTCCCTTATGCCTTGTATTTTCATTTAGTTTAGTAATAGTCGATTTTTTCAATATGAGGATTGGTTGTTTTACTGTTTTCATTTTTTAGTTGGTTTGAAATTTATTACTGGTTTTTATCAATTCTAGAGACTTCTTTATCAATTCCCATTTTCCTTTCTTTTACTTTTACATTTTTATTTCCAAATTTATAATTAAGAGAAAATAACAGAAATCGTGTTTCTGCTTTGCGTTTATTGAATCCCTTTTGGACATTCGTGTCATAATCTTGGCCTACATAAAATGTATTAAAAATATCAGAAAGGCTTAATCTAATTTCTCCATTTTTATGAAATACACTTTTTTGAATACTTATATTTGTTTGAACAAAAGGACTTATTACATATATTCCTAATGTTTGAGGTGAAACATAAGAAGCAGTAAAATCGGCACGCCAGCCATTGTTGAAAGTAAAAAAGTTGTTGGTATAAGCATATAAACCATTTCCATTTCTATTCCCAATTCCTTCAATACCTCCTAATTGATTTCGAATCTGAAATAAATTTAGACCACTGACAGTCCGCCACCTATCGTTAATTGATTTTCGATAACTAACGTCTAATGAAAAGAGCTCTTCTTTTGGTTTATTTACAACTTGAATAACTCCAACGTTATTTCTTAAAAAATAAACTGAAGTCTGGTCATCGATAACACCGCTGTAAGACAATATAAATGACCAAGTTTTATTGTACAGATAACTGAGTTCAATATTGGTGGTAAGGGTAGGCCTTAAGAGAGGATTTCCAATCGTAACCCTATATGGATTGGTATAAATAATCTGATCATTTAAGTTACTATAGCTTGGTCTTGTAATCTTTCGACTATAACTGACTGAGAACTGATTAAGGGCAGAAGGGTTATATTGCAAAGAAGCACTTGGAAACAATTGTAAATAGTTCTGTTGGTTGGCTTTGGTACTATTTTGGGTTTGGCCTTCGGCATAGCTATCCTCTAAACGTATTCCTAATTGATAGTCAAGCTTTTTGACTTTGGCAGAATAGTTTACGTAGGCCGCGTTGACGGTTTCGGTATAGTCATAGACAAAACTCTTTTGTGGGTCGGTAGTCCATTTGCTGTCGGTTTGCTGTTGGTACTTAAAATCGGTATTTACTTTGGTGTGTCGTAACTGAAAGCCCGATTCTAGGCTACCTTTTTGGGTTGGATGAACGTAAGTACCGCGCAACGATTGAATTTGGATGGGTTGTGTCCACGGAAGATTTACTTCAAGTGCAGGGCGGTAGGCAAGTAAGCGAGTGGCATTAAAAAACTGATTGTTGATACTTTCCTGAAAGTCCGTATGGTAGAAGCCATAATCGGCATCTATGGCGAGTTCTCGCCCTTTTTGCTTGAAGCTGTGCTTAAAAAACAAGTTGGCATTGAGGTTTTGGTAGCGGACGTTACCTTTGGTTTGCTGCGTAATGACAGAATCCAACCGCGCCTGGTTACTGATTTCGGTAGCCCCATTGGCGTTGCGTCCCCGAATGTTTTGATCGGCTTGCAACAGTACCCCTACTGTTGTTTGAGAAGTAATGTTATAGTCTAAGCTCAATTTTAGAAACTGAATAGTGCGTTTGCGGTTGTCAAAATCGGTATCCAGAAACGAGGTGGCAAGCGGGTTTTTAAGGGTACGGGTTGCTTCCAGATTGAAGTACTGTTGGATAAATTGATGGGTATAATTACCCGTAAGACTCAATTTTTGGCCTTTGTGGTTGAGCAATAGCCCGCCGTTGTAGCGCGGAAGTCGGCCTGTGCCAACACCTGCCGTCCAAGTACCCGTAGTACCCAAGTTTTTCATTTTTAGGGTACGGATATTAATCACGGCCTTGCCCGTGGCGTCGTATTTAGCCCCAGGATTACTGATGAGTTCAATCTTTTCGATGCTGTTGCTCGGCATTGCATTTAAGATGCCTTCGAGGCTTTCGCCAGAGACGTTGGTTTGGCGGCCATCTATCAAAACAATCGCTTCTTTGCCCCGAATACTGATGCTATTTTCGTTGATAATGAGCGAGGGAGCGTATTTTAAAACATCGACAATCGTCCCCGCATTGGCCATTACGCTTTCAGCCACGTTTACGATGGTTTTACCCGATTCCTCGGTGAACAGGGGCTTGGATGCCCGCACCTTTACCTCTTTGAGATTGATATTTTCTAAACTCAAAGCAATTGTAGGCACAGTGATTTCGTCGGTTTCACCAATGGAAATCCGTATTTTTTTACTACCGTACCCTACATAATTCCCAATGATTTCATAGTCGCCTTGCGTAAGTTTTTTGAAGGTATATTTTCCGTTTATATCCGAGGTTGTATAGAGTTTTTCGTTTATTGTTGTAAGTTGAATAGTAGCATGTGGCAGGGGTTGATTCGATAAGGAATCTAAAACTATGCCATTTATTTTTTTGTTGTTATTTTGGGATATTGAGTTATGGCATAGAAAAATTAAAGAAAATAACAGGCATAGTGGTTTCATGTCTTTTTGCTTTATATTTGCCCCACAAACATACAAGATAGCCTATAACTTTTGTGACTATTTTAGGTGAAACTGTATTTGCAGCTGACGAAACTGCCTTTGCTAATGACAAAACTGGAAAACCACAGGATGAAAATATCCCCTACCTATCGCCAACTACTTCTCCATCTGGCTTGGTGGGTGTTTTATATTGGGAATTTTTTTATAGCTCAATATGTCCGTAATCCTAAGTATGAGTGGTTTATCATAGATATGAGCTTGTACTTTTTGTCTGATATTTTATTTTTTTACTTTTTTGTTAGTGTTACCGCAAAGTATTTATTCAATAAACAAACTATCTGGATAGGCATAGGATTTTTTCTTATTAATGCTTCTATATTATATGGGACAGAAGCATCAAGAGTAATTTGGGCTTACTATGCAGGATTTTATGACCAAGTTCCCAAGTATTATTTCCAGCTTCATACTCTTTTGCTGGCCTACCTACGTGATGTAGTCCAATTCACTGGTTATGGGACAATGTATTGGTTTTACAACCGATTTTATGAACAGCAAAAAGAAAAGGTAGAATTAGAAAAACGCAGTCACGAGATAGAGGTATCGTTTTTAAAATCACAAATCAACGAACACTTTACTTACAACATGCTCAATCGGTTTCATACCGAAGCTTCCAAGTATTCTGAGCAGTTGGCCGACGGGATTTTGTCGTTGTCGGAGTTGATGCGTTACTCCGTGAAAGAACACGAAAATACGATGGTGACCCTGAGTGAAGAAATAAAGTACACCCAAATGCTGATTGCCCTCAATCGGCAGCGGTTGGATAACCAAGTGGAGGTTAATTTTGACATAAAAGGTAACTTAGAACAGCCCTGGAAAATCCCGCACTTGTGTATCCTTACATTGGTAGAAAACGCCTTCAAACACGGGGCGCTCAGGCAAGTACCCCTCCAACTGCACCTCAAAGTAACGCAAGAGCAGCTGTGGTTTTCGACCAAAAACAAAATCAAACCCTCCATCAGCGAGCCATCTACGGGGATTGGGGTCAAAAATTTGGGGCGAAGGCTCGATTTGCTTTGCGAGGGTAGAGCGACGCTTGAAGCCCGTATTGAAGACAATTATTTTTATACAAATCTGGAAATAAAAGCCCCCTGAAAGCCCCCTGCCCCCCAATGGGGGAATAAATAATACGTTCGCTATCAATTCTTCGTACAAATCGCTCAAAAAAATGCTCAATTGTATCATCATTGACGACGAAGCTGACAATATAGAGAAGCTTCAAGGTTTTATCCAACAGCACGGAGGTCTGCAATTAGAGTTTTCGACCACTGACCCCATCAAAGGAATGGACTATATCAAAGCCCATGACCCCGACCTGATTTTCCTGGATATTCAGATGGACGAGTTGTCGGGGGTGGAGTTGGCCAAAGTGATCAAAGACAAAAAGAAAATCGTTTTTACGACCGCTTCTGACAAATATACCTTGGGTGCTTTTGAAGAGGGTGTTTTGGATTATATATTGAAACCCTTCGGCTACGGACGGTTTGAAAATGCCGTTCAAAAAGCACTTGACTATCAAAAAATCAGGCAAGAAACCACCGTTGAGGCCACGCCCTCACCCGTGAAGGTATCGGGCGACTTGTTTTTGAAAGGCGAGAATAAAAGCAAGCTGACCCGCCTCCGTCTCGAAGACATCTATTACATACAAGGTATGGGCAACTATGCGGGCTTTTGTACCAAAAACGAACTCTTATTGGCGCTCATTACTTTCAAAGAATTAGAAGAACGGCTTCCTCATCCTGCGTTTATTCGGATTCACAAATCGTATATCATCGCTTACGACTCAGTGGTGGCCGTAGATGGCAACGAGGTCACTATCCGTACCGACAAAAAAGACGTTCAAATCCCGATTGGTGCCATGTATCGCGAGCAATTCCTGACGCTGATTCAACGGAAATAGTATTACCTTCTTTTATTTCATCGCTTCTAAAGCCAATTTTGTCATTGACAAAGGCAATTTTACCTATTTTATTTGCGATAGGTAGAGGTTTGAGTGCATGTTTGTAGGGTCGTTTGATGAATTAATTAAACCAACACAGCCACCTTTAAACTCCTTTTGTCCAATGGAAAAAATTACCATCAAAGTTCGCAAACTTCGCGAGATTTATGGCTACTCTCAAGAATATGTAGCCTTCGAAATGGGTATTAGCCAAGCGGCTTACAGCAAAAAAGAAAGTGGACGAACCCGCTTCACCTTAGAATGCTTGGAAAAACTCTCGGTATTATATCGGTTTTCGCTGATGGAACTCGTGAGCTTACCAGCCCAAGAGCTCTTGATACGGGCCATTAGAAATACTGATCGCTTGGCGGCGTAATCAACCCTGTTATAAACTACAACTTTTGGTTATTGAGTTCGGGAGGGGTGAAGTACTACTTTTGTTACGGTCAATGAAACAAACACGAAACAAAAGAAAGCCATGAACACACGTCGAATTTGGGTCGTAGCAGTGGCAACCATAGGCCTGACAACGGCCTGCCGCAGCGAAGAAAACGACGTCCAACCCGAAAAGTCTCAACCAGTAATAGTAGCTGCACCCGTTGGTTCGCCCAAGCCACTACCCAACCCTCACGAGGAGTATCAGGTAAACGGTGGACTCTCGTTACGAAACTCAAAGTAACCTAACGAAGAGTTATAAAGTACAACCAAAAGTTATTGGAAATCAACACTTTAGTAAAGTACCTTTGTCACAGCAAATCAAACAACAGCCATGAAAACATCAAAAAAAGTAATTGCCTTGGTAGGAATCGCGCTTTGTAGTGCCTGCTCCGAAAAGACCACCGTTCAGCCAAAAGAGTCGGCAGTGACGGTGATGCAAACACCGCAGCCAGAGCCTAAGAGCGTAGCTGATAATGCTCCCGTACAAACGGTGATGCCACAGCCACAAGCTACCCACCAACGCTAACAAAGTATCACCTTGAGAAACAAGCCGTGGAGGGCTCCAACTGCACCTCCATGAGAATATCGGCAAAATGCCACCCACCGACGGTAAGTGAGTAGCTCCACGGCCTGTGATCTCAAGATTTTTTTAATTTATTTTTTTACTTTAACCATTTTTTCAGCCATGCAAACGCAAACAAACACAACACAAAACCTGACCGATGAGGAATTGGTCAACACCACAGGCGGCGATGGATACGCGCCTAAAAGTTCATCACAGGATTACACGGCTCCTACCCCACAGCAAGCAGCAGAGGAACTTTTCAAAATAGTTACAGGAACAGTGTATTACTAAGCCTTAAAATTTGAATCTCCCTTGTGCCATCCCGGGTAGGCACAAGATGATTATAAATCAATTTTTTTAACAACTAAACAGCTTGAAAACAATGAAAAATTTAGAAAATTACGGAGTTCAGTGTCTTGATGAAAATGAGATGCTATTAATTGAAGGAGGGTTTATTGGAGACCTTATTGAATGGCTTGATAAAAATTGGGTTGAGTTGAAAACTGCAGCAAAAGCCGCATACGATAAAGCTATGGGAAATTGTAATTGTAACATAGCAAAAGATCCTAATATCAATCAATTGCAATAATCAATCATATAACTTGTAATAAAAATATGAACTCTCTCATTACTGAACTTTCTCACCAAGAAATAATAGATACTAATGGTGGTGTCGATCCTACGACAAAAACTTCTTTAGCTAATGACCTAGGAGACTTTGTTGGAACTACGGCTGCTGCTTTAGTATGCGGAGCAAAAGTAGTTTCTTCATATGTAGAAGCTGCTTATAATAAAGTAGCAAGTTGGTTCTAAATAATTAAATCAACACCCCCATACTCTTGTTATGGGGGTCTATTCCCATTTTTTATTACTCATTTTATGTTGTACTATATAAAAGATTTGTGGCTTTTTATTCATAAACCTTCGCCGACTATTTATGATAGTAACAAAACGGTCAAAGAGAGGGTACTTAGCGTTTTTATATATTATTTGTGGGAAATTATCTTTTTATTTCCTGTAATTGCAGCCCTTGCTGTATTGAATTATTATGGATTACTACCTGAAAATTCTAATAAGTTAAACACGAAAACTGATTTTTTTGAAAATTTATTTTTGATATGCTTAGCTGTTCCGTTTGTCGAAGAGATTATTTTTCGCTCTCATTTAGCAAGCCCAAGATGGAGCATTGTTGCCTGTTTGGTCTCTATCGTCTGCGGCATGTTATTCGTTTTTGAAATTATTATAGTTAATTTTAATTCAAAGTTGCCGATTTTAGTTAGTATATTTCTTATAAGTGTATCTTCATTTTTATTCTCTGACCAGTTTTTAAGAAACTTTTATAAAAGATACTATTTTGTTATTTTTTATTCTATTGCATTTGCCTTCTCTTTAATTCATCTCACAAATTTTGATTACAAAAAAACACCATTCATTCTTTTTCCTGTGCTACTAACGGCTCAGTTTTTAGGAGGAATATTTTTAGGATTCATTCGGCTAAAATACGGTTTTTTTTACTGCGTACTATCACATTTCTGGTTCAACTTCACTTTATTAGTAGCTAAATATATTGATAATATATAAATTTAAATAATAGAATAATTGTGTATTTAATAAACTTTGTTTCATGGTTTATATGATATATATATTTGACTAGATGTAGTTATAAATAATGAAGATTTGTCTAGTCAAATTAGATATTTTTAGGTAATTTAGTTTGTTTATTTTAGTATATATTTTAGTATTTCTAGATATTTATGAAATAACATCATATTTTTCTTCAAAAAATATTCGTACAATAAATCCGTGAAATATGAAAACCGAATCATTTATTTACACATTACTAATATTTTTATTGGTTGTGGCGTTTAGTTTTTTTCTTAACGTAGGGTATATCTATATTAAGGGAGGTGAAGTTACAGGTATTTTTTCAGAATGGGTAAATAAAAGCCTTCGAATTACAGATATATTACCTAAACTGTTTTTCTCTATCCTACTAGGGTATTATTTAGTAAAGAAGAATAAATAAAGATAAATCGAATATTTTGTGAGACTACGGGCGAGTTTTTAAGTATTTTCTGCTAAGTTGCTCATAATCTTGTGATTTTCAAGTATTATATAACACCAATAACTTGGACATTTTGAGGTGACTATTTATGAAAAATTGCTAATAGTTTTATTCACTCATTTGAGATTAATTTCTAGTTGTTGGAAATAATCTTCTCAGATACGCAAACAAACACAGTAGAACTGACTCAAGTAGAATTAACAAACCTTGTGGGAGGTGATGGCTATGCACCTTCAAGCCAAGCTCAAGGCGTCACTGACCCAACTCCTCAACAAGCCGCCGAAGAGCTATTGAAACTGACTACGGGGGTAGTGTATTATTAATCGTTGAATCTCCCTTGTGCCATCCCGGGTAGGCACAAGATGATTATAAATCAATTTTTTTAACAACTAAACAGCTTGAAAACAATGAAAAATTTGGAATTGAGTGGATTTGGCGTCAGTGAATTGACTTCAAATGAAAAGAACGAATCTAATGGCGGCTTAGATCCAGTGACAGTAGGTGTAGTTTGTGGAATTATTGGCGCCATTTGGGCAATTAATGAAATGTCCAAAGATGCACAGGCAGGTTGGAATTCATACAAGCCTAAAAATATGAGTTTCTAAGGTAATTTTACTATTTTTAAACATAGAAAACTATTTGATATTATGCAAAAGCTACTTTTGATTGCAGCCATTTTGATTGCTTTACTGAATGTTAACTATCTAAGCATCTTATTACAGGGAGGCACGGTTACATCAAGCAAATACATGGGTGGTATGTTTATGCTTTCGTTAGTTCTTCTATTTATGTGGAACTTTCAAAAAGACAAACTTTCTATGTTTAAAATTATTTTAATTATTTTACTCTTTGTAAATTTATTTTTTTTCTACTTTAAAAATAAATAAAAATGCAACTTTTCGAACAAAATAATAATCTGTTAAATTTAACAGATTTGGAATTATCTCTAACAATGGGCGGAGCTGATTCTCCTAAAGGGATTGTACAGTGGACTTTTTACTATATTCATTATGCTGTTGATGAGTTTGTAGGGGCATCACAAGCATATGCTTCACAAGGAACACTTTCTGTCGGAGTAGGAGCTGCTATTCGCTAAATTTATGGATTAATCAAAACGCTTAGGTATAGTACTTAGCTATATTTAAGCGTTTTTTGCACTAATAATATTTTTTAATAAAATTGGAGAATCCTAAAATAGGATTTATTATGATTCCAAATTGATACTACTGAATAAATAGAGACAACCAATTAATTATCAATGTTTTAAAAGTAGAAAATTGAAGCGACAATTGATAGTCCATTTTTTTAACTCAAAAACGATGAAAAAGAATTTATTAATTTTTACACTTTGCTTTCTTATTGAAATTTTTCTTATTGGGCAATTATTACTTACAAGTAGTAGTAATGCCTTATTAAAAGATTATATGAAACTAGGAGCCATTATTTTAAATATTACTGTTTTCATTTGGATTAGTACTGTTTTCAGAGAATACTTCAGCACAAATGCTCCAATTAAGTCAATTTTTGCATTAATTATTGTTATAATAGCTAATTTATTTTTTGGAATTTACCAAGAAAATTATTTTTATGTAAACTTGATTTTACTTGGTACTTTGTTTCAGATTTTTTTAAAAAAAGAATAGCGCCTGATGTCTTTATTTAACTGAATAAGTAATGATAAAAACAATGCGTTTTTTTGAAAAGACCTCTATATTGTTGGTAATAGCCTATATGACAATACTGTCGATAATTCTATCCAATATTTTTGCAGCAATAAGTGGCATCACGGGAGAGAACTTGAAAGGTGTAGATTTTTCGAAGTACAGCAAGACAGAAGAGTTTGTATTAGTCGTATTTATTGCTCCTTTGATAGAAACCTTGATTTTTCAATATCTTGTCATTAAAGGAGTTAGGTATTTGACCAAAAATATACATATACAATGTATAGTATCTGCTGTATTATTTTCACTCAACCATAACTTTAACGTATTGTACATGATTGATGCCTTTTTCATTGGCTTAATTCTCGGCTATACTTTCTTAATCGCCAAGATAAAGAAAAGTTATCCTTTCTGGGCAACTTTTTTAGTTCATCTTCTTCTCAATTTTTACGTTTTTGTTGTGAGACATTATTTGTAAAATATCAGAATATTCTGTGGCCTATTTTATTACATATGTTAATTAATGGGGTAGCGGCGTTGTTGAAAACGTTATAACCTTTCTTCATAAAGTAGTCAGAATAGTTGTTGAAAAGCGGTAAAGGCGGAGTGCATTTTTGTAAAAAACTTAGATGCCTATGAAACCTTCACAATTACCTCCCGCCGAAATCGCTCCTTTTACCACCGAAGCTTATCTGCCCAAAGTCACTGTTCGCAGCCAACTGATTTATGTATTAGTTTTGTTAGCGTTGGTACTGGCGTTGGGGAGTTTGCCATTTATTAAGGTGGACGTGTCGGTGCAAAGCACGGGAATAATACGTCCCGCTGCCGAGCGTAACGAATTGAAATCATTAGTGGCTGGGACAGTCGCGCAGGTATATGTTCGGGACAATCAGCGGGTTAAACTCGGACAACCTCTACTACGTTTGCAAACGGATATGCTGGACACTAAGCTACGCCTTAATCGGACACAACAACGTGAAAAAGAGTTGTATATCAGCGATTTGAAGGCGCTTGTACAGTTAGACAAACAAAGTCTTAAATTACTCTCGAATCTGGGTTCGCCGTTGTATCGTCAACAATACGAGCAATTTCGCTGGGCAATGACTGAAAATCTACAAATGCAGCGAAAGCGTAAACGAGAGTGGGACATCAACCAAAAACTACTCGACGAAAAAGTAGTCGCCGCCCTCGACGTAGAAGATAAAGCTTTTGCTTACGAGAGCGTACAGGCGCAGTATCAAACGGCCTTTGAGCGCCAAATCGGTGAGTGGCAAACAGCACTCATGCAACACCAAATGGCGGTGGAAGAGCTAAAAGCTCAAGAAAGGCAATACCTCCAAGAACGCGAACTATATACCATAAAAGCGCCTGTGGAAGGACATATACACCAGTGGATAGGAAAATATGCTGGAAGTTACCTCCAATCAGGGGAACTACTGGGAATAATCTCTCCTGACTCTAACCTCATCGTGGAGTGCTATGTAGCGCCCAAAGACATTGGTTTACTGCACAAAGGCATGAAAGCAAGAATGCAACTGGATGCGTTTGACTACAATCAATGGGGGTTTGCCGAGGGGGTAGTTCAGGAAATTTCAAACGATTTGAACGTGGCGGAGAACCAGCAACCTTTCTTCAAAGTGAAATGTTGGTTGCTGCAAACCCATTTGTCTTTACCCAATGGATATGTAGGACAACTTAAAAAGGGAATGACTCTTCGAACGCATTTTATTGTGACCGAACGCAGCCTTTTTGACCTACTGTACGACAAAGCCGACGATTGGCTCAATCCGAAAGCCCCCACCATCAGACCTTCCAAGTTTTGATTCCGACTATTATCAAACTTGGAAGGTCTAAACCTCAAAATCACACGACACTTCAAGACTTTCCAAGTTTTGATTTCGACTATTACCAAACTTGGAAAGTCTAAACCTAAAAATCACAACAGCCATGTTTTCAAGAAAGAAAAAAACGGAAGTTAAACAACACGACATTACCGACTGTGGGGCAGCTTGTTTGGCGTCTATATCAGCCCATTACAACTTATTGTTGCCCATTGCCCGAATTCGCCAATATGCCTGCACCGACAAAAAAGGAACGAACGTATTGGGGATGATAGAGGCCGCTCAAAAGCTTGGTTTTCAGGCAAAAGGGGTAAAAGGAAAATTTGAAAGTTTATTAAAAATCCCGATGCCAGCCATTGCCCACGTAATTATTCAAGAACGACTGCATCATTATGTAGTGATTTATGAAGTGACCGATAAGCACGTGGTGGTGATGGATCCAGCCTTTGGCAAAATTGAGAAGAAAACGTACGAAGAGTTTCAGAATATTTGGTCGGGGGTATTGATATTGATTCTTCCTGATGAAACCTTTGAAACAGGCAATGCCAAAGAATCGGTGATGTTGCGTTTTTGGCAATTGATTCAGCCGCATAAGTCGGTGATGATTCAAGCACTTTTTGGGGCGTTGATTTATACCGTACTGGGGCTATCGTCTTCGGTTTATATGCAAAAAATCGTTGATAATGTACTGGTCGAAGGCAACCGAAACTTACTCAATTTGCTGAGTGTAAGCATGATTTTGATTTTGTTGTTGCAGTTGGTCATTGGTTCGATGAAAACGTTCTTTGCCCTACGTACTGGTCAACAAATTGATGCACAGTTGATTTTGGGATATTATAAACACCTGATGAAGCTCCCACAGCAATTTTTTGATACCATGCGAGTTGGAGAAATTATCTCCCGTATCAACGATGCTGTTAAGATTCGGGCTTTTATCAACGATACGGCGCTTAACTTGGTGGTCAATGTATTTATCATTCTTTTTTCGTTTGGAATGATGTTTACTTACGACTGGAAACTGGCCCTGATTATGATGGCTATTGTGCCTTTTTATGCGCTCAACTATTGGGTCGTTAATCGGCTTAATAAAAAGCATCAACGAAAATTGATGGAGAAAAGCGCGGAGTTGGAATCGCAGTTGGTCGAGTCTTTGAATGCAATGGGGACAATCAAACGCTTTGGTCTGGAAAGTTTTGCCAATATCAAGACTGAGACGCGTTTTGTAAAGTTATTGGAAACGATTTTTATTTCGGCCAAAAACTCCGTCTGGTCGGGTACGGCCTCGGAGTTGGTGTCGCGGTTGTTCACGATTATCTTATTGTGGGCAGGGTCGGGATTTGTGCTAGACAAAGAGCTAACACCTGGCGAACTGTTGTCTTTTTATGCGTTGATTGGCTATTTTACGGGGCCAGCGAGTAGTTTGATTGGGGCTAATCGGGTGGTACAGGATGCGCTCATTGCCGCCGACCGCCTTTTTGAAATCCTGGATTTGGAGCGTGAAGCTACTGCCAATAAAATAGATTTGACTCCCACTATGATTCGAGACATTGTTTTTCAGGACGTTTCGTTTCGTTATGGTACGCGGGTGCAGGTATTTGAGAATTTCAATTTGAAAATCTCCAAAGGTAGTATTACGGCCATTGTGGGCGAAAGTGGTTCAGGTAAATCTACGTTGCTGTCGCTGTTGCAAAACATTTACCCCTTACAAAACGGCACTATTTTTATTGGCGACTACGACATCAATCATATCAGCAACCATACCTTACGGCAGTTGGTGAGCGTTGTGCCTCAACAAATTGACCTTTTTGCAGGCAATGTCATTGAAAATATTGCCGTGGGCGAATACGAGCCTGATATGCAGCGCATTTTGGACATTTGCCATACGCTTGGTATCAGCGAATTTATTGAGAAATTACCCAACGGCTTTCATTCGTATTTGGGAGAAAACGGTGCTAATTTGTCGGGGGGGCAAAAACAACGCATCGCCATTGCGAGAGCACTGTATCGCAGTCCTGAAATTATCATTTTAGACGAAGCTACATCGTCATTGGATTCGCTATCCGAAAAAGCAGTTCAAACTACGATTCAACACTTGCGAGAAGCTAGTAAAACCATCGTCATTATTGCCCACCGTCTCAGCACGGTTATGAACGCCGATAAAATTGTGGTGGTAGAGTCTGGCAAAGTAATTGAAGAAGGACGCCACCTTGAATTACTCGCAAAAAAAGAAGCCTATTATCAGCTTTGGGCGTCGCAGCACGGCACTGAGGTACGTGAAAAAGCATTTGAACAGCCTCTTTCGTTGGCTGCCTAACAAAGTTTATCTGGTTGACGTATAGTTATTTCCGTCAGTTAATCTTAAACGATTAACCGACGGAAATTCTTCTACAAAGCCTTCCGCTTTTTCCCTTTAAAATCAACAATCTCAACTGAAGCGTCATGTGTCGTTAGTGCCAACTTACGCGCCGACTGTGATAAAAACGAGGCACCATAATAGAGTTCTTGGCGGCGTAGCGTTCCTTTTTTGTCACGAATGAGCGCGTACGCATCTTGGGGCCGCAATGCTACCCATTTAAGCGAAGCACCGTTTTGGCCAAAACTCCGCAAAGAACCACGGTTTTGGGTAGCAATCAGAATCCGACGTCCTGCTTTGTTGGTCAACTGCGCCAATCCTTTGGCATTTCCTGGTACATAAAAGCCCGTTTGGGTTTGGAGCACTGGCACAAAATCGCCCTTGCCGTTGCCTTTGAGCAATAGTCCATTAGAAGCATCGTATCGGCCTGAACTGGTTTCATTTCCAAAATCGTTGGCCACTATCAAGACATCCAAGAAACCATCGGTATCGAAATCCTCGACAATCATCCCGTTAATTGGAGCGATTTGAGCTAATATTGGCAGAGGCTTAGTTTTGAACGTTCCATTTCCCGTATTTTCGATATATACCGACTGACAATAATTAATGTCTAGCTGAAGGGCTTTTTTTCGTTCTTCTTCCGTCAGCAGGTTATCAAAGGTCGCATTGGCAAAATCAGCATATTTCTGGAAACGCATTCTTGTCTGAATAAACTGCTTGATGAGATCTTCGCGCCCATGAAAAGGCACTCGAATAGGTTTGTTTTCAGGGTTCAAAAAGTAAACAAACGGAATGGCATCGTAGCTACCATCTTGGTTAAAATCGCCTGCCAATATAGTCAACGGATGCGTATCAGAGGCTTTGTTGAGGGTGTTCAGCCCAAGGTTTCCTGCGATGTAATCGGTATCACCGTCGTGGTCGAAATCTGCGCCTACTAAGCTACCCCAAAAGCCTTTTTTAGTGTCGAGTTCGGAGTGTAAAATGTCGAATTTGCCCTTTTGGTTTTTGAGCAAAGTCAACGGCATCCATTCTCCCGCAATCAACAAATCAAGCCAACCGTCGTTGTCGGCATCGGTCCAAAGTGCGTCACAGGCCAGACCAAGGTTTTGCAGGGCAGGCGCAGTTTGGGACGTCACGTCAGTAAACTTCACAACTCCTCCTTTGGTATCATTACGCAAAATATAACTGCTAGCAGGGGCTGGATATTGATCAGGAATGACCCGCCCCGCAACAAACATGTCCAAATCACCATCACGGTCATAGTCGGCCGCACGTACACACGATTTACTGGTTAATAAAGCGGGTAAAGCTCCCTGAGCAAACGAGAACTGACCTTTGCCGTCGTTGAGATACAGGCGGTCCTGATAACCCAAATCATTGGGGCGTAATTCATTTCCGCCACTTGCAATGTACAGATCATTGTCGCCATCACCATCAGCATCAAAAAGCAACGTACCCAAATCCTCAGATGTTTTTTCGGCACCTTCTTTGTCGGGCAAGAGGTCGGCAAGGGCAAAGCTACCCGAAGGATTTTGTAAAAAGAAACGCCCTTTGTACTGGCGAGAACCGCCCACAAAAAAATCGTCAAGGCCATCGCCATTGATGTCGCCCGCCGAAACTGCTGGCGGATATTGAGAAAGCTTGTGAGGCAGCAGTTTTTGAACGTTAAAGTCAATGTACTCTACTTCTTCGTGCTTCCAGTTGAGGTGTAACGAATCGTTTAAATCCGTAAAATAATACCTCTGATTCTGGGTAGGCGCTACATAGTTTTGCGTTGCGTTTGACTGCGATACGGTCAGAACCTGGTCTGCCTTAATGTTTTTCAACACTTGTTGTTTTCCATTAGGCCATACAACCGTTGCCGAATCAATCGCTTGATGATCGCCCAAACCAAAATGCGCTACTGGCTCTACCGTTGACAAATAACCACGGTAAGGAGAATGTTCATAGACTTGGGTATTATTTCCGTGGTAATAGAGCGTCATTTTAGCGCCAAGTCCGCTGAGGTTATGCCCCTCCCCTTTAAACACGACCCGCAAATAGTGGGCTTTTTCGGGTGTCGATTCCACCAAGTTGTTACGATATACAAAGGCAGAATCATTGATGTTGTTGCTCACGAGGTCGAGGTCACCATCGCGGTCTAGGTCAGCATAAGCCGCACCGTTACTAAACGATGCTTGGTTTAGCCCCCATGTTTCTGAAACATCTTTGAAGGTAAGGTCACCGTTGTTTTTAAAAGCGTAATTAGGAATTTTAACAATGGGAATTTCACCCAATAAATAGCTTTTAGGCGCAATAGAACTACTTTCTGCCCTGAATTGACCAAAATCACGGTCGGTCACATCCCTTGGGAAACCATTGGTAATGATGAGGTCACGAAAACCGTCGTGGTCAAAATCAGCAAGCATAGGTGTCCAGCTCCAGTCCGTTTCTGCCACGTTGGAAAGCATACTTATTTCAGCAAAAGCGGGTTCATTGCTATTGGGTTTATTTCCCAGATTTAGTTGAAGTGTATTGCGAACATATTGATGCGTAAAACCAAACAGGTCATTGTTAAGGTATGTTTGGTAACTATTGGGGCCCATGAGGCGTTTTTTGCGGGCATTGTCTTTGGGCAACATATCCACCGCCACAATGTCCACAAGGCCATCATTGTTGATATCAGCCACGTCATTGCCCATGGCTGAGTTGCTGGTGTGCTTAAAATAGTCGGCTGCTTTATCGGTAAAAGTACCGTTTCCGTTATTAACGTAAAGCAAGTCGTCGGTCAGGTAATCATTCGTAATATAAATATCCTTAAAACCATCACGGTTAAAATCGCAAATGTTAATCCCCAGCCCATACCCTTCGATTTGAATACCCGCCTCTTTCGACACATTGGTATAAACAGGGTGATTAGAGCCCTCAGACCAATCGCAACGGTATAGGCGGTCGGTGGTGGGCGACGAGCCATCGCGGCGTTTTTCATGGAACTGGTTGGGGTTGCTTTCAATGGTATTGGTCAGAACGTATAAATCCAAGTCTCCATCGTTGTCATAATCAAAGAAAGCGGCATTCATCGAATGCCCACGGTCGTCGATGCCATATTCATGCGCCATTTCTTTGAAGGTAGGCACACCATCGCTGTTATTTCCTTGGTTCACAAAGAGCAAATTAGCGCGCTGGGACTCTATGCCTTTGGTGGTAGCAGTGAGGTAAATATCCATTCGCCCATCAGCGTTGATATCCACCAAACTTGCTCCCGAACACCAGCGTCCTAGATTTGAAAATGCTGCTTTTTTACTAACATCCTCAAACTTCATATTGCCTTTGTTGAGGTAAATGCGGCTATCGGCTTGGTTTCCCGAAAAAATAATATCTGGTAAGCTATCACCATTCATGTCCGCAATACCAACTCCCCCACCATTATAGACATACTCAAAGTCAAGAATATTCAGCGTGTCGTTTTCAACAATTCGGTTTGAGAAGTCGATGCCCGTATCGCTAACTTCTAGTTTCGAGAAAAGGGGTTTGTCTTTGCAAGAGCTCAAGAAAAAGAAAGCAAACAGACTAATAACAGCAAGGCGTGCGACAACCATACGCTCAAAATTTATGTAAATGACTGGATAAAAATACAACCTACTCTATTTAAACAAAATCGGCAAGTCAAATGACTTGCCGATTTTGAGTTGCAAGAAATAACCGAGGATTAATAGCCAGGGTTTTGCTTTAAGATTTGTTCTTTGCTATTCAACAAGTCTATTTGGCCTTGAGGTATAGGGAACAACGCATATTTAGCTTCATATTTAGCACCACCTAATGCGCCAGGCAACAATACCTGATCATATTGTAGATACTTGTTAATGGCAGCTACATCCTCACCCCAACGTACTAGGTCATAGAAACGGTATCCTTCCATTCCTAGCTCAATTCTTCTTTCAAAGCGAACTGCTGAACGAGCATATTCTTTTGTTGGGAAAGCATCGTACAATGCAATTTTATAATTAGCGGCAGGCTTGCCATCAATCATCACGTAGTCAGACGCATTGGCTGCTCTACCTCTTACCATGTTGGTATATTCGAGTGCTTTAGCCAACGACCCTACTTCAATTTCAGCTTCAGCCGCCATTAAAAGTACGTCAGCAAAACGAATAATAGTAACGTTGTAAGCATTGTAAGTTTGGTGTCCCCAACCTCCTGTTTCAGTTAAGCCCGCCGCTTTTTCAGCTTTGGTAAACAAGTATTTTTTAGGAGAGTATGGACCACCGTTTGGTTGGTTACGAATCATGCTAAAGCCTGTGTGTGGGCCCCAATCCAAGAACGGAATACCTCTACGGCCTACTGTATGGTCTAACCGTGGATCAAGTGGCCCTGCATCTGGCGTGAAAGCCACGTCAGATTTAATACCCATATCCGTTTTAACTGCATTGGCAGGAGCATTGTAAGTACCATCCAAAAGTGGAAGTCCTTTTGCATCAGTGCGGAATGAGTTTACGAATTCAAAAGACGGTTGGAAGAAGCCGCAGCAAGTACCAGGATCAGATCCTTGAATAAAGTTCAATTGCAAATCAGCGTTGGCATTGTTTCCATTTCCTGATTTAACAGTTGCTTGAACTGCAAACACCGACTCCGCATTATTGTCATTGGCAACACGATAAAGATCTGAATATTTAGGAAGCAAAGCATATTTTTTACCACCTGTTGTTTTACCGTTAGCGATGATTAAATCAAACAACGCTTTGGCTTCTGCGTATTTCTTTTGATACAAATACACTTTTGCCAAGTAAGAAGCCGCTGCCCATTTGTTGGCACGACCAACCGCAGATGATGTTTCTGGCAAATCGTTGTAAGCAGTTTTGAAATCATCCTCAATTTTTGGCCATAGCTCAACATCGTTTTTCACTTTGTCGATTCCGTTTGAAAGATTCTTAGTTTCATCAACATAAGGTACTAGGTTGAAGTTTCTTTTCAATTGGAAATAGAAGTGGCCTCTCAAGAAACGCGCTTCCGCAGTTATCAACTTGATATCTTCCGCTTTTACGCTTGGCTGTGCTTCTTTCAACAAAGCCAATACAGCATTAGCGCGCGAAACACCCTCAAAATAACTTTGATACACGTTGGCGGCTACAGGATCCGTCGAGTTGTATTGGAATGTTTGAATAGGGTTCATTTCAGAACCGTCCCCTGGGTCAGTACCTTTGTTGGCATCTCCCCCTCTAATACTTCCAATCAGCCAGTTTGAAGGCCCTGAGTGGGTTTGACCTAAAGCACTCAATTGAGCGTAGGCAGAAATTAAACTTCCGTCCAAACCAGCTTTGCTGGTAAGTTGTTCTTTAGCAAGTGAGCCCGTTGGAGGCACCTCTAAGAAGCTATCTTTACAGGCATATCCCGCTAATAAAAGAATGATGCTTGCTATTGAAAAGATTATTTTTTTCATTTTGTTGTTCATCTATTAAAATCCAACATTTATACCGAAAGTGAATTGACGCGTCATTGGGAAGTTTCCTAAATCCACCCCAAAGTTAGTATCCGCAGCACCAGCTACTTGAGGATCTAATCCACCGTATTTGGTAATTGTAAATAGGTTATTGACAGCGGCATGAACCCGAAGTCTGCTCAATCGTAGTTTATTTGCCACTTCCATTGGGAAGTTATAAGCAAATGAAAGGTTCTGGAATCTCAAATAAGAACCATCTTCTACGTAAAAGTCACTCGATTGAGAACCAGTACTGAAACCATCATTTGCTTCAAAGATTGGAATAGTAGCACTTGTGTTCTGCGGCGTCCAAGATTGTTTTACGCGCTCTGAGATAGCAGAACCTGCAAACAATGGATAGAAATCAGTAAATCTTTTTGAGATATTAAAGATTTTATTTCCGATTGATGTATAGAAGTAAGACAATACTTCAAAGTTTTTGTAGTTAAGTCGGAAGTTCAAACCGCCCGTAAACTTAGGCACTGGACTACCCAAATACGTACGGTCTCCAGCAGTTATTTTGCCATCTCCATCCACATCAACATATCTGAAACGACCTACGCCAGCTCCGTCTTGGGTAGGAGCGTTTCTGATTTCTTCTTGGCTTTGGAAAAGTCCTTGTACTTTATATCCGTAGAAAGAAGAAAGAGAATAGCCCAATTGGTTACGAATAGGGTTTACACCTCTAAAGCCTGGGTTTACGTCTTGCAAATAAGTAAGGCCGCCACCGATTTCGGTAATTTTGTTATCAAGGAAACTACCCGTAACGTCAAACTCGTAGCCTACTTTTTCCGCAAATTTACCACGCGTAATCACCTGAATATCAATACCTTTATTAACCATTGTACCTACGTTAACCGAAGGAGGTGTAGCACCACCCACTGTCTGAGTAATTGGTAAGCGATACAACAAGTCTTTGGTATCTTTTTGCCACAAATCAAGGATAACATCCAATTTTCCGTTGAGGAACGAACCATCAATACCAATGTTTTTGGTAATACTTGTTTCCCATCTTGCGTCAGGGTTACCGATACGTGATTGTCTGAAACCTCCTACTACGCCACCATTTGTACCGTTGATGTCATACGATGAGTTTTCTACACTTTGTGCATAAAGGTTAAATTGGTTGGTAGGAGCAACGTTATTAGAGTTACCCATCAAACCATAACCTCCCCGAATTTTCAAATCAGTCACCCAAGCAAATTGTTTCATGAATGGCTCATCCGAAAGTCTCCATGCCGCAGACACCGCTGGGAACACCCCGTATCTTGTGTTGGCACCAAAGCGAGAAGAACCGTCACGGCGAAGTACCCCAGTAATGATATACTTATCTTTCAAGTTATAGATCGCTCTACCAAAATAAGAGTTAAACGTAATCCCGTTGTCTTTAACACTGGTTGCTGGGTTTCTAATATCCAACGTAGAGATGGTAATATAGTTAGGATCACCAGAGAATGGGTTACGACCATCAGCGCGTAACTCTTTTCCAAAGCCTGTGTTAAGGGCTTCTTGTCCAACCAATAAATCCAAATTATGGATACCAAATTTCTTCTTGTAAGAAATCGTGTTCGTGAAAGTCCAGCCTAATCTGAATCCACCACTTTCGTTGTAAGACCAGTTTACACCTTTGTTTTCAAGGGTTTCATAAATTGGGCGACCGTATCCCCAGCCGTAGAAATTCACAAAATTTCCACCGATTGATGAACGCAACGTCAAATCTTTGATTGGGTCAACTTCGATGTAGAAGTTACCAGATGCCAAAGCATTGTAATTTTTGTTGAGCTTACCTGCCTGTTGGTTTGCAACAGGGTTTGAACCTTGACCGAAACCTAAGGCAGTTGTACCCGCATATCCACCAAATTCGTCATAAACAGGGATAATGGTAGGAGATCTGAATGCCCCTAAGATGTCGTTTTCATCTTGTGATGATTGTAACCCTTCGTTACCTCCCTGACGGCCTAAGATTTGAAGATAAGTAAGCTGGATGTTTTCACCAATTCTTACATTCTTGAAAATATCAAACTCCGTATTGACACGCATGGCATAACGCTTTGCACGCTGGCTTGGCAAAATACCTTGTTGATCTTGCATAGATAAGCCCACATAGAAGCGAGAAGCATCTCCACCACCTTCAAAACCTAAGCTGTGGCGGCTGATTGTTCCTGTTTGGGTCAATGCTTTATACCAGTCAGTTCCTGCTTTATTAGCCTTGATAACTTGGTAGAAATCACCGATAGTTGGCCCAGTAATGTTGTATTTTAGCTTTTCTGCGGCCAAATCAACCGTTCCAATGACACCACTTCTGTTACCTACTTTAAGGTAATCAGGAAGTACAGGCGTTGGGCCTGAACCGTACTGAGGGTGCGAAAGCGGTGAGCCAGAGTTTTTAAGAGCTATCCACGTCCAATCTGCTTGGTCTTGTGGATTCATCATTTTTTGACCTTTACCTGGATCCGTAAGACCATATACACCATCATAAGTAACGCTCAGTTTTTTGGCTGCTTTTTTACCTCTTTTAGTGGTATATACAATTACCCCGTTGGCCGCTCTCGCTCCGTAGATAGAAGCTGCCGAGGCATCCTTCAACACAGTGGTAGATTCAATGTCTTCTGGATTTAAGAAGTTTACGTTACCAACTGGGTACCCATCAACAATAACGAGGGGCTCGTTACCGCCAAATGCCCCAAAACCACGAACCCGAATCTGGCTTCCTGACCCTGGTTGACTGGTAGTCACAACGGTCACACCTGCTACCCGACCTTGTAATTGTTGCTCAACACTTGAAGATGGCACTGTTGTAAGGTCTTTCGTTTTTACGGTAGAAATAGCCCCCGTTGACTCACGGCGCTTATCTACAGAATACCCTGTTACAACCACTTCAGTCAAAGCATTCGCTTCATCTTCAAGCTTAACGTTAACCGTTGTTTGGTTTCCGACTGGCACTTCCAATGATTTGTAACCAATTGCCGAAATCACTAATACAGGATTAGCACCTTTGACATTGATAGTAAAAGCGCCTTCAGCATCTGCTGACGTTCCGACGTTACTACCTTTCAACAACACGGTGGCTCCTGGAATAGGGCCATCAGACGCCATTACTTTCCCCGATACTTTACGTTCTTGGGCGTGTGCTGGGTCGGGTGCAAGGAGGAGTAGGAACATCCATGCCACCACACACGTCAACAGTGAGTAGAACTTTGTTCTCATAAGAAAAAACTGATAGGTTAAAAAGTGAACAAAAAATATAAAAAAAATACAAATTTTCTAGGCGCAAAAAAACATAATAATACGCTACAGACGTACACAGTTTATGTTTCAAAAATTGACAATAATGCGTGGGAAATTGTGCAACACCCAAAAGCCACCTTTTGGGTTGCTTCTAGAAACGTACTCAGTAAATAGATAACGAACGTGTGGAGAAAAGCCTTACGGCCAACTAATAGGTACTAACAAACGAACAATTCTGCTAATCCAACTAAAAAGAGTTTATAAATGACTATATACTTACAAAAAAATAAAAATCTTTGTTTTTGGCTAAATCAAACACATTTTTACTAAGTATCATATTGATAATTAGTGCATTTATTTTTCTTAATTTTATTGATTGCTATTCAGAGGAACGTATTATTTACCTCTAAAATGACTAATTCTAAGAAAGAAAAATGGGCGCCTTTGTTTGATTTAGAGTTTTGAAACGTTATTGTAAAGAATTTAGCTTACTGGTATATATCATTATGATACAAACTTATTGGGTTAACGTCGATATTCCAAATTTTTTCTTTTTTTTGTGCAAAATTTACGCGTATGCTTCCTAGCGAAAACATAAAAGATTTTTTAGACCAAGGTTCCGAATACCTCCCAAGTGTATCGGTTGACTGCGTCATTTTTGGGTTTCACGAACAACAGCTGAAAGTACTTTTACTCGAATTTAAAAAAACCAAAGCCTATGCCCTACCTGGCGGCTTTGTGTTTAAAAATGAAAGCACCGCCGAGGCTGCCAAACGAATTTTGTGGGAACGTACAGGGGTGAAAGATATTTATTTGGAGCAATTTTACACCTTTGGAGAACCCAATCGCGGCAACTGGGATGTCCACAAAGCAACCATGGCCTCTCATGGGTTTGACTTAGCGCAGGAGCACTGGCTATTGCAGCGTTTTATTACGATTGGTTATTATGCCTTGGTTGACTTTTCCAAAGTAAAACCTACTCCTGATATTTTCTCAGACGTAGGCGACTGGTACGACGTACACGATCTTCCTCTATTGATTTTAGACCATAACCTCATCGTATCAAAAGCCCTCGAAACTTTACGGCTTACCATCGACCACAAATTGGTCGGTTTCAACCTACTTTCGGAGACATTTACCATGAACGAGTTACAATCTTTGTACGAAACTGTACTGGATAAGAAGTTGTTACGGGCGAATTTTCAGCGCAAGATGCTGAATTTGGGGATTTTGGAACGGGTCAAAAAGAAGTTTACAGGCAAAGCCCATAAACCTCCTTTTGTGTACCGATTCAACGCCGAAGCGCTTGACAAACAAAATTCATAGGTAGCGTGAGAAATGCTTAACGATGAGGGGGTTATTGGTTAGGTATTGTGTTTTGAAATTGAATCATAATGACCGACATCAGAATTTGATGGGGCATGGCGTCGGGATTTTTGAAGACAAAATATACATCTTGAAAACCTTCTGTAGGCTCAATTTTGGCCACAGCCTGTTGAGCACCTCGACGAATCATGGCGCTCATATCAAAACCACCTGCTCCTTGTACCTGACGGCGTTGGGCATTGGCCCCGCCCGCCGCAGTCGTGGTATTGTTAGTGGCGGCAGGTGGTGGCCCCGTCACTGGGTCTTTTACCACAACTGGCGTAGATTTCCCAATTAGCTTCCCCATAGGTGAGCCCAAACGCACTTCGACTGTTCCGCCCACGGCTCCAACGCGGGTTGTTGCTTGGGCCAAAACTTCAATTTGCTTAATACCCGTCAGGTCGAGGTGGTTATAGGCAATGTACGAATCCGTCCCAATGAGGTTAAAGGACTTATTTGGCGTAATCAAAAGCTCAGAACCTTTGGTTTTGTCTGCCTTAGCAGGGTCAAGCGACGAGTTGCGTAAGTGAACGATGTCTTCTGACATCAAGGGTGAAAGCAACTTGGTGCCCCTATCGGTGTAAGCAGCCCGCAATACATAACTACCACGGCCATTTTCTCCTTTGGGAACGGCTGGCGTATGCGCCCCTTTGGTCGCAAACGATGGGGCTTGGAGCGGTTTTTCTCCTAAACTCATGATATAATTCACCATCGTTGTGGCATCATTTGGCGAAATTTGTGGGTGCGCACTCATGGCGTGATCTCCCCATACGCCTCCCCCACCCGATATAACTTTCTGGGCCAGCTTCTCTATGGCAGCCGCATCACCTTTGTATTTTTGGGCAATGTCTCGGTAGCTTGGCCCCACCGATTTTTTATCCACAATATGGCACGACTTACAGTCGCTGGCGTTCATCAATTTATAACCCGTGTTAAATCGAACCGAGGCGTCAGTGGTATGGTAATTGGCCGCTATTTCCACGGGGTCAAAGGTATCTGGCATATAATCCAAGTTTACCGCCACTTGATTAGGGGAAATCTTTCCATTTTCCAAACTACCATCCTCTTTGTCATTGACTTTTACTTGGTATTCGATGGGTTCGTTGGGAAAGAAAAACGATTTATTGCCCTTTGTCACTTCAAACACCACTTCTGGTGCTTCGTTTCCAGCCTTGATTTCAATCGAACGGCTATTTTTAGCTCCTTTGGCATCCGTAACTGTCAAGGTAGCTTTGTACGTACCAGGGTTGTCAAAAGTAACGGTCGGATTGGCTTCAGTTAACGTTTTTAGTACTCCTGTTTTTGAGATAATTTTCCATTCGTAGTTGAGTTTATCGTTATCGGCGTCTTTGGTGCCTTCGGATGAGAATGCCACTTTGAATGGTACAGCGCCTGCTTTGCGATCAGCAGTTGCCTGAACAACAGGCGTGCGGTTTCCTGCGTTGTACTGTACTTTTACTAGGCGTGCGTTGTCATTCCCTCTAAACCAAGCACTTCCGTATTCGAGTACGTACAAATCTCCGTCGGGGCTAAAGTCCATGTCGATAGCGCTGCTGAAGTTTTCGCTGGGCATAAAACGCTCCATTGATTTATAGTCGCCTTTTTCGTCCATGGTAATCGCCATAATCCAGCCGCGCATAAAGTCAACCGCGAGCCATTTTCCTTCGTAATAATCTGGGAAAGGACGGGGCGCATTTTTGAAATCAGCTTTGCGAAATACGGGTCCACCCGTAGCACTGCGTCCCGAGCTACCCACCATTGGAAATTCGGGCGAGTTGGCATAAGGATACCAAATAAATGCTTTTTGGGCAGGTGGCAACTCGCGCAAACCCGTGTTGTTGGGCGAGTCGTTGATGGGTGCGGCAGGATTAAACTTGGAATCGGCTTTCAGTTTATTGGTTTCAAAATCCCAATCGCCATATACTTTATTATCCCCAATAAAATAAGGCCAACCGAAGAACCCTGGCCCTTTGGCTTGGTTTAGTTCGTCGTACCCACGGGGTCCACGTTCCGAGTCTTTGGAGGCATCAGGCCCTACTTCTCCCCAATATAAAAAGCCCGTTTTACTATCGAGCGTTGGACGCCATGGATTTCGGTGTCCCATTGTATAAATCTCGGGACGGGTCAGCCCCCTATCCCCCGATGGGGGAACATTTGTCGCTGACCATTTTTGTTGAACTCCCCCATTAGAGGCAGGATAGGCAAAAAGATTCCCTTCTGGAATGGTATAAGTACCGTCGGGCTGGGGTTTAATTCTTAGGATTTTTCCGCGAAGGTCGTTGGTGTTGGCCGCGCCCCGTTGGTCATCCCAAGTACTTTGGTTGGGGCGTTCATCAATGGGGGCATAGCCATCAGAATTGCTATTGCTCGTGTTGTTTCCTGTCGTTAAGTATAAATTCCCCGCTTTGTCAAACACCATTCCACCACCCGTATGGCAGCATTCTTCGCGCTGCGTAGGTACTTCCAACACTATCTTTTTAGAGGCTTCCACCAGTTCATTGCCTTTCAACTCCCAGCGCGCCAACACGTGTTTTTTCTCACTGGGATCAGCATAGTACATGTATATCCAGTTGTTTTTGGCATAATTTGGATCAGCAATGAGCCCCATTAGCCCTTCTTCTGCCTCACGCACTTGTCCTTGGCGGTTGGTATATTTGGTATTCACAGGAATCGTAGCCAAGACACTCACTTCCTTTGTTTTAGGGTCATATGCTTTTAAATTCCCTTTTCGCTCCACAAACAAAATTCGCTTGTCGGGCAAAAAAGTTATTTCCATCGGCTCGTCGAGCTTTTCGGTAAGTACGCTTTTGGTAAAACGATTTTCGTCGGGAGGAGTAGGCTGTTGGGCTTGTGCAGTTATGACAACGGCACTCACAATCAACCCCACGGCAGAGAGACGGGATAGGTAGGAAAGTTTCTTCATCGAAAAAAGGCTGGTCTTGTAATTATTTTTATAGAAAGTTGAACTTATACCATCAAATGTACTTTTCATTCTTTGTATCAACGGGGTACAATAGATAAAAAACACTAAGTTGCCGACGAGTGGCGTTTTCTTACCGAAGAATGAGAATTAAATCCTAGTTAAAATCATCAAGAATATTTCAATAAAAAAATACTTATCTTTAACATTGAGCATCAATCAAGTGAGTAATTCCACGCAACACATTGTCTATGAAAGTTTTAGTCGTTGAAGATGAGCCTAAGCTCGCAGGGTTTATCAAGAAAGGTCTTGAGGAACAGTCTTGGGAAGTAGAAGTAGCCTATGACGGGCAAGTAGGCAGTAGTTTTGCATTGTCAAATCATTATGATGTGATTGTCCTCGATGTCAACTTACCCAAAATAAACGGCTTTGAGCTCGCCTCCTTGCTTCGCAAAGAAAACATAACAACGCCCATTTTGATGCTCACGGCTCTTGGCACGCTCAAAGATAAAATAAGTGGGTTTGATTCTGGAGCCGATGATTATTTGGTCAAACCATTTGAATTTCAAGAACTTATTATTCGGCTGAGGGCACTTCAAAAACGTAACAGCGACCATAAACAGACACAAAACGTACTGCGAATTGCTGATTTGGAACTAGACCTCAATGAGCGTATAGCACGCCGAGCAGGAAGTCGCATTGAACTGACAGCCAAGGAGTTTGGCCTGTTGGAATACTTGATGCGGAACCGAGGCAGGGTCGTTTCACGGGTGGACATTGCGGAGAAAGTTTGGGATATTCATTTCGATACTGGCACCAACACCATCGACGTGTACGTGAATTTCCTCCGCAAAAAAGTAGATAAAAATTTCCCTGCAAAACTTATTCATACCGTGGTAGGAATGGGTTATATCATGAAAGAACCAAAAGAATCATGAATATCCGTCTGAGGCTGACCCTTCTTTTTGCCATATTGGTAGCCTCCATTATGCTTGTGTTTTCGTTGTCGGTATATTATTTGTACGACCAATTTCGAGAACAAGAATTTAACAAACGACTCCAAGAAAAAGCAAAAACGACAGTTCGCCTGTTGGAAGATGTCAGTGGAATCACCGAGCCTTTGCTCCATGCCATCGACCGTAATAACCTTACGGCTATGCACAAAGAAGAGGTGACTATTTACGACATCCACAACAAAATTATCTATGACAGCGGCAAAGAGCCCTTTTCGGTAAGCCCCGCAGTACTGCAAAGCATACGAGATGGCAAGTCGTTTAGGGAGCAAGATGGCGAAAAAGAAATCATCGGAATACGCTACATTGACCGACGCAAAGAGGTACTCGTCGTAATCGCTTATGCCGTTGATTTATACGGATTTAGTAAACTAGAACGGCTCCGAAGTATCCTCGTAACGGGTTGGGCCATCAGTTTATTTGTGGTACTATTTTCTGGGTGGTTGTTTGCAGGCGATGCCCTTCGGCCCGTTTCCGAAATCATAGAACAAGTAAAAAATATCTCTGCCCGCAACATCCATGAGCGCCTGACGATTGGTCGAGAAAAAGATGAGTTGGCACAATTGGCCATTACCTTCAACGAGCTCTTGGGACGCTTAGAAGTTGCTTTCACTTCCCAGCGCAGTTTTGTCTCGCACGCTTCTCACGAATTAAGAACCCCATTGGCGATTATGATGGGACAACTGGGCGTATCGCTCATGCAGGAACGAACGGCAGAAGCCTACCGCGATACCATCAAAGAAACGATTGAAGAAGTAAAAAAAATGCGGGATTTGGTCAACGGCTTGCTAGAACTCGCCCGCCTCAACGATGACTCTTCTCAGTTTTTTGTGCATCCCCTGCGGGTGGATGAGCTCCTTTGGCAAGCGCGCGAAATACTACTGACCCACATGCCCAACTACAACGTTCACATTGAGTTTGACCAGTTTCCCGAAGACGAAGAAGCCTTAGAAATTGAAGGAGATGCGTCTTTACTGCAAACTGCTTTTATGAATTTGATGGGAAACGGTTGTAAATATTCCCAAGATAATCGGGTAAACGTGACGCTTTATATTCAAGAAAAAGCAATTCGGATTGTCTTTGTTGATCGCGGAGTGGGAATAACCCAAAAAGACCTACCCCATATTTTTGAGCCCTTTTACCGCGCCGAAGCTACCCAATCCATCAAAGGGCACGGCGTGGGTCTGGCCTTGACAGAGCGCATCATCAAACTACACAAAGGCGACATTCGGGTGCGTTCGCAGCTGGGTGTCGGCACACATTTTATTGTTACACTGCCTTTTTAATCTTGTTTTAATAGGCAATTAACCTGCTTTTAATCGAAGAAAGGGAGCTTTGTGAGACATAAACGTCCCCCCTCTTTGTATGAAAGCCAAAACGCATCATCCCCTCTTCGATGAGCATGAAGTCCTTCACGAACTAAAACACTTTTTGCCAGCCCAAGCGCCGCTCAAAGATTTTATCCACCACAATACCCTTCACGCATTTCAGCACCAGAGCTTTTATCAAGCATTAAGAAATGCGTCGGCATTTTTTGGATACAAAGTAACGCTAACGCTGGACGAATACCGTGAACGGTACATGCAAAATCGCATTAGCGAGGAAGTCCTTGAACGGGTGATTGCCGAACGAAAAGGCAAAGAAGAAGTAGGGGTTTGGAAACGCAAAGCCCTCACAGGCCACTACGACCCTACCATTTCGGGAAGAATTGGGCTCCTCCGCGAAAACTGGAAAAAACAGTACCGCATCGACTTAGACTTACTGGTACACCCGCTTTTCTTTCGGGTGGTTTGTAGTTATTTAGACCAAGGAATTTCGATTTGGGGGTTTCCAGTGGCACACAAAGGATTCCTTTCGTCGATACGCGAAATGGAACGGAATACTTTCGCCAGTTTTTTTAAGGCAGAACGGGCGAAAAAATTGCTACTCAACGAAAACTGCCAAATCAGCGATTTGTTGAAGTTGCTTATCGGTGATGAATCATTGTACAAACAATACCTCTACGACCTACAGTTTGCCCACCAAGGCTGGTCGGGAATCGTGTCGGTCTTGGAAGATCAGCCTCAGCTGCTGCTTGACCGCAAAAAAATCAGTCTTAGGGAACTGATTATCTTTGAGTTACTGCTAGAAATAGACGCACTCGACGATAAATATCAAGGCAACTGGGCACCATTAGCATCGCGCTTAGAAACTCCCCCAACCCCGATTTTTGCCAAAGTACCCTACACTGAATTTCACGAAGTGATTGAAATTTGGCAAGAGGCGTTTGAGTGGAGTTTTTACGACCAAGTGCTGGCAGGAATGAAGCAGGGGACTTCGAGCGCCAATGCTCCCACGTCTAAGACGTTTCAGGCCATGTTTTGTATGGATGACCGTGAGTGCTCGATTCGCCGTTATTTAGAGCAGCACGACCCTCATTGTCAGACATTTGGCACGCCTGGTTTTTTTGGCGTTGAGTTTTATTACAAACCCAAGCACGCCAATTCGATCACCAAACAATGCCCCGCGCCAGTTACACCAACTTATTTGATAAAAGAGTTAACAAATGAAAAGGAAAAACGGGAACGCGACCTCCATTTTACCAAACATTCACATACGCTTTTGAGGGGTTGGCTGATTTCACAAACGTTGGGTTTTTGGTCGGCAATGCGTTTGGCGCTTACTGTTTTTAAACCTTCTTTAAGTCCAGCCACGAGTTCTTCGTTCAAGCACATGGACGAGTTTTCGGAATTAACCATTGAAAACACCAATCCCGACGACAAAGAAAATGGGTTGCAAATTGGGTTTACGATTGAAGAAATGGCGACCCGGGTCGAAAACCTACTTCGGAGTATTGGCTTGGTCAATAATTTTGCACCGCTCGTTTATGCCGTAGGGCACGGCTCTACGAGCGTCAACAATACGCACTATGCAGGCTATGACTGCGGAGCCTGTTCGGGACGCCCAGGGTCGGTCAATGCCCGCGTCATTAGCTACATGGCCAATCACCCCAAAGTGCGTTTATTGCTGCGAGAAAGAGGGATTGATATTCCTGAAACAACCCAATTTTTAGGAGCACTGCACGATACCACCCGCGACGAAATTGCTTTTTACGATACTACGTCGCTTTCGGCAACCAATACAGCTTTGCACCAACAAAACGAAGTTAATTTTAACAAAGCACTGGATTTTAACGCCAAAGAACGCTCGCGCCGTTTTGAGTCGATTGATTCTCACTTACCGGTTGAAAAAGTACACGAAAAAATTCGCCGCCGTTCGGTGTCTTTGTTTGAACCACGTCCCGAACTCAACCATGCCACCAATGCCCTTTGTATTGTAGGGCGTCGCGATATTTCTAAGCACTTGTTCCTCGACCGCCGTTCGTTTATGAATTCGTTCGACTACCGCGTTGACCCAGAAGGCAACTACCTAACGACGATTCTCAACGCGGTGGCACCCGTAGCGGGAGGTATAAATTTGGAGTATTATTTTTCACGGGTTGACAACCAAAAACTAGGTGCAGGAACCAAACTTGCCCACAACGTAATGGGGCTGTTTGGGGTAGCCAACGGTATCGACGGTGACTTACGCCCAGGGCTTCCGAGCCAAATGATTGAAGTACATGACCCTGTTCGGCTCATGGTGATTGTGGAGCATTTTCCATCGGTAGTACTGCGCTCTATTCAGAAATCGGCCGCTACCTATGAGTGGTTTATAAACCAGTGGATTCATTTAATCGTGGTAGAACCTACGACCCAAGCCTTCTATCTTTTCAAGAACGGCGAGTTTGTCGAATATCAACCCATCAAACAAGCCATAGAGGTGGTAGAAAATGTCCCCTCCTTGGTCGAAGCCCACGAGGAAAACCTCCCCATTTACCTTCTTCAGTAGTCGATAAACCATTATTTTCATGACATCTATCCTTCATTTTTTCATACTGATTCCGCTTTTAGGTTTTCTAGTTAGTTTGTTATTGCCTCCCAAAAACGAAGTCGCCATTTCGCGCTCGGCTATCTTCACGGTAGGGCTTCAGCTACTAACCGCCGTGGTTTTTTGTGCCTATTGGCTCTTTCAACACACCCCAACGATTGAAGTCAAAGACTTTTCACTCTTTAGTTCGCCAGGCTATGAGTTTTTTATTACCTTTTATTTTGACGGTATCACTGCCGTTTATCTGTTGGTAGGCGCATTTTTATCGTTTTTAGTGACCATTTATAGCCGTGCGTATCTCCACCGCGAAGCAGGATACAAACGCTTTTTCAATACCATCCTCTTTTTTTATTTAGGGTACAACGTCGTCATTGTCTCGGGCAACTTCGAGACGCTGTTTGTCGGTTGGGAAATTTTAGGGATTTCTTCTTTTCTTTTAATTGCCTTCTATCGCGATCGTTATCTGCCCGTTAAAAATGCCATTAAGGTATTTTCAGTCTATCGTATTGGCGACTTAGGGCTTATTTTGGCAATGTGGGCAAGTCACCATTTATGGCACGAGAACATTACATTTCTCAAATTAAGCAACCACGAATTGGTACACGAACATCTCCAAAACCACAGTTGGGTAGGTATTTTTATTTCGTTGATGATATTGTTAGCCGCAGCGGCCAAATCAGCTCAATTGCCCTTTTCTGCTTGGTTGCCCCGTGCCATGGAAGGCCCCACGCCCTCTAGTGCCATTTTTTACGGTTCGTTGTCGGTTCATTTTGGGGCGTTTTTATTATTACGCACTTTCCCTTTTTGGGAAGAGCAAACTTCCGTTCGGATTTTGATTGCGCTTTTGGGAATCATCACCAGCGCCATTGCCACGCCCATTGCTCGGGTGCAATCGTCAGTCAAGAGCCAAATAGCTTACGCCTCTATTGCCCAGATTGGGCTGATTTTCGTTGAAATTGCGGCAGGGCTTGAAGTAATTGCCCTAATTCACTTTGCAGGAAACGCCTTTTTACGCACCTATCAGCTATTAGTCTCTCCTTCGGTAGTGAGTTATTTGATACGCGAACAATTCTACAATTACGTTCCACGCCAACATACTTTTGAAGACTCTCTTCCCAAAAAGTTGGAATATACCGTGTATTTATTAAGCCTCAAAGAGTGGAATCTCGACTCGTTTATGAACCACATTGTGTGGAAACCACTCCGCCGCGTAGGTCGTAAACTAGACTTTTTGACCCACAATCGTTTGCTTATGCTGTTTGTGCCCACCTTTTTATTGGCACTTATTGCCTATAATTTTCAAGACAAACTTTCAGCCCAAAGCCACCTGTACTTACCGATTGTGTTTGCCGCCATTGGGTTATTGATGGTATTAAAATCTTACTCGGAGCGTAAAAGCCCACAAATGAGCTGGTTGTTGCTGATTATGAACCACTTTTGGGTAGCCTTAGCGATTTCCTTCAATGAGCACTTTACGCTCGAAGAAGTGCTTTTTTACCTCAGTGGTGTGATCATTGCGGGCGGGGTCGGTTATGCTTGTTTGCGACGGCTCAAGCTGCTCGAACCCAAGGTGGACTTAAACCAATTTGCGGGGCACGTATATGAGCATCCAAAGCTGACCCTCGTGTTTTTGCTGTCGGCCATGGGGCTTATGGGCTTTCCTATTACGCCCACGTTTATTGGCGAAGACTTGGTGTTTAGTCACATCCACGAAGACCAGATTATGCTTGCGTTTTTATGTTCCATTGGTTTTGTCTTTGAAGGGATTGCGATTGTACGCATTTACGGGCGTGTCTTCCTTGGCCCACACACCAAACATTACCACGAAACGGCCTATCGTTCTTCGTAAAAAACGGTTTTAACCCGTTTTTAATACCGCCTTAACTCCCCTTTAATTCGCCTGTAAGACTTTTGCAAACAGTTAATCGTCTCCTTTTTACTATTATTTCTCAAGTTAATAAACCAGACTTATGAAATCGAAGAATAACATTTTTGACAGTCTTCAAGCGCATTGGGCAAAAGATTTATTGTCAGGTTTTTTGGTGTCTTTGATTGCCCTACCACTGTGTTTGGGTATCGCGGGTGCCAGTAATTTCCCACCCATCATGGGCGTAATGACTGCGGTTGTTGGGGGAATTGTGGTGGCATTTTTTGCGGGTTCAGAGTTGACCATCAAAGGCCCTGCCGCAGGTCTGATTGTCATTGTTGCAGGTGCTGTTGAAGAACTAGGAAAAGGAGACAACGAAGTAGGCTGGAAACTAGCACTTGGGGTAGTAGTGGTTGCTGGGTTAGTCCAAATCGTATTGGGTCTATTGAAAGTAGCCAAACTCGCCGATTTTTTCCCCCTTTCGGCCGTTCACGGAATGCTCGCTGCCATTGGTATCATTATCATGTCGAAGCAGTTGCACTTGGCCGTAGGCATTGCCCCTTCCGAAATGAAAGGCAAAGAGCCCCTTGAGTTGCTCGAAATGGTTCCTCATAGCCTCATGCACATGGAATACCACATCGCCATCATTGGCGGTATCAGTTTATTGATTTTGTTCGGTTGGCCTTATCTTCAAATCAAAGCCCTCAAAAAAGTCCCGCCAGCATTGGTCGTATTGATTGTAGGGGTATTGTTAGGACAATATTTTCACTTGACGGAGCCCACCTACAAGAACTTAAAACCATTGGTAAGCCCTGGTGATTTCTCGATTAACCTCAACGCCGACTTTTCGGTACTTACCAACAGCGAGCTGCTTCCTATCTTTTTCAAATACCTTTTAATGTTTGTATTGATTGGCTCATTAGAATCACTTTTGACGGGCCGTGCCATTGACTTGATTGACCCTGAAAAACGGAAGTCAGATCTAAGCAGAGACCTTACAGCGGTAGGTATCGGTAACACAATATCAGGTCTTTTGGGTGGTTTGCCCATGATTTCGGAAGTAGCCCGTAGTTCGGCCAATATCAACAACGGCGCCAAAAGTCGCTGGGCCAACTTCTTCCACGGCATTTTCTTATTGTTGTTTGTGGTGATGCTTGTGCCTATCATCAAAATGGTTCCCGTTGCTTCTTTGGCCGCAATGTTGATTTTTGTAGGCTTCCGTTTGGCTTCGCCCAAAGAGTTTGCGCACGTCTATCACATTGGGAAAGAGCAATTAACCATTTTCTTGATTACCATTATTGCTACCATTGCCACCGACTTATTGGTAGGTATTGCGGCGGGTATTTTGACCAAATTTCTTATTCAGTTGGCTTTTGGAGTACAGCTAAAAGATATAATCAAGTCTCGTTTTGAATTAACAGAGCAAGAGTTAGGCGTATATCACCTAAGCGTGAAAAATGCAGCGGTGTTTGCCAATTATCTCAAACTCAAAGCACAATTAGCGAAAGTACCGCAAGGAAGTTCATTGATTATTGACTTCTCAAAGGCAGCGTACGTGGACCACACAGTAGCCGACAACCTGAATAACTTTAGAAGAGAGTTTGAAGCCGCAGGAGGAGTATTGTCGCTCAAAGGACTGGATTTGCACGAAAGTTTGTCGGAGCATCCATTAGCAGCGCGTCGTTTGCCCAAGCATTTGCGCAAATCGCTTGTAGAAATGGCTTAATGTTTAATAAACAATAAGTTTAGTTAAGTTAGTATATTTTATAGTGAAAAAGGGAGGTTTTACCTCCCTTTTTCATTGGTTTATGAAGCACTTAGGCCGAAATCCAGCTAAAATTATACGCTAACTCAGGTACTTTTGTGCGGTCAGCTACGCGTCGAAGCCGCGCAGGAAGTGCCATGAGGTAGTCACGCGCGCGTTCGCCAGCATCATTAAGATCAGGTACTTTGTCGATTTTCCATTCTTCCAAAAGCGATTCCATAATTTCAATGTAATCGTGGGTTGTATAAACCCCCAACCGTTGGGCGGCATCCGAATAATGGCTAAATGTCTCGCTAAGTTTGACCCCTGTTTCACGCAAGAAGTGCGCAGGCATGACGATTTTTTTGCGCATCATGTCTTCAAATGCCAACATCATTTCTGAAGAATCGACTTCAAAAATGCGGTTTACAAACGACTTATATGCCTTGGCATGGCGCATTTCGTCGGCGGCAATCACGCCACACATTTTAGAAAGCAAATGATTACCGCATTGTTTGGCCAAGGTGGCCGTGCGTCGGTGCGATATGTTGGTCGCTAGTTCTTGAAACGAAGTATAAATGAAGTTACGATAAGGATCTGTCCCTGTCTCAATATCGAAGCCATCCGAAATCAAATACTGCGTAGAAACTTCCATGGCACGCATATTGACACGCCCCGACAAGTACAAATATTTGTTGAGAAGATCCCCGTGGCGGTTTTCTTCGGCGGTCCAGGCCCGTACCCATTTTGTCCAGCTTTGTTCAGAATCTTGCTGGTTAATTCCTTCAACGGTCATCAACCACGACTCATACGTAGGCAATGCCTCTTCGGTAATGGTATCACCTACCAATACAGCAATATAATCGTACGATAATTCGCGAGCAGCCTCTTGAAGAAGCTTTACTTCGGTAAAAAAGCTCTCTTTGGTCGAATCAGGCAAAAAATCCGCAGGCTGCCACAAAGTCTCGACAGGCTTCAGAAATTCGTCGTAGATGGAATCAATCTTTTGACCGATAAACTTCATTACCTCTATCCGAGTGGAGGGAAGTTGCATAAAACTAAGATTATGAAATAAGTGTCTGAGAAAATTTCCCGAAGGTAGCAAGAATTTTAGGAAAGTTGGTGAGATGTTGGCCTTGGGTTACGAAAACAGGCAAATGTTTGCGTAATTTTGGCGTTCAAAATCCCCGTTAGCGTGGCATGAAAAAAATAATCGATTACGTTTTAGGTAGCCTTTACCTGTTGTACTTTGGGTTAGTTCTAGTGATTTTCCACCCCATTCAGATGGTATGTTTTCATTTGTTTGGGCGGCGTGTTCACCAAAAATCAGTACACGTACTGAATGGTTTTTTGTTGCACGGGCTTTATATTTTAGGGACGCGTTTGGGGTTTAAAGCAAAAGCTACGTTACCCACTGACCGCCCCGTGATTTTTATTGCCAATCACCAAAGTATGTTCGACATCGTCGGAATGATTTGGTATTTACGCAAGAACTTCCCCGTTTTTGTGTCAAAAATTGAGCTGGCAAAAGGCATACCTAGCATTTCATATAATCTCCAAAAAAGCGGCGCGGCCCTCATCGACCGCCAAGATGGCAAACAAGCCATTATGGAAATAGCTCGATTGGCCAAGTTGATTGAAGAAACGAAATTTTCGGCGGCTATTTTTCCAGAGGGTACTCGCTCAAGAACAGGCGAGCTAAAAGCCTTTGCCACAGGAGGCGTAGCTATTCTGGTAAAGAAAGCCCCCAACGCACTCGTTGTACCAATCGCCATAAAAAACACGGGTAAATTGAACCCAAAAGGTATTTTTCCGCTTAGTAGCTTTGAAAGTCTCTCGTGGACGGTGCTTGCGCCCATCGAACCCAAAGGAAAAACGATAGACGAGATTGTTGAGTTGGCCAAATCAAGTATCGAAACCGAACTAAAAAACGCCTAAATCGTCTGACAAATCGTACTTTGTAAAGAGCATAATTTGTAAGTATCATTTTATTTATAATTAAATTAGTATAAATTTCGGGAGTATTCAACCATTCAAGTGTGCTGTGAGTCGCTATAAAACCTTTGTGTTGACCTTTTTCAGTGTCATGATTTGTTTCATGGCAGTGGTCAAACCTTTGGTTAGTTCTCCTAAAAAAAATAACCTGACTGAGCAACAGGAACAACAAGAAACCTCTTGCCCTGAGTCATGTGACGAAGAAGGTTGTAAAGAAACAGCCAAAGAAAATATTGAAGAAAATGCCGAATGGAACGACGAATTTTGGACTCCTTCCGTCGTAGGCTTTTCCATTTCATTACCTTCAAAAGCATCCAGCAGTTTTTTATATTTGGTTCATTTCTCCGAACACGTAGCTGCCATTAGCCTCCCCCCTCCCGAGTTTCTCCCTTCTGTCTAATTTTTTTATTTCTTGCTTTCGCTCATGGAGCGAGAAAAAATACTACATGAGCTGTGGGTCAATCAGGTTAAATGTAAGTAAAAGAAAATGAAGGGTTTATTCAAAGATATAAAGTACGATCTACCTGCGGGTTTGGTGGTATTTTTGGTCGCATTGCCGCTGTGCCTTGGGATTGCACTTGCGTCGGGAGCGCCACTTTTTTCAGGAATTATTACGGGGATTGTAGGTGGCTTGGTCGTGTCGATGCTCAGTGGTTCGGCACTAAGCGTGAGCGGGCCAGCAGCGGGTTTAACCGTCATCGTCCTCAACGCTATCCAGCAAATTGGCTCATTTGAAGCCTTCTTACTAGCCGTTGTGCTTGCTGGAGTCATTCAAATTGTATTGGGGGTAATGAAAGCGGGAATCATCGGCCATTATTTCCCCTCAAGTGTCATTAAAGGAATGCTCGCAGCAATTGGTTTGATTTTGGTTTTCAAACAAATTCCGCACGCATTTGGGTATGACAAAGACAGCGAAGGAGATTTTTCATTTGTCCAAGTAGATGGTGAGAATACATTCTCGGAGCTTCTAAACGCCATTAACTTTTTACACCCAGGCGCAGTGATTATCTCAACAATATCGCTGCTGATTATCATTTTTTGGGACAAACCTTTTCTAAAAAAATATGCGATTGTTCGGCTAGTTCCAGCGGCACTTGTGGCCGTTGTTACGGGGGTACTTATCAACAGCTATTTTGAGGTGTTTTCTCCCCTACTCGCCCTAAAAAACGACCATTTGGTGAGCCTACCAGTATCGGGTTCAGTGGAAGCGTTTATTGGGCATTTTACCTTCCCCAACTTTCAAGCCATTTCAAATCCACAGGTTATTATTACCGCTTTCACGATTGGGATAGTGGCAAGTTTGGAGTCGTTGCTGAGCGTCGAAGCCACCGACAAACTCGATCCTTTTAAACGCAATACACCTACTAACCAAGAGCTTATTGCCCAAGGAGCAGGAAATGTGGTCGCAGGTTTATTGGGTGGATTGCCTTTGACGGCTGTGATTGTGCGGAGCTCTGCCAATATCAATGCGGGTGGAAGAACCAAACTTTCGGCATTCATTCATGGCGTGTTTTTATTGATAAGTGTGGTCGCTTTTGCGGGTTTGTTAAACAAAATTCCGTTGGCGTGTTTGGCGGCGGTGTTATTGGTTGTGGGATATAAACTAGCCAAAATTTCATTGTTTAAATCCATGTACAAGCTTGGTTGGAGCCAATTTTTGCCTTTCGTCGTTACGGTCGTTGCTATTTTATTGACCGACCTGCTTAAAGGTATCAGCATTGGGATGGCGGTTTCTATCTTTTTTATTTTGCGCAACAACTACAAACAAGCGTATCATTTCAACGAAGCAGGAACGCCCGACAAACGACAGATTACGATTCAGTTGGTAGAAGATGTGACTTTTATCAACAAAGGAGCGATTACACTTACCCTCGATAAATTGCCCAATGATGCCAAAGTGGTCATCGACGGCAGCAAATCACGTTTTATCGACATTGACGTTCTTGAGATTATCCACAATTTTAAAGAAACCGCCCTTTTGAAGGGCATTCAGCTTGAACTAAAAGGAATCCCCGAGTTCCAAGGAGTAGCAGGACATTAGTTGAAGGCATCATCTCAATCCAATATTTTAACCCAAGCAAATGAAAGCACACACAAAAGAAACCCAAGCTAACTTAACGCCAAGAAAGGCGCTTGAAATACTACAAGAAGGAAACCTGCGCTTTATCAAAAACCTCAAAGTTCAACGTGATTTGTTGGAACAAGTCAACGACACGCGCGAAGGACAATGGCCGTTTGCCACCATTTTGAGCTGTATTGATAGCCGTACGTCGTCCGAATTGATTTTTGACCAAGGCTTAGGCGATATTTTCTCCATTCGCATCGCAGGAAACATCGTCAATACTGACATTTTAGGAAGCATGGAGTTTGCTTGCAAAATCGCAGGTTCTAAGCTCATAGTTGTGCTCGGACATACCAAATGCGGCGCCGTAAAAGGGGCTTGCGACCACGTAGAAATGGGTAACTTAACGGAGCTTTTGGCAAAGCTTCAACCCTCGGTTTACCAAGAAAAAGAGACAAAATCAGACCGTAATTCTAAAAATAAAGCATTTGTAGAAAATGTAGCTCAAATCAACGTAAAGCGAAATGTAAAAAATATCATTGAGCGGAGCTTCATTTTAGAACAAATGGTAGAAAACGGAGAAATTGGCGTCGTAGGTGCCATGTATAATATTGAAACGGGTGAAGTAGAGTTTTATGACGATGTGATGTACATCCGTGATACCGAAAACCCCAATTTTACGGTAGCCAACCTGCGTGATTTGACCTTGGCTTAGTGAAAAATACCCCGTTGGGTGAAAGGTGTAAAAGCGTTTCGCTATTTTTGTACAACTCATAAAATCGAACCGTAATGACCTTTAAGTATCTCAACAAAGATTTTTCAGCAGGTTTTTCGGTATTTTTAGTAGCGCTCCCGCTGTGTTTAGGCATTGCCTTGGCATCGGGAGCGCCGCTTTTTTCTGGCTTAGTTTCGGGGGTAATCGGTGGGTTGGTGGTGGCCTTGCTTTCAGGGTCTGAAATCGCCATTAGTGGCCCCGCCGCAGGACTGGTTGTCATTGTGTTTGATGCCATCCACGGGCTAGGTGACTACTCCCATTTTCTGACAGCAGTTGTCTTGGCAGGCCTCCTCCAATGGTTGCTGGGCTGGTTGAAAGCGGGGCGTCTGAGCGGTTTTGTGCCATCGAGTGTCATCAGCGGAATGCTCGTTGCCATCGGGATTGTCATCGTTCTCAAACAAATCCCCCATGCCCTTGGCTGGGATGCTGACTACGAAGGCGAATTTGAATTTTTCCAAAACAATCAGCGAAATACCTTTAGTGAAATTATCCAAGCGGTGTTACATCCAACTTGGGGCGCGGGCATTATCAGTGTCGTGTGTTTGCTTCTGATACTCTGGTGGGATAAAAAAGCCGAGCAAGGTATCAAATTCTTCAAAACCATTCCGACCGCCTTGGTCGTGGTTGTCATGGGAGTAGCTATTAATCAAGTATTTAGATGGTTTGCCCCTACCCTTTACCTTGGCGAATCCAACGATCACATGGTACGAATGCCAAGTTTTCGTACCTTGTCCGACCTTCAATCGGTACTTCATTTTCCATCTCTCGACGCCTTGACCAAGCCTGCGGTGTACTTAACTGCTTTTACTTTGGCGATGATTGCGAGCATCGAGTCCTTGTTTGGACTAGAAGCCGCCGACAAGCTCGACAAGCAGCGGCGTATTTCGTCGCCCAATCAGGAGCTCAAAGCCCAAGGAGTTGGCAATGTGCTGTCAGGGTTGCTTGGCGGCCTACCAATGACAGTAGTAGTAGTCCGCACTTCATTGAATGTATATAGCGATAGCCAAACGCGCCTTTCTGCGTTCATCCAAGGTATTTTGTTGCTGTTAGCGATGGTGGTTTTTCCCGAAATCCTCAACCACATTCCCTTAGCCAGTCTGGCATCACTGCTCATATTAGTCGGCTATAAACTGGCGAGAATTGACATCTTTCGCAAAATGTACCTCGAAGGGCAAGACCAATTTATCCCGTTTATGGTGACTATACTGGGGATTATTTTGACCGATTTGTTGGTAGGCATGATTCTGGGCTGGCTCGTCGGAATCGCCTATGTTATGTACACCAACCATCAATCGGCAATGAGTGTGGTTCGCGACAAGGATACCGTGCTTATTTGGTTTAGAAAAGATATTTCGTTTCTCAATAAGGCCAGGTTAAAAGAAGAATTGGCGGCGTTGCAAGTAGGCGATACGGTATTTATTGACGGAGCGCGAGCACATTTTATAGATCATGATATTTATACTACCCTCAAAGAGTTCCGAAAAGATGCCCCACTGCGCGGCATTCAGGTGGACTTTAAAGGAATTACACGTCGGAAAATAACAAAACGAAAACTCGATGCAAGCATACAAAAAACTCTTATTAGCAAATAAAGCGTGGGCGGCCGAAAAGCTCATGCTCGATGAACACTATTTTGAGGAGTTGGCCGCTGATCAAAAGCCTGAGTTTTTGTGGATTGGCTGTGCCGACAGTCGCGTGCCCGCCAACGAAGTAACAGGCACTGCCCCTGGCGAATTGTTTGTTCACCGAAACGTGGCAAATTTAGTACTTCATACCGACATCAATATGCTCAGTGTGTTGCAGTATGCCGTGGAAGTACTCAAGGTAAAACATATTTTGGTGGTGGGCCACTACGGCTGTGGTGGTGTAAAAGCGTCAATGACAAACAAAGATTACGGACTGATTAACAAGTGGTTGCGCAATATCAAAGAAGTATATGAGAAGCACGAGACCGAACTCAATGGGATTGCAGAAGAACAAAAACGTTTTGACCGATTGGTAGAGCTGAATGTGATTGAGCAGGTTAATAATTTGGCCAAAACAACCATCATACAGCGCTCTTGGCACCAAAGGAACTACCCCCAACTCCACGGATGGGTATTTGACCTACATACGGGGCTTATCAACCCAACGGTAGAGATTTTGCCTGGGGCCGAAATTTCGCCCATTTATCGCTACGATTTTGAAAACGATAAAAAACAAGACGATATTTCGGCCGAATATGAGCACTAAACCTATGATATTTTACCTTCATAGCGAACGTCAAACATCATAGGTTTATCAAAGCGTTAGCCAGTAATTGAGTTTAAACACAATGGCACGGCTTTTATTTCTAAAAAGAGGGTCGGTGTAATAGTTGTCGGTGTAAACCAAGAAAAAGTCGGACATGGGTTTGTAGCGCCACTGCAAACGGCTGTTGACGTTGAAGTTGTTGCGTTGGGTGTTAAACTGTAAAAACGTTGTCCAAAACAGTTTCGTAGAGAAATTGATTTCCACCCTTGGGCTAACCAACAACAAACGGTCGCTACCGTATAACGTAGGCAATTTGATGTCGTTTTGCTCAAAATTCATCGAAAAATTTCCCCAAGGCTGGGCGCGGTACGTCATTTCGAGCGAATACTGCTGGAGCGTGCCATTGTAAAACCCTCCCGCGCGTACCGCCGCCGTAAAGTAAAACTTCTTCCGATAATCGGAACTGTAAGTGGCATTGACCTGATTGAACACGTACCTACTCGACGGCAGCGCATGGTCGCTGTCGGTAAATGAAAACGGGAAAAGCGCTCGCACGTCGTTGTGATCAAAACGTAAACCAAACGAACTCGCATTCTGAAACTGAACGTCGTAGGTCAAGCCCAAAGTATATTCGTTGAGCGTTCCGTTGGGGTTCCAAACAAAGAAATTTTCAGCCCCAAACGCATGATTATTGACTTTACTGTCTTTGGGACGAATATTAAACTGCGTTTCGCTATACATTTGGTGAAACCCTAAACGGATGGTCGTATCTGACTGGATTTTTCCAAAACGGTCAACAATGTAAGTTGGGTTTTCGAGGCGGTTTATAAAACCCATATCGGCGTAATAATTGCTCCCAATACCGAAGTAATCGACAAAAAAACTAACCGTACGTCCGAAATACCCTGCCCCAAATTGCTTGGCCGTGTTGTCGTTCGTAACGGTGGGTTTTTGTGACCAATGGTAGCCTGTCCACACATTCAAATCACCTTTGGTATTGGAGTAGTTAAATTCCAATCCTTGATTTCGTCCATACTCCCCCATCGGGTTTTGCAAGCGCTCGTTTTCGGTCATAAAACCTTGGCGGTTTAGCACATAGCCTTTAACCAGTGAGCGTTTTAGTACTTTTCGGTTGAACGAAAAGGCCGTAAAATTTTGGGCGGGGTCTTCCCCTTTAGCCGCCGTTTGCATCGACATGAGCCCAATCCGCCAATTTTTATCCAAATTACCACTCAAACGCGCCCCTGCCAAAATCGGGAGCGGCTGGGCGTTACGGTCTAGCCCAATAGCACGCGAGAAAAAAGGCCGAAAAGGTGGGATTCCGTAATTGCCAAATAGGTCGGCATTTTCGAGAAAAAAGGTGCGCCGTTCGGGAAAGAAAATGTTGAAACGCGTCAGGTTTGTTACTTGACGATCTACTTCTACTTGCGAGAAATCAGGATTCACTGTCAAGTCAAGATTGAGCGAAGGCGTCACCGACAACTTGGCATCCAAGCCGCCGTTGAAAGTACCTTTGGTAGGCGTACCTGCCACGTGGTCGTGGGAAGTACCTCCCGTAATGTAGGGCACAATCGACGCATTCCCTTTGACCGCAGGCGGAGGTGTTTCCCAATGAAGCGCCGCCGTATAGCCCAAATCGTATCCATTAAAGTTAACAGGAATAAACGTCCAAGTCGAAAACTGGTTGTTTTTAAGGTCATTACGCTCAAAATTGACGCCCCATTTGGTCTTTTTGGGGTCGTAGCGAAGGGTTTTGAAAGGAATCGCCATTTCGACTGTCCAATAAGTGGGATAAACTTTGGTCTGCGAATACCACTTATTGTCCCAACTTCCCGTCATTTCTTCGGTTTGGAACGCCAACAAGTCTTCAAACTGCGCATTGGCCACACTTACCCCAAAAAAGAACCCATTGGTGCGCTCGTTGATGGGATCTAAAATGATACCAAAAGCATCTGAGCTCCAGTAGTCACCGTCGCGTTTGAGGGTTTGAATGACGTGCTTATTGGTATCTCGACATACGGCCGCCACGTACAAAAACTTGTCATCGAAAGTCATCCGCACCTCGGTATCTCGTTTGATCGGGACGTTGTCTTGGGGCCAATGAGGTGCAAAATTTTTGGAAACTTCTAGCCCTTGCCACGCAGGGTCTGATAAATCTCCGTCGATTTTTATTTCTCCTTTGGCTTTACGGATGACGTGCTGGTATTTTTCCTGATACGCAGCCCCGCCAATGGCCGTGGATTTTTCTTGGGCATTAATGGCAAAACTTGAAAGAACAATAGCTGCGAGACAAAGGGTAGATTTTTGAAAATACATAGATAGAGATAACGGCTGTTGAAACAAAACACAAAGATATCTTATCTAATTGGGTAAACAGACTAACGACTACGTAAATGGTAAAAAAACAGTTACCAACCGTCGTTTTTATCGAATGATAGTTTAATTTACGTTTTTGGTTTTGTGCGACTTATGAAGTAAGTTTGAGTAAATATCAATACTTTCTCTACCAGCTTTATGATACGTATTTGTACCACGGGTGTCGCTACGCTTGGCCTCATTGTAGGGCTTTTAGTTCAGACTTCAGCCCAAAGTCTTCCTAGTCCTTCTACCTTGTTTAAACGTCAAGTAACGTTTGGGACGGGGGGCGGGTTTGCAGGAACAACGCGCAGCTTCGTCCTACACGAAAACGGGGATTTGTGGGTGCGTGAACGGGCAACTGATTCTCTCAAATTGCACAAAACCCTCAGCGACAAACAAACAAAGCAATTTTTCCAGTCGGCGGACCAGCTCCAATTAGACAAGTATAAGTTCAATAGCCCTGGCAATGTTTACTACTTTATTGAGTACAATAACCCCAAAAAAAGGTTGAAAGAAAAAGTGACGTGGGGAGATTCCAAACGCAAAGTTTCAATCTATGTACAACGCTTTTATAATCAGCTCATAAAAACGACCTAAACTTCTTACTCCATGAAAAAATATCTATGTACGTTCGCTTGTTTGGGAGGGCTGATTTTTTCGGCAAACGCCCAAACGAACTTAAAACAACCGTCACGAACTTCCGTGACGACCACCGACGAGCTGGCGCGTAAACTAGGTGCTCAGGACGTGGATAATTCGATGTATTTACGAAATGCTAACCCCATCGAAAAGGCGGTCATCGACGGTAATGCAAGCCAATTGAATGAATTTACGGCGCTCCGAGAGGGAATTCGGGTAGTCAAAGACCCTACAACGGGTTTGCCAATTTATATCGAAGGCCGCCCAAAAACGATGCTAAAATCAGCGCGAAAGGCCAGCACTTCGGCAGAGGCTAAGGCGTTTGATTACCTGTCGTCGGTCAAAGGATTATTGCGCTTAGAAAATCCTGACCAACAATTTGAATTAAAACAAATTGATACCGATGAGTTGGGACAAAGCCACCTTCGTTTACAACAATTTCACAAAGGTGTACCTGTATATGGCGGCGAGGTGGTGCTTCATACCAACCGCGAAGAAGTAACAACGCTCAACGGTAAGTTTTTTCCAACGCCTACCTTGGCAAATACGGTGGCAAACCTAACCCTGCAAGCCGCCGAAAAAGTGGCGTTGGACGAACTAGCCAAAACAACTGTAGTGCGCACCATGACGTTTGGGGAGAAAAAGCTATTGCAGTACGACAAGCCTAAAACCGAGCTTTTTGTGTATCATCATTCTGACCAAACAACGCACCTCACCTATCGCATTGAAATCCACCCTAATTTCTTAGAACATTGGGTGTGTTTCGTGGACGCGCACACGGGAGAAGTCTTGAAAAAATACAACAATCTATGCTCGCTCGATGGCCCCGTAAAAGCAACAGCTTCTGATCTGAACAACGTCAGTCGGTCGATTGATGCGTATTTGCACCAAAACCGTTATTATTTATTGGATGCAAGTCGGATTGGCCCCGATGGTAAAGCCATGTTTAAGCCCACCCTTTCATCCTTACCCGACAGCCCGATTGGAGGTATATTGACCATCGACGCGCAAAATTCATCCGTCGATAATGAAAACCTTAACTTAGCGCACATTACTTCTTCCAACAATTCGTGGAATAACAAAACGGCGGTATCAGCGCATTTCAACGCAGCTACGGCGTTTGAGTATTTTAAGACCGTTCACAAACGAAATTCCATCGACGGAAAAGGCGGAACCATTATTTCTATCATCAACATGAACGATGAAAAAGGCGCAATGGACAACGCCTTTTGGAGCGATAAATTGATGGTGTATGGCAACGGAAAATCGGCGTTTAAACCCTTGGCAGGTGGACTTGACGTAGCGGCGCACGAAATGACGCACGGCGTGATTCAGAACTCAGCCAATTTGGAATACGAGTCGCAATCAGGGGCTATCAATGAGTCGATGGCTGATGTATTTGCGACAATGGTAGATCGTCGAAACTGGACGATTGGGGAGGACGTAGTGCGAACAAACGTCTATACATCAGGCGCTTTACGCGATTTGGCTAATCCCAACCAAGGCGGAACGCGTGACAACGGTTACCAGCCCAAAAACATGAACGAGTACTACACAGGCACGGAAGACAACGGGGGCGTACACATCAACTCGGGCATTCCCAATTGGGCATTTTTCAAATTTGCCTCTGCTACTTCCCGCGAAAAAGCTGAACAGGTTTATTACCGTGCCCTCACACTATACCTGACCCGTTTGTCACGTTTTATTGATTTACGTTTGGCAGTGGTAAAAGCTGCTACCGACTTGTACGGCGCCTCTAGCGCGGAGGTATCGGCGGCCAAAGCCGCTTTCGACGCCGTAGGGATTACCGATGCAGGAAGTAATTCATCGACGCCAACCAATCAAACGCTTCCCACCAACCCTGGCGAAGACTTTTTGTTGATGTATGCTACGGGCGATAAAAAACTGTACAGTGCGCCTGTCAATTTATCGAAATTTACCCCTTTGGTAACGGCAGCCATTGCCCACAAACCAAGCGTAACCGACGATGGGAAGTTTGCTTACTATGTAACCACCAACGATAAGTTTATCAAAGCCATTAATTTACAGGGAACCGTAACAGAAACGGTGATTTCAAACGAGGCAATTTGGGAAAACGTAGCAGTCTCCAAAAATGGCGAGGCTTTGGCTGCCATTACGGTAAACCAAGATAAATCCCTTTGGATATACAGCTATACCAAAAAAGCGTGGAAGAAATTCACCCTTTATAACCCCACTTCCGCCCAAAACGTCCAAAGTTCGCAAGTAAAATATGCCGATTCGTTTGAGTGGGACGCCACGGGCGAATACATCATTTACGATGCCTACAACGAACTCGCCACAGCGGGTATCGCAGCGGGCACCAACAGCGGAAAAATTGGCTATTGGGACGTGGGAATTATCAAAGTGTGGGACAATGCTAAAAGCGATTTCGGTCCAGGAACCATCAACAAACTTATTTCTAACCTAGAAAAAGGAGAAAGCATCGGTAACCCGACTTTTGCCAAAAATAGCCCAAACATTGTCGCTTTTGACTACATTGATCCCGATGGAAGTAATTACATCATTGGAGCGAACATTGACCGTGGCGAACTCGCAGGCATTGTCGAAAATAATACCATTGGGTATCCTGAATATTCTAAAACCGACGTCAAAATGGTATTTAATACCCTCACTAGCGGGCGCGACGATGTGGGAATCATTGACTTAAATACCGACAAAATTAGCCCCAAAGGAAGTTCCACCTCTTTTGTCAGAAATGCCAAATGGATGGTATGGTACGGCGTAGGAACGCGTACTTTACCGAAAAAACAAAATCAGACAATCAATGTTGCGTCGGTAGCTGATAGAACGACCAAAGATACGCCGTTTGGCATCAGCGCGACGGCGACCTCTCAATTACCCGTCGGCTTCAGCTTGGTGTCGGGGCCTGCGGAGCTTTCGGGAAGCACAGTGACATTGACAGGAACGACGGGAACGGTGCAGATTGTGGCCTACCAAACGGGAAATTCGGCATTTTACGCTGCCCCTAACGTCACGATTTCGTTTCGAGTAAACCCTGCTCCCGTTATTTTGTCAGTGCCTACGACCACAACGCAAGTAATCGCGTATCCGAACCCGACGATGAATTTGTTGACGATAAAAGTACCTAGCAATGTTGTCATTGAGGACATTCGGATGACGACCACCAACGGCATGACCCTGCTCAATCAAACACCGCGTAGCAATAATGCTCAGGTGGACATGAGTCAGTTCTCTCAGGGTACGTATTTGTTGCACATCAAAACCAACGAAGGCACCGAAACACAAAAAGTGATTAAACAGAACTAAGACAACTCTTTTCAGCTGAGGTTGTGAGCAACCTCGGACACGTGTTCTTCTGGTTGCTCACAACCAGAAGAGAGCCATGAAAACCCTGCTTCAAAAACAATTTTTGAAGCAGGGTTTTTCTTGAGTACAACTTTTTGAATTAGAAATTTGTTGCCACTCTGTAACACCCACATTAACAAGCTTCACACAATGAAAAAAACAGTATTGGGCCTTTTTGCCTTTTTGTTCGCACTCTCCACCTTTGCACAAACCCCCATTCCTAAAAGTACGTGGCGTGCAGCGCTCCTCCGAGGACACAACGAAGTAGTATTTGGCCTAGAAATTACGCCCAAATCCAATGGTCGCTACGAAGCCGTTGTTATCAACGGAGCCGAACGCTTACCGATGGATGAAGCTTATTTAGAAGGCGATTCGTTGCACATTCCGATGCTCATCTTTGATTCGGATTTGGTCGTCAAAGTGTCTGGTAATCAAATGAAAGGTTCATGGAAAAAAAATCGAAACGGCGTTTGGGTATCGGTGTTACCTTTCAAAGCCGATAAGGGAGAAATATATCATTTTGCCAAAAAGCCACAAGCGACTTCGCACAATGTGGCGGGCAAATACGCTACCTATTTCCAGCGCCCAGAACGCAAGGACTCGTCGTTTGCAGTAGGAATTTTGGAACAAAAGGGAAGTAAACTAGCAGGGACATTTTTGACCCCGACAGGCGATTATCGCTATCTAGCGGGCGATATTGTGGGCGATAGCCTCTTTATGTCGTGCTACGATGGCTCGCACGCGTTCTTGTTTCGGGCGGCCATTTTAGCCAACGGTAAAATCCGTGGTGGAATGTGGTCGGGTATATCAGGGTATCAGCCGTTTACTTCTACCCGCGATGAAAAAGCCGCTTTGCCTCCTCCAACGGCACTTACCTACCTAAAACCTGGCTACGAAACCCTCGATTTTTCATTCCCAGATACCAAAGGAAACAAGATTTCGCTCAAAGACGAACGGTATAAAGGAAAAGTAGTGGTACTGCAACTTTCGGGTACATGGTGTCCCAATTGTATGGACGAAACGAAGTTTATGGTGCCATGGTATAAAAAGAACGCCTCACGCGGCGTAGAAATTTTAGGACTGATGTTTGAACGCTCGCCCGAGATGAAGATTTCAGGACCTAAAATCGACTTCATGGCTAAGCGTTTTGGCGTTCCGTATCCATTGGTGTTGGCGGGGACAAATGATGCGAACGCGGGGCAAGCATTGCCAGCATTAAACAAAGTGGCGGGGTATCCTACGACCATTTTTATTGATAAAAAAGGCCGTGTTCGCGAAATCCACACGGGTTTTTCAGGACCTGGGACGGGAAAATACTACGACCAATTCATCGAAGAGTTTAATGCGCTGATTAGTAAACTATTGGCCGAGTAAAAAGCACAAATATTTACCATAGAAAACAGGTTAAATACATTAGCAACAAAGTAGCCTCAGCGAGGCTAAATCTTAGTAGATAAAGAAAGGCAGAGATAATCCAAAAGCCCCATCGGGGTGACATCTTTCACCGAGCGTTAGTCGCTCAGATGAGGCTTTGTGGTGGATTTGACTCATTTTTCTACGAAGATGTAGCTCCTCTGGCGCAATGAATAGGGCTTTATATTTTAATGTGTTCAACCTACATAGAAAACAGCCTAGTGTCTCAAAAAGAAAAATTACTCCTTTTCGTGTTGGCGTGTTTAAATTTCACGCACATCATGGACTTTATGATAATGATGCCGCTTGGCCCTCAGCTTATGCGGTATTTTTCCATTTCTCCGCAAGAGTTTGCCTTATTGGTATCTGCGTATAGTTTTAGCGCGGGGCTATCGGGTTTTATAGTGGCATTTATTGCTGACCGTTTCCCGCGTAAACAAATCATGCTGATTGCGTATGTTGGGTTTGTCATCGGAACGCTGGCGTGTGCGATGGCACCCACGTTTTGGCTACTGATGGCCGCCCGAACGCTCGCAGGGGTTTTTGGAGGCGTGTTGGGAGCGCAAGTAATGTCGGTCGTGGGCGATGTATTTGAGTACGAACGCCGTGCGCGGGCGATGGGAGTTGTGATGACGGCCTTTTCGGTGGCGTCGGTTGTAGGGGTTCCGTTGGGCTTGTACTTGGCAACAGAAATTAGCTGGCACGCTCCTTTCTGGTTTGTCGGAATCCTCGGCGTTGTGGTCATTGGGCTCATTTGGCTATATGTGCCTCGGTTGGATGGCCATTTAAAAGAAAGAGCCCAAACTACACACCACCCTTTGGAAGCGGTGACACATATTTTGCACGACCCCAATCAGCTACGGGCGTTATTGCTCACAAGCGTGATTATGCTTGGGCACTTTAGCATTATTCCGTTTATTTCCCCGTATTTGACCATCAATGCGGGTTTTGGTGAAAACCAACTGTACTTGATTTACGCAGTAGGCGGTGCGTTGACGCTCTTTACGTCTCCACAAGTGGGCAAACTCGCCGACCGCAAAGGGAAATACCCTGTTTTTGTGGTGTTTGCACTGTTATCAACCTTGCCGATGTGGCTTATCACCAACATGTGGACCAATAATCTCGTCATTGTACTGGGTACGGCCGCAATTTTCTTTGTTTTTTCCAATGGGCGCTTAGTCCCGACCCAAGCCATGACTTCGTCGGTGGTGTTGCCGCAGCAGCGCGGGAGCTTTATGGCCATCAATTCTTCGTTGCAACTGCTGATGCAGGCCGTAGCGGTGTATCTGGCAGGCATTGTCATTCAAAAAGCCCCCGACGGAAAGCTCTTGCATTACGACTGGGTAGGCTACGCAGCCATGATTCTCATCACACTAAGTGTCTTCATCGCCCGCAGGGTCAAACCTGTGGAGGCAGTCTAAGGGAATGTCGAGTGTAGAATGCAGAGTGTCGAATGAAATCCACTTATTCGACACTCTGCATTCTGCACTCGACACTCAACTTGACATTTTGCACTCGATATTCGACACTCCTTACTATTTCCACCCTTCCCGATACTGGCGTTTGACAAACGCGTTGGCGGGGTCAAAGTTGGTAATTTTCATGTTTTTACCGTCCCAAAGTAGTTTTTTACGACCTGTAAACTTGCCATTTTCGCGGTAGAGATAACTCCGCACCGCCAAATTTCCCATCAAAACAATTTCGGTGAGCGGGCCTGCTTCGGCAAACGAAGAACTGGTGTACGTACCATAACCTGCTTTACATGCTTTGACCCATTGCTGTTGGTGGCCTGCAGTATCTCCTTCCACAAGTGGGCGGGTCTGAGCAGGGAATTTCACGTCTTGTAACTGTCCCTTGACAAACAATTTGGGGTTTTCGCCAAAGAGCTCACAGGCCAATACCCCTTTGGTTCCGATAAACATCACGCCACCGTCGTTGTCGGCGAATACTTTTTCGTAATCGCAGCCCTCGGGAAGTTTGGGTTTGATACCACCGTCGTACCAAGAAAGGCTCAATTCTGAGAACTTCTTAGCGCTTGGATGGGGAAATTTGAGGTGAACCGAGGTGGCTTGAGGCCCAATATCTTCAAAAAAAGCTTCGCGGAAAAAGTCGCTATACACCGAACTCGCCGAACATTCGACTGACGTCGGATAGCCCAACTTTAGGGTTCGGAACGGCACATCCATAAAGTGACAACCCATATCACCCAGTGCCCCTGTGCCAAAATCCCAGTAGCCGCGCCAACGGAACGGCATGTAAGCTTCGTGGTATTCGCGGTAAGGAGCAGTACCAAGCCACAAATCCCAGTCAACTTCGGCAGGAATGGGCATCGTTTCTTTTTTGTCGCGTGGCGATTTCACCCCTTGTGGCCAAACGGGTCGGTCAGTCCACACTTCTACCGTATGTACTTCGCCAATCATCCCCGATTGTACAATGGCTTCGGTTTGACGAGTGCCTTTGCCACTACTTCCTTGGTTTCCCATTTGGGTCACGAGTTTTTTTTCTTGGGCCAGCTGCGTGAGCATCCTTGCCTCCCAAATATCGTGGGTGAGGGGTTTTTCGAGGTAAATATGTTTGCCCAATTGCATCGCCGCGCTACCAATGACGTAGTGCATGTGGTCGGGGGTAGTGACAATCACCGCGTCGATGTTTTTGGCTTCTTTGTCCAGCATCTTGCGGTAATCTTTGTAATAAGGGGCGCTGGGAAATTTCTCGCGGTATTTTTTGGCTTGACGGTCATCGACATCACAGAGCGCCACGATGTTGTCCGAGCCGTTGTTGTAGGCTTGTTGGATGTTGTAATCAGCTTTTCCACCACAGCCTATGGCCGCGATATTGAGCTTGTCGCTGGGAGCGGTGTACCCTTTGCCTAATACGTGCCGTGGCACAATCATGAAACTGGCGGCTGCTACTGCGCTACCTTTCAAAAAATCGCGGCGAGCGACGTTTTTGTTATCTTTTTGGTTCATAGGCTTGTAGTAGAAGAATGTTTCTTCCCAAAGCCAAAAGAAATGCGTTTTTACTTTCACGAGGTTCTGAGAAACCTCTTCCGTGGATTTGAGAATCCACGGGCACTTAGACACTTAGGACTTATAGTCAGCCACGTTGATGACTTCGTCGCAAAAATCGTATTCAGCAGGGACGTTGGAGCAAATAAGCACCACTTGACTAGGCGAAAGTTGTTGTACTTGCTCTAAATACCAGGCCGACCACCGTGCATCGAGGTTAGACGTAGGTTCATCGAGCATAACTACGGGCACATCCGAATAAAACGCCAATGCAAGTTTCAGGCGCTGTTTCATCCCCGACGAAAAATACTTAATCGCTTTGTCTTTAGAGGCCGTTAGTTCAAGTTGGTCGATGATTTGAGCTTGCGAAATCGATGGTTTTAGTGGCTTAAAACCCGCGTGAAAGTTTAGGAGTTCGGTAAGCGTAAACTCTTCGATAAGCTCAAGGTAAGGCGCTGCAATGACCAACTGCTTATACCACTTATCTTCTTCAATCACTTGATTATCAATAATGTAACTAATCTTCCCTTCACTAGAAGGAGTTGCGCCCGAAAGTACTTGGAGAAGCGTCGATTTTCCGCTGCCGTTGGGCCCCACAAACGTATAACTTTTGCCGCTCAAAAGGGTGTGGCTAAACTTTCTAAAAATCCATTCGCGGTTAAAACGCTTGCCAAGTTGGTCGATGAGGAGGTGCATGAAAAGTAAGATAAGCCAAAAACTTCGGCAAAGGTCTAAAACTTTACCGAAGTTAAAAAGCCTTCGGTTAGACCTTTGCAGCCCATTCTTTAAATAATACCAAGTCTTTCTTCATCGCAGTGATAAGGTCTTGCGACGGAATGCTGAGTTTTTTTGCCCCATTTTCAGCCCCACCTAACGGATATTCGTAGTGCATCGTGATGGGTACTTGAAAATTATACTGCTTCCAAATTTCAAAATAACGTTTCCAATTGACCACCCCTTCGCCCAGTGGACAGCCAAGTTTGCCCCATTTTCCATTGTTTTTTGTCCAGTAAAAATCCTTGATGGCCAGCGATTTGATGTGGGGAGCAATCAAGTGAAGCCCTGTTTCCCACGACCCTCCTGCTTCGGCAGTAGCATGGTTGATGTCGTACTGGCAGCCAATGGCCGACGATGTTATGCCTTGAAGTTGCTGATGAAAATCCCACAACGACGCCCCAAAGTAATTGCCCGAGTGGTTTTGGTAGTGACCCACCATCCCGTATTTCTCGTTCAAGGCAGCTACGGCTTTGATTCGTTGTCCGATGGCAATGCTTTGAGGAGCAATTTCTTTTTTAAGGTCATACGGATACCAGCCCATACGGTAGTGTTTAATCCCAAGCGATTTGGCTGTTTTGAGAATACGCTCCGATTGCGCATCGGCGTCCAAAATCGTGGTCACCATCATCGGAATTTCAAGTTTATGCTTTTTGAACGCAGCCACTGCTTTGGGCAAATCTTCCTCTACGCGCTCGGGCAAAACGTGTCCGCCAGGGCGAACAGTAAGGTCGAGCCCATCGAAGCCAATCCCTGTAATGGTCGCGGCGAGTTGGTCATAGTCTTCAATCCATTGAAACATTTTAGAAAAAACAAAAATTTTGGGCGAAGCCACCACAGGAGCTCCCACCGAACTAAAAGCCGACTGAGCCAGCGTGCTTCCAACGAGCGTAGTTCCAATAAATTGACGACGATTCATGGTTGACAGTGATATTTTTAAATGGTTATTATCTATTTCATTAGGGCGAAAAAAGCGCGTTTACCCCACAATTTTCCGCGCGTACTGCACATTTTGCGGATATGCTTCATCCAACGTTTTTCCAGGCGGCATAGCTCCTTCGAGCTGCGCCCATCCTTTGAAATGAATTTCGTTGAGCAGTTGTCTGATGCGAGGCCAGTCGATAGAACCTTGCCCGAGCAACAAACCGTTTTCTTTGAGGTGGACTTCGCAAATGAGTTTTCGTTGACCCAGCAAAGGAATTTCGGTGTAAGGGTCGTGTCCTGCATCAGCGGCATTGCGGGGGTCGTAATAGACTTTGAGATTAGGCGAGCCTACTGCTTCAATAATATCGAGGTGCTCCTGAGCGCTTAAATAAGACTCGATAGCGAGGGTGACACCCTGTTTTTCGGCTTTGGGCATGAGACTTTTGAGGCGCTCAATGACTACTTTTTTGCCAGCTTCGTCACTGCGTAAATCTCCCTGCGAAAAGAAGGCTAGTAAGACCACTTTTACTTTTAATGCCTTAGCGGCATCGATGCTGCCACTTACCCATTCAACAGTGCGAGCCTCTGATTTGAGCGGAACGCGATTGAGCTCGCCAATGGCCAAACTAGCAATTTTTACCCCCGATTTTTTTGCCGCTTCCAACATGGCTTGTTGGTTTTCGGGGCGAAGGAGGTAGCTTTCGTCGGAGCGAGAATTATAGCTAAGTTGCACGCCGTCCAGTCCAATTTTTTTAGCATACGTAAAAACGGCTGGATTACAGGCTCTTTGCAATGACCAATCACAAGCTCCCAACAGATAACTTCGCCGAAGAGAGTCGGATAACGGGTCAAAAGGAGCCGTGAAATAAGTGGCACTTAAAAGCGCCGTTTGGCGGAGGGCATCGCGACGATTCATAGAAAACGGAGGAGCTTGGACGTTAGTACCAAAAGCGAAGAATTGTTGGAAAAATACTCTTTAAAGGTTATTTTTACTAAAAAAACGTGCGTTTGCACTTATGAGTCAACGAACCAATACCCAGTTTTTCGATACCAAAATTGAGTTCTTGAAAGGAGTCGGGCCTACGCGTGCGGCTACGCTCAACAAAGAACTGAAGCTATTTACCTTTGGTGATTTAGTACAATACTACCCGTTTCGCCACGAAGACAGAACGTCGTTTCAGCGCATTAGCGAGCTGAATGACACGATGTCGGCTGCGCAGTTGAAAGGCCGCATTAGGAGTATGACCGTGATAGGTGAAGGCCACAAACGGCGGCTTACAGTGGAGTTTACCGACGGCACGGGCATCGTAGAGTTTGTATTTTTCCAAAGCATTGATTGGCACCTCAAACACCTCAAAGAAGGCGGCGAGTATATTGCCTACGGCAAACCGCAACGGTTTGGGCAACGCTTTAATTTTAGCCATCCCGACCTCGAAACCATCAATCCAGAAAACGAGGGAGGTGGCTACTTTCAACCCGTTTATAACCTAACGGAAACACTCCGTAAGAAATACCTCGACAGTCGGTTTTTGAGCAAAATCATGCGGAGTTTGTTGGAGCAAGCCACGCCGCATTTTCGCGAAACCCTCCCCCAAGATCTGGTTCAAAAATTCCGTCTTCTGCCCAAAGCCGAGGCCATGTGGGGGATTCATTTGCCCGATAGCCAATACGCGCTCACGCAGGCATTGCGCCGATTGAAGTTTGAGGAATTGTTTTACAACCAATTGCGGTTGCTCAAAAACAAACTTCTGCAAAAACGCGAGTACCCTGGGCAGGTTTTTGGCAACCTTGATATGTTAAAAACCTTTTATCAACAGCACTTGCCTTTCGGGCTGACCAACGCCCAAAAACGCGTTTTGCGCGAAATCCACGACGATTTTAAGTCGGGTAAGCAAATGAATCGCCTTTTGCAAGGGGACGTGGGGAGCGGTAAAACGATTGTGGCGTTTATTTCGATGTTGATGGCCATCGACAACGGTGCGCAAGCCTGCCTTATGGCTCCCACCGAAATCTTGGCCGACCAGCATTACCGAGGTTTAAAGCCTTTCTGTGATGCGCTGGGGATAAACATCTCGCTTTTGACGGGTTCTACCACTAAAAAAGGCCGCAAAATTGTGTTGCCAGGCTTACAGGATGGAAGCATTCACATTGCGGTGGGTACGCACGCGTTGTTGGAAGATACGGTGCAGTTCAAAAACTTGGGGCTGTGTATCATCGACGAGCAGCACCGTTTTGGGGTAGCCCAACGCGCTAAGATGTGGGCTAAAAACGAAACCATTCACCCGCACATTTTGGTCATGACCGCCACGCCAATTCCGCGTACCTTGGCCATGACGCTTTACGGGGATTTGGATTTGAGTATCATCGACGAGCTTCCCGCAGGACGTAAGCCCATTGAGACGGTTCATTATTTTGAGACAAAACGCCTAGCGATGTTTGGGCGGGTCAAAGAAGAAATCCGTAAAGGCCGCCAAGTGTATATTGTGTATCCGCTCATCGAAGAGTCCGAAAAGCTGGATTACAACAACCTCATGGAAGGCTACGAAAGTATTCAGCGCACCTTCCCTGAGTACCACATTAGCATGGTACACGGCAAGCTGTTTCCGTACGAAAAAGACTTTGAAATGCAGCGCTTTGTGAAAGGCGAAACGCAAATCATGGTGGCCACGACGGTGATTGAAGTAGGGGTAAACGTCCCGAATGCGTCGGTGATGGTCATCGAAAGTGCCGAGCGTTTTGGCCTGTCGCAGTTGCATCAGTTGCGGGGACGCGTGGGGCGGGGAGCCGAGCAGAGTTATTGTTATTTGATGACGGGTGTGAAACTCAGCAAAGACACCCGCATTCGGATTGATACGCTCTGCGCTACCAACAACGGCTTTGACATTGCCGACGTGGACTTAAAATTACGCGGCCCAGGCGACCTCACGGGTACGCAGCAAAGTGGTTTGATGGATTTGCTATTGGCCGATTTGGCCAAAGACGGGGCCGTATTAAAAGCCGCGCGCGAAGCTGCCGACGAGATTTTGCAAGAAGACCCCGACTTGATACTGCCCAAAAACGAGCCCATTCGCACCCACATCGACTCGCTTAGGAAGGAGGAAACCAACTGGAGTCGGATTAGTTGATGACAGTCGATGGCGCGAGTGTCCCACTCGTAACCTCTATCTTCTGGCTTCCAGCCATTTCTTTGGATAACTAGGCTTGAAGCCTTTGAATCATTAGTACGAGTAAGACACTCGCGCTATCGGAGAAAGTTTCAGCAGTTGTATAGTTTCTAAGAAATAGTTGTTAATTTGTAAAAAAGAAAGAAATGGAAACCATTATCATACAAACATCTTCAAAAAGTACCAGTAAATTACTGCTAAGTTTAACCAAGAAACTAGGTGAAAAGGCGCACATTTTAGACCCTGAAATTGCCGAAGATTTAGCATTTGGCTTGATGATGCAACAAGAGAAAACAGGCAAAAAGGTATCGAAAGACAGTATTTTATCGGCTTTAAAATCATGAAAGTTGAGTTTGATGAATCTTTTGAAAAGAGTATCAAAAAGTTAAAAGATGCCAAAATCAAAGCTAAACTTATTGATTTAATAGAAGTGCTTGAAGAAGTCGATACGGTTCAAGCTCTACCCAATATCAAAAAAATGCAGGGTTTTCAATCATTCTACCGCATCAGAATTGGTGATTACCGACTAGGTTTTGAATTGATAGACGCTAGTACCATTTTATTGATTATGATAGCGCACCGTAAAGAGATTTATCGCTATTTTCCATAGTACCTACCCTATTAACGTAAGCTTGCCGCTCGTGCCCTCTCTCTATATTCTTTGCTGTTGTACTTTTTGGTTTAATGGGACTTGAATCATTAGCACGAGTGAGTCACTCGCACCATCGGATTGGCTTTTTTCGCACAATGTACTCTTAATAAAGAGTATGCAAACAGTAGTGAAAAGCAATCTAGTTTTATTGATATTGATGAATTGTATCACACACTCGAAAAAATGCGAGCATCCCACTAATGAAGCGCTACAACCATAGCAGGTTTTAAAAAAATACACAACTCGTTTTCAAGCGTAGTTTTATCGTCAAACTCATAGCTATTCGTGAAATTTTTAAAGAAACTATCTTGTTTCGATTGCTCGTCTTTGCAAGCCCTTAAATGAATGTATATCAGAAGAAAAAAATAAGGACTATCAATAGGAGTCCCGTTTACTATATGAGGAGACCAACGACCGTTGGTAGATAATAGCGCACGTTTAAAACCCTCAGCAATAACTGGAGGAGCGCCTACATTACTTGAGATATTGGTTATTTCACCTTCTTTACTAATCCTGAACTTTATAAATAGGCACGTTCTCAAGCATAAAGTATCCAACCCTTTATGATTATCTGAAACATATAAACTTAGATAACCAGATAAACCAATACCCTTAAAATCTGTAAACTCATCAAATGAAGCTACCTTCACCTGACTCCTAACAATTAAGGACGTCAGGTAAAAAAAAAGTACAAACCAAAAGCATCTTCTTAAACTTTTCATACTGATTAAATGGGGTTTTTCTTGTTCCTCTGCTAATCTCCAAGTTAAACGCATTAAAAGAAGCGATTTATTGCTAAAAGTAAGAACATTGCCAGATGATTAGGTTACATCCCTGTCAGAACGAGCGATACGCTCGCGGAGGCGACAGTAGTTATTGATTTGTGGGTGACTCCCAAACTTTTCCCCTAACTTTGTGGTAGTGTTAAAAAATGACGTAGATGATTGATTATTTAAGTGGCCTCAACGAACCCCAAGCGCAAGCCGTAACGCATGGCCCTGGGCCGTTGATGATTATTGCGGGAGCAGGTTCGGGTAAGACACGCGTGCTGACCTTCAGAATTGCCCATTTGATAGAAAATGGTGTCGATCCGTTTCGGATTTTGTCGTTGACATTTACCAATAAAGCCGCAGGTGAAATGCGGGCGCGTATCGAAAAAGTGGTTGGGTACGAAGCCCGTAATATCTGGATGGGCACCTTCCACGCGGTATTTGCCAAAATTCTCCGCATTGAGGCGCGTTTTTTGGGTTATACTTCCGATTTCTCCATTTATGATACCGACGACTCGAAATCGTTGATTAAGAGCATTGTCAAAGAGCTTAACCTTGACGATAAAACGTACAAAGCCAACGTCGTTTTTAACCGTATTTCGGGGGCAAAAAACAACCTGATTTCGGCCGACGATTATTTAGCAAACCCTTTGTTTCGAGCCGACGACGAAGCGGCCAAACTCCCCGAAATCGGTCGTTTGTACAAAGCCTACACGACACGTTGTTTTCAGGCAAACGCCATGGATTTCGATGATTTATTGTTTAACACCAACGTGCTTTTTCGCGATTTTCCTGAAGTTCTGAACAAATACCAGCACAAATTTCAGTACGTGATGGTGGATGAGTTTCAGGACACCAACGTGGCGCAGTACCTGATTACCAAAAAGTTATCGGCGGTACATCGCAACATTGCTGTGGTGGGAGATGATGCCCAAAGTATCTACGCGTTTCGTGGGGCCAATATCCAAAATATCCTCAATTTTGAACGCGATTTTCCCGAAGTACGAGTGGTGAAATTGGAACAGAACTACCGTTCGACCCAAACCATCGTCAATGCTGCCAACTCGGTAATTGCCAGAAATAAAGCGCAGTTTAAAAAGAACGTGTTTACCACCAACGAGGAAGGTGGATTGATTGACGTGGTGAAGGCGAGTTCGGACAACGAAGAAGGGCGACTGATTGCAACGGCGATTTTTGAAGAAAAAGTAAACAAAGGCTTGCGCAACACCGACTTTGCGATTTTGTACCGCACCAATGCCCAATCACGGGCGTTTGAAGAAGCCCTCCGCCGCCTCAATATCAAGTACCGAATCATTGGGGGATTGTCGTTTTACCAACGCAAAGAAATCAAGGACTTGCTGGCATACTTGCGTTTTATCGTGAACCAAAACGACGAGGAAGCTTTTAAGCGAATTATAAATTTACCCAAACGCGGTATTGGCGACACCACAGTGGCCAAAATTTCCGTCTCTGCCGCCGAACACCGCGTGCCGATTTGGGAAGTAGTTTCTAATATCTCTCGGTACGTGGCGGGGCGTGCTACGTTGCCCATTGAGAGCTTTGCTACCTTGATAAAGAGTTTCAAAATTTTGCTGGAAGAAGGCAAAGATGCTTATGCTGTTGCCTCTCACGTGGCCAAAGCCTCGGGGATTTTGCGGGAGTTGTACGAAGACAAAACCGTGGAAGGTTTGAGCCGTTACGAAAACGTGCAAGAATTGCTAAACGCCATCAAGGAGTTTGTAGATAACCCTGACAACGAAGACAAAACGTTAAGTTCGTTCTTGCAAACGGTATCCCTTTTGACTACCGCCGACGAAACCGACGACGATGGCGACACTGACCGCGTAACGTTGATGACGATTCACGGCGCGAAAGGGCTAGAATTTAAAAATGTGTATGTCGTAGGACTGGAGGAAGGCCTGTTTCCGAGCCAAATGATGCTCGAAAAACGGGAAGATTTGGAAGAAGAACGGCGTTTGTTTTACGTAGCCATTACCCGCGCCGAAACCAAACTGACGTTTTCATACGCCGAAAGTCGCTACAACTGGGGGCGCCTCAATATGTGCGAACCTAGCCGCTTTTTGTTTGAAGTTGACCAGCGCTTTTTGATGATGGCAAAAGGGCGCCGTTCGGGGGGCATGGACGACTACCGTAACAACGCAGAGCCATCAGCAAATAATTTTATTCGTCAGATAACCAACCGAACTTCTCAAACTCCCAAAGGAACAACAGAAACGGTTAAAAGTTCAGCTGGAGTATCCAGTCCCAAAGTACCCACTCCTCCCCCACCGACCAACGGCGCAAGTACATCGAGTGAGCCTTTTGTGGCAAGTGATACCTCAAATCTGGAAGAAGGAAATCGTGTAGAGCACCCTAAATTTGGGAAAGGAACGGTAAAGAAAATGGACGTCAACGGCACCGACCGCAAAGCCATTATTCATTTTGATACAACAGGAGAAAAAACCCTTTTACTGAGTTTTGCGAAGCTAAGAATTTTACGGTAGAATACGTGAATCAGGGTATGAGTACCCTGATTCACGTATTGTTTTTATTTGTGTCTCGTTTTTAACACGTCCACAATATCGTCTAAATCAAGCCCACGTTGTTCGAGAAGAATCAGGTAATGGAATAACAAATCGGCCGCTTCACCTTTAAACAAGTCATCGTTAGTATCTTTGGCTTCAATCACCAATTCTACAGCTTCTTCGCCCACTTTTTGGGCAATTTTATTGACTCCACGGGCAAAAAGCTTACTCGTATATGACGCGTCCGAGGGATTATTTTTGCGGTCGCGAATGATTTGCTTTTGTAGGTAATTCAAAAACGAAGCTTTGCCTTCATTTTTCTCAAAAAAACAAGTATCCGCACCCGTATGGCAAGTAGGGCCAATTGGATGCGCTTTTATCAAAATTGTGTCTTGGTCGCAATCCAGCAAAACTGTTTTTACTTGTAAAAAATGACCTGATGTTTCACCTTTGGTCCAAAGTCTTTGCTTAGAACGGCTAAAAAACGTGACTACCTTTTCAGCTTCAGTTTTAGCCAATGCTTCCGCATTCATATACCCAACCATGAGTACTTTCCCCGTTTCTTCATCTTGAACAACGGCAGGAACCAAACCGTCGGGAGATTTTGAAAAATTGATTTCCATTATCATGTGTGCCAAAGCACCAGTTACTAAAAAAACGTTTAATAAGTTAGACTAACTCCCAAAGCTTGCATACAAACGGACGTCTTCGAGCAAGATTTCGTCGCCGCACATAATCACCAAACGTTCAATGACGTTGCGCAATTCACGGACGTTACCCGTCCATGGCAACGATTTTAGGTGGGTCATGGCATCTTCCATAATTTCTTTGGGCACACCACCATATTCTTGCGAAATATCGTACAAGAATTTTTCGGCCAACAACGGAATATCCTCGCGGCGTTCGGCCAACGGCGGTACATGAATCGGGATGACGTTCAGACGGTGGTATAAGTCTTCGCGGAAACCTCCTTCTGCAATCTCACGTTTGAGGTCTTTGTTGGTGGCCGCAATCACCCGAACGTTGATTTTGATTTCTTTATCTCCGCCTACGCGGGTTATTTTACTTTCCTGCAACGCTCTCAATACTTTGGCCTGTGCCGACAAGCTCATATCACCAATCTCGTCCAAAAAGAGCGTTCCGCCATCGGCTTGTTCAAACTTCCCGATACGTTGTTTTACAGCCCCCGTAAACGCCCCTTTTTCGTAACCAAAAAGCTCACTTTCAATCAATTCGCTCGGAATTGCGGCACAGTTTACTTCAATCAAAGGTTTATTCACGCGGTTGCTCCGCTCGTGAATTTGCTTGGCTACCATTTCTTTACCCGAACCGTTGGCTCCAGTAATAAGCACACGCGCTTCAGTAGGTGCTACGCGGTTGATCGTTTCTTTGACCTTACGAATTGGCGCCGACTCACCCACAATTTCGTTGATTTTGAAAATACGTTTTTTGAGATCAACGGTTTCTGCGACCAATTTGGCTTTCTCAATGGCATTGCGAACCGAAACCAGCAGGCGGTTCAAATCAGGTGGTTTGGTAATAAAGTCATACGCACCACGCTTGGTAGCCTCTACGGCATTTTCGACACTACCAAAAGCCGAAATCATAATAAATTGCGTCGCTCGGCCTGCTTCGCCTGCTTTCAAAAGAACCTCAAGTCCTTCCAATTTTGGCATTTTAATATCGCAGAGCGCCACATCATAATGATTATTGAGAATCATATAGAGACCTTCTTCTCCATCTTTGGCCTCTTCAACCTCATAATCTTCGTATTCTAAAATATCACGCAGGGCAGCACGGATACTTTTCTCGTCATCCACAATCAGGATTTTTGCCATCAGTCGTAGAAATAAGTTAATGGGCAAAGTTAGTAAACCCATTGAGAAAATTACGCGAAAGAAAGTTTGTTTTCCAACAATTTAGAAAACTTCAAACGAATACCTCCGTATGATGTCCTTATTCAAACCGATAACCGTAGCGTTTGGCAATTTTTTTCTTTTTCATTTTTTCCACACGCATACTCATTCGGATATCTTTCAACGGTCGGTCGGAGCCATCACGGCGTTGATGCGCAATGCTATCCAGCACGGCCAATCCACTGATTACTTGCCCAAAAACCGTGTAATTCCCATCCAAATGTGGCGTTCCACCTACTGTTTTATACACTTCTCGTTGAGCGGCAGTAGCTTGGCGTGTCCCTGTAGCCCGACGTAACTGCACATCGAGTTCGGCATCGTTATAGACTTTTCCCTGTACGATATAGAACTGACAAGCCGATGACTTTTTTTCGGGGTTATTATCCCTTGCGGCTGCCAACGCCCCCTTCTTATGAAACAAATCGGGACGAAACTCCGCAGGAATTCGCTCCATATTACCCCCACCCCCACCTAAGCGGTCGCCTGGTTTGGCATTTTTGGAATTAGGGTCTCCCCCCTGAATCATAAAATTTTCGATGATGCGGTGAAAAAGTAAACTATCGTAAAAGTGTTCTTTGGCTAATTTCAAAAAATTGGCCTTGTGAAGCGGCGTCTGCTCATGCAAAATGGCTGCCATATCACCAAAAGATGTGTGAATGGTGATTACTTCGGCTTTTTTGGTTTTTTTTTGGGCATAAGACGCCATACTCAGGACTACGAAAAAGGAAAGGACAACGTGTTTCATTAGGTAATGGAGATATTTTTTTACGAAATTGCACCCAAAAATTCCGTTTCCCAAATTTACTCAGACGTGAACAAGCGTAAGATTTTCAACGACCCCGTTTACGGATTCATCAGCATTCCGTCTGATTTGGTGTTTGACCTCATCCAACACCCTTTTTTCCAACGACTTCGGCGGATTCGGCAGCTAGGGATGGCCGAGCTGGTTTATCCTGGCGCACTGCATACCCGTTTTCACCATGCCCTTGGCGCTATGCACCTCATGGGGCAAGCCCTGTCAACATTACGCACCAAAGGCCACCTAATTTGGGAAGCTGAATGGGAAGCCGCCCAAATCGCGATTTTGCTGCATGACGTCGGGCACGGGCCGTTTTCTCACGTGTTGGAAAAAACCATTTTAAACGATGTTCATCACGAATATCTTTCGCTGGAAATTATGAAAGAGCTCAACCGCCAGCTAGACGGGCGGCTCGAAATGGCCATTCAGATGTTCGAGGGCAGTTATCCGCGTCAGTTTTTTCACCAACTCATTTCCAGTCAACTAGACATGGATCGCATGGATTACCTCAACCGCGACTGTTTTTTTACGGGCGTAGCTGAAGGTGCCATCGGTACCGAGCGCATCATCAAGATGCTGGATGTAGTTGACGACCAACTTGTTGTAGAGTCCAAAGGAATATTAAGCATCGAAAATTTTCTAAATGCACGGCGGCTCATGTATTGGCAGGTGTACCTTCACAAGACGTCCATCTGTGCCGAAACCATGTTAATTCAGGCCATCAGGCGTGCGCGCGAGTTGGCCAGAAGCGGCGAAGACATCTTTGCACCCAATGATTTCGGGCTTTTTCTTCGTCAGACAATCACCTTGCAGCAGTTTCAAGAAAACCCTCAGTACCTTCAAGCCTTCACCAAAATTGACGATTACGACGTCTGGGGTTGTTTGAAAGTATGGGCTGCTCACAAAGACCGCGTACTTTCCATGATTTGTCAACATTTACTTGACCGAAAATTGTACAAAATACAGTTTTCAAGCACGCCATTTGACCAAAACCAGTTGCAAGAAATCCACGAACAACTGCGCCAACAAGGTATTTCGGACAGTTGGCATGACTATTTTTTGGTACTGGGCGAATCGAGCAATGCGGCCTATGTTTCGAGCAAAGAACGCATTCTGATTAAAATGAAAGATGGTAGCGTATGCGATATTGCTGATGCCTCTGATTTACCGACAATTAAGGCCCTGAGTAATATTGTCCGAAAGTATTATGTTTGTTGGATGAAACCCCTAACTTTGCAGTCTTAATTGTGACCGTATGGAATTTACCGTCAAGCAGATTGCTGGACTGCTCGGAGGAGAAATAGAAGGCGAAGAGAACCTAAAAATCAGTCAGTTATCAAAAATTGAGGAGGGTATCTCTGGTAGTATTTCTTTTTTATCCAATCCAAAATACGAGCCTTATTTATACACAACCGAGGCTTCGGCAGTAATTGTAGATAAAAGCTTTGAACCTAAAAAAGCGTTTAAAACTACCCTTATTCGGGTAGAAAGCTCCTATACAGCGTTTACTCAACTTCTACAACAATACGAACGAATCATCAAGGGCGACAAACGAGGAATTGAGCAACCTTCTTACCTTGGAGAAGGCACCGAACTGGGTGAAAACCCCTACTTAGGTGCTTTTGCGTACGTTGGAACAAATTGTAAGATTGGGAAAAATGTAAAAATTTATCCCCATGCTTACGTGGGTGATAACGTCAAAATTGGCGATGGTACGGTGATTCATTCGGGTGTCCGAATTTATAACAATACCATTATTGGTCAAAATTGCACCTTTTTTGCCAATGCCGTTATCGGAAGCGATGGATTTGGTTTTGCCCCACTTCCCGACGGAACGTACAAAACAATTCCCCAACTAGGCAACGTCGTCATCGAAGATAACGTAAGTATAGGAGCAGGAGCAACAATCGACTGTGCCACAATGGGTTCGACAGTTATCCGACAGGGAGTAAAACTAGACAACTTAGTGCAAGTAGGGCATAATGTCGAAATTGGTAAAAATACCGTCATTGCTGCTCAAGCAGGCATAGCGGGCTCAACCAAAATCGGAGAAAATTGCGTCATAGGCGGACAAGCTGGTTTTAACGGACACATTACGGTGCCAAAGGGAACCAAAGTGGGTGGCCAAGCGGGCGTTACCCGAACATGGGAAGAAGAAGGACTTTCACTTAACGGAACTCCTGCCCTCGAACTCAAAGACAGTTTACGTTCGGCGGCAATTTTCCGTAAATTACCCCTCTTGGAAAAAAGAGTACATGAATTAGAGAAACAAAACAAAGAAGATAAACACTAGGAATGTTGAACATTAAACAACAAACCATCGAAAAATCGGTGTCGGTATCGGGTGTAGGGTTGCATACTGGTGTCTCGGCTACCATGACTTTTGTGCCTGCCCCTATCAATCACGGTTATAAATTTCAACGTATTGACTTGGAAGGTCAGCCTATCGTTGATGCTGACGTGGACAATGTGGTGGACGTGTCGCGGGGGACTACCCTCGAACAAAACGGAGCCCGTGTTTACACGGTTGAGCACACCCTCGCCGCACTTGTTGGGTTACAAATTGACAACGTACTCATTCAGCTTGATGGCCCTGAGCCTCCTATCATGGACGGCAGCTCTATCAAGTTTGTAGAAGCGTTAAAAGAAGCTGGAATTATTGAACAAAATGCCTCGCGCAACTACTTCGAAATTTCAGAACCTGTACGCTACATAAACGCGGAAAAAGACATTGAGATGGTAGCTTTGCCTCTCAACGACTACCGCCTCACAGTGATGGTAGATTACAACTCACAAGTAATCAGCAGCCAACACGCTTCGCTCAACGACCTTACTACCTTCTCACGTGAGATTGCTTCGTGCCGAACTTTCTGTTTCTTGCACGAGCTTGAGGCGCTTTATAAAGCCAACCTCATCAAAGGCGGCGACTTGACCAATGCCATTGTGATTGTCGATCGCGATGTAGAAGAAGGTGAACTAGATTACCTTTCTCAGTTACTCAACAAACCTACCATTGGGGTCAACAAAAAAGTAGGCATTCTCAATAACTTAGAATTGCACTACCCCAACGAAATGGCTCGCCACAAACTACTTGACGTAGTAGGTGACTTGGCACTCGTGGGCCGCCCTATCAAAGGCCAAATCTTGGCCGCACGCCCAGGGCACGCGGCCAACGTTGCTTTGGCCAAGAAAATCAAAAAACTCATGGAGTCGTCGAAGAGCGCAGTGCCTCACTTCGATCCCAAAATGCCTCCTGTGATGGACTTGAAGCGCATTTGTGAGCTTCTTCCCCACCGCTATCCATTCTTGATGATTGACAAAATCGTTTACATGGACGAAAACAGCGTGGCAGGTCTCAAAAATGTCACCATGAATGAGCCCTTCTTTACGGGGCACTTTCCAAACAATCCTGTCATGCCAGGTGTTTTACAGATGGAAGCCATGGCACAAACAGGGGCTATTCTTGCTTTAAGTTCGCAATCAGACCCAGAAAACTATTGGCCTTTCTTGGCTGCCATCGAAAATTGCCGTTTTCGGCGCAACGTCGTGCCTGGAGATACTGTTATCTTCAAGTGCGAGTTTACGGCGCCTATCAAACGAGGAATTGTAAAAATGCACGGCGCAGGGTACGTAGCAGGACAACTTGTATGTGAAGCTGACATGACCGCAAGCCTAGTTAGAAAAAAGTAATGGTAAACAAAACAAGTTCAGATGAAAGTACTTCTTTCTAGGAACGATGTTTTGGAAACTATCAACCCAACATGATTCAACCGTTAGCATACATACATCCTGAGGCCAAAATTGCTCCCAATGTAGTTATTGAGCCATTTGCAATGATCCACAAAGACGTGGAAATTGGTGAAGGAACGTGGATTGGTTCACACGCAATCATCAATGACGGCGCCCGAATTGGGAAAAACTGCCAAATCTATTCTGGTGCAGTAATTTCTTCTACTCCCCAAGATTTAAAATTCAAGGGAGAATATACCCTCACTTACATTGGCGACAATACGATTATTCGTGAATACGCCACCATCAGTCGGGGAACGGAAGAACACTGGAAAACCGAAATTGGCAGCGACTGTCTTATCATGGCCTACTCACACGTCGCCCACGATTGTCGTATCGGTAACAACTGCATTATCGTCAACAACGTACAAATGGCAGGGCACGTCCACATGGGCGATTGGGCCATCATTGCGGGCTCAAGTTCGGTACGGCAGTTTGTAAAGATTGGCGCCCATGCCATGGTAGCTGGCGGCTCACTGGTTCGTAAAGATGTTCCTCCGTTTACTAAAGCGGCAAGAGAGCCCCTTTCTTACGCGGGAGTAAACTCAATTGGTTTACGTCGTCGTGGTTTTACCAACGAACAAATTAACGACATTCAAGAGGTGTATCGCTATGTATATCTCAAAGGTTTCAACAACTCTGAAGCTTTAGAGCATATTGAGCAAGACCTTCCTATGACGCCCGAACGCGACCTTATTGTAAGTTTTATTCGCAATGCCGAGCGTGGGATTATCAAAGCGCCGAGCGCTTCCCACGTCGATAGCGAAGACTAGTGGAGATTTTATCATTTCAACATAAAAACGGTTCAGAGCAATCTCTGAACCGTTTTTTGTTGGGCCTCCTACCCTCCCGAGCGAGCACTTTTGACAAAGCTATAAAAGCAAAAAACTCGAAGCTTTCGCTTCGAGTTTTACCCGAGTACCCAGAGCCGGAGTCGAACCGGCACGAGTGTAACCTCATTGGTGTTTGAGACCAACGCGTCTACCGATTCCGCCATCTGGGCAAGTCATTGTGTAAACGGGACTGCAAAGGTAGCGGTTGAGATTTAAAATGCAAACATTCACACCGAAAAAAAATCAAAAATTTTCACTACTCGTAGCGTAATGCTTCGATAGGGTCTAAGCGTGAGGCTTTTATGGCTGGATAAATTCCCGAGAGAATTCCAACCACTACGCACACCAAAATCCCCATCATCATCCAAAACCACGGGACAATAAAGCTTGCATTCTCACTGATAACCTTAGCAATGATGTTTCCTACAATAATTCCAAGAATAAGACCTCCTATTCCCCCCAAAATACACACCACAATTGCCTCCATCAAAAACTGCAAACGAATCAGCCGTGGAGTTGCCCCTAGCGACTTTCGGATACCTATTTCGCGCGTTCTTTCGGTTACTGATACCAGCATGATATTCATCAACGCAATAGCCGCTCCTAATAACGTAATGATGCCGATTCCAAAGCCCCCCATGCGTAAGTATCCCGATATTTCTTCAAAGTTTTTGGCCAACGCATCGGCGCTTTCTATTTCAAACGAATCAGGCTTTCCAATTAGGTCTTTCCGAACTCGCCGCATGATTCCCCTAGCCTCTCCCATAATGAGTTCTTGGTCCTCCATGCTGTTGACAGAAGTCGTAATATCAAAAGTCAATTCGCGGTTTGCAGCCAAAGCTCGGCCATTTTCAAGGGGCACCAATAGCACCCGATCATCTCCCCCTCCTGTCAATGAGCCTTTTTTGTCCAGTACACCTACCACTTTATATTGATTTCCTCGAACGATAATCTCTTCGTTGATTGGGTTTATTTTTCCTTCAAACAGCTTTTGGGCTATTTCTGATCCTACAATAATCACGTTAAGACCATTGTCGAGATCTGTTGAAGAAAAATTACGGCCATTCGCAAGCTTATAGCCTTTAATCGCCATATAGTTATCATCAATACCGACTACGCGCGTATTGGGGTTGGTTTTGACGGATTTGTATTTGACTTGTACAGCACCGCTAATGTTCGACGAAATCGACACTTGAGCATTGTACGTGTCTTTGATTTCTCTTTTGTACTGATTGGCCTGACGGTAGCTAATTGAAGGAAAATCTTTAGAGCGCATTCCTCCGTTTCTTCGACGAAAAGGCTGCGGCCCTCGAATGTCAAAGGTATTAGCACCCAAATCGGCAAAACTATTATTCACCGAACTTTGCATTCCGTCAATGGCCGTCAAAATCCCCACCAGCGATGTAATGCCAATGGCAATAATCAGCGCCGTCAGGACAGTCCGAAGCATGTTTGATTGAATGGAACGCAGTCCTTCACGAAAGTTCTCAATAAGGTTCATGGCAATGGTTGATTCTGCACGATTTTTGCAATATATTCGTTATTACAAAAGTCATTCTGAAAATTTAAATCCACAAACCGATGAAGCGGTTCATCCTACCACTTATCATTTTTTTGGGCGTAGTACACGGGGCTTGGGCCTCTAAGATTCTGATTCCGATGGATGAATCCCAAAAAAACCACCTTAAATCGTACGGACTGGCCTACTGGGTCTTGCGCACCTACGACACTGAAATTGACTGGCTTCTCAACTACCGAGGAGGCAGTTTTATGATGGATTGGAACCAGCGAATCATCAACGAAATGGTCGTCCGTGGGATTTCGTACGAGGTAATTTCTGACGCGCAAGGAAGCGGAATTTTAAGCGAAATTGCCCAGCCTGACGCCAACATGGACAACGTCAAGCTTCACAAAGCTCCCAAAGTGGCCGTTTATTCGCCTAAGACCAAACAACCTTGGGACGATGCCGTAACTCTTGTGATGACCTACGCCGAAATCCCCTACGACATTGTTTATGACGACGACTTGATGGAAGGCAAACTGTCGGAATACGACTGGTTACACCTTCACCACGAAGATTTTACGGGACAGTACGGCAAGTTTTTCCACTTTCGTGATTACCCTTGGTACCGTGCCCAAAAACGCGAAGCTGAGGATATTGCGGCAAAATGGGGATTTTCTAAGGTATCAAAACTCAAATTGGCCGTAGCTAAAAAAGTACAAGAGTACGTAGCAGGTGGCGGATATATGTTTGCCATGTGCAATGCCACCGATACTTACGACGTAGCGCTGGCCACACAAAATACCGACATTGCAGACGTGATTTACGACGGTGACCCTACTGACCCCACGGCCCAAAAGAAGCTAGATTTTAGCCAGACGTTTGCTTTCCAAAACTTTCAAGTTGTGACCAATCCCTACGAAATTGAGTTTTCGTCGGTCGATAGCCAACCTAATGAGCGTGGCATGACGGAATCTAACGATTATTTCACGTTATTTCAGTTTTCGGCCAAATGGGATCCAGTTCCTACCATGTTGACACAAAACCACCAGCAAATCATCAAAGGGTTTATGGGTCAAACAACGGCCTTTAAAAAGCAATACATCAAGCCCGAAGTGATTATTTTGGCCGAAAATCGTGCAGCGGGTGAGGCGCGTTACATTCACAGTACGTATGCCAAAGGCTTTTTTACTTTCTACGGTGGCCACGACCCCGAAGATTACCGCCACGAAATTAATGAAGAACCTACGGATTTAAACTTACACCCTAACTCAGCAGGGTACCGTTTGATTTTGAACAACATTTTGTTCCCAGCGGCCAAAAAGAAGAAGTTGAAGACGTAGTTTTGGGTCAATGGTCGATGGTCGGCAGACGATGGTAAGTGGCTAATTGACAAGTTTGTCAGAGGGAGACTTTCCAAGTTTCAAAAACTTGGAAAGTCTTTTTTACTATGGACTAACTATTTTTTTCCAAATGCAGCTCGCATTTTTATCTCGGTCAGCTTCCGTTTGGTATCAAGGGTAAAGTCGCCCTTCATCATCCAATCGTAGTAACTAGGCTCTTGCGCCAAAACGTCCACAACACGTTTGCCATTGTGTTTTCCGAAGTTGATAACCTCTTCCCCTTTTGAGTTATAGGCCATTCGATTGGCAAAATCTACAATTTTTGCCGCTGTCAGGTTATGCAATGCCTCTACATCATTTTGTACAGGCTCATACAAATCCCCTTTGTCGTTCTTGATTTTCACCCCTGCATACCGTTCCACTTGGGCGCACAACACCTCAAACGTAGCCATCGTATCCGCATGGGCACTGTGGGCATTTTCGAGGTCTTTACCACAATAAAACTTATACGCTGCCGCAAGGTTTCGAGGTTCCATCATGTGAAAAATGCGCTGAGCATCTACCAATCGACGATTTTTGATGTCAAATTCGACGTCGGCACGCAAAAATTCTTCCACCAACATCGGCACATCAAAACGATTGGAATTAAACCCTGCCAAATCGCAGCCCTGCAAAAACTGCGCGAGCGTTTTGGCAAAATTTTTAAAGGTTGGGCAGTCCTTCACGTCTTCGTCATAAATCCCATGAATAAGGCTTGATTCAAGCGGAATTGGGACGCCAGGATTGACTAGAAAGGTTTTGCTTTCTATCTCACCGTTGATGAGCGCTTTCACCACACTGATTTCAACAATGCGGTCTTTTTGGATATTTACCCCTGTTGTTTCTAAATCGAAAAAAGCAAGAGGTTTTCTAAGTTTGAGATTATGTGCCATTCAATAAGGAAGCTTGAAGCCTCAAAATTACTATTTAATTCAAACAATTCAGCTTGCATCTTCTACCTTTGCTGTCTTGTTCAGACAATCATCAGCCAACGAATAGCCAAAATCAGAACAGAATGCGCAAGGAAATCAGTGAAACCATTAAGTTAAGTATCCCTATCATTATTGCCCAACTTGGAGTAACACTCATGGGAATGACCGACAACCTGATGGTAGGCCGCTATCTTGGCGCTGTGCCACTTGGTGCAGCGGGATTGGCCAATTCGTTATCATTTTTAATGTCAAGTATTGGCGTGGGTGGTCTGGGTGTCGTGGCGGCATTGATTTCTCAGGCCAAAGGGCAACACAACACTGCCGAAATTGGAAAGCTCTTCAGAGCAGGTCTTATCGTTTCTCTCATTCTTGGAACAGGACTGGGACTAGCGGGAATGCTCATAGGCATCGAATTACACCTTTTTGGTCAAACCGCCGAAGTAACGCGCCTGACGAGGCCCTTTTTGTACATTTTAAGCGCTTCCACGCTTCCTTTGCTGGTATTTGTCGCTGCTCGTCAGTTGGCCGACGGACTTTCGCTCACACGGGTGGCTATGGCGGTTACAGTTTCTGCCCTGATTTTCAACGCTTTTTTCAACTGGATATTCATTAATGGTATCGGTTTTTTTCCAAAAATGGGACTCAACGGCGCTGCTTTCGCAACTCTATTGTCGCGTATTTACATGGCAGTCGCTATTTTGGTTTATATTTATAGAAGCAAAAACTTCACGCCATACCTCACGGCTTCCCATCAGCAGGCACTAGGAAAATTGATAAAGAAAGTTTTTCAACTGGGGATTCCCGTTGGGTTTCAATTTTTCTTTGAAATTGCGGCTTTCTCGTTGGCCGTAGTCATTATCGGATGGCTGGGTGAAAACCAACTTGCCGCCCACCAAATCGCCATCAACATGGCTTCTACAACTTATATGATGGCAACGGGTATCGCCTCCGCAGGCGCTATCCGCGTGGGGCGGGCTTATGGTGAAAAAAATCCGTTCAAGGTCAAACAAGCGGGTACGGCGGCACTGCTTCTTACCATCGCTTTTATGGGTGTTTGGTGCGTTACGTTCCTTACTTGCAACGAGTTTTTAGTCTCTCTCTATCTCAAAGATAATCCTGAGGTTACAACCATCGCAGCAACGTTGATGATTTACGCAGGCTTTTTCCAATTGTCGGATGGCGTACAGGTAACGGCTTTGGGGGCACTACGGGGGCTGACAGACGTCAATGTACCAACGGTGATCACGCTCATTGCGTATTGGGTCATTTCATTGCCGTTGAGTTATTTTCTGGCGTTTACGTTCAAAATGGATGTGGAAGGGGTCTGGATTTCGCTATCTGCGGGGCTTACGTTTTCGGCAGTTTTCCTGACGATTCGTTTTTACCGAATATCGACAAAGGTTATGCCTTCAAACGTTATGTCTACAAACGTTATGCCTCGCTGAGGCATTTGGTACGTACAAACCTTTTTATAACTACAAACGTTATGCCTCGCTGAGGCATTTGGTGCGTACAAACCTTTTTATAACTACAAACGTTGTGCCTCG
>NZ_JBYFCK010000001.1:80182-228879 GCF_057652155.1 Runella sp. R0.1_18
AGGCATTTGGTGCGTACAAACCTTTTTATAACTACAAACGTTATGCCTCGCTGAGGCATTTGGTGCGTACAAACCTTGGTATAACTACAAACGTTATGCCTCGCTGAGGCATTTGGTGCGTACAAACCTTTTTATAACTACAAACGTTGTGCCTCGCTGAGGCATTTGGTGCGTACAAACCTTTTTATAACTACAAACGTTATGCCTCGCTGAGGCATTTGGTGCGTACAAACCTTGGTATAACTACAAACGTTATGCCTCGCTGAGGCATTTTTAGGGCGTTTAATGCTAATTGAGGGGTAAATTATTATATTTGACATTCCTAAATCGTCATTCATCAACTTGTCTTTCACCCTCCCGCCAACTATGAAATTTCGTTCGCTCTTTTTACTCTTCTTGGTCTGCACCAACGTTCTTTTTGCTCAAAAGAAAACGTCGAAAGTCCCCGCGCCTACTCCGTTTGAAAGTTTCGATGGGTTTGTGAATCGGATGCTGACCGAATGGAGAGTACCAGGGGCTTCGGTGGCGATTGTGAAAGACGGGAAAGTGCTGTATGCCAAAGGATACGGCCTCAAAGACATTAAAAACAACTTACCAGTTACTGAAAATACGCTCTTTCCCATTGCCTCATGTAGCAAATCATTTACTTCGGCAGCACTGGCGATTCTGGCAGATGAGGGAAAACTTGACTGGAACAAACCCATTAAAGATTATTTACCCGATTTCCAACTGGCCGACGAATACGCCACCCGAACCATCACCGCACGGGAATTGGTATCGCACCGTACGGGATTGCCTCGCCACGATTGGACGTGGTTGTACGCCAACCTCGACCGCCAAGCATTGTACCAACGTCTCAAGTTTTTACCATTATCAAAACCCGTTTTTGCCCAATACCAATACAACAACCTCATGTATATGACAGCGGGTATTTTGGTAGAACGCCTTTCGGGAAAAAGCTGGGAAGATTTTGTCCGTGAAAAAATCCTGAAGCCCTTAGAAATGAATCAAACGGTATTGACTTATCCTGAGCTTTTTACGAGCAAAGACTACTCATTGTCGTACCGCGATAACAACGGCCAATGGGTTGAACAAGGGTTTGGCAGTAACGTCGATGCGATTGGCCCAGCAGGTTCTATCAAGTCGAGTGCTACAGAGATGGCCAATTGGCTTTTGATGCAATTAAACAAGGGGAATTTTGGGCAAAAACAAATCGTATCCGCCGCCAATCTCAAAGAAAATCATACCCCACAAACCGTTGTTGCACCCGCCGAAGTTACGTTTAGCGAACTTGGATATGCAAGCTACGGCATGGGCTGGAGTATCAACACCTATCGTGGTCATTTGCGATTGGCCCACAACGGCTCTATCGAAGGTTACCGCTCACAAATGGCCTTTTTCCCCAATAACAACCTCGGTGTAGTGGTCTTGACCAACACAGGATTTGCGGACTATCATTTTGTCAATACCATTAGTAACTACGTTTCTGACCAATGGCTGGGTCTTTCGATTATCGATTGGTCAGCACGTTTAAAAATAGCTCAAGCCGAAGCCAAGGCAAAAACCGATAAAGCCAAAGCCGACAACGCCGCCAAACGCAAAACCGACACCCATCCTTCTCATCCTGCAGAAGCATATAGTGGCGTTTATACGCACCCTGCCTACGGCAGCATCACGCTCGAAGCACGCGGAGAAAGCGACTACGTAGGGGCATTTCACGGATTATCGTTCCGTTTGCAACATTATCATTACGATGTTTTTGAAGGAACGGGCACTTTTGACCAAAGCAAGTTTGAGTTTAAAATCGACCCACAAGGAACCATCGACCGCGTGGTTGTTGGGATAGCCAACGCGGGTGATATTGAGTTTAAAAAAGTATCTCCCCCTGCTAAGTAGCTCACTGACTGCATCCTTTATATCCTCCTACTAATCCATTTATTTCACCGTTTATCCAATTTTCGTAGAGTGAGCAAACATTGTTTTGTAACCTTGAACTGAAAATCCCGATACAGCGATGAAAAAATGGTTACTCGCCTTTGCGCTGGGTTTTAGTGCATATACCCAGGCTCAACAAAAATATACCCTCCAACAGTGCGTTGGTATAGCGTTGGAAAACAACTTGCAACTGAAACAACAGGGACTTCAGGTGCAATCTGGCCAAAATACCCTCGACCAATCGAAGTGGCAGAAATTCCCTACCCTCAATTTAAGCGCCAACCAAGGTTTGCAATCGGGACGTAACATCGACCCTTTTACCAACCAATTTGTGGAGCAAACGGTCAATTTTTCAAGTTTTCAGTTAAATACTGGAATCAATTTGTTTAATGGGTACCAACTCAAAAACACCATTAAGCAAAACCAACAGAACCTTCAGGCACTGCAAAAAGACGTTGAAAGCAACCGTAATGCCCTTATTCTGAACGTGGCTACTTCGTACCTCAACGTTCTCAACAACCAAGAGCAGTTGGAGTTTGCCCGCCGCCAAGCCGAAACAACGCGGCTTCAGTTGGAGCGTACTGAGAAATTGGTAAAAGCAGGGTCACTACCCGAAATCAACCTTTACGATATTCGTTCGCAATTGGCCAATGATGAGCTGTCGATTGTAAATGCGCAAAACAGCATCGAAATCGCAAAGTTAACTTTGAAGCAATACCTCAATTTACCTGCCAGCGAAAACTTCGACCTCATTCCTATTAACATACCGCTTCCCTCAACGTCAGCGCCTTATGATGCGACGTTGGAGCAAGTCTATAATGCTGCCATCAAATACCTACCCGATATGGAAGCAGCCACGCTTCGGATTGAAAGTGCCAAAACAGGCATTGAGATTGCACGCGGCGCCAAACTGCCCTCGTTGTCTCTCGGTGGAGGGCTAAGTTCATCGTTTTCAAGTGCCGCTCCGAAGCAACGCTTTGTAGGCGACGGAGGAGCTTCTAGGGTCGTGGACGTTCCTTCAACCACTAGATACGTTTCTTACGCTGGACTTAGCGTTCCTGTGATTGAAAAAACGACCATTCCCAGCGGGTCAATCCAAAACTTTGGGTACCTCGACCAGTTGAGTTTCAACCGCAATGCTTCGTTGTCGCTGTCGCTTCGTGTGCCTATTTTCAACGCTTATCAAGTAAGATACCGCATTGCGAATGCCCAAATTCAGCAGAAAAATGCCGAGTATCAATCCCAAATCGTGCGTAATCAAGTACGTCAAACGGTCGAGCAAGCCTATTATACCATGCTCAATGCTGCCAAACGCTACGAGGCTACGGCCAAGCAAATCGAATCGTTGGAGTTGTCGTTCAAAGCCGCAGAGGCCCGCCTCAATGCGGGTGCGATTAACGCCGTTGAATACAACATTTCAAAAAACAACCTCGACCGCTCACGGGCAAGCCTTATTCAGGCCAAATACGAGTACATTTTCCGTTCTAAGATTTTGGATTTCTACCAAAACAAACCATTATCACTTGAGTAGTAAACCTCCTCTTTTCCTAACCGCATCAACCGAAACCGAACTGACTAAAATCAAAACTTTATCGTAGGCCATGGCACAAAAATCTTCTTCAAAAATATGGTGGATACTCGGAGGCGTTGTCGTTGCCCTCGGTGCAGGACTGTTTATTGCCAAACAAGCTGGATGGATTGGCAAAGTGAAGCCCACCGAAGTAGAATTTACCAAAGTAAAACGCTCTGACATCATTGAACGCGTAAGTGCGTCGGGAAAAGTTCAGCCAGAGATAGAAGTAAAAATCAGCCCTGACGTTCCTGGAGAAATCATTGGCTTGTACGTCGAAGAAGGCGATTCAGTAGTAAAAGGCCAATTGTTGGCCAAAATTCGCCCCGACAACTACGAAGCGCTCTTGGCACGTTCGCAGGCATCGGTCAACTCAAGTAAGGCCGAAGTAGAACGTTCTAAAGCCTCGCTTGCTCAGTCGAATGCCCAGTTGATTCGGGCAAAAACTGAATATGAGCGTAATCAGAAACTACTAGCCGACAAAGTGGTAGCGGAAGCTGATTTTCAACGTAGCGAAGCCGACTATCGCGTGGCACAACAAAACGTAGAAGCGGCCAAAGCTGCCGTGGAAGCCTCAAAGTTTAACGTGCAAAGCGCCGAAGCAGCCCTCCGTGATGCGGCTGAGAACTTGCGCAAAACCACCATTTACGCCCCCCAAAGCGGAACTGTTTCAAAACTAAACGTTGAACTAGGAGACCGTGTCGTAGGAACTTCCCAAATGGCAGGTACCGAAATGATGCGTATTGCCAACCTCAACAACATGGAAGTGCGCGTGGATGTTAACGAAAACGACATCGTGCGGGTCAATTTGGGCGATACCGTTGAAATTGAGGTTGACTCTTACGCTGACCGTAAGTTTAAGGGGATGGTCACTGAAATTGCCAACACAGCCAACGGCGTTGGAACGGCAACAGCCGTTTCTAACTCTGCGGATGCCGTAACTGAATTTGAAGTAAAAATTAAGATTCTTAATTCATCGTATCGTGATTTGATGGCCAAACGCGCCAAAAAATCATACCCTTTCAAACCAGGAATGACTGCCGCCGTTGAAATTATTACTGAACGTAAGTTGGGCGTTTTATCAGTGCCAATTTCGGCCGTCACAACCCGTGGAAAAGATGACGAAAGCGGAGAGAAAAAAGAAGGCGAAGAAACTCCTGCTTCTTCAAACAACAACGAATCAAAAGCTAAGAAAGAAGAGAAGTTGAAAGAGCTAGTTTTCATTAACGACAAAGGTAAAGCGGCCACGCGTGAGGTCGTAACTGGCATCAGTGATTTTGAAAACATTGAAGTTATCTCAGGACTTAAAGAAGGAGAAGAAATAATTTCTGGGCCGTTTATCGAAGTCTCGAAACGCCTTAAAGAAGGAACGCTGGTAGGCAAAAAGGTTGAAAAGAAAAAAGACGCAAAAGACACTAAGCAAGAGTAAGTTTACGTCGTATAGGTACTTTATTTTAAAGGTTTCCGTCCAATGGAATGTTCTTCAAAAGAGCATTCCATTTTTTTATTACAAGGGTATTCTCCATTAAAAACATAGGGTTTTACGACGGCTTTATCATTTTTTAAGGGAAAGTACTTAAATTTGCCTATTCTCCTATTTCCCCTAACCTATGCGTCTTACAGTCAGTTTTTTAGTTTTTTTGGCAAGTTTGTATTCCTCCTCCCTCTGGGGACAAACCGAATTCCGTCTTGGCGTCGAAGTTCGAGACAAATACACCAAGCGTCCGCTTGTTCCGATTGTCTCGGTTTTGGCCGTGAATACCGAATCCGAATTACCAGGCCAAATGGTCAATGATGCCTACGTTGTCAAAGTGAACCCAAGTACTCAATATCAAGTATTTGTCGCTTTTCAAGAGTACAAAACCTACCGCCAAACGCACACGTTTGAGGCGGGGTCGCCTTCCTCCACAGGCTATTTTCCTTTTGTGATTGACCTCGAACCTCTCAATCCACCCAAAACATTTGCGGTAGCCACCAATACCAATGCTGGGCATACCATTTTAGTGGTTGACAAAGCACAGCGTTCGGTTGTTACCAAGGCGGTTGTTACTATCAAAGACGAACGAAGTGGGCAATTTATTACTGCCAAAAAGAATCCCAACGTTGGAGGTAGCTGGCTGGCTGAGTTAAAGGATGCTGAGCAATATACCCTCGAAGTCAGCGCTCCTGAGTATGAAACTTACAAGAGCTCGCTAAAAATCAAAGCAGGGGAAGCCACGGAAGTAGTTCTTAATCGAATACCGAAGCAAGAGCTAAAGTTTGTTGCCATTGACGCCCTCACCAACAAACCCGTAGCGGCACAATTTAAGCTTTCGGACGAAATAAAAGAAAGCTACACAGGTACCACCAAAGCAGATGGAGACTTGTTCAACCCCACCGTCGTCGTTCAAAAACAACCTTATAACTTGTCAGTGACGGCCAGTGGTTACCGCCGTTACGAATCAAAACTTTTGATTACAGCCACCTCCTCCACGCCCGCCACACCACAAGTAATTAAGCTCTCAAAAGTAGATGTTATCCTAAAAATTAGAATCATTGAAGAACAATCTGGACAGCCAATCGTCGCCAATTTACGGGTGATTGACCAAGCTGATAAGCGTGCCATTCTGAACATTAAAGGAACCCCAGAAGGGCAAGCTATCACTCCCATTAGCCCTGGTCATCAATACATGATTGAAGCCGAAGCCAAGGGTTTTATGTCGTACCAACAACCGCTGGATAAAGTACTACCACTCCTGACTGAAACAAGCGACTTGACCGTCAAACTGACTAAAATCGGCGACACGTACCTCAGCCTCACCGCAACCGACGCCAACACAGGACAACGTATCCCAGCCATTTTTAAAATTACGGCCTCCCTCACCGAACAAACAACGGAAGTGAGAGGAACGGCTTCAACCATTGCCAAGCACAAAATAAAAGAACCTGATATTTATAAAATTGAAGTCGTTGCCAATGGTTATAAATCGGTTACCCACGACCTTGATGCCGAAGAAATGAAGGTGGGACAGGTGTTTTCGTATGAAGCCAAACTTACCCCCAACGCGGCCAAACCTGCCGCCTCGCCTTCACATGTATTCACGTTTAAAGTGTTAGATGCCCAATCGCGAAGGAGTGTCCCCAATCTCCGTTTTCGCGTCACCAGTATTGCCACTCAGAAAGCGATTCCTACCAAGGTGAGGTATGCCGATGTGACCACCCAACTTTCCCTCGACCAAGCCTATTTGGTGGAAGCCGAGGCCAACGGCTACGAAATGTACTCAATGCGCATCGACGCGGGTGATTGGGCGAAAAGAGGCGAATACCTGACCAATATTTCGTTGATTTCTCACAAAAAAGCCGCCGCCAAAGCCAAGCCTGTTGTAAACGAAAAAATCTTTGACAATATCAAAGCAGGCCAAACACTGACGATTGAAGATAATGTATATTTTGACCAAAGTAGCTATATCTTACGGCCAGAAGCTTATGGCCAACTAAACCGCCTAGCGGTGATTATGGCAAAAAACGCTGACATTAAAATCGAAATCGTAGGCCATACTGATAATATAGGCGACCCTAGGCTCAATCAAACCCTTTCGGAGCAACGCGCCAAAGTAATCGCAAACTACCTTGTTAACCAAGGAGCGGCCGAAGCCAATATTACCCACCGTGGCGAAGGACAAAGCAAACCCATTGCTCCCAATGATTCGGAAGAGAATCGCCAGCGTAATCGTCGGGTGCAGTTCCTGATCAAATAACAGCATTCAATCATAGCCCAAGCAAGCGAGCCTATCCTGAGAATGGATAGGCTCGCTTGTCGTTTATGCCCTTCCACTATTATTTATACCAAAACCTGTCAACTCCACTTTATTTATCGACATACAGGTCACTAATTTCGACCAAACCATATTTTTCTCAAAAATATTTTTTTTAAATTTTTAAAGTAAAAATGACATTTTTCCTAGTTTTACGGTAAGAATGGTTTACTGTTCTTTGTTATTGCTCATTCTATCTATCTAACTTTTTTTAACACATGAGAAAACAGCTCTACCTAGCTGCGTTATTGTGGCTTGTTGTACTAACAACATGGGCACAAAGCCGCCTCACTGGCCGCGTCACTGACTCAAATGATGGGAATCCACTACCAGGCGTTAGTGTGCTCATCAAAGGAACCAACACAGGTGTTACCACCGACGGCGAAGGCCGCTTTACTCTCACCCCTCCCTCTGCTGGCGCAACACTTGTAGTATCCTACATTGGCTACACTACACAAGAAATTGCGATTGGAAACCGCACGACCATTGATGTCTCTTTGGCCGTCGATGTCAAGTCACTTTCTGAAGTCGTTGTAACGGGCTATGCCTCACAGCGTAAGAAAGACATCACTGGGGCTGTCACTGTGGTTAGTGCCAAAGAGCTTACGGCAACTCCTGCGGCCAGCGTTACCCAAATGCTCCAAGGACGTGCCTCAGGGGTGGTTGTCGGAAACGATAACTCACCTGGGGGTGGTACCATGGTGCGGATTCGTGGGTTTGGTTCAATCAACAACAACAGCCCACTTTACGTGATTGACGGTGTACCGACGCAAGGTACATTGAACCAATTAAACCCCAACGACATCGAGTCGATGCAGGTCTTGAAAGATGCCTCGGCTGCCTCTATTTACGGCGCCCGTGCTGCCAACGGGGTAGTGATTATCACGACAAAAAAAGGCAAAACAGGCGAACCAAGCATTACATTCGACTTCTACAGTGGCACCCAGCGCCCAGGCAAAATGCTTAGTTTATTGAACACCCAAGAGCTTGGTCAGTATTTGTATGAGTCTGAGTTGGGTGCAGGAAAAAACCCTTCGGCGACGTCGCCTTCGGCACAGTATAAGTTTGGCCCTAATGGCGAGCAAACTATTGCTGACTACATTTACCCTAACGTATTTGGAGCGCTTCCTTCTAACTATACCTATACCAACGACATCGCTGATCCAAACTTGGGTAAAACAGCTTTCAACATTACCAAAGCCAACAAAGAAGGTACTGACTGGCAAGATGTGATTTTTGACCCAGCACCTATCGCCAACTTCCAGATAGGAGCTACAGGTGGTACAAAATCGGGCAAGTACGCGATTTCGGCCAACTACTTCAAACAAGATGGTATCTTACGCTATACCAAGTACGATAGATACTCTGTCCGTGCCAACACTGAGTTTACCAAAGGCAAATTGACCATCGGAGAAAACTTTACGTTCTCTTACGACGAAAGACAAGGGATTACGAACAACGACGAATCAAACCCTATCATGTTTGCCATTCGTGTTCACCCGATCATCCCTGTGTTTGACATCACTGGCGGCCCTGCCGAGTTAGGTGGAACAAACACTTCTCCTTACAATGGTTTTGCGGGAAGTAGAGGTAGTAACCTAGGAAATGCACCTAACCCATTGGCGCGTTTGTACCGCGAAAAAGACAACATTACCAAAGGTTCACACGTATTCGGTAACGTTTTTGCTGAGTTAGACATCCTTCCTGGATTAAAAGCACGGACAAGCCTTGGTTTGGAATATAACCAATACAACCGCTCTGAGTACTTCCACCGTGACATTGAAGCGGCCGAAGCACGTAACGCCAACAGCTTGAACGTAATTAATCAGTTTGACCGTTCGTTGACTTGGTTTAACACCTTGAATTACAGCAAAACCATAGGGGTTCACAATTTCAACGTACTCGTAGGGACAGAAGCCGTGAAAACATACGCGTTTGGTTTCCAAGCCAGTCGTAGTGCTTTTGCTTTCGATGATTTGGATTATCGCTACCTTGATGCAGGTTCGGCATCAGGTTTGAGCAACGCAGGCGGTGGAGCAACGCTTAGTTCATTGTTCTCACAGTTTGGAAAAATCAACTACTCATACAAAGATTTCATCCTTGCAGACTTCACCCTTCGCCGCGACGGTTCTTCGCGTTTCTCCGCAGCCAACCGCTACGCTATCTTCCCTGCATTCTCGGTGGGTATGCGTATGACCGAGCTTGGTTTTATGAAAGAAGTGAAGTTTATCAACGACTTGAAAGTACGTGCGGGTTGGGGTAAAACAGGAAACCAGTTGATTCCTAACGTTTACAACGCTTACACGCTTTACGCAGCAGACCCATCCAACAACGCCTACGACATCAACGGTACTGGAACTTCCATCGTTGGAGGTTTTGACCTCGTGCAGTTTGGTAACCCACAAGGTAAATGGGAAACCAACACCTCTACCAACATTGGTATTGATGCGGTGTTGTTGAACAACAAAGTGGAATTGGTTGTGGACTGGTACAATCGTCTGACAAGCAACATGCTTACCCAGATTGCGATTCCACGTACGGCAGGAACAGGTACAATTCCATATACAAACATCGGTTCAGTACAAAACCGTGGTATTGACCTTGGTATCAACTTCCGCGATAAAAAAGGAGACTTCCGTTACCAAGTGGGGTTGAACGTTGGTCACTACAAAAACGAAGTAAAGAAATTGAACGACGACCCGAACGCTACGGTATTTGGTTTTACAACGCGCCTTCCTGCCATCTCGGCTACCAAGGCTGGCATACCCATTGCTAGTTACTACGGTTATATTGTCGATGGTATCATCAAAGACGATGCCGAAGCAGCAGCAGCACCTAAGTTTGGAACATACACCAGAGCTGGGGTATTCAAATTCCGTGACATCAACGGCGACGGCGTAATCACTGCCGCTGACCGTACCATCATGGGCAACCCGCACCCTAAGTTTACCTATGGTCTCAACATTAATTTAGGTTACAAAAACTGGGATTTGACCATGTTTGGTCAAGGTGTTCAGGGCAACCAATTGTTTAACTACGTTCGTTATTGGACAGACTTCAACGTATTCCAAGGCAACCGTTCAAAAGACATGTTGTACAATTCTTGGAGAAAACCAGGTGACGATGCAAAACTTCCTCGCTTGAACTCTGGCGATGCGACTAGCCAGCAAGTTTCTTCTTACTTCTTGGAAGATGGCTCTTACCTACGTTTGAAAAACATCCAGTTGACTTATACCTTACCTAGCACTTTGTTGAAAAAACTAGGAATGAGTTCTGCGCAAGTGTACGTCCAAGGCCAAAATGTATTTACACTTACAAAATACACTGGTCTTGACCCAGACATCAACTTGAGAAGATCAGGTAACGACAACCAAGACATCCACATGGGTATCGACGAAGGGGCATACCCTGTGGCGAAGTCGTATCTTGTAGGTTTACGCTTTGGTTTCTAATCTTAGTCAACAACAAGCAAAACATTTTCGAAACAACAATGAAAAAAGTAATCATACTAACGCTTTTGGTCGGCCTAAGCTTCTCTTGTTCTGAGAGCTTCTTTGACCTCAAACCCCAAGGACGCGCGTCTTTGGACCAATTATCTACTAAAAACGGTATCAATGCCCTTTTGATTGGTGCCTATTCGTTGCTCGACGGAGTTGGTGCGGGTAATACAGGTCGTCAATCAACGATTTCGAACTACGTTTTCGGTGGTATCAGCAGCGATGACGCCGTAAAAGGTACTGACGCGGGTGACCAGCCCGAGCAGTCGTTTATTGAGCAATACAACTGGTTGTCGGACAATACCTACTTCTTAGGAAAATGGTGGCATTCATACGACGGCGTTGCTCGTTGTAACGAAGTAATTCAAATTGTGGCGAATGTAAAAGACATGACCGATGCCGAAAAAACGCAGGCCATTGCAGAAGCTCGTTTCTTGAGAGGTCACTACCACTTCGAAGCAAAAAAAATGTGGAACAACGTGCCGTTCATCGACGAAAAAGTCTATAACCGCGATGATCCGACCTCAACAAAGATTCCTAACGACAAAGACATTTGGCCAAACATCGAAGCTGACTTTGACTTTGCCGCCAAAAACCTTCCTGCCATTCAAGCCCAAAAAGGAAGAGCCACGCAGTGGGCGGCTAAGTCTTACCTTGCAAAAGCTTACCTTTTTCAGAAAAAATGGGCAGCGGCTAAAACTTTGTTGGAAGATGTTGTGAAAAACTCTGGCAAAAAACTCGTTGCAAACTACCACGACAACTACCGCACAGTTACTAACAACAATTCTGAGTCTATCTTTGAAGTGCAGTTCTCAGTAAACGACGGTACAACGGGTAACAACGGTAACGCTGGCGACAACCTTAACTGGCCTTATTCGGCAACTGCTCCAGGTCGTGGTTGCTGCGGCTTTTACCAACCTTCGCACAACCTCGTAAACGCGTTCAAAACAGAAAACGGTTTGCCAATGATTGGAACTGCTGCTGACGGCACGCTCGATACGTACAACAAAGTAGATTTGCCAAGCGACCAAGGTATCGTCGCTGCCACTGCTTTTACCCTTGACAAAACAATCCCTGTTGACCCTCGTCTGGACTGGACAGTAGGTCGCCGTGGCGTAAACTTCCTCGACTGGGGGCCAATGCCTGGTTCTACTTGGATTCGTGACCAAGCTTACGCAGGGCCGTTCACTGGTAAAAAATGGATGTATTACCTTGCCGAAGAAAACAGCACTACTCACTCGACAAGCCGCCGAAACGTAAACAACAACTATCGCCTCATCAAACTTTCGCACGTATTGTTGTGGTTGGCAGAATGCGAAGTTGAACTTGGCAACTTAGCCGCAGCAGAAGGTTACGTAAACCAAATTCGTGTACGGGCAAAAACAGGTTCGGTACAAGACCCAACAGTCACTTACCAAGTTGAACCGTATCCAACAGGTACTTTTGCGGGCAAAGGCGCTGATTATGCCCGCAATGCCGTTCGGATGGAACAACGTCTTGAGTTTGCGATGGAAGGTCACCGTTTCTTTGATTTGGTACGCTGGGGCATCGCCGAAAAAGTGTTGAACAAATACGCTGCCGAAGAATCAGTACAAGGAACTGAGCCTTCAGGACGTAAGTTCAACAAGCGTTCGTACATGGCAGGAAAAGTTTTTGCTTCTAAAAACTTGTACTTCCCACTTCCGCAAGACGAAATCTTGAACAGCCAAAAAGGAGGTCAACCTACGTTGAAACAAAACCCAGGCTACTAGGCTTTACAACCTCCCGAAAGTTCTAAACTTTCGGGAGGTTTTTATCTAAACTTTCGGGAGGTTTTTATTTTTACCCAAACAAATCACTTGACAAATAGCGGTCGCCACGGTCGCAAACGATGAAGACAATCACGCCTTCTTCGAGTTCATTGGCCAACTGAATCGCTGCATGAGCCGCTCCTCCGCTGCTCATTCCCGAAAAAACGCCTTCTATTTTTGCCAAATCGCGCGCACGTAGCGTCGCGTCATTTTGCGAAACTTCAATTACTCTATCCACCCGCGCTGGTTCAAAAATCTTTGGTAGGTATTCTTGAGGCCATTTACGAATCCCTGGAATACTCGACCCATCCGTAGGTTGGCAACCTACGATTTGCACATTGGGGTTTTGTTCTTTCAAGTAGCGAGACGTTCCCATGATGGTGCCCGTAGTTCCCATCGACGACACAAAATGTGTCACTTTTCCTTCGGTATCTCTCCAAATCTCAGGGCCCGTGCTCCGATAATGCGCGAGATAATTATCGGGATTGGCAAATTGATTCAACATCAAATACCCACCTTCGGCCACTTTGGCATCGGCATAGTCTCTAGCCGACTCGATGGTGTCTGTCAATATCACTTTTGCCCCAAATGCCTCCATCGTAAGTACGCGCTCACGGGTAGAATTTTTGGGCATGGTTAACTCAATCTCAATGTCGTACAAACGGGCGATCATCGCCAACGCGATGCCCGTATTCCCGCTTGTAGCCTCGATGAGTTTCATGCCAGGTTTGATTTCACCACGCTCAACCGCTCCTTTTATCATACTATACGCGGCGCGGTCTTTGACACTTCCTCCTGGGTTATGACCTTCGAGTTTGGCCAAAAGGGTTACTTTTCGGTTTGGATTTATCATTTTCAACTCCACCAACGGAGTATTTCCTACAAAATCTAAAAGACTGGGCATGACATCAATATTGGTTAATGTTTTAAAACTAAGCAGAATCTATGAGTTATCGGTTCCCTTTTCCTCGTAAAAATACAACTACCATTTTTCTCCACCGTAAAAGTAATTTATCTTTGATTTTGGTTTCGTTCAAAACCACTAGATTTCTGCCGTAAATGCCCTGAAAGATACGTACGATTATCCCGAATGTCATTATTGCCAACAACATTAGATACATTGAAAACCAACTCAAAGAACAAATAAGTAAACTTATAAGTTGATTTTATGAAAGTTGGCGCTAACTTTGCACTTCAAAAAATTGCTCATAACCTGTACAGTGTAGTATTTGAAAATGCTGACGGTCACGCTTTTGAAGAGATTTTTAACAATTGGAATGACATAGAATACCTTTTTGATTTTTTTGAAGAGCATCAAACAGACCTTCAAAGTGAGTTTTGGATATCACTTTTTGGGGAAAGTATTTCTACCGAAGAGGCTATCGAAAGAACAAGGCGGCAGACAGATGCTTTTGAAAAAAAGATAATTGACCTTGCCAACTCAACCACTGCTCCCGATGACACCAATCTAAGCTCCCTTTTTGTACCGCTACTCAAACAAAACTCTACGCGCAAACCCCTGCTCAATAGTACCACAAAAGCCTACGGGCTTGCAAAAGCAAGTTGGCTTAGGGTCTATGCAGTGCGTATAGCCGACGTTTTCATCATAACAGGCGGGGCCATTAAACTGACACCAACAATGGAAGAACGCCCCCATACTCAATACGAATTGGACAAATTATTGAATGTGGCAAGTATCTTAAAGCGAAATCATTTTAGCGAAAATACTGATTTTGACACTGGATACATTGACATATAACCACAACCAAACCTTTTATGACAAACCAAACCGTAACCGATATTTTAGACCAAATGGTCAGTACAGAACCCTCGGGTTGGCTTCAAAAAGCCCAATGGCGCCAAGAAAATAAAGAGTGGCTCGACCGCTCAGCCAAAATTGCAATTAGAATACTGAGCCAATTGCGTAATAATAAAAAAACGGGCAAAACCCCCGCTAATCAAAAAGAGTTGGCCGATTTAATGGGAGCCTCGCCCCAATACATTAATAAAATTGTGAAAGGGAACGAAAACCTCACCCTCGAAACCATCACTCGCTTGGAGGCTATCTTGCAATCTCCGCTGCTTGATGATAAAAACCTTGAAACAACTATTGATTATTTGGGTAGCTCCACCGTTTCGTATGTTACTCCTCCCCAAATGCCTGTACAAAGCTTTGACTTTAAAACGATGGACGTGCAGGTGCAAATAGCGCCTACAAAAAGCACAACCGATACTGCCCCCTCCGACTCCAACTACGCTTATGCAATAGCTGCCTAATGGAAAATCAAGAAAAAACCGTTCGTTTTAATATCGTTCGGATTCAGACCGAACAGTTTGCCATCATTCCCGAATCTTATCAAGAACACGCCCCGTTCGAGATAAATCACGAACTTGCATTTGGTATAGATAAAACCCATCAAATCGTTTTAGTACGTAAGACTGCGCGGTATTTACACCCTGACCGCCCCCCCTTTATGCTCATTACGGTGGTGTGTTATTTCAGGATTGAAGACAATAGCTGGAATGACCTCAAAGTAGAAAATAACGACCAAATACAACTGCCCCGAAATTTTGCCATTCATTTGGCCATAACCACCGTGGGTACACTCAGAGGTGTATTGCACACCAAAACTGAACAAACTCCTTTCAATCAACTGATTATGCCTCCAGTCAACACCCTCGACCTGGTACCTGACAACGTTACATTTCTATAAGTAAGAATGAAGCAGGCTAAAAAATAAGCGAATACGACCCAATGAAATCGCTAGACAAACCAAAAAACAACACCAAAAAGAAATTACTACATGAGTGTTCTCAAAAAATTAGCTGGTGAAACCGCCCTCTACGGAGTGAGTAGCATTTTAGGCAGGGTAATTTACTGGTTTTTAGTTCCTCTACACACGCACGTTTTTCTTCGGCCTGGCGAGCTTTCTTCCAACACCGAATTATACAGCTGGGTAGCTCTGTTCAATGTCATTTTTACGTTTGGGATGGAAACGGCCTTTTTCCGTTTTGCCAACCGCAACCCCGAACGCCGCCAAGAATATTTTAATCAAGCGCAAACCGCCATAACGGTGGTAAGCTTAGTTTTTTCGGGTTTACTCATCGTAATGGCTCCTACGCTCAGTCGGTTGCTCAATTACCCTGGAGAGTCGTCCAATATCGTTTTTCTTGCGCTCATTGTGGCCATTGATGCCATCGTAGCCATTCCCTTTGCGCGCCTTCGGTTGGAGAAAAAAGCCAAGAAGTTTGTGGCGGTCAAAATCATCAACATTGCCATCAACGTCATTCTCAACGTCTTTTTCTTGGTACTTTGCCGTGACATTTCTTTGGGTAAATACCTCACCTCATTACAACCTATTGGTGCATACTTGTACCGCCCCGAAATCGGCCCAGGTTATATTTTCATTGCCAACCTGATTGCCAATGCGTGCTTTTTGCTTTTACTTCGTGATGCATTTAAAGGGTTTCAATTTACGTGGAAAGGGCCTGTTTTCAGCGAAATGTGGGTGTATGCCTACCCTATTTTGATTTTGGGTTTGGCAGGAACCGTCAACCAAATGGCCGACCGCTGGTTTTTACGCCACCTGCTCCCCGAAGGTTTCTATTCCAAACTCACCTCCGAAGACGCCCTCGGCATTTACGGCAGTTGTTATAAACTATCCGTATTTATGTCGTTGGCGATTCAATCGTTCAAGTACGCCGCCGACCCCTTCTTTTTCTCCAAAGCCGAAGACAAAAACGCTCCTGAGCTGTTGGCACTTGTCATGAAATGGTTTGTAATTGTGTGCGTCGTACTTTGGGTCGGGGTTAGTTTAAACATTGATATTTTAGGGCATTTTATGCTTTCCAAAGCCTACCGCGTGGGACTGGAGGTTGTTCCCATTTTATTATTAGCCAACCTTTTCCTTGGCGTCTATTATAACTTAGCGTTTTGGTTTAAATTGACCGATAAAACCCACTTTGGCACGCTTATTACGTTTATTGGCGCTGCTTTAACCGTCGGGCTTAACGTATGGCTCATTCCCCAAATGGGCTACCTAGGTTGTGCTTACGCCTTTTTGGTATCAAGCATTGCTATGTGCGTAGTATGTTATTTGTTGGGGGAGAAATACTATTCCGTTCCCTACAATGTAGGGTCGGCACTGGGGTATATTTTTAGCGCGGGGCTGTTGATCTATTTTTCAACCTTTGTAAAAATCTCCAGCTTCTGGGTATCGGTTCCGTACCACTTAGCGTTATGTCTGCTGTACGGTCTGGGGATTTTGCTCGTTGAACGAGAATCAATACCTTTGAAAATCCGTCGAAAAATACCGTTTTTGAGCTAAACCAATTCTGCCATGTTTTTTACCGCTTACGCAAGGAAAATCACTCAATTTGTTCTTCTTTTAGCCATTACTAGCTTACTTTCTTGCGACTCAAACGCTGTTTTCAAAGACCATGAAGACATCGACGACGGCATGTGGTTCATCAAAAACGAGCCTTCGTTTACCTTTGAAATCACCGACATTTCGCAGACTTATAACGTGTATTATTTGGTACGCAACAGTATCTCTTACCCATATTATAACTTATTCGTAAAACGTTTTTTGGTAAATGACAAAAACAAAATCGTTAACGAAGCCCTCAACGAATTGATTTTGATGGACGAACGTACGGGCAAACCCATGGGTGACGGACTCGGCGACTTGTTTGACCATAAAATCGTGGCACTCAAAAACTACCGTTTCCCAAAAGCAGGAAAATATACCTTCAAAATTCGTCAATACATGCGCCAAGACCCCCTGCCTGGCATTATGAGCATGGGCGTAAGTGTGGAGCCTACGGTCGTCAAACAATAAAAAGGAAGCGTCTTTCCTCTTGATATTTTGACTATTTTTGCGGCCAATCCTTACAAATTACGAACTAGGCATGGCCCGCACTGCAAAAAACGCAACCGAACCCGTTAAAGTCAAAGAAACACCCCTCAACCGTCAGTACAACCAAATCAAGTCGAAATACCCAGGTGCCATGCTCCTCTTTCGAGTAGGCGACTTTTACGAGACGTTTGGGGAAGATGCTGTGCGCGCTAGTCGCATTTTGGGGATTGTCTTGACGCGCCGCAACAACGGCGGTTCGCAAGAAGAACTTGCGGGTTTCCCTCACCACTCGTTGGACAACTACCTCCCCAAACTCGTCCGCGCGGGGGAACGGGTAGCCATCTGTGACCAACTTGAAGATCCCGCCGTTGCCAAAGGAATCGTCCGAAGAGGTGTAACAGAATTGGTGACACCAGGAGTTTCGTTCAACGACAACGTGTTGGACGTTCGGCGCAACAATTACCTTGCTTCGGTTCATTTTGGTAGAAATAACGTCTTTGGCATCGCCTTTTTGGACGTCTCTACGGGTGAATTTTTGACTACCCAAGGCACCAAAGATTACATCGAAAAACTCCTCCAAAGTTTTGCACCGTCGGAGGTTTTGTACTGCAAAAAACACCGCCAAGAGTTTACCGAGTTTTTTGGCGATAAGTTTCATACCTTTTCGTTTGAAGACTGGGCTTACACCCATGATTTTGCCTACGAGCTCCTCACCAAGCACTTTAATACTGCCTCGTTGAAAGGATTCGGGGTAGAAGCCCTGACCGAAGGAATCGTAGCTGCTGGGGTGATTTTGAGATACTTAGCCGACACTGAACACCGAGAAATTCAGCACATTACGCGTCTTACCCGCCTCGATGAAGAAAAATACGTGTGGCTCGACCGCTTCACCATTCGCAACCTTGAGTTGGTTTATCCACAGCAAGAAGGCGGTGTACCACTCATTCAAATTCTTGACCAAACCGTGACCCCCATGGGGGCGCGTTTGCTCCGTAAATGGCTGGTGTTGCCTCTCAAAGACAAAGCACCTATTGAAGAACGTCTCCAGACGGTGGAGCATTTTCTCAAGCACGAAGAAATGCTAGAAACGCTCACGCAACACCTCAAACAAATTGGTGATTTAGAGCGACTTATTTCTAAAGTAGCCGTTCGGCGCATCAATCCAAGAGAGATGGTGCAGCTCAAAAAATCATTGAGCCACATTGCTCCCGTCAAAGAGTTGTTACAAGCGGCTTGGAACGACACCGAAAACGCTCCTTCCGTATTAGGGCCACTTCGCAAATACGCCGACCAATTGAACACTTGCGAGTTTTTGCTCGAAAGAATTGAAACCGAACTCCGCGACGACCCTCCGACCGTTACCAACCAAGGGGGCATGATTAAAGCGGGTATTGATGCCGAGTTAGACCGTTTGCAAGAACTGGCCTTTTCTGGTAAAGATTATTTGATTCAAGTTCAAAACCGCGAGATTGAACGTACGGGAATTACGTCGCTAAAAATTGCGTACAACAAGGTCTTTGGGTATTACCTCGAAGTGACCAACTCCCATAAAAATCGCGTTCCGTCCGACTGGATTCGCAAACAAACCCTCGTCAACGCCGAGCGCTACATCACGCCCGAACTCAAAGAATACGAGGATAAAATTTTGAGCGCCGAAGAAAAACTGTTTGTCATAGAGCAGCGCATCTTCAACGATTTGGTCATGACGGCCAACGATTACGTAACGGCCGTTCAGCAAAACGCTCGGATTATTTCGGTGTTGGATGCGCTGTCGTCGTTTGCGGTGATTGCCAAGAAAAACAACTACTACAAGCCTGTCATCACCGACGATAAAGCGCTCAAAATCAAAGAAGGACGCCACCCTGTCATTGAGCAACAGTTGCCGTTGGGCGAGAGCTACGTACCCAATGATTTGTATTTGGACGACAGTACGCAGCAAATTATCATCATTACGGGGCCGAATATGGCGGGAAAATCCGCCTTGCTGCGTCAGACGGCCCTGATTGTGTTGATGGCACAAATGGGCAGTTTTGTCCCTGCATTGGAAGCCGAAATTGGGCTAGTCGATAAGATATTTACGCGTGTAGGTGCTTCCGACAACCTCAGTCGCGGCGAAAGTACCTTTATGGTCGAGATGACCGAAACAGCAAGTATCCTCAACAACTTGAGCGAGCGCAGTTTGGTACTTATGGACGAAATCGGGCGCGGAACGAGCACCTACGACGGGGTAAGTATTGCGTGGAGCATTGCGGAGTTTCTGCACAATCACCCGCGCCACCGTGCCAAAACGCTTTTTGCGACGCACTACCACGAACTCAACCAATTGGCGGAAGATTTCCCAAGGGTCAAAAACTTCAACGTAGCCGTCAAGGAAATGGGCAATAAAGTCATTTTCTTACGCAAGCTCAAAGAAGGCGGTAGCGAGCACAGTTTCGGGATTCACGTAGCTCAAATGGCGGGAATGCCCCAAGAAGTGGTACTGCGCGCCAACGACATTTTGCACAGCCTCGAAAAGAGCCACCGCAAGCAAGAAACCACCAAAGCGGTGAAAGAAATGCCAAAAGTGAACTACCAAATGACGCTTTTTGAACCACAAGACCCCAAAATAGAAGAGCTAAAATCAAAGCTAAAAACACTCGACATCAACACCCTCTCTCCCATCGAAGCCTTGCTCAAACTCAATGAGTTGCGGCGGTTAGTGGAGTAGCAAATATTTTTTATCTTTGACAAAAAGCATCAAATTATGCTACAAAGTATCGAAATAGAAAATTTTCGTTGTTTTGATAAAACTAGCTTCAGCGGGTTTGAACAAATCAACCTAATTACGGGAAAAAACAACTCGGGTAAAACAGCGTTGCTGGAGGCGATATATCTCTTGTTAAGTTCTGATTATAAGGGGTTAACTAGCGTAACTCGCCAATCGGAAAAAGATGTTGAAAAGGAGAAAAATCTTTTTTACAATCAAGTTACCAATAAACCAATTCAAATCATTTCATTCGTCGGGACAGAATCAGGAATCCACTTTGAACTTTCAAGTACTAGCCCAAATCGATACTTTTTTAATGAGATAAATACTTTTGAAAATGGTCAAAAACAATACCATAACAATGGTTTTCATATTAGTATGGCTCATACCTTTGTTTTTGATAAGTACAATCAATTACCTGTAAGTGGAAGCCTTACTTCTTTACTTGACTATTTGGATAAAAAAGGTGAAAAATTTCGAGTGCTTGAAGCGCTTAAAATTATTGATAGCTCTCTTATGGACATTCGCACGTTTGCCACGTTTCCAGATGTCTTATACCTTCAAAAACAGGGTAGCTCTGAATACCAGCCGATTTATTATCTGGGAGATGCTGTACAAAAAATAGTTAGGTATGTTATTAATATTTTGAATAACTACCCTAATAAAGATTTTTTAAACGTACTCCTCCTTGACGAAATTGAGAACGGCATTCACTACACGGCTCAAGCCGAAGTGTGGCGGATGTTGATGAAGTTGTGTAAGCATTATAATATTCAACTTTTCGCAACAACGCACAGCTTAGAAATGATAAAAGCGTTTCAGTCAGTGTGTGCAGAAGAAGAGTTTATTGGAATGGGCGGGTATTTTGAGTTAGGCAGAAGTCCCAAAAGTCAACAAATCATAGGCGTAAAGCATGATTTGGAAACCCTTGAATATGCGTAACGGAGCTAATAATGTGAGTTTCAAGCACACTGCCACAAAAGGAGCGTGGCAATTGGATTCAGAAAAACTCCGTGAGATAAAGAATTTTCTCGCACTTTTTTAGAAAAACCTACGTCTATTTCTCACGTTTAAACCCATAAGGGCAATGGCGACAGGCGTTTTTACAGCAGTAACCTCGCTTGAGATGATAGGCCGCTGTAAATACAACAAAACCGTTTTCATCAATATAATAGTCTTCTTTTTCTAGTCCGTGACGGGTAGAAGAAACTGTTGGTTTATGGGAAGAGGAAGGTTCACTCACTTTGATAGATTTTTGGACAGTAGGTATGTAACCAATTGTGCTCAAAAATGTTTTTTCTATATCAACTGAACTTTAAACAATTCCTTCGATTTAATCCAAACCCAAATGACAATTACCATCGTTAGGCTTCCTCCCAAAAGTACCGACGGCACTGTTCCCATTAGCTTGGCAAGCACCCCTGACTCAAACGCACCAATTTCGTTGGATGAACTCACAAAGACGCTGTTGACCGAAATAACACGTCCTCGCATGTGATCAGGAGGAACAACCTGCAAAATTGTTTGGCGAACCACCACGCTAATGGCATCAAACGCACCTGTAAAAAACAGCATCACTACCGACAACCAAAAGTGAGTTGAAACCGCAAAAACAAGCGTAGCCACCCCAAATCCCGCCACTGAAATAAGCATATTGCGCCATGCGTGCCGAGCGGGCGGAAAGTAAGCCGTCATAAAAATCGTCAAAACAGCCCCGACTGATGGCGCGGCACGTAAGATTCCGAGCCCTTCGGCGCCTACTTTTAAAATGTCTTCGGCAAACACGGGTAGTATCGCAATTACTCCCCCAAAAAGTACCGCCGCCAAATCAAGCGAAATGGAGTAGAGAAGGATTTTTTGCTCATATACAAATTGAATTCCTTCTTTGATACTTTGCCATAAACTGACCGTTTCTTCTTCCGCAGCTTGTGGAATAGGCTTTTTAGAAATCAAAAGTAACATCCCTTGGGTGATGGCTAAGATTCCTACCACTACCCACAAAGTATTTATCAAACCCAAATAAGCGTATAAAAACCCAGCTACGCCTGGGCCTGCAATGGCTCCTACTTGCCAAAAAGTACCACTCCAAGTGGCAGCGTTGGAATACACCTCACGCGGGGTTAAGAAGGCTTTCATTGAAGATACCGCAGGTGAATAAAATCCTTTGGCAAAACCGATAACAGCAAGCACACCATACACCATTAACAACAACGACGTCTGCGAAAGATGGCTGCGATTTTCGGGGTTCATCAAAGAAATGAGTCCTAAAGAACAAACCAAAATCACCGATTGGCTGATTTGCATGATGGTGCGCTTGTCTTTTCGGTCGGCATAATGCCCTCCAAACAAGGCCAACGAAATGTAAGGAATGGCTTCGGCCAGCCCAATAAAACCTAGTGAGAGTGGATCGTGGGTAATTTTGTACAATTCATACCCAATCACCACTTCTTGAATCAAAAGCGCCGCCGTAATGAGACTATTGGTGGTTATCAGGTTGACAAACTCTGGATAACGCAGCGCTGCGTAGGGATCGGTGGAGATAGTTTTCAACGTAAATTTGGGATTGATTAAAAAACGTACTCAAAAACTCAACCCAATTTTGGCGGGTAAAGTTGCTTCGGGTACTAAAAAAAAGCCCCCATGAGTGATGGGGGACTTGTCAAACAAATGAAGGGTGGGCTAATAATCAGCTAATTGAGAAATTTCTTTTACTTTGTCAGCGAGTTGCGCTACTTTGCCAATCACAATGATAGCGGGTGAGCCAATTCCCTCGGCCTGGGCTAGTTGGAGTATATTCCCAACTTTCCCCGTGACAATTTTTTCATCAGGACGGCTGCCATTTTGGATGATGGCTACGGGCAAATTTATCTTTCCTAACTGCGCAAACGTCTCAACGATTTCGGGAAGTTTGTGCATTCCCATCAATACCACCACAGTCGCCGACGAACGCGCCGCCAACGACAAGTCGTTGGATAAGCTGTGGTCTTTAGTCGTACCTGTAATCACCCAAAAACTCTCGCTCATGCCTCGGGTCGTAAGCGGAATCCCCGCCAAAGCAGGCACTGCATAGCTACTCGAAATCCCTGGCACTACCTCCACAGTAATGCCATGACGCTCAGCATATTCAAGTTCTTCGTAGCCACGACCAAAAATAAACGGATCACCGCCTTTGAGACGCACTACATGGCCGTATTGTTGGGCATATTCAACAATCAAGTGATTGATAACGTCTTGGTTACAGCTGTGTTGCGCAAAACGTTTACCAACATTCACTATGACGCAGTTAGGTTTACAATACTCCAGCAATTCGGTACTGGACAAGGCGTCGTGCAATACTACATCAGCACTTTTAAGGGCTTTTATGCCTTTCAAGGTGATTAACTCTGGATCACCTGGCCCCGCTCCAATGAGGGTGACTTTCATAGGGTTAACTGTCTTTTCCAAATTCTACCAACGACAACGCTGGCTCTTCTGCTTCTTCCAATTGTGCTTGACGTATCTCATTCACTTTGCTCAAAAACTGACTAGCAGCTTCCACAAACTGGCGCGCAAAGATTTCGCTGGGCTCGTTTTTGTTGATACTAAAAACCAATTCTTTGAAACCACCTTCAGTTAAATGGCCAAACTCGGCTCCAAAATTTTCGTCAAAATCGCGAATGATGCCGTACTGTGTATTGGTAGGTACACCTTTGCTCACAAGCATGGCCTTGGCACCCGTTACAAACACGTTGTATGAATGATAAATTGCATCGGCCCAAACGGCTTTTTCAAGGTTCTCGTAAGCCCAACCCAATTTTTCTTGGGCTTCGATGAGCGTCGTCCCTACCAAGTCCACCAATACGCTGGCACATTCTCCTACTCCTACTTCCGTTTGGAAAGGCGCTTCGTGGTCCCAGTCGATGTAGTCGCTTGGCGTAGCGGTTGTCAAATCGGCCAACGGCTTCAACATCGCGTAAAAATATTTGTTTCCTTGGCGGAGGTAGTAATCGTTATAGTATTCACCTTCAAACGAGTTGGCTTCGTAATCTTGCAACAACAAACGCAATGCCGCAGGGCCACGCTTGGTAGGCACTTTCACCACTTTATCGCCAATCATTCCTTCACCTGCTCCGTTGAATCCACCGCCCAACAACACTTGCAAAGCTGGCAATACGAGTTTCCCATTTTTAATGGAACTTCCGTGGAAACCGATGTTGGCAGCGCTGTGCTGACCGCAGCCGTTCATACAACCGCTGATTTTAATTTTGATGTCGTTGTTGTAAATGATGTCAGGAAATTCTTCTTTCATCATAATCTCAAGCGCACGAGTGATGCCGTAGCTACTCGAAATCGCCAAGTTACAAGTATCTGTTCCTGGGCAAGTAGTGATGTCGGCAGTTGTATCAAAACCTGGCTCAGCCAATCCCAACTCATTCAATTGTTGATAAACCGTGGCCAAATCTTCTGCTTTTACAAAACGAAGCAAATAGCCTTGATTTACGGTAACGCGAATATCGTCAGCCGCATATTGACGCACAACGTCGGCCAGTTTTCGCGCCGTTGATGAGTGCATATCCCCCAACAACACGCGGAGCTGCACGGCGTACCAGCCTTTTTGTTTTTGTTCAAAAACGTTGGTTTGCAGCCATTTTGTATAGGTATCGTCGGTCGAAGCCGCGATTAGTTCTTCTTTAGTAATACCTCCTTCACGGGTGGATGCGTACAAATCAGCTGTCGCAAAATCGAGGGTTCTAGGCGTATATTCTTTGTTTTTGATGGATGTCCACTCTTCATTTACACGCTTCAAGAATTCTTCTAACCCAATATCGGCTAAGAGAAATTTCATACGCGCTTTGTGACGGCGCACCCGCTCTCCGTAACGGTCGAATACGCGAATAACAGCCTCAATGAATGGTATCACGTATTGCTCTTCTAAAAATTCATGCGCTGGTTTGGCCAATAGAGGTTGTGCTCCTAGCCCTCCACCAATCAATACCTTAAAGCCACGTACCTGCTGACCCTGCTCATTGGTACGTACTTGAGGAATCAACCCCACATCGTGCATAAAACCATAGGCTGAGTCTTTTTCAGACGACGACACTGCAATCTTAAACTTACGGCCCATATCTTGGCAGATTGGATTGCGCAAGAAGTATTCAAAAATACCATGGGTAATAGTTGTGACATCAAAAGGCTCTAGTGGGTCAACCCCTGCGCGGGCAGAAGCCGTTACGTTACGAACGGTGTTTCCACACGCTTCGCGAAGCGTGATTTGGGCATCTTCCAAATCGGCCCACAAAGCAGGCGAATCGGCCAACTTTACGAAGTGCAACTGAATATCTTGACGCGTGGTTGCGTGGAGATTTCCCGTGGCATATTTGTCAGAGCAATCGGCAATTCGCACCAGCTGATCGGCAGTAATACGACCATAAGGAAGTTTGATGCGAATCATCTGGACTCCAGCTTGGCGTTGACCATAAACTCCTCTTGCTAGACGGAATTTACGAAAAGCTTCTTCGGGCACGTTTCCGTCGCTAAAAACGCTGATTTTGCTTTCTAACTCAAGAATATCGCGGCGCGCGGCTTCGCTTATGTTTGATGTGAATTGGATGTTTGACATATCTATTAATTCTCAAACTCTATCGAGTTAATATTTTAATTTATAAATTTTTAAAGGGATTGTACTCCCTTTAAAATGAGGTTTCCCCCTATTGATGATACAAAGTACGGGCTTGCCGTGTTAATTTCCTAATAATAAGCCCAAAAACAACGAATAGGCAATAACCAAAGGTTATTATCAAAACTTCACGAGGCGTTTTCGGTCGGCATAATCTCCCAATTGCAAATCTATGAAATAATCGCCCGCAGGGTAGGTCCGAACGTTGATTGGCTGCACAAAAGCATCGGTGTTCTTTTCAAACTCAGCGCGCCACACTTCCGCGCCCGTGATGCTTCGCAAGCGCAGCATCACTTTTCCGCGCAATGAATTGGTGAATTTCACTTCTACCATACCATCGGTTGGGTTAGGACTCAGCGTTAGTTCTTTATCTGGCAAGGTTTCACTACCCAAAATTTGAACGTTACGAACGTAAATCGTAGCACTTGCCGAGTCGCGACACACATCCGAACCTGAGCCTTTCACTAAATACGTCAGTGTACGGGTTGGGCGAGCGGTTACTTGAGGCCCCAGCGTTGAGCTGAGTCCTTCCGACGGCGACCAATTAATCACCCCTGCTCCCCGTGCTTGTAAAATAACGGCTTCCCCAGGGTTAATAAATTGTGCCGATGCTTGTATCTGCACCGAAGGTTTCATCCCTACATCGGCAGTGATAGAATGGGCAATATTCAAACCTGTACGTACAATATACCGATCCCAACTGCCACTCGAATTTCGTTCCCAAGACGTAGCATTCAGTGATTCCCCGTCGCGGGTAGTGACAAGGGCTACGGTATCTCCCGCCACGTAATCAAACTCTACTCCAATCAAGAAAGCGAGGTTATTTTGACTTAGAAGGTTAATATTTTGGTCAAAAACTACCTTGGTTTCTCGGTTATTTCTGACGTCATCCAAAATTTTACGAAGCGGAATTTCTTTGACTGTCAACTCCGAACCTGGCCCCCCTTGAAAACCGCGGGCGTTCCATACTTTAACGCGTACCACGCTTTCAGTTCCAGTACTGTTTGCCGCCTTGGCCACGCCAAATTTCAGGGTCGCGCCTCGTAAATTGGTGTATCCAAGCGGGTTTGAAAACAACTCCGCAATGGCCTGGGTTCGGCGGCTATTTTGTCCTGCAATATACCCTGTACCGCCCGTTTGGCGTAAGACAGTTCCTGTTCCAGAAAAATTGGTAGCGGTGGCGCATAAGCCTGCATTTATTACTTCTATGTACTCCGTTCTTACCAGTGGCGCCGACGTTCCTGCCGTGTTTGACACAGTGAGCGTCACCTTAAACTTACCCGCAGTCGTGTAGGTTACAGTCGGGTTTTGGCTCGTCGAAGTAGCAGGGTCACCTCCTTCAAACTCCCATTTCCATGCGGTTGGGAAATTGGTTGAAAGATCTGTGAAGCGCACTTGTCCACCTAGCAATACTGTACGGTTTTCAGCCACGAAATTAGGAATTGGATTGCCCGAAATGAGTTGGCCGCACACATTAGAAGTAAGCAAGCTTGCCCGACGAGGGCTGATTTCCATAACCGTCCGCATTCGTGTTTTTTGATCTCTCGTAAAAATATTAAAACACGCATCGTCCGAATAATCCATGTAGTTTTCGACCATGTTTGCCCCGCCACAACTGATACGTCCTTTTTGACAACCACGGCTTTCTGAAGCTTGCGTTGGTGTATCAGTACAAAAGTCATCCCCACAAGCGGCATCTCCCCAAATATGGCGCAAACCTAACCAGTGGCCTGTCTCGTGGGTGAGTGTTCGGCCCAGGTTGTAAGGAGCCCTCAATAGAGGAAAACTTCCTTTTTGAGAGTTTCCAAAGTTGGCATAATTGATAACTACGCCATCAGTACTTGCAGCTCCCCCACCCGACGGGATTCCTGAAAGCCCTGAACTACTAGGAAACTGCGCATATCCTAGCAGGTTGTCATCTTGAGCAGCAAAATCAAGTACCCAGATATTATAATATTTATTAGGATCCCAAGAAGTAGTCGGTTTGAGCGAACCTTCAATGTCGGTACGGGCCCAGCTTGTACGATTTCCATTGACCCGATCAATGCCTGGCTCAGTCATTCGCTGACCGTTGGGATTAAATTGTGCCAAACAAAACTCTACTTCAATGTCGGCTCCGCGGGCGTCATTATTAAAACCGTTGGTATTAATTCTACGTCGAAAATCTTCATTAAGCGTCTCTATCTGCGACTGTATTTGGGCTTGGCTAATGTTTCGGCCAACTCCTACCGCTTCTCCGTTGTGAATTACGTGAACAACAATCGGAATCGTGATAACATCTGCTGCGCCTCGGCTAGATGCCATTTTAGACTTCAACTCGACCATTTTTCGCTGTAAATCACGCTCAAAATCATCGAGGCTACCTTCACTAGGAAACCGAAGTCGGCGTAGGCTGTCCATTTCCATGGTGGCACAAGGCTCGGGGCGGCGCTGTGCCTGTGCCGCGAAATTTGTTAAAATAGAAAGGGCAAAAATGTATAGTAACTGGCGCATAGTAATTGTACAAAAGTGAGACGGGGCACTCAATTATTTGCCTGTGGATGTAAATTTAAAACGGTAGCTTGCATCAACATCTCCGAAATAGTATTCAAGAACCATGGAATTTTCGGTCAATGTCTTGACAATAAACGGCAGCTTAAAACCTCCAAACAACCGAGGAATCCCCATTTCAAGCGTCGCATTGGCACTCGTCAATTGCCATACATCAGTAATGAGAATCTCTGGTTCGTTGGTATTACATTTACTAGCTCCGTTGGTATATTCCATTTTCTTTTCTGCATTGGCATAGAAGACAAACTGGTCGTCGAGTTGACACGGGTCAAGCACTTCACTTCCCGCCAAATCGAACGGGTCTTTTTCGTCAACAATCGTAACTCCACTCAATACCCACGTCTTCTTTTCAGTCCCCGTAAGCAACTGCGAATAAGTCAATGGTTTTGGGTCTAATTTTTCGGTACACCCACTTAGCGCACCTATGATTATACCGACTAAGGTAATAAGCATACTTTTTTTCATCTCTGTAAGGTGGTTATTGTGGGACGTAGTTTAAGGGAACAATGACATTTGTATCTTTCCGAGTAGCATAACTATATACTTTCATCCTAATATTCAGCGAAATACGCTTATTCACAGGATTCCAAACACCTGTCCCAGACAAGGTATCATACCCTTCAGCAAACTGAGGAATAACCTGTTGTGGAATGGTCAAGGTATTATTTCCATTGTCAATAAAATCGAGGGTTGGTTTTTCAGCTTGAAAGCCTACAGGTGCCTCCCAGTTAAAAAACTGTTGAAAACCTATCAGGCCCACGTTGATGTTGGAAATGGTATAGCGTTTACAATCCGTACTTGAAATTTCAATATCGGCCAATTGATACGACTGGGTCGCATTTACTGGCAACTGCCCCGTATAAAGCCCATCCATCAAACAAGCATCCCGAATGGTAAACACCATTTTGTTTCCCATGCCCCCTTTTCCAAAACCTACTTGTACCTTATCTGCTGGCTTAACGGCCGTCAAGGAAAATTCAATGGTACTTGATTCGAGAATGTTATTGGCGTTGTTGAGCAGATACAGGGTAATTTCTCCAAAACTCTGTCCTACAGGAATAATTACTGTTCCTTTTGTTCCTTCGATGCGGTAATCTTTACCTTCGCGGGCAGTTCCACCTATGGTATAACTGATGTTGATAGACTCATTGAGCACCGCTCCACCGTTATGTACTTTGATTTTGATGGCTTTGGAATAACTTTCTTTGAAACTGAGAGCTGTGTCATTAAAAACTATAAAACTACCCCCTTGATAAATAATTCGTTCTTCTTCGCAACCCGCCAGCCATAGACCCGCTGACAACATCAGAAAAACAAAAGTGACTGATTTTATGATTGAATAGTTTGATTTCATTTTCAGGTTTTTGAGTTTACTGTTTTGAGTTTTCGGTTTCGGGTTTCCTGTTTTCAGTTTTTGGTTTTGGGTTTTTGGTTTCCTGTTTTCAGTTTCGGGTTTTTGGTTTCCTGTTAGTTTATTAAACCTGAAACACTAAACTCCAAAACCATAAACCGAAAACTCCAAACCAAAAAGGTATAACCTAATAACCAGGATTCTGCTGCCCTACTAGAGAGGGGTTTCGTTGAATTTCGGTTTGTGGAATTGGCCATAACTCGTATTTAACGTTCCAATTGGTTGAAAAAGCCGACATCACTGCCTGCGCCCGCCCTGTACGCACCAAGTCGTACCAACGGTGTCCTTCAAATGCCAACTCATAAACCCGTTCACGTTCGATAATACTCAGCATTTCAGTTTGGGTCGCTGTGGTAACCAATGGAGGTTGTTCGCTTGTTTCCAAACCATCACCTGCACGGGTACGGAGTCTGTTGATGTCCACGATAGCCCCCGTTGTACCCGTAATTTTTCCTTGTTGGGCACGTGCTTCAGCCCGAATCAAGTACATTTCTCCTAAGCGAAAAACGACAAAATTGCGATTACTTTCGTCGGCTGTTCCATACTTACGCAGTGTCCAACCATTGTCATTTCCTTTTTGTTTGGTAAAATCAAACTCAAGAGTCTGACTGCGATTTCCCGATTCCCTTGACAACAACGACACCACCACTTGATTGGAAGGAACCACTTCCCGACGACCCACAAAATAGTTATTGATGTCGCCTGAATAATCATTGAGCGTATATCCGAATTCAAAGATAGATTCTTGGGTAAAATCTTTTGTGACGACGTCGTTGTAAGAAGCCAACGAATAGTTGGTCGAATTGATGAGAAGGGTCGCATACGCTTCGGCCTGCGCCCAGTTTTTTTGGTAAAGATAAAAACGCGCCAAGGCAGCACGAGCAGCATTTTTAGTAGCATAGCCTGCAAATACGTTACGGTCTTGCGGGTCACCATCGGGCAAATCAGTCAGCGCGGCTTGGAAATCTTCCAGCGCCCAAGTCAAAATTTCCTCTTTAGAAGCACGTGGAATGGTACGGTTGGTAGCTAATGTTGTTGAAGTGACTTTGGGAATACCTCCAAAAGTATGGGCACCAATAAAATTGGCATATCCTCGTAAAAATTTTGCTTCCGCCGTCAGCACCTTCGCATCAGCCGCTCGCACACTCGCAATGGTTGGAAGGCGCTCAAGCACAAAATTGGCCAAATAAATCGAGCGAAACACACTCCCCCACAGAGCCCCAACAACCCCGTTGGAAGGGGTAATTTGTTTGGTACCCAGTTCTCGGTAATCCGTAAAAGTACCTAGGTGGATAATGTTATCGGCCGTGAAATCGCCCGCTTGGACAGTCGGGCTTCCAATGCTGCGAGCCGCCGAATACAACCCAATTCGTACCGAAGGCAAATCGCTGGCGGTGGTAAATACAATGTCGTCAATTAGCAAATCAACGGCAGGTGGGTCAAGAACCACCGTATTACAAGCCGACATCAAAGCTGTTAGAAGGAATGCGTATGATAAACGTTTCATAAAATTCGGGAGATTAAAGCTGGTTAGAAATTTACGGTTACCCCACCCACAATCGTTTTCACCTGCGGTAACGTAAAGAAGTCGATGCCTTGGGCGGCCGTCGAGCCGTCGAGCGTACTTACTTCTGGATCGGCGCCAGTGTAGCGCGTCAATGTCCAGAGGTTCGTGCCTGTAGCGTACAAGCGTACCGTGCCAAGCTTTATTTTGCTTGTCCACTTGGCTGGAACCGTATAACCAATGGCCACGTTTTTAAGACGCAAATACGAACCATCTTCAACAAGGCGGCTGCTTGAATAAGTATTGTAAGTATTATTATACTCGTAACGAGGCACATCCGTAATATCACCTGCTTTTTGCCAACGCCGCAACGCCGCCCGCGTTTGGTTCACCCGTAGGTCAGTACCTGGGTTAAGCAAAAACGAATTTCCGTAGTTCATGACACTATTTCCGTACGAAAATTGAAGGAAAGCACTAACATCAAAGCCATTCCAAGAGAATGTGTTTGTCAAGCCACCTATCAATTTGGGCTGGGCGTTTCCAATCACCTGAGCGTCGTCAGTTGTAATTCGGCCATCGCCATTAAAATCTTCGTACAGGGCATCACCAGTTGCCACATCCACGCCTAGGTATTTAAGCCCCCAAAACGTACCAAGGGGCTCACCCACTTTGATGACGTTGGTAGCTCCTACCCCCGCCGCTGAAAAACCACGGAACAAGGGTTGCTCTGAAGCCAACGCTACCACCTTGTTATCATTTCGAGAAACGTTCACATCAGTCGTCCAACGGAACGCGCCGTCAAAATTCACCGAACGTAAGGTAAACTCAAATCCTCGGTTTGAGATGCTACCGATGTTCCCTTGAAGCGAGCCAAAGCCCGTAGTTGCGGGTAGTGGTTCGGCAAACAAAAGCGCATCGGTAAGGTTGTCATACACTTCGGCAGTGAAACTCAAGCGACCTTTCCAAAACGCCACGTCCAAACCAATGTTGGCTTCTCGTGTCCGTTCCCACTGCAAGTTCGGGTTGCTAAGGCTGTTAGGCCCTACTCCTGAGGAACCATTGTAGGTAGTGGCGCCCCATGTTCCTAAAAACTGGAAGTTTCCGATGCGTTCGTTTCCTGTAAATCCATAACTCGCCCGAAGTTTAAGGTCTTCGATAAAGCCTACATCTTTCAAGAAATTTTCTTCTTTCAAACGCCAGCCGACCGAAGCCGATGGGAAGAAACCAAATTTACGGTCTTGGCCAAAGCGCGAAGAACCATCGTAGCGCGCAGTGGCGCTAAAAAGGTATTTGTCTCTAAAATCGTATTTTATTTCTCCAAAACCAGATACTAAACCATTTTGGGCAAAAAACGAGCTACCTGCATCTACCACCCCTGCGGACGAAATGTACGTAAATTCGTCGCGTGGGAAAATACGTCCCTGCACTCCCGAAGTAAGGCCCTGAGAATGTAGAAGCTCACCTCCCACCAACGCACTGATGTGATGATCTTCCGAAATGCTGGTATTGTAAGTTAAGATGGTCGAATTTAAGAAGGTTGCCAGCGAAGACGTTCCATACGCCCCATATCCTTGTCCACCTACAGAAGGTAAGCTTCCATAAAATGTTCCTGTAGGATTATAGGTATCTTCTTGCGAACCGTTGTAATCCATGCTAAACTTGGTACGAAGGCGGAGATTTGACATGAAAGCATATTCAGCATTCAAACCGCCCAAAAACTTAATCCCGTAGGTCAACTGACGCGGCAACAATGCCTCCGCCACGGGATTACCGTTGGGAAAGCCTTGGTAGTTGGGGTCGTTGGGGGTGTAAAGTTTTGATTGTTCGTTAAAAGGTGCGTAGTAAGGCAAGCTCCGAAGTGCCGAACCATACACACCGTCCACGGCATTGTCGCTAAATACACGGCGGTTTTTGGTACTACCAATACTTAGGTTCAGTCCAAACGAAAGTTTAGGAGACGCCTTATGGTCGAGGTTAAAAGAACCCGTGTAACGCGAAAAGCGGTTGTTGAGCTGCACCCCTTCTTCGTCGCGATAGCTACCACTCAAATAAAAGCGCGTTCGATCGTTTCCTCCCGAAGTAGAAAGTTGATATTGTTGATAAATCCCTTTACGAAGAATTTCATCGACCCAATTGGTATTGACCGCATCCGTTACGCCAGGAATCAAGCCGAGGGCATCGGGATCAACCATGTCCTGAAAACGCGTTTGTTTAGCATTATAATTGGCTACGGCCTCACGCTGAAGGGTCAAAATTTCGCTGGAACTCAATAAATCAAGGCGTTTGACTACATCCGATACACCGCGTTGTACATCAAATGTGATGTTTGTTTTTTGGTTGGCCTTGCCGCGTTTTGTCGTAATGAGTACTACGCCATTGGCACCCCTTGCGCCATAAATTGCCTTAGCTGAGGCGTCTTTAAGGACTTGAATAGACTCAACATCACTGGTGTTAAAAGCCGAAATCGCGTTGTCTTGCTGGCCTCCGTAGCTAAATTGTGATACGGCTCCGTCATAGACTGGAATGCCATCGACAATCATCAACGGGCGGTTGGAAGCATTGATTGAGGTATTCCCACGGATGACAACTTTGACCCCACCTCCAGGTGTTCCAGACGCAGCCGATACGCGAACCCCCGCCGCTTGTCCTTGTAAGGCTTGGTCGATTCCTGAGACGGGCAAGTTTTTGAGACGATCTCCTTTCACCGTCGTCATGGCACTAATCACGTCTTTTTGCTGGGTCGTTGTATAACCCGTGACCACCACTTCGTTGAGCTGAGTAGGGCTTTCGAGAAGTTCAACATTGATGATGGTTCGGTTAGTGACCACCACCTCTTGGCTGAGCATTCCGACAAACGAAAAGACCAAAGTTACTTTCCCGTCGGGCACGGCAATACGGTAGCTTCCTTCTGCGTCGGTCGAAACGCCCGTGGAAGCACCTTTGAGGGTAACGTTTACGCCTGGCAAAGGCTGCGCGTCGGTAGCAGAAGTGACCTTACCCGTTATCGTACGATTTTGGGCCCAGAGTGCTCCATAGAAGCCCAAGGTCATGCTTAAAATGAAGAAAGACTTGCGTAACAATTGATTCATGTAAACGTATTTTATAAATCAGGCGTTTCGGAAAAAATTAGCTATTAGGTTAGAAAAAATATACGAATTGGGCTAATTGTCAGCATTTTTACAACTAGGCAAACGAAGTCATCTTTAGTAAACAACTGATAATCAACAAAGTTTATCTAAAAACAAACACCATATTCGCTACGTGGCTTAGTTGCTGGCGAAAAGTTAGACAAAAAAGTCAGGCAAAAACAGGCTTATCCAAATTATTTGTACTTTTAAGAACGAAAGATTCTACTGAATGTTTTGTAAAGTACTGTATCTAATTTTGGGATAATTAACGACGGCTTTAAGATGGTTTGGTCAAAGTTACTTTTATTCATGTCATTCTATCTTTGTGGGTTAGCGGCTCATTCTCAGGGACGTTTATTCGTTTTTTATGATACCGAGTGTCCGATTTGCCAAAAAACAACCAAACGACTACAAGAAATGTACGATAAATATGGCCAAAACGTTGCGTTTAAGGTCGTTTTTTCAACCAAGTCCCTAAAAAAGTCAGAAGTAAAGACTTTTGCCAAAGAATACCAATTTACTTTGCCTTACGTCATTGACCGAAAACACAAGCTGGTCGAACGGTATGACGCACGTACAACGCCCGAAGTTGTACTGCTCAACGCCCAAGACCAAGAAGTGTATCGCGGGGCAGTTGACAACCAGTTTTTTGGACTTGGGAAGTACCGTCCCAAAACCACCGAATTTTATCTACAAAATGCACTCGAAGCGCTTATTTCAGGAAAAACCATTACCCCTCCTCGCACCGAAGCCGTAGGCTGCCTGATTAACCGTAAAAAAAGTAGCTGAAAGTTTTAGCCCCTGACACGCTGATAAAAAGGGACAACTTTGCACCTTTGCAGGGATTTTATAAACCATTCTTTCTGCTATGTCTATCATTAAAGTAGCCGCAGGTACTATCAATACCACTCCTTTAGCGTGGGAATCGAATCGTAAACACATCGTAAGTGCGATTGAAGACGCTCGCCAACAAGAGATTAGCTTGCTTTGCTTGCCCGAACTGTGTATTACAGGCTACGGCTGCGACGATGCTTTTTACAGTGCAAATACCCTTGCACAGGCCATCGAAAGTTTGCACGAAATCGTTGCGCATACGGCTGGTATCGCCGTGGCTGTGGGGCTTCCTTTGCGGTTTAATAACAAATTATATAACACGGCTTGTTTGATTGTCAACAAACGTATTCTTGGTTTTGCTGCAAAACAACACTTGCCCAATTACGGGCTTTTTTACGAAGACCGTTGGTTTCACCGTTGGCCTGTGGGCTTACGCGATGAGGTCAAAGTCGGTGACTTCCAATACCCTATTGGCGATTTAATTTTTGATTTATCGGGGGTTCGGGTAGGGTTTGAAATTTGTGAAGATGCGTGGGTGGCTCAGCGCCCAGGCCGCTTGCACTTTGACCGAGGCGTTGACATCATCCTCAACCCCAGTGCTAGTCCGTTTGCTTTCCAGAAATTCATGACTCGTGAGCGACTCGTCATTGACGGCTCTCGCTCATTTTCGTGTAGTTATGTTTATACCAATCTACTTGGCAACGAAGCTGGACGCCTTCTTTTTGACGGCGATGCCATGATTGCAAGCGATGGTACATTGTTGGCCTCTAGCCCACGGTTTGGCTATGCCGATTACTATATTACCTCGGCCGTGATTGACACCGAGGTTACGCGACTTTCACATTCACAGGTCAAATCGCCCGTTCCTGGGGGAAATTGGAAAGTAACTGATACCTTCCAATGGCATGAAGTAGCGCCTGCGTACCAAACAGCAGAACTAGAACCATTTGAGCGAGGAGGTTACTTAAAAGAAGAAGAGTTTGCGCGGGCGGTATGCTTGGCGTTGTTCGATTATTTGCGCAAATCACGTTCTTATGGCTTTACGGTTTCACTTTCGGGTGGGGCCGATTCGTGTGCCTGTGTGGCATTGTGTGGCTTAATGATTCGTTTGGCCGATGAAAGCATTGGCCTCGAAGCATTCAAACAAAAACTAGGGCACATCAAAAAAATTCAGCAAGAGACGACCGTAGAAGGTATTGCCAAACAGCTCATTCACAGCATTTATCAAGGGACAGAAAATAGTTCAACTGATACGTACGAATCTGCGGCAAGTTTAGCTCATTCAATCGGGGCGACTTTCCACAACATTAATATAAATGGACTTGTAGAAACCTACAAAGGGCTTATTGAGGAGCAAATTGGCCGTGACCTTACGTGGGAGCAAGACGATATTCCGTTGCAAAATATCCAAGCGAGGGTACGTGCCCCGAGCGTATGGCTGTTGGCTAACTTATACGGGCATCTGTTGCTCGCTACCTCCAACCGTTCTGAAGTTGCCGTAGGGTATTGCACCATGGACGGTGACACAGCGGGGAGCATCAGCCCCATTGCGGGAATTGACAAATACTGGTTGCGGCAGTGGTTGGTCTGGCTCGAAACCATTGGTTGTCACGTCAAAGGGCACCATATTAAAGTGGAAGGTTTGCAAAAAGTAAACAGCTTGCAACCCACGGCCGAATTGCGCCCCAAAGAACGGATGCAAACCGACGAGAAAGATTTGATGCCTTACGAGGTGTTGGATGCCATCGAGGAAGTAGCGATTCGAGACAAGAAGTCCCCTATTGATTGTTTCCGCAGTATAGAAGTACGTTTTGCTGAAAAATACTCTCGCGAAACGTTGTATGCTTCGGTTGACCGTTTCTTTAGACTGTGGAGTCGAAACCAATGGAAGCGAGAGCGTTATGCCCCAGGCTTCCACCTCGATGATTACAGCTTAGACCCTCGGGCGTGGTGTCGTTTCCCGATTTTATCGGGGGGGTTTGAGAAAGAGCTTGAAGAGTTAAAAACCTATTTTGAAGGGAAAAATGCGAAAGGTCGTAAAGGAAAAATAGGGTTTTAGGGGTGTAAAAATAAATGCTAGATGAAGACGCATTGATTTTAAACATATAGAAACACAGAAGGCAGGCGAATCGGCTTTTTGGTTTGTTTTCTTATGTGCAAACTCTGTAACGAATACTTATACTACAATATGCAAACCCGCCTTACTCCTGCCCGCAAGCGAATTGCGCTTGTGGCACACGATAACAAAAAAGCCGAACTCATCGAATGGGCGGTATATAACAAAGCTACCTTGGGTCGTCATCAATTGTTTGGTACAGGCACCACAGGACGTTTGCTCGAAGATGCCCTCGACGTCCACGTGACGCGCCTGCTTAGTGGGCCTCTCGGTGGCGATCAGCAGATTGGGGCAATGATTGCCGAAGGCCGCCTCGATGTACTAATTTTCTTCTGGGATCCTATGTCAGCTCAGCCACATGACCCCGACATTAAGGCGCTTTTGCGCTTGGGGGTTCTTTGGAATATTCCAATGGCCTGCGACCGCATCACAGCTGACTTTTTGCTGACGTCTCCGCTTATGTACCAAGAATATGAAACCATCTTACCCGACTACGACTCCTATCTTAAACGTAAGGTTTGAGGTACGGACGGAATTGGGTACTTTTGCCACAAATAGCTATTACTATGAAAATTTTGGTTCTTGATAATTACGATTCTTTCACTTATAACTTGGTGTATATCCTTCGTGAATTGCACGATGAGGTGGAAGTGCACCGCAACGATAAAATTGCGCTGGAAGAGGTCGCCAACTATGACAAAATTCTTCTTTCACCTGGCCCTGGCATTCCGTCAGAAGCAGGAATTTTGCAAGATTTGGTGCGCACCTACGCCCCTACAAAGAGCATCATGGGTGTGTGCCTAGGCCACCAAGGCATTGGGGAAGTATTTGGGGCAAGCCTAAACAATATGGCAGACGTACTGCACGGCATTAGTGATAAAGCCATTGTAACAGATGCCAACGAGCCTTTGTTCAAGGGGCTTCCGTCATCGTTTCAAGTAGGGCGCTATCACTCATGGACGGTGGTGGGCGAAACCGTACCCGATACCATGACCATCACAGCCGTGGATGAAAATGGCCAAGTAATGGCGCTTCGTCACAATACGTACGACGTGCGCGGAGTACAGTTCCACCCTGAGTCGGTGCTAACAGAGCACGGAAAACAAATGCTACAAAATTGGCTTGCTATTTAATCGTATGACTATTGACCAACTGTTCGATTTTTTTAACCAACTGCGCGTACTGATTGTAGGAGATGTGATGTTGGATGCCTACGTGTGGGGAAAAGTGGACCGAATCTCGCCCGAAGCGCCCGTCCCTGTAGTCGTGGCCCAACGCCGCGAATACCGTTTGGGAGGGGCAGGAAATGTAATTCTGAATATACATGCGCTCGGCGCCGAACCCATTATTTGCTCGGTGGTAGGGCAAGATACGGAAGGACAAAATTTATTGGGCGAATTGACAAAGCGTCAGTTGCGTACCGACGGAATCTTACAAAGCCCCGACCGCATCACGACCATTAAAGAACGTATCATTGCGGGGTCGCAGCAGGTGGTTCGGGTGGATACCGAAACGGATAAAGTAATAACACTAGAAGAGCAAGCGCAGCTGATTGAGAAGGCCAAAGCGTTGTTGCCTGAATGCCATGTAGTGCTTTTTGAAGATTACGACAAAGGGGTTTTGTGTCCCAACGTCATCAAAGAAATCACCGATGCAGCCAATCTTTTGGGAATTCCGACGGTGGTTGATCCTAAAAAACGCAATTTTTTAGCCTACCAAAACGTAACCCTTTTTAAACCTAACCTTAAGGAGCTGAAAGAAGGATTGAAGGTGGAATTTGACGTTAGGAATGAAGACGAACTGAAAGCTGTTGTAAAAAAATTACGCTACGAACTCAACGCCAAAGGAGCATTTGTGACCCTCTCGGAGCGAGGAGTGTATATTGATTATTTGGACAAACAACACCGCAGTCCAGCGCATCAACGCGAAATCGCGGACGTATCGGGGGCAGGAGATACCGTTATTAGTATTGCAGCTTGTGCGGTGGCATTGGGGGTTGCACCAGCGACTGTAGCCGAACTTTCCAACCTAGGCGGCGGACTCGTTTGCGAACACGTTGGGGTAGTGCCGATTGATAAAGAGATCCTGAAAGCAGAGGCGAAAAAGAGTTTAGGATAGAAGGAGGGGGTTGACAATGGCAAAGGATATATTTCATCAGGCTGTAAGAGTGGCCCTTGAAAAAGAGGGGTGGAGCATTACACATGATCCTTATACAATCAATATACCTGAATTTCGCCCAAAACAAGATATTGATTTGGGCGCAGAAAAAATGTTTGCGGCAGAGCGAGGGCTTCAGAAAATTGCTGTTGAAGTTAAAAGTTTTTTGAACCCTTCATTGGTCTATGATTTTCATACTGCGCTAGGACAGTATATGAATTATTTGATTGGGCTACGTAAACAAGAACCAGAACGAATCCTGTACTTGGCGATTCCTTCCCATGCGAATCGAGCCTTTGAAAGTTTAGGAATGATAGTAGAAGCGATAGAAACCTATCACATTAGGCTTATTGTTTATGATGCAAGCGAAAAAATGATAGTATCATGGAAAAACTAACGCAGTATAGAGAGGCCATCGTGGGTTTGCTAAAACAGTACGTTCATAGTCAACCACAAAATAATATTGAGGAACACCTCCTTACCGATTTTGAGCACGGCCATTTTCAAGTATTACGTTCTGGGTGGGCTGATAAAGATACATTTCGTCTAGGTATTTTAATTCATATTCAATTAAAACCGACTGGAAAAGTGTGGATTTTAGCCAATTGGACAGAAGATGATATTGCAAATGCCTTAGTAGAACAGGGAGTTGAACGCAATGATATTGTGTTAGGGTTTCAACCTGAATTTATACGCTCCTACTCGGGTTATGCTGTCGCATAAATTTTACATTCAGTAATAAATACTTATTTACTCAGAACGGAATTCATTCATGCACATAAAAATCGGAACACGCGGAAGCCGTTTGGCGCTTTGGCAAGCGTATTACGTTGAAAAACTGCTCCAAGAAGGAGGGCTTTCGACGGAGATTGTCATCATCGAAACCAAAGGTGATCAAATTCTCGACCGTTCGCTTTCCAAAATCGGAAGTAAAGGGGTTTTTACCCAAGAACTTGAAGACCAGCTTCGCGATGGTCGCATTGACATTGCCGTTCATAGTGCTAAAGACTTGCAGTCGGAGCTGGACGAAGACCTTGAACTGATCGCTTTTACTGAGCGCGAACGCGTCAACGACGTACTTGTAAGCCACAACACAACTTTGTCGTTGGCGAGTGGCGAATCTTTTGTTGTCGGTACTTCCTCAACGCGCCGAGTGGCGATGTTGAAACATTTTTATCCCCACATCAAAACGGTGGATATGCGGGGTAACCTCCAAACGCGCCTTCGTAAATTGGAAGAGGGGCAGTGCGACGCCATTTTGTTGGCGTATGCAGGCGTACACCGCATGGAATACGACTCGTTGATTTCTGAACACTTGCAACTTGATGAGTTTACTCCCGCCGTGGGTCAAGGAAGCGTGGCGATTGAGTGCAGCTCTGCCATTGCCCCAGAAAAAAAAGAAAAACTACGAACGCTACTCAACCACCCCACTACCGAAGCGTGCCTCTTGGCCGAACGTGCCTTTTTGAGACGTTTGCAAGGCGGATGTAGCGTACCTGTTTTTGGACTCGCAACGCATCAAACTGAAGGCTTGAGCATAACGGGGGGAGTCGTGAGCCTTGATGGACAAACGTTATTAAAACATACTGTCGTTGGAGATACTTTAGCGCCCGAAGCAATTGGGAGCCAATTGGCGGAAAAACTATTGGCCGAAGGTGCGGCTGAGATTTTAGCCCAAATAAAACAAAATTTGTAAACAGTAAACGAGGTATTAGACTTGCCAAGTTTTAAAAACTTGGCAAGTCTAAACCGAACCAATATGAAAGCAACCCTCAACTACTTACTCAATTATCAAACGCTGGATGAACAAACAGCTTATCAAACGCTGTTGGGGATTGGTCGTGGTGAGTATAATTCATCTCAAATTGCTAGTTTTTTAACGGTTTTTGCCCTTAGAGGTATTACGGTAGAAGAATTAACGGGCTTTCGTAAGGCAATGCTGGAAATGTTGCTGCCTGTTGATTTTTCGGACTTTGATGCCATGGACGTTTGCGGGACGGGAGGGGATGGAAAGGATACGTTCAATGTCTCTACCCTTTCGGCTTTTGTCGTAGCAGGAACGGGGCAGAAAGTGGCTAAACAAGGAAACCATGGCGTGTCGTCGGCAGTAGGTTCATCGACGGTATTGGAGTATTTGGGAATTAAATTTACCAACGACATTGATTATCTCCGTCGAAAAATGGAGACGGCGGGAATCTGCTATTTGCACGCACCGCTTTTTCACCCTGCCATGAAAAACGTAGCCCCGATTCGTAAAGAGTTGGGCATCAAAACGTTTTTTAACATGCTCGGGCCGATGATAAATCCGAGTTTTACGCCCAAACAAATGGTGGGGGTTTTTAGCCTTGAACTCGCTCGTCTTTATGCGTATCTTTATCAGCAATCAGGAATGAAGTACCTCATTGTTCATTCCTTGGATGGCTACGATGAAGTATCATTGACGGGTGACTTTAAGATTATTACGGCACAAAATGAGCAGATTCTCGTGCCTGCCGACTTAGGATTAAAGACGTTGAAACCTGAAGAGCTATTTGGAGGAGAAACATTAGCAGATTCGGCAGCGATATTTCTCAATGTCCTAAATGATGAAGCAACAACCGCCCAAAAAGAGGCTGTGTTGGCCAACGCAGGTTTAGCGCTTTTTGCTGCTGATTCCACGTTATCGCTCACTGACGCAGTAGCCATGGCCCGAGAGTCGTTGGAAAGTAAGCGAGCGCTGAAGGCGTTCAAAACGTTGATTGAAGACTAAATAATTGTGTTTTGGTACCGTGCCTTGGGTTACTTATAACCCAAAGAAATCAATTTTAAAATATTATTTCTTATGAGTATGATGACATTTCAAGAATTAGATCTTAATGGTACTTACTCCTACGCCGATTATTTAAAATGGACGTTTGAGGAACGTTTGGAGCTTATCAAAGGCAAGATTTTTAACATGTCGCCTGCGCCAGCACGACGACATCAGAAGATTTCTCGTCAGTTGTTTACTCCCATAAGTAACGTCCTCGATGGCAAAAGGTGCGAAGTATATTCGGCTCCTTTTGATGTACGTCTCACGCCGTTGAAGGGTAAAAAGCGCGCAGATAATCAAATTTATACGGTGGTTCAGCCTGATATTTGTGTGATTTGTGACGTTGATAAACTCGACGACCGAGGCTGTATTGGTGCTCCTGATTTAATCATAGAAATTTTATCGCCAGGAAATACCAAAAAAGAAATGCGCGATAAATACGAAGTTTATGAAGAAAATGGCGTGAAAGAATACTGGTTGGTAGAACCCAACGATAACGCTATCTTTGTGTATGTACTCAATGACGAAGGAAAATACATTGGCTTACGGCCTTTTACAGAAGACGACGTGATTACGACAAGTATCTTACCTGAGCTTGAAATATCGGTCGCCAAAATTTTTGAACCCTGATGAATATTCTCGACAAAATAGTAGCCCACAAACGTACCGAAGTAGCCGACGCCAAAAGTCGGGTGAGTCTTGCCCAACTTGAACAAGCGCCGCTTTTTGGTCGCCCCACTCTCTCGCTCAAAAACGCCCTCACCGCCAACGGTGCTTCGGGTATTATCTCCGAGTTTAAGCGTAAATCTCCTTCCAAAGGCATCATCAACGACCGCGTTCTCCCCGAAATTGTGACGCAAGGATACGTCGCAGCAGGGGCGAATGGCCTGTCGGTACTGACCGATACCAATTTCTTTGGTGGTACGTTTGAGGATTTTGGCAAAGCACGCGCCGCCAATCCAACGACGCCCATGCTTCGCAAAGATTTTATGATTGACGAATATCAGCTGTGGGAAGCCAAGGCCATTGGAGCAGACGTGATTTTACTCATTGCAGCTTGTTTAACTCCCGACGAAATTAGCTACTTAGGACAAAAAGCCCACGACCTTGGTTTAGAAGTACTTTTGGAAGTACACGACCGCGAAGAATTGGAGCAGAGCTTGTGCGAGCACGTGGACATGGTCGGGGTCAATAACCGAAATCTTAAAACATTTGTTACATCAGTCGAAACATCGTTGGAATTGGTGCAACTTATTCCCGATAACTTCGTCAAAATATCCGAAAGTAGTCTCAAAGATGCTGATACAATTTTGCAATTGCGAGCAGCTGGTTATCAGGGTTTTCTCATTGGAGAAACGTTTATGAAAACCGAAGACCCCGCCGCTGCCTTGCGCGGTTTGGTCGATGAGATTACGTCAAAAACACAATTTGCTTAATAGCCGACGTAATAGTTAACCTTTTAATGGTGCCTGTGCACTTTTTGCCTTATGATGAAAATTAAAGTTTGTGGAATGCGTGACACGGCTAATTTGGCCGAATTGCTGGAGTTGAAACCTGATTTTATCGGATTTATTTTTTACGACAAGTCGCCTCGCTTCGTAGGGGAAAGCCTCGATGAGGAATTTATCAAAAATATTCCCAAGACCAGTAAAAAGGTAGGAGTTTTTGTCAACGCCAACCCTGACTTTATCCTTAGGCAAGTAAAACGCTACGATTTACAATTTGTACAGCTCCACGGAAACGAAACGCCCGACGCTTGCCGAACCCTCAAAAGCAGAGGTGTCAATATCATTAAAGCTTTTTCAATCGACGAAGCGTTTAACTTCAACAGCCTTAATAATTACACCCCGCATTGCGAGTATTTCTTATTTGACGCAAAAGGTTCACAACCAGGCGGAAACGGAGTAACGTTTGATTGGAACACATTAAAACGCTATCAAAACGATAAACCATTCTTTCTAAGCGGTGGTTTATCATTAGAAAATATAGAGCAGGTCGCAGAACTGGATATCAAAATTTTTGGATTGGATGTCAACAGTAAATTTGAAACTGAACCTGCGTTTAAAGACATTGAAAAACTAAGACAACTCTTCGACTTGGTTCGACCTGCCGAAGAAGAAATCGAACTTTAATAACATCACAATGGCAATAACGTCAGTAAATTCACCCTTCCAAGTCAACGAACGCGGTTATTATGGCCAGTTTGGAGGGGCATATATTCCCGAAATGCTTTACCCTAACGTGGAAGAGCTTCGTGAAAACTACCTCCACATCATCGCTCAGCCCGATTTCCAGGAAGAATTTCAGGCACTTCTCCGCGACTACGTAGGACGTCCTACTCCGCTCTATTTGGCACAGCGCCTTTCTGAAAAATACAATACGACTATTTACCTTAAACGCGAAGACCTGTGCCATACGGGAGCACACAAAGTCAATAATACCATCGGACAAATTCTGCTGGCACGTCGCTTAGGGAAGCAAAAAATTGTGGCCGAAACGGGTGCAGGACAGCACGGCGTGGCTACGGCTACCGTCTGTGCCTTGATGGGCATGGAGTGCATTGTTTACATGGGAGAGATTGACATTCAACGACAAGCGCCAAACGTGGCTCGGATGAAAATGCTCGGCGCCGAAGTACGCCCTGCAACGAGTGGATCTAAAACCCTCAAAGACGCCACCAACGAAGCCATGCGCCACTGGATCAACAATCCAACCGATACGCACTACATCATCGGTTCGGTCGTGGGGCCACACCCATACCCTGACATGGTGGCGCGTTTTCAATCAGTGATTTCGGAAGAAATTAAAAAACAGTTGCTAGAAAAAACGGGTAGCGAACTCCCTGATTACGTCATTGCTTGCGTAGGTGGAGGTTCCAACGCCGCAGGGGCATTTTATCATTTCTTAGATGATGCGCCTGTGAAATTGGTAGCAGCCGAAGCGGGCGGCCACGGAATTCATTCGGGATTATCGGCGGCGACCACGTTTTTGGGTAAAATTGGCGTGCTGCACGGCAGTAAAAGCATTTTGATGCAAACCGAAGATGGTCAAGTAGTAGAACCCCACTCTATCTCGGCGGGACTAGACTACCCAGGCATTGGGCCGTTGCACGCGCATTTGCACGATAGCAAGCGGGCGCAGTTCTACGCCATCACCGACGACGAATCAATTGTGTCAGCGATGGAACTCGCCAAATTGGAAGGCATCATCCCTGCCCTCGAAAGCTCACACGCACTGGCGGTACTTCCTTACCTAAAAGCGGCTGCTAACGAAACAGTAGTAATCAACCTCTCAGGGCGTGGCGACAAAGATTTGGCTACGTATATGAAGTATTTATAAAAAATGAAAGTCAAAAGCCTTTTCATAAAAGACTTTAACCAATTCAAAGATTTTGAATTAGACCTAACTTATCCAGCGGGCCATGCGAAAGCAGGGTTACCGCTGGATAAAGTTTGTATTATTGGTCAAAGTGGAACAGGGAAGACGAGTTTGTTGAATAAACTGGCTACTGAACCTGTAAGAGCCTGTTTTTCTGAACCCATCACCAAGTCAGACCACATGTGTAATCATGATTTTGATATTTCCTCTTTTCTTCAGACCCATTCGGAAATGGACTGTATAGCTTTTGAAGATACCAATTTAGGTGTTTCAGCTAAGTTATATGAAGATGGCTTTATAATATACAAGAATGGAGAGGAGCTTTTGAAATCTTGGTATCAGTCTCCAATTATGATTGAAGCTAATGCTGGAAGTAAAGATTTGGGGAGAAACTTAGAGTACTGGAATGATATTACAAAAGATATAATCATTTTTCGTGAGCAAGAAATTCAAAAAAAGTTAGAGATTGCCGAACTCATTACGACTAACCAAGAACGACTTCAAGAGGAGTTGGCTAACTTTAATGAATGGCAAAAAAATATGCCTAATCCGCTCAAAGATCTGGCAGATAATTTTCTTGATAAAATCTTATACAAGTTTAATTTACGAGTAAGACAAAGCCTTGATTTTAAGAGGACAGAAGACATCGAAACAATTAAAATTGAAACACTTGAGGGTAAAGAAGTACCTAATAATTTGTTAAGTACAGGAACAAAACAAGTTATTTTAACCACACTTCCCTTATATGCTCAGAAGCCTCAAGGAAAAATCATTTTATTTGATGAGCCCGAGCGCTCGCTGTATCCTGATATTCAAACTTTAATTGTCGATTTTTACCTTAACCTTACTACTGACTGTCAATTCTTCTTCGCAACGCACTCTCCCTTAATTGCTTCTTGTTTTGAGCCTTGGGAAATTGTGGAATTGAAATTTAAGCCCGATGGCACAGTCTATCGTGAGTTGTATTATGATGCTGAGAGAGGCAACCACGTAGATAATTATACCATTGACCCGCGCTACCTTCGTTGGGATTCTATCCTGACCAGATTATTTGATTTAGATAAAGACAGCAACGAAGCCCGTACGCGAAAGCTAATGGAATTGGCAAGTTTGCGGAGTAAATTAGAGAAATCAAACGGCAAAATCTCTACCGAAGAAAAGCAAAAATTGTATGCGCAATTTGAGAAATTAGCCGAGCTGCTAGATTGGGAGTACGATGCAAAAAATTGATAAATCTGCCATCCTTTCTACGAAGTATAAGCGTTGGGAAGAGGATATGGGAACCAATCATCACCTTTATAACTCTTCCAATTCTCCCTATTACTACGATGTTGTGATGAACCTATTATGGTGTCAACGGGGTGTCTGTGCTTATACTGAAAGGTTGCTTTGCGATGAACAGATGTATGGGGCAGAAAACTGGTTAGAAGGGAAGTATCAGCAAGCAAAACCTGAATTTAGTGGAGCACTAGACCACTTTGATCCACTTAAAAAAGCAACGTTAGGGTGGCTTTGGGACAACTTTTTTGTAGCAGACAAAGACATCAATGATAAACACAAACGAAACAAGCCCGTTGATGATATTTTGAAACCAGACTTGCCTTCGTATGACCCGTTTACTTTGTTAGAATATGATACACAGTTGCACTTGTTTATCGCAAATACTACCTTAGAAGAGTCTATTCAAGTGCGAATCAATGACATGATTGAGATTTTAGGAATTAACCTTTCGTGGGTAGTGAAGCTCCGTAAAAGTCATTTGACCAAAATTTTTCCAAAAATTGAGTTTGAAATTAGTAGCTGGGAAGAAGAACAAAAAGCTAACGAGCAATATTTTACGGCTTTTGAAATGTGCCGACAGAAACTAGCATGAGTTTATTGTGTCAAGAAAATTAATCATACCAACCCTTTTCTTCCTCTCCGTTGCGGCATTCACCATCCTGATGCTCACAAAGGTAATCCCTTACCTAAGTTTTGAATCAGAAATAGACTTCTTGACAACCAAAACCGACCGAGTTTTGGCAAAAAAAGACTTCCAAGTGGGGTTCTACGTCCATATTCTAAGTAGCTGGTGGGTGATGGGAATTGGCCTGTTTCAGTTCATTCCAAGTTTTGTAAAAAAATATCGCCGTACGCATCAAACCCTTGGAAAAGTTTACGTATTTTCGATACTGTTTTTAGCCGCTCCGTCGGGTTTTGTTCTGGCGTTGTATGCCAACGGCGGCTTGCCAGCCAAAGTAGGATTTTCGTTGCAATGCCTTGTATGGTGGCTAACTACCCTCGTTGCTTGGTACGAAATTCGTAAAAATCAGTGGCAAAGGCACGTAGAATGGATGATGCGAAGCTATGCCGTGACGCTGGCCGCGATGAGTTTGAGGGTGGGAAGCTACGTAATGGTATATTTTTTAAGTACTAAGCCCATCGAAACCTATCTAACGGTCACTTGGGCATCGTGGGTCGTCAATTTGATAATTGCAGAAGTTTTGATTTATAACAACCTTGGTAACTACCTAATCCATAAAATTCGTTGATGCGCTTCTTTTTAAACAAAGCTTTTTTTCTGGGCTTCGCGGCTCTTACTTGGTATGGATGTGCTCGCAATACCAACGAGAACTCAAAACCTACGGCCGTACCCGTTAAACTCGTGACGCACAAAGAAGCCGTAGATTCGCTGCGGAAAGATACCACAGCGCCCTTGAAAGCCTTGCTTGTTACCCCACTTTCCGAAAAACAATTATCGGCTTTTTTTGGACAACACGACATTGCGCCATTGCTTTTTATGGCTGATGCAGAAGGTGGCTATGCCAACCGTTTTGATGGTTTTTATGGAGCCGACCACTACCGAATTGAGTTTTATTTTTCGGAAGTTCGACGCGATTCATTGAATCCAACGGTCTATTATGTAAAAGGGAAAAATCGCTATAAAAAGAACATTACGCCTTTTGAAGGTACAATCACATTCGATAAACTTGCCACCTTCAAAGACCCCAATCATAACCAAGAACACTACGATAACGATGAGTTTGCAGTGAAAGAATCGTATGCTGCCCAAGCTACGTTTGACTTCAAAGAAAATGCCGTATTTAAGGGTTCTGGCGTGTTTTCTGGGCAAATGTTCCTCGATTTTTACGAACGCAAAGATGGAACAATTGACCTTTGGTATTATTCCCAAAACGCACCTGCGCAGGGAAGTGGCTTTAAATTTGAGGGAAATTGGCGCAACTATAAAACAAACCAAACAAAACCCGTGGTGTGGGCAAAAGACTTGTTCATTTTTGCCAATGATATTTTAACCGATTTTTCTATTGGTGAACGTGACGTCGAAATAAATAAAAAATACCGCCATTTGGGCTGGGACAATTACTGGGAAAACGACGAATGGTGGCATGACACCCCCACAATTCAATAAAGTTATCGAACTTTTTCCGCCTTATTCGGATTGACATTTAACCACATTATCCATTTATACTCCTACTATTACCATGGCAACATTAACCCTAATGGAAGTTTCAGAAATGAGACTCAAGCTCAAAAACCTTGAAAATCAAGTTGCTTCGGGCGAATTATCGCTGTTTGACCGTTGTGAGATTGAAGACGAGATTTTGGAGTTAAAAGAACAACTTGGCGATTTTGAACGTAGTGTCTTCGACAATACAGGTGAGTGTATCAACTGCTCTGGGTAGATTTAGCGGTTTTGTCACTTCACTACTATAAACAGACATTTACAGATGAAAAAAACATTTTTAGCCCTTTTCTTGGCATTATTTACCTTTGGCGCTATGGCACAATCTTCTTCCGACAAGGTACTTCGTCACGTCGTTTTGTTTAAATTTAAAGATGGCACCACTGCCGAACAAGTAAAGAAAGTAGAAGATGCTTTTCGTAAACTTCCTACCCAAATCAAAGAAATCAAAGGGTTTGAGTGGGGAACTAACAATAGCCCTGAAGGCCACGACCAAGGTTTTACCCATTGCTTCTTCTTGACGTTTGCGTCGGAAGCCAACCGTGCGGTCTATTTGCCTCACCCCGACCACAAAGCGTTTGGAAAAGTCTTAGGGCCTTACCTCGACAAAGTATTGGTGGTTGATTATTGGACTCAAAAATAAACCATGATAGCTTACTTACACGGTAAACTTGCTCATAAAGACCCCGCCTACGTAATCATCGACGTAGGCGGCGTTGGTTATGAAGTAAAAGTATCTTTACAAACCTTCGGGGCGCTGCCCAATGTAGGAGATGCCTGCAAAATTTACACCTACCAGCAAATCCGCGAAGACGCCCACACGCTGTACGGCTTTGCAGAACCGACCGAAAAAACTTTATTTTTGGACTTGGTAAGTGTCTCGGGAGTAGGGTCGGCTACGGCGCTTATCATGCTTTCTTCTCTGTCGGCGCCCGAAATCAAGCAGGCGATTGTCAACGAAGACGTGAAATTGATTCAAACCATCAAAGGAATTGGTGGAAAAACCGCCCAGCGCGTCATCATTGATTTAAAGGATAAAATCAAGAAAGAGGGCTTAATCGCTCCTCAGCCCAATGTCTTTATGGCAGCCAATAGCCAAGTGCGCAGCGAAGCGCTGGCGGCGTTGGTCATGTTGGGAATTCCAAAGCCTACCGCCGAGAAGAGTGTCGATACCATTCTAAAACGCGAAGGCGACCAAATCACCGTCGAACAACTCATCAAATTGGCGCTTCGCTAGTGCCTATCAATACGTCTTTTATACCCCCAAAGGCTCCACTAATACTTCAACGTCGTATCGGCGGGGCTGTCGGCGGGGCCTTTGTCTTTTTTGCCAAAGACCGACACGTTGACGTAGCGTTTAGGATATTGACGGAAATTAGTCATCAGTTTGTTGACACTCACAATCGTACGGTTGATATTATCGTACAAAGTTTGGTCTTTCAACAACTTTCCTGCCGTTCCTTGGCCTTGTTCGAGGGCTGTAAGTGACTTTTGAAGCGTTGCTACTGCCGAATTGGCCTGTGCCAATGTTTCGCCCAAGCGAAGCGCTTTCAACGAATCAGTAGCGGTTTTTAGATTTCCCAAAATCGGCTTAAAACTCTTTTCTGTTTCAATCAAAGAAGCCGAAAGCGCATTGACATTGGCCAAAGTCGCCGCAATGGCTTGACGATTTTGAGCAACAGTTGCGTTGATACCCGAAGCGGTTTGGTCGGTTGTAGTAAGTAACTTATTCAATACGTACCCCGTTTGGTCAAACTGTTTTACGATACGGTTCAAATTGATAATGAGCGAATCGGCATTTTTTACCACGGGCAAGGCTTGTTCTTGGAGCAATGCTTGGATCCCCTTTTCTGAATCAGCCATGAGCGTATCGCCTTGCTGAAGTTGTTTGCCTCCCGTTGCCACCTGTAACATCAAGGCGCTCCCCCCTAATAGCTCTGACGTCAACATTACTTTGCTTCCTTGGGTCAACATCACATTCTTCTGAATTTCCAGCGTTACCAATACCTTATTTCCACGATCGGTCAGTAGTTCCGTACTTTTTACCTGCCCTACTTGTACCCCATTAAGTTTAATGGGATTCGACGGCTGGAGTGAGCCCACGTTGTCGTACACCACAAAATACTTGTATTTGCTCGAAAAGAAATCTGCTCCTTTTAAAAAATTAAACCCAAAATAGAGCATCGACAACGCAACGATTGCCATCAACCCTACTTTTGCTTCCTTAGAAATTTTCATGAATGTGAATCGTTGATTGTTTTTATGACTACCGATCTTCTACTTCTTGCTTGTATTGCTTAAAGGCCCGAAAAATAGCCTCTGCTATTTCGTCTTGGCCATCGTCTGAATTAAGGTATTTTTCTTCTTGGGCGTGGCTAATAAACCCTGCTTCTACCAACACACTCGGCATGGCTGTTTGCCAAAGTACCATAAACCCCGCCTGTTTTACGCCACGGCTGTTGCGATCGGCATATTTTTGAAATTGGCGCTCGATTTTACCCGCAAAACTCAAGCTACTTGCGATGTAAGCATTTTGGCGGTTGGCCAGCATAATGTACGCCAACGGAGAATTGGGGTTGAAGCCCTTGTAGCGCTCTTCGTAGTTTTGCTCCAACAAGATACTGGAGTTTTCGCGTTTTGCTACTTCCAAGTTTTCATCCGATTTGTGCAGCCCCATCACAAAGGTCTCCGTTCCAGCTGGGCTCTTTTTGTTTTTGGGCAAAGAGTTACAATGAATCGAAATAAACAAATCGGCTTTGCGGCGATTGGCAATGTTGGAACGCTCATTTAGTTCTACAAACTTATCCGAAGCTCGCGTCAGAATTATCTTTACCTCTGGCATTTCAAGCTTTATTTTCCGCGCCAGCCGCATTGTTATGTCCAAAACAATGTCTTTTTCTTTTGATATTTTTCCTTTAGCTCCCGTATCTTTTCCTCCATGCCCCGCATCCAACACGATAACATCAATACTCCCATCGGAGTCTGATTTGAAAGTAAAACTACAAAAAGTGATCCAACCAAGTAGTAATCCTATTTTGAACATGTTCAACATGAGTGGTTCTTTAAGTTTATGGCTTATTGTGAATAATAAGAGAGGTACTTGACCATAAATAAACGCTCCAAAACCTTCTAAATTTTTGTCTAATTGACAAACTTAGAAGGTTTTGGAGGATATTTTTCACAAAGAAACTCAAAAATACGGGAAATCGCACACGGAAGCGTCTATACTCCTTCCGCAACCACCTCTTTGACGGTCGGAACCATCTGCGTCAATAGGTTTTGGATACCTGCCTTGAGGGTCAGCGTCGAAGATGGGCAACCGCTGCATGAGCCTTGTAAAAGTACTTTTACGGTACCTGTTTCTTCTTCAAACGAATGAAACGAAATAGCGCCCCCGTCTGACTCTACCGCTGGACGCACGTAATCGTCTAACACAGTTTTGATTTGGCGGATTGTGGGGCTATCAGTATCCACAATCGTCGTATTGCGTTCTACCGTTTTTTGCTCAAAAACAGGGTGGTTTTCTTCGAAATAAATCTTCAAAAACTGCTTGGTATCCAAAATCACCTCACCCCAGTCTGTTGTGTCATCTTTGGTGACAGTCACGAAATTGGACGCCAAAAATATGCGTTGAACAAATGGAAATTGGAACAAATCTCCTGCCAACGGTGACGACTTTCCTTCGGCTTGCGTAGAAGCTACATCAGGATAATCGAACGACAATCCTTGGGGAACAAGTTCGAAGTTGAAGACAAACTTCATCGAGTTTGGATTGGGGCTTGCTTCGGTATAAATAAATACGGGTTGCATAGAAAAAGTATGACTCGTTGTTTGATACATCAAAATAAATAGACAATCCTGAAATGATTGTTCCTATTGCAACAAAACTTTCGGCATTTTGGTTTGCTTATTCGCCGTTCGCTATTTTGTGGTCATTAGGTTTTGAGAAACCTCACTCTTCGGTTATAAGTAACCGAAGACACGGGAATGGAGAAAAATAAAGTACAATCGCCGCTTCGTATAGGGTAAAACTTTGTTGAGTTGTCATAGGAAAGAACCGCGCTACAGACTATGATTTACCTCGTCGGAACCTTTATTGCCCTCTTTCTCGCTGTCATTATTCTTACCAAAAAAGGCAGAACTACCGCCGACCTAATTTTGGGAATTTGGATGATTGTAGTGAGTATGCACGTTTTTTCGTACTACAGCTACCTTACCCAGCTCATTTATCACTACCCCGCTTTTCTTGGAATTAATTTTCCATTGCCTTTTTTACACGGGCCACTGCTTTATTTATACACCCTTGCCCTCACCCGCCCCGAACAATTTCGCTCCAAAAAATGGCTGCTTCACGGCGCGATACCTTTTTTCATTATTGCCCTTTACTCTCCTTTTTGGATGCTTTCGGGAACGCAAAAAATTGAGGTTTTCAAAAGGGAAGGCGCGGGTTATGAGTTCACCCTTCTAGTGAGTAATGCGCTGCTAACCATTTCGGGGGTTTTCTACGTAGTAGCAACAAACTATTTACTACAAAAACACCGCAAACGGATTCTGAATCAATTTTCTTACCAAGAAAAAATCAACCTCAACTGGCTCCGATTTCTTTTTTACGCCATGGGGCTGATTTGGTTTTTTATCATTTTTCTCAAAAACGACCCGCTTATTTTTTCAGCCAGTAGCGTTTTTGTGGTGCTTATTGGGTATTATGGCATCAAGCAGGTTGGCATTTTTACGAATACCTCTCCTACCCTCCCCAACGCTACCCCACCATTTCAATTAGCAGCCGAAGAACCCGAAGAGATAGAAGTCCATAGAAAAAAATACGCCAAATCGGGGCTTAATGAAGACCGCGCCCAAGACCTTCATCAGCGTTTGGAAGAATTGATGCACGATGAAAAACTGTTTACCGAGCCCGAACTTACCCTCACCGACTTGGCCAATCGCCTAGAGATTCACCCCAATTATTTGTCTCAAGTAATCAACGAAGTCGCAGGGGTGAATTTTTATGACTACATCAATCACCATCGAGTTGAAGAGTTTAAACGCCAAATTGTTCTCCCTCATAACCAACGATTTACTCTCCTTGCGATTGCATACGATTGCGGATTCAACTCCAAATCAGCCTTTAATCGCTACTTCAAAAAAATGACGGGATTCTCTCCTTCTGATTACGTAAAACAACATCGAGCTGTTGGTGCTAGCTTGTAAGCAAGGGCGAAAGGCATAAATGAGGCGCAGAATTTCGCAGCGTCATCAAAACAATATGCCTTTATGAAAAAACTTGCTTGGAGTATCATTGTTTTATTAGCGCTACTCGTAGGGCTAATTCCACTTACGTACCTTACCGATGCCAAACAGGGCTACTTAGAAATGAAAGCCCCCGAAACCCTAAAGAATATAGTGTGGCAGATAGGGTTTGTCACGCACATCGCCGCAGGAGCCGTTGCCATTGGGATTGGCTGGCTACAATTCAGCCGTAAACTTCTCGTCCGAAAAACGCGCTGGCATCGCGCCATCGGCAAAACCTACATCGTTACGGCGCTGTTTTGCTCTGGCGCAGGTATTTTCATCGGATTTTATGCCAACGGCGGCCCCATCGCTATGGCAGGCTTTATCTGCGGAGGTTGTGTTTACTTTTACACTACCCTAAAAGGTTACCTGCTCATTCGTGAAAAAAAACTTGTGCGCCACCAAGAAATGATGACGTACAGTTATGCGGCTTGTCTAGGAGCAGTGACTTTACGCATCTACATGCCCTTATCCATACTCCTACCCTACGAGTATGACCTTGTTTACAACTTCGCGGCTTGGTTGAGTTGGCTCGTCAACTTAGCGATTGCGTATGGAGTAAACAGAGCTCGTCAACGACACGGGCAATTGGCTACAACATAACCCCAAAAAAGGGACTCACCTTACAAGCAAGGGCGCTTGGCGCGGCGCTGAGGGGGATTTTTGCTGCGAAATCAAAATTTTTCGCTCATGTTTCATTTCAACACACGCCGCCTTCGCTATGCGCTCTTGCTGGCAGTAGCGCTCATTGCGACCGAGTCTGTCTCCCAATTTTCGCCCAAAACCCTTCGGGTAGCTGTCTATAACGAAGCCTTTGGCGTGCCGTGGGGGCCAATAACCAAATTACCCATTCACCCTACCGTTAGCCTCGGCACCGACTTTCGAGTACGGTCGGGCAAACACTGGCAAAAAGCCTTGGGGCTTGATCTGTACTACTATTACCAACGTTCGTTTGAGCACGCGCTTATGCTCGATGTCGCCTATCGGCTCGGGTATCGGTTCAACTTCGGATTACAGGCCAATTTCCACACGGCTCTTGGGTACAAACACGCCATTCTGGTAGGCAAAAAGTACAGTTTAAAAGACGGAGAGTACCAGCCTACTTCCCACTTTGGCAAGGCTCAAACCAACCTAAAAGTGGGCTTAGGCTTGGAATATCCATTGTCGAAACGCTATTCCATCACCGCCGACTACAAAGCCATGGCCGTCGCTCCTTTCGGTGACCGTCTCCTTCCGTTTTCGGCAAACACATTTTTGGGCGTAGGCCTCAACATCCATCTAAAACCATAATCACCTCACAATCCATGAAAGCTATCTCATTTCTGCTCGTTGTCACGCTACTAACGCTTGGTGCTTGCCAAAACGACATTGGCTCTGCCCAGCTAGTCCCCAACTGCTCACTCGGTAATACTACCCATCCTAGAGCTGTTAATTACCAAAAAATCATCGACAAGTTTATGGCGGCGGGCGCCGTGGGTGTGAGCATCACGGTGCGTACGCCCGAAGGAACGTGGAGCGCCGCCGCTGGTAAAGCCGACATTCCTAACCAAATCAGCCTTACGCCCTGCCACACCCTCCGCATCGGGAGTATCTCGAAGACCTTTACGGCGGTCACTGTCCTGAAACTTCAGGAGGAAGGCAAACTCAACATCAACGATTTGGCAAGCAAGTACCTTTCCCAAGAATATACTAAAAACATCAAAAATCTTGATAAAGCAACCATTAAAAACTTGCTTCAACACACGTCTGGGATTCGTGATTATTTGGAGATTGAAGGGGTGCTTAATATCTATAACGAATCTGCCCAAAAACAGTCAGCAGCGGAGAATCTAAAAACGATTTTTGACAAGAAAGCGCTGTTTGAAGTCGGCACCAACTGGAGTTATTCCAACTCCAACTACCTGCTGTTGGCACTAATCATTGAAAATGTGACCAAAAAAAATGCCTACGATGTAGTCACCGAGAAGGTCATTAGGCCGCTTAATCTCCAAAATACGTATGCTTCTACTACCCTTCCCGCAAGTTTGTCGAGGGGCTACTACGACTCTTTTAACAACGGCATGATGCGTGACATGACCCAATTTGACACTTTTGCCGTGGGTGGACAAAGTATGCTCGACGGAGGGATGATTTCCAATTCGTACGACTTGGCCTTGTTTGTAGAAGCCCTCAAAACAGGTAAAATCCTGTCGGCCGCGTCGGTGGCGTTGATGGAGTCCAAAACCAACATTGTGATTAAAGATATTCCTGAAAACCTCTCTTACATCAAAGACTATGGGTTGGGGCTTTTCTTACTTGACCTTGATGGAAAAAAAGGGATTGGCCACGGTGGGAATGTGTATTGTTTCAACGGAATCACTTATTATTTCCCCGAACAAAAAATCAGTATTGCGATTCTCCTCAACAGCTATTCTAACAAGCTCGACGAGGCGCTCTACGACCGCGAAACGCTGAAATTGGCTTTGTAAAAAGATAGAAAGTAGGTCGAGCGAAAAGTTGCTTGACCTACTTTTACAAATCATTTTTCTGAGTTTTGAAGTGATTGTTGATTAGTTTTTCAAATTCACGTAAACTACTTTCATCATAACCCACAAACTTCTTAACAATCTTTCCTTCCTTATCCACAAACAGCGTGGTTGGAATACTTCCATCAAATTCAAACAGCTCTTTGGAGTAAGTTCTAGTCTCTTTTGTTATCAATAATTGTTTCCACGGCATCTGTTCTTTGCCAAGCGCTTTGAGCCAATTTTGTCTGTTTTCATCTAGGGATATCGAAACCATACTAAAACGAGGGTTATTAGAAAACTGGTTGCTAATTTTTTTCAATTGGGGAATTTCCATTCGGCAAGGGCCACACCATGATGCCCACAGAATCACCATGTTTAAAGAAGCATTTTCGGTCAACACATTGGCTTCACTACCATCTCTTGTTTCCATAACTGTATTAAAATCCAACTTTTTGGTATTCCTATTTTCAACATATTCGCTTAAAGTAAGCCATGTAGTGCTTTTCTTAACATCAGCGTCAAATTGATTTAAAAGTGCAATCATCTGGCTATTAGAAAACCTAGAAACTTGTTTTCTTAAACCATCTAAATAATAGTACGAATAAGGGTGAAATTTAATCAGGCGTTTTAAATCATCTATCTTCGTTATTGATGAAAACCCTAGCGAATCTTCAAACATTACTTTCGTTTGCTTTCCAAATTTTATAGGCGCTGTTACAAACTTAACTTTATTAGGAAGTTTAATACTTGTAGTTTTTATCTCTTCAATTTCTCCATTTATTTCAACCCCTTCTTCTAAATAAAAATACGAGAGAATTACCTTTCCATTTTTATATTTTTGCTTTGAATCATACATAAAAAATCTTTTATTACCAACCGAATCAATGTGTTGAAATTCAACAAGTAGAGGCATGTTGTTTTCGGCTACGGGGAGTGAAAATTCAAATTTTCCATTTTTAGTTTTAGTAGAATCAACAACTTTTGTAACGTCAGTAATTACATTCATTGTACCATCAGGCAAGTTTTTCAAGTTACCAGCAATACGAACAATTTTGCTTGTTTTTGGCTCACTACAACCTATTATAAGAAGTAGCAACAGTAAATAGAAAAATATTTTTTTCATAACGGGTATTGTTACCTCTTAGTTAGCTGATATTTGAATAATCACTTTTCTATTTTTTTTCTTATTTTCTTCAGATTCATCGTTACTATTAAATCCTTCATCGCCTCTCCAAGCCATTTTTATCCTTTCGGAAGAAATACCTTTTTGAATAATATATCCACCAATAGCGCGTGCCCTGTATTCGGACAAAATCATATTTTTATTTCTGTCGCCGACATTATCTGTATATCCTGTCACTTGAGCTTTGAATTGTGGTTCTTCTATCAAAAACGTTGCAATTGAATCTAAGACGGTTTTCACTTCACTTTTTAAATCATAATTACTTTGGTCAAAATACAATGTTCTAGTATCAAATGAGTTTTTATTTGTACGCACGTTTCTAGATTTATCAGCTAAGGGTACTTCGGCATTGTTGACTCTAACGTCCATAAGTGTCAACCCCGATTCAAGTACAAACTCCTGATTAAGCAATAAACGCCCCTCTTCAGAGCGTGCTTGAATTAAATGTTTGCCAGGTTGCATAGGAATTAAGTATAAATGCTTATTTCTTATTAAACGATTTATAACCAGTATGTTATTTACTTTAAATTCTACATTTTTATTGTCAGTAAACGTAAAATGCCAATGAAGTTGATTTTCTGAAGGCAGTGTCGGCGAATTTTGGGATGCCATCGGTATGGTCATTTCAAATTCAAAGTTTTCTTCGATACTTCCGATGCGCCTTATTGGCATTTTAATAGTTCTATAACCTTCTGATTCAAACAATAAAAACTCTACTGAGTTAGGTAATTGAATTTGAAATTTATTGATGCGACCAGTTGCTCTGCTTTCTCCCAAGCTTATTTTTTTCTCGCCTTCTAATGCAAAAATATGCACTTTCAAATCGAAGCCACTCGCTGGATCATAACAAAATCCAGTTATTTTAACGGTGTTTTTATTTTGTATTACCAATGGCTTATTAAAGCCACTACTATAAACACAAAATAGTAAAGACAGTAAATAGATAGTCATATTCGTGATTTTTTATTGGCGTGTTAATAGTATTAATTATTCCCCTAGAAATAAAGCATTCTATTACTTCGACAACTCTGCCAAAAGTTTTGTGAGTTCTTTGCTTTCTACTCTAGGAGCATTCGGGTACATCAACTTTCCTTGTTTATCAAAAATCATGTAACGAGGGATTGATTCTATTTTTTGTTGTTTCAAGAAATCAGCATTTCCTGAGTTTAGTACAAGAAAACTATTAGCATAACTATTAAGCAATTCTTTTTCAGAAGCCTTTACCCAAGCTTCCATGGATTTATCAATGGATAAGTAAATAAATACAACATTTTTATCTTTTAATGACTCCCTTAGCTTTACGGAATGTGGAAAAGCAGCTCGGCAAGGGCCACACCAACTTGCCCAAAAGTCAACATAAACTACTTTTCCTTTGGACTTCTTAATAATATCATCAAGTGACGTTTTTTCTTTATTGTTATCCATCAACGTAAGTGATGTAGGCACATAGTGCGTTGTGTCGAGCTCTAAGGCATATTTTACTTTAAGTTTCTCAATCAGGGAAGTATTTTTTATATCTTTTTCTAATTTGTTAAAGTAGTTCAAAAAGTCATCTTTTGAAAGTGACTCCGAAATTCTACCAACATTTTTTATCAACAAATAGTTTTTAACTGTTTCTGGAAAATTAAATTTTGTATTTATTTCATCATAAATCACTTTATAATCTCTATTAGTTCCATCTTTCAAATCCAAATAAGGGGCTTTCTCCGCAACAAATTTATACTCTGCTGCATCAACAAAATCTTTGAAGTAAATTCCTTCATAATTTTCGAGGGTATTTTCTTGAGAATTACACCAACGATAGACTTCATCTATCGAAATTCGCTCTATTTCAACTTCTATTAACTTTTTTAAATTACCTATTTTATTTTCCTGAAATTTATACACATTTTCAGATATAAGACCTCGTTTGCTAAGTGAATCAATAACCCTTTTGTTGATATCAAGATAGGCCATATACTTTGGATACAATTTATTTTTCATCAACAAAATCTCTTTTTTGTTTCTATTCATAATTTGCTCTCCTGTCATATTTTTTGACTGAGCAAGCGCACTTTTATCATTCAATATTTTTTTTCCATGCAAGCTAACAGCGCCAAAATATTCCCCAACTGGAGAATAATTCACAAACTCAAAGTGGCTCCTTACTATGTCATCCACTTTATAATCATTTTTAGAGCTCTTTCTGTTGAGAATAGTTACAATAGGAATATTTTTATCGTATTCAATAACAACTGAGTCTCCTTTTTGCAAAATGTAATCATTATAATCAAAGTAATTAACCCAGTGACGAAGAACACAATGGTTATTTTTTATTTTGAGTCGAATATCTTTATTTTTAACTTCACTTTCCACTTCAATCCATTTCATCTCATCATCGTACACAAATCGTAACAAGTACTTATTTTGAGTCCAAGCTGTTTTCGTATAGTAAAAGTAATTATCAATTTTTTGAGTATTTTTAAAGGAAACATGAATGACACCTTCAGTATCATTTGAAAATGCATTATATTTCAATAAAAATGAGCATTGAAAAATCAAAAAAAATATAATTTTATTTGTCATTTTTTTCTTTTTTTAACAGTAAACAAAAGTATATTTTAGGAATAAAAACGTTGCCCTACTTTTTCAATAATTCATCAAATGATTCTCTAATCTTAGGATCACTAAGGCGAGGTGCATTTGCGTTAATGATACTTCCATCTGTTCCTATAATCATGTAGCGAGGAAACGAACGGATATTATATTGTTCAACAATTGCTGATTTTTTGTAGCTAGGTAAAAGATAGCTATTCTCTTCAGGTAAACCCTCTTTTTTTGAGGCATTCTCCCACGAACCAATATTTTCATCTACTGATATGTAAATAAATTCAATCCCTTTATCTCGGTATTCTTCCTTCAACTTTTTTGTATTTCTCATTTCATCACGACAGGCACCACACCAGCTTGCCCAAAAATCAACGTAGGTAGGTTTATTAGTTTTCAATAGATTCTCCCATACTACCTGTTGCTTTGTAGCTAATTTAACAATAGTTGCATCACTAATATCATTGCTTTTATCGGGTTTTATCTCAATGGTTTTTCCTAAACCAAACGTATCTATTATTTTACGTTTTAAAACTTCATGCGTTCCTATTTTTACATAGTCATTTATCATGTCACCTAACTCTGGGCTTCTTTCAGCATACATGAGAACTTTGTAAATTAAAACATTACGCGTATTTCCTGTAAAATCCCGCTTGGCTTTTTGGTATAATTCGTTATAATCCTTTGTATTTAGTGTTTCGACAAGTAGTTTATTTTGGAGAGCATCAGCATAATCTGTTAAATCACAAAAATTCTCATTTATTTCCATATTCTTAATAAAATCAGCAATAGGTTTATTGGTACGATAAGAACTTTTAAACGTCTTATCATCAAGGTACAAAGTCAAAAAATCAGTGTATTGTCGATAGTAAAAAGATTTTTCAGATCTCTTTATAAAAGCAGCGGACAATGGTGTTTTTTTTGCGTATTCTACCAAAAAAGCTTTTCGCTGTCCATACAACTCTTTTATTTTCTGCAACCTCACCACGGGAGAAAGCTTTTTGAAAACTTTATTTTCCACCATAAAACCTTCATAATTGCCCAATTTTTGCTGCATAGCCGTATAGAAAGCCAATTCGTTGTTTCGCAGTGAATTTCCTTTGATAAAGGCTTTTAATTGATTGGGAGATTGTTGGATATAAATATTTTCACCACTATTGACAACGAAAGTGGTGTGAACATAATCATTAATACTGTCACGCCGAGTTGTTACTAAGTGCAGAGGTGATTGATGAAAGATAACAACCGTATCCTTTTCTTTATTAGATCTATATTCAATTTTAACATCATCTGTCACAGAATTGATGTTAAAAACCAGTTGTTTACTCGATTTATTCTCAATATATAACCTTGTGGTATCTGTTTTCGTGGGTAGCTTGTATCCAAAAACTACACTTTGAAAAAAGGAAAATATAAACACAAATACGATTTGAGTTTTCATAACCAAGTTTATTTGATAATTTCAATAACTACACGCTTGTTGTTTTCAATCTTTTTTGAAACATCAGCGGCTTCTGACTGCTGGGTAGCCCCTTCCCATTTAGTTGTAATTTGATTTGCCAAAACCCCTTTATTCCGTAAATAACCTGATACTGCACGGGCTCGGTATTCAGACAGTATCACATTGGGTTCCTTTTTACCTATGTTGTCGGTATGCCCCACCACTAATATTCTATACGCTCGGTGATTTGATAAATACGAAGCAACCGAATCTAAAGTCAACTTTGAATCTTCTTGTAAGTCGTACTTGCTTTGCTCAAAATATAAAGTACGTTTATCAAAGCTCACTTCCGTACCTGTAACAGGTTGCGCAACATTTTCTCGTTTGGATTCTACTGCGTGGAGATCAACAATACTAATGCCATCTTTGATGACAAAGCTTTTTTCTAGTAGTATTTCTCCATTTTGGGACTTTACCGTTACTATATAATCCCCTGGTACTCTGTCAGTATTGAAGCTACTACTCCGATTTATCGTACTACTAAAATCAACTAAAAGAGAGCGATTTTTCGCTCTAAAAAGCTCATATTGCATCCCCTTCCGATGAGAATCTGGAAAACAAAAAATGACAGTATCAGGGTTTCGGTTGTATTTTTCTTTGGTAGATTTCTCGACTACAACAGCCCCTTTCTTATGTATGGGTAACCCAATCTGGAATTTTGACCCGCCATTGAACGCTCCAAAAAAATATACATTTTTTTGAACTGAAACATATCCATCACTCTCAAAAATCAGTGCTTGTACGTTTGTTGGAATTTGAAGATTGAACTTACCGTTACTGTCGCTATCCCCCAGTTTTATTTTCTTGCCAGCAACTATGGCATAAACCGTGGACTTTAAATCTACACCCGTGGCAGCATCCCAGCAAGCACTACCGACCAGCTGAACGGAGTTAGCAGTTAGGGGTGGGGCATCATTGAAGACACCCAAAAAATAAATCCAGAAAGATATTAAGATAGGCATGGCTTATTAAAAATTGTAGATTAGCAATGGAGAAGTAATTTTATTAATCATAACGTATTAATTTTTACATAACCCAGTATCTAATGACTATAATAAAAGTACTGGTTACTAATAATTTGGTAAAAATATTTAAAAATCTAGTAAAAACAAATAATGTACTTTTTTTTAGAAAAAATATTTTTTTGTTCATAAAACACAAAAAAAGGGAATCACCTTCTACTTGACCTTGATGGGAGAAAAGGGATTGGCCACGGTGGGAATGTGTATTGTTTCAACGGAATCACTTATTATTTCCCCGAACAAAAAATCAGTATTGCGATCCTCCTCAACAGCTATTCTAAAAAGCTCGACGAGGCGCTCTACGACCGCGAAACGCTGAAATTGGCTTTGTAAATATCCTAGCCTTGCCCTTCCCCACACGTTTGGAGAAGAGCAAGGCTTCTGAAATTATTACACCTCTATTTTGATTTAATCTTTCACCTAAGCATTTTACGAAAATCATAGAAAAACCTTTCAATCAGCCGTAAATCTTCTGTTATGATTTCGCCTGTTGCGGTCATGCCATTGCGAAATGGTAGTTTTTGGTGCGTTGAAGTAACCAAACCTTCAGTAAAGCCTACTTTAATAAGATACGCCGTATCTTTAGGCATCGTGGCTATTGAAGTGATTCTGCCTCTAACTGTACCAAACTCTTGGTAAGGATAACCTGTAAGTTTAACTATAACCTCTTGGCCTTTCTTTACTTTTCCGAAGTTATACTGCCCTACGTACATCTCCCCTTCATAACCACTACCACTTGGTAGCACATAAAATAGTTCTTGCCCCGATTTTACCGTTTGTCCTTCTTGTAAGGGTGCAGCGAAAGCCACTTTACCACTCGTTGGAGCCATTGTAATGTAGCGAAGCTTCCAAGCTTCAATATCACTTTTCAAAGTATTTATAGATTGCAATAAGCCATTAAGTTGCTCGGTACGCGTCTTTTCTAGCTCCAGCAGTTCTTGCTGCTTCTGGTTTTTCGACATTCCGTTGTTGTTGAAAGCGGTTTGGGCTTGGTCAACTACTTGTTTTTTAGATAAATGCTGGCTCTGAGTACGTCGTAGTTCGACATCAGCAATTACGCGCTCTTCGTGCAGTTTACGATTCATCCGCAAATCATCCTCGGTAAGTTCTAAGTCTTTCCGATAATTACTAAGTTGTGTTTGAAGGTTTTCGCGCAATAGTTCAAGTTGGGCTAAATCATTTTCCAATGCGGATTTCTTTTGTTCAAAAGCCCCTCCTTTCAATAACGCCCTAGAACGGACATACGCATCTTGAAACGTTTGATACGATTTTTGAAGCTCCCCTAATTGAAAATACAGCGGTATAGACACCGCATGTAGCTGATTTACATCCGTTTGGTTAATAAGCTTTCCTACAACTGAGTCTAATCGAAAAACCTCCCCTGGATTGGCAGTGCTTTCTAAATAGGCCAGTTGCTGACCACGTTGGACTCTTTGCCCTTCTCGTACTAAAAGCTGCGTTAGAACCCCTTCTGTTTTTGCGTGGACTGATTTAGGAAAGTGGAGTGAAATGACACGCAACTGCCCTTTTACCAAGTCTGGGTATGCTACAAACCAGCCTACTGCCCCAAGTAATAGCAATACAAAGAAAAAAACAGTAATTCCCCATCGTACCAACCACACGGGGGGCGTACTCAGCAACTCGTTTACTTCTGAGCTACGAAGATTTACTTCTTTGACTGGTTCGGAATTTTCAAACGGGAAGGAAGAAAATGAGCCATTTGCTCGTCCCCCTGTGTTGAGCTTCCATTCATTGGGAGTTATCTCTTCGTCTGAATTCATTAGGTAAACGAATAATAAGTTTATACGGCCAATTCCAGCTGATTACTAACCAGTTCATAGTACTTTCCTCGACGTTGAACCAATTCTATGTGTGTGCCTATTTCGACAATCTCCCCTTTTTCCAATACAACAATTTGAGCCGCATTCTTAACCGTGCTCAACCGATGTGCTACTACTACTACGGTTCTGTTTTGGAAAAACGACTCTAAATTTTGCATAATCGCCCGCTCATTGTTAGCATCTAACGCATTGGTTGCTTCATCAAAAAACAAATAATCGGGGTTTTTGTAAACTGCTCTTGCAATGAGCAATCGTTGTTTTTGGCCTTGACTGATGCCATTACCTTCTGCCCCTATTTTGGTATTATATCCCAGTGGCAACTCTTCAATAAACGACTGAATATTAGCCACTTTTACGGCATGAAGAAGTTTCTGGATATTGGGTACTTCTTCACTCACTGCTATATTATTAGCAATTGTATCGGAGAAGATAAAACCATCTTGCAGCACCGTTCCGCACTGACTACGCCATTGACGAACCCCTCCTTCGCCCAATACTGGGCTAATTTCTCCTTTTTGGAGTGGATAAAAGCGTAGTAATAATTTTAAAAGCGTCGTTTTTCCACTTCCACTACTACCCACAATAGCCGTCACTTTTCCCTCTGGAATGTGTAAATTTATATTTTTCAACACTGGCTCATTTCCTGCCCCAGGATAGGTAAATGTAAGGTCTTTGATGACAATACTTTTTTGTGTTAACGATGCAGGAATCAGGATTCCTTTGTTAAAAATAGCAGGACTTTCGTCTTCCAATTCATGAATTTCGTTGAGCCGTTCCAAACTCATTTGGGCATCTTGCCACTGCTGCATAAATTGCACCAGCTGTTCTACTGGGCTATTGAGTTGGCCAATGATATACTGCAAGGCCATCATCCCACCAAGGGTCAACTGGCCGTTTACCACCGCCATAGCCGCCAGAAAAGTAATGGTCATGTTTTTGCCTTCGTTCAAAAAAAGAGCCCCTGCCTGCTGGTACTGACCTACCGCCAACCCTTTCATACTCAATCTAAATTGACGAACTTGTAGGTTTTCCCACTCCCAACGTTTGAGGTGTTCGGCATTATTGAGTTTGATTTCTTGTACTCCAGTTATCAACTGAATCAAGCTGCTTTGGTTCTGAGACGCCAAGGCAAATCGCTTTTGGTCGAGCTGCCTTCGGTAGCGAAGAAAAAGCACCACCCAGAGCGCGTATAAGATACTACCCGCCAAAAAAACGCCAAAAATTGTCAGATTGTAATAGGCCAAAACAATACTAAAAACCAGTAGATTAAACAACGAAAAAAGGGTGTGCAAGGAAGTACCCGTCAGAAACTGCTCAATACGATGGTGATCTCCGATGCGTTGAAGAATATCGCCCGTAAGTTTAGTATCGAAGAAAGAAAGGGGAAGGTTGAGCAATTTGGTCAAAAAGTCAGATAAAATACTGAGATTGATGCGCGTGCTAATGTGTAATAGCACCCACGAACGAATAAAATCGACGGAAACACGGCCCACAAACAACATGATTTGCGCACCCAAAACCAGTGTAATAAAATGGAGGTTACGCGTTTGAATGCCCACATCTACGACCGACTGCGTCAAAAAAGGGAGTACTAATTGCAACATACTGCCTACTATTAGCCCCAACCCCAATTGCGCCACCAACTGTTTGTATTTCCACAAATACCCCAATAGGTATTGAAGGCCTATTGCTTTTTTAACCTCACCCCCAGCCCCTCTCCTGTTAGAGAGGGGAGTATTCATATCGTAAAACTGGGGTGTGGGCTCTAATAGTAGGGCTATGCCCACTTTTTCGCTATCTACAACCGTCGTAGCCCACTTACTTTCAAACTCTTCGTAAGTATAGGTAATCATGCCAGAGGCAGGGTCAGCGACAGCCACCTCCTGCCCTCCTCTTTCTGACGAGGAGGAAAAAAAACACCCCCATCGGGGGGCTGGGGACTGAGGCTGTACCACCACAAAATGATTTTGCCCCCAGTGTACGATACACGGCAATGGAGCTTCTTCTAGTAGTTTTTTTAAGGTAACTTTCACGCCCAGCGTTTTGAAACCAATGCTTTCGGCGGCTTGCGCAATACCCAATAGATTAACGCCCTCTTTCCCAATCTCCGCTGCTGCCCGCAACGGTTGCACCGCGTAGCTTTGCCCATAGTACTTAGCCACCATGCGTAGGCAAGTAGGGCCGCAGTCCATGGCATCGAGTTGACGGTAGTGGGGGAATTTCATATTGTTTTTTCTGCTAAAACCGACTGCGCAAAGGCTTCAAATTCGGGAGTTGTTTTCATTAGACCTAATTCTACTAACTGCTGCAAACCCTCTAACTTGGCCGAGCCCTCGTGATAAAACTGTATATCAGGTGTTTCTTTGAGTTTTTGGTGAAAGATTTTGTAGTAAAACGCATTGCCATAGTGCTGCTCACGCTGACACTCTTCCTCTACCTCCGTAATAAAATCTGATAAAAACTTGGTATGAAACACTACTCCCTGTACTTCACTCAAGGTAGCTCCATTGATGGCGTGCATCCCTTGGGAAAGATATGTACCCTCGGTATTTTTGAAAAAGGGGACTTTAGACAAAATAGAAGGTGGATTACTCCTACCAAAAACCCGATCCCGCATCCCTCCCGTGAACGTATCAAAAGTGTACGTTTGCCACCGAATTCTATCATAGAAGAGGAATTTAAGGTTCACATAGTCTTTATCAAAACAATTTACAACACTCAAAGGATTGTTTCCTGCTCTGTACTTCGTTGCCACCACGCTTTGGTCTGAGTACATATCCAATAGAAATGTACGAATTGCAGACTCATTTTTACTTTCTAAAAAAGAACGTAGTTCGCGTAAAGAAAGATGTTCCGCAGAAGGATAAGAAAACAACTCATCAATATCTACCACTACGCACCAATGCCCTTTGCCGTAGGTATCCAACAGATGTTCCATCCAATACCAGTGATTTTGATAATTTTCCTTTGTCTCAAAAACATGTACTTTCTCTTCAGTCAAAGCCAACGCTACTGAATCATCTGTTGAATTGTTATCTATCAAAAAAAAACGCGCTACACCCAAGTTTTTATAATAGTTGATAAAATGCGGCAGGCGCAGTGATTCATTACGCATGATGGCAAAGAGCCTGATTTCGGATATATCCTTTGGAATAAATTGATTACCAAGAACTTTAATGGTAGATATACTTTTCTTTTTTGAGGCTTGATAATGTGTTTTTTCTCGACTCACCTTCCGATGGTTTTGGAATTGACTGTACCAAGTAAGTAGATTGTATTTGAGACCATTGAACATAAAACACTATTTTTTTAGCAATTCATCAAACAATACTATTTATATATTTTTGCACGACTATGATTTTTTAAACTATCACTCAATAATTCAAACATTTCTATACACCAAGTATCACCTGATTCAAATCCTGATTCGGTTAAATAATATAGACTTAAAAATGAATTTGGATTTGATCTAATAAAATTTTCTCTAAATTTATGAAGACCTTCCTTTGCAGCTTCGGAAGCTACACCTTTTTGCTTCTCCAATTCAACTATTCTCGTTCCATGTTTTTTATGTACTCTTTCCTCAGATATGAGTTTATCCAGTTCTCTTATTTTATCGAAATAAGTTTTATTCAAAAACTCACTACAACTATCTCGAAGCATTGTGAGAGGGGACTTAATACTTGTAGGGTAGAAGTTGCTATTACTAATCGTCATTTCTACCTCACCATCCCAAATAAACCAGTAGTTTAAATTTGAGCTATTTGGGTGTCTTATTATGTAGGCATCTATTTCGTTTATTTTATCATTTTCGTAGTAAAATTTATTATCAACAATTGGAATATCTGCAATATATTTATCTTCAAAATGGCTGATATATTTTATCAACTTTATACTTTTTAAAGTATCTTTCCCTGATACACTTCCTATGATTGAGAACTTGACATTTTGTCCAAAAACAAAATACGATGATAGCATTATTAATAAAAAAATATAGCAGAAGATATAATGTAGCTTAGTCATTATTTTTTTGTTTAAAAGTGTATTTAGGAATTATATTTTTCCAGTGGTTCTGATTCGTTGCAACATGATTTGGATATTGGTCAAAATTAGTCAGCTAACCGAAGAAGGTAGTATATACTCATAATCTGATGGTTCGTTAAAAATTAGTTCAAGATATAGTTCATTTAAAAACCCAACGCTTGGCAACTGGTACAAAACCCAGAACTGATTCAGGTCGGGAGGCTCGCTCAAAATCAATGCCCCACAGAGTTACCTCTTTGGTCAAAACGTCCCTTAAGCCCCATCACTAAATACTTTTCAACTCGGTCGCCATACTACATAATATCACCTAATGCTGCTAATGGAGTATGTCCATCAACCTCATTAGCAGCATGTACATGAACAGCCCATAAATGCCCTCCCGTATCAACCAACAACTGTCATTTGCACTCATTTATCTTTTTATAGGCTTCAATATCTCGATATTCAAAAATCATTGAAACTAATTTAACACTCTGACTATAAACGACAAATTCAGGCAAATAGACTTCCTGCTTTATAATCCAGCTGATTCAATTCTCGATTGATACACTAGAGCGTTCCATTCGTTTTCCAGCGGTTAAAATAATAGTAAACAGCTTTCCAATACAGGTGGTTTCTCCATTAGCATTCTGTGCGCAGTAGCCATAAAATTGCATTCATTACTTGGCAATCTAGTTTTCACTTGCATTTAAGGGGCAAATTAGTGTTGTGTCGTATTAAGGCTGATATTTAACATATCAGCCTTAATTTTGCTAAGAAAAGGTGCATTTAACCTGTGAGCCATTATTACAGTAAACATTCACGAGATACTTGTATGCCCCTAAATCTGGTACATATCCACTAAAACCACTATTTCCACAAGTACAACTAGCCGAGCGTTTCTATGACGTACTTGTTAACCGAGCATATCAAATGTACGTGTGGCAATTCGGCAATCACCTCTAGTAGGTTGGTCACAAAACGTAAAAGGGTAGCATCCGCTCCTTCGTGAAAAGTACCAAAACTGCAATAAACAAGGCGATGAAATCCCTCCCCTGAGGGGTGAGGGACTTTTTTAGAACCAATTATATGCTCCCACGCTTGTTCAAATAGGGGATCCAGCTCGGTGTCTTGCCGATGCTCTCGCATACACAGCCCCAAATAATGTTGATTGGGTTTGCGAATTTCGGGCGCAAATTCAAATTCCAACGGCGCTAACACCAATTCAGGCACGTTGGCAATCACCTGCGTCACGGTCGCGTCTTGCGCAAGGGGAGCGATTTGTGCTAGAAATTGGCGATGACGGGTTATCGCTTGACGCAACCAAGCCTGTCTGGGATTGCGTAAGAACTGAAGAAACAAATCACTTCGTTTTTTCAATTCAGATTTTAATCCCCCTTGTTGGACGTCGGACCGACTCGTATGGCTGCTTCCGCTGGGTATTAAGTCCCTCATCGGGGGATTGAGGGGGCTTGACACTATCGGCCACTCTCCTACCCGATACATAGAAGGCATGGGATTAAAAAAAGCAATAGTAAATTCTGAACGGCGTGGATACAATACCCAAAAATCAGTACAAACAAATAAATCTATCAAAATAGTTGTGGGACGGAGTTCTTCAATCAGCGCGTCCAATTCTCGCTTTCGCTCCCAATATAGCTCGTTTGTTCGGTAAGCTCTCAGAAGCCGTCGGTACGATACAATTTCCTTTTTAGCCCCTATATAAGAGGCCTCCATGCCGTAGCCTGCACGCCAGCCCGTATTTTTCACAGCTTGGTAGCCATTCTTCGTGACCAACTCCGCCAATATATCATTTGTAACAGCGTAATGTACCTCATAGCCCTCCTCCGACAGCTTATCAGCCACGTACAGCGAAGGCAATACATGGCTTCGGATAGCGGCGGGGATAATGAGTACGCGTGGCTTCATCTGAACGTTTAAAGATTTAGGAAGCACAAATAAATATAGTATTTTCAAGATTTATTATCGATTTTTCGATAATTTTAATCGAAAAACCGATAATTTTAGGCCATACTACCCAATTTTACCGTTCGATAAAATTTCTTGTATTTTTTGTATTCGTTTTGTATGTTTGAGCGTTTGCACATTATACCGTCCCTACTTTGATACGTTTATGAAATTTAACAACCACCACGGGTATGCCTCCAAAGCCTATTCGTTACAAAACACCTATCTCTACTTTTATGACATTAGGGACTTTTTTACGCCAAGCACGCAATCTCTCTCAGCAAGAGGTAGCTATTGCCATTCCTGTTTCACAAAGCACGTACTCTGAGTGGGAAAGTGACGTTCGTCTCCCCAAAACCAAATACCTTATCTTATTATCTAGGGAGCTCAGGGTAAGTTTCAACGAATTTACCAACTATATTTCCAAAGAAGAGTTACACCAAGACAGTGAAATTATTCAACTAAAAGCCGAAATAGCACTGCTTCGTCAGCGAGAGGAGCAATACCAAGCTACCATACAAGCGCTTCAGCGCAAGCTTTCAGCTCTCCACCCCTAAGTAACAACTGGCCACAAAAAAAGGGAATCACCTCTCGATGATTCCCTTGTATGCACCTTTAGTGCTTCCTATTACTTCTTCTCGTTGCCTCCGCCGCTGTTGCCATTATTGCCACCACCTTTTGGCTGATTATGATTTCTACGGTGATGATTTCCTCTGTTGGAGTGTTGTTTGGCAGGCTTTGTTGCATCGTTGGTGTTATTATTGGCATTATTTCCTTTCTGTGCAGGATTTACCGCTGGAGCACTGGGCACTTTCGCAGGAGCCTGGGCAGTTGGTGCCTTGGGAGCTGAGGCCTGTGGCTTCGGCGCAGGAGCTGAAGGCGCAGCGGTTGCCGCTGGCTGTGCCGTTTCTTTGGCCGCGTTGGTATTGTTAGTACCACTTCCTTTTTTCTTCTTAGGACGGCGGTTTGCACCTCCATTTTGCTGGTCGCGGTGGCTAAACTTCTTATCCATTTTGGCCAAGTCGCTGTTGATACCTGCCGCAGGCAATGCCAACACTGCCTCTTCGATATCCAACACATCCAACGACACAGGTTTTTCACCTCTTGCGTTCATTTGCAAGATTTTGCTTACCTGCTCCATCGTGATGGGATGCCAGGTCGTGCTATCGTTTTCGTAGCCAAACCACATGATTTTCTTGAAAATATCGGTTTTCTGCAAGTGCGCCTTCCCTTTTTGGGTTTGGAGGGGGGCATCCACGTGCGGAATATCCTTGAGGGCGTCGATGTACGTCTCTAGCTCATAGTTGAGGCAGCACTTCAAACGTCCGCATTGGCCCGAAAGCTTCGTTGGGTTCAGCGATAGGTTTTGGTAACGAGCAGCTGAGGTCGTGATGTTTTTAAAGTCACTCAACCAAGTTGAACAACACAATTCACGGCCACACGCGCCCAAACCACCCAAACGGCCTGCTTCTTGGCGTAAGCTGATTTGGCGCATTTCGATGCGTACCTTAAACTCACCTGCTAATACCTTGATCAGTTCACGGAAATCAACCCGTTCGTCGGCCGAGTAGTAAAACGTCGCTTTGGTATTGTCGGACTGAAACTCCACATCCGACAATTTCATGTTCAGTTTTAGCTCTTTGACCAGTTCGCGAGCGCGGTACATCGTTGGCAAGTCACGCGCCACACTCTGCTCGTGTTTTTCCATATCGCGTGGATTCCCCACCCGATAAATGCTCTTGATATTTTCGTCATCGGCTACTTTTTTCTTGGTCATTTGCAAACGTACCAAGTCACCTTGCAACGATACCGCTCCGATATGATAGCCCGAAGCCATCTCGCACACAACGTAGTCGCCCGTGAGGAGTTCAAGCTGGTTGATATTGCGAAAATATTCTTTCCGCCCTCCTTTAAACTTCACTTCTACTACGTCAAAACGTTTTGCGATGGGCACATCCATATCACTGAGCCAATCGAAAACGTTCATTTTATTGCAACCACCTGTGTTGCACGCGCCATTATTTTGACAACCAGCGGTTTTCCCGTTGCTTCCTTTCGTTCCGCATCCGCCCGTTGAACATGATTTACAACTCATTTCTGTTTAGTTTACAGCCTGACGTTTATACGAGGTCGTTACGGTTTCAACTACGCCACGACCCGCTTTGCGTCAAACTAATCCGTATAACGAATCAAATCTAAACCAATGTCTTTGCGGTAATATTTTCCTTCAAACTGCACTGCAGTCGCTGCTTTTTGCGACTTATTTACAGCACCTTCGAGGGAGTTTGCAAGTGCTGTCAGTGCCAGTACTCGTCCGCCATTGGTTACGACTTCTCCTTTGTCATTAGTGGTAGTTCCTGCATGAAACACCGTAATGTCTTCCATTTTTTCTAATTCAGCAATTACCTTGCCTTTTTCGTAGGCATCTGGATACCCCCCCGACACAATCACCGTTGTGACGGCCGTTTGGGGCGAAATAACGAAATCGCTGTCGGCCAATTTTTGATCGGCTGCGGCCAGCAAAAGCGTCACTAAATCCGACTGAATACGTGGCAAAACAACCTCCGTTTCGGGGTCGCCCATGCGTGCGTTGTACTCAATCACGTACGGCTCGCCTTTGACGTTCATCAATCCAATAAAAATAAAGCCAACGTACGTAATTCCTTCAGCCTGCAAGCCCGCGAGCGTCGGTTTTACAATCTTTTGTTCTACTTTTCTCAGGAAGTTTTCGTCCGCAAAAATCACGGGCGACACCGCTCCCATTCCTCCCGTATTGGGGCCTGTGTCTTTTTCGCCAATACGTTTGTAGTCCTTGGCCTCGGGAAGGATTTTGTAATTAACACCATCCGAAAGCACAAATACCGACAACTCAATACCGCGCAAAAACTGCTCTACCACCACTTTGTTTCCCGCTTCGCCAAACTTAGCGCCCACGAGCATATCTGTCATGGCAGCTTTGGCCGTATCGAGTGTTTCGGCAATAATTACACCTTTGCCAGCCGCCAATCCGTCGGCTTTCAACACGATTGGGAGTGCGTGTGTGCTCAAGTAGTTCAGCCCTTGGTCTAGTGTTTCAGACGTAAATGTCTGCGACGCTGCCGTAGGGATTCCATACTTTGCCATGAAGTTTTTGGAAAAATCTTTGCTTCCTTCCAACTGCGCCCCCAGGCGATCAGGGCCCACAATTTTGACCCTTGCCAACGCTGGTTGGGCTTTTAAGTAATCAACAACTCCGTTGACCAGTGGTTCTTCGGGGCCGACAATTACTAATTTAATTTTAAAATCAACAATAGCTTTTGCAATGCCTTCAAAGTCATTGAACCCAACGGGCAAGTTGGTAGCCACTTGTGCGGTTCCCGCATTTCCAGGCGCTACATACAACTCGTCGCAATGTGGGCTTTGGGCTATTTTCCAAGCAAACGCGTGTTCGCGTCCGCCCGAACCCAGAATTAAAATATTCATTTTTTGAGGTTAAAGTGTATAGAGTAGGGCGCGAAATCCCTTTCATTCGTTTCGCGCCTTACTAGGAGTTTTTCACTTACTTAGTTAGCCACTTCGGACATAAACTTGATACGCATCAAACGAAGTTCATCTTCGGTGACGTCATCCTTGGCCAATTCATCTAACGCAACTTTGATACTATCGGTTTCAGCCGCCATAAAGTAATCGTAAATATCGTACTGGCGGTCTTTGTCCATGATTTGGTTGATATAGTAATCCAAGTTAAGCTTCGTACCCGAGTAGCAAATGTGTTCAATCTCCTCAATCAGTTCGTCCATTGCTAACCCTTTGGCTTCGGCTATTTCGTCCAAGTCCACCTTACGGTCGATTTGTTGGATGATAAAAATCTTCACTTTCGACTTATTAGCCGCCGATTTTACCACTACATCTTTGGCCGTTTCGATTTCGTTTTCCTCCACATAACGCGTGATGAGGTCGATAAACGGGCGACCAAATTTTTGTACTTTCCCCATTCCAACCCCGTTGATTTGGGCCATTTCTTGGGAAGTAGTGGGGTAAGTCGTCGCCATTTCTTCTAACGACGGGTCTTGGAAAATAACATACGGAGGAAGGTTTTTCTCTTTCGCTATTTTTTTACGGAGTGCCTTCAAAAGCCCCAAAAGCGCTTCATCGTAGGCATTTCCACCACCCGACGGTGCCAAATCCGTCACATCTTCGTCCTCGTTTGACTTCTGCGTGTCGTTTTCGTCGAACGTATGGTCTTTTGAAATCGTAATCGGATACGGGTCATTGATGTAGTTGATGCCTTTTTCGGTGATTTTCAGCACGCCAAAGTTTTCAGCATCTTTCCCCAAATACCCCAAAATCACCAGCTGACGAATCATCGAGCGCCAATACTCTACGCCATATTCTTCACCTTCTTCTTCATCTTTAAATTTACCTGCCCCATACATTTCGAGCTTGTTATGTTCATAGCTCGTCACGTACATGTTGTCAGTGGCGGTAATCAAATCTGCAATGTGATCACCATCAAAACGCTGATCGGTCTGTTGAATCGCTTTCAAAACGATAACTGCCTCTTCTTGCACTTTGAATTTTGGCGTTGGCTTGATACAGTTGTCGCAGAAACCGCAGTCTTTCTCCATGTATTCGCCAAAATAACTCAACAACTGACGACGGCGGCACGCACCAAGGTTGGCATAGGCCACCATTTCGTTCAATAAATGGCGGGCATTATCGCGCTCCGTTACCGACTTATCTTTGTTGAACTTTTCTAGCTTTTGGATGTCATCTAAGCTATAAAACATCACGCAATTTCCTTCCAAGCCATCACGGCCAGCGCGGCCTGTTTCTTGGTAATAACCTTCCAACGACTTAGGCGCATCGTAGTGAATAACAAAACGAACGTCGGGTTTGTCGATACCCATTCCAAATGCAATAGTCGCGACAATGACATCCGCTTCTTCGTTCAAAAACGCATCTTGGTTATTCATCCGCGTTTGTCCGTCCAAGCCCGCATGGTAAGGAAGCGCCTTTATATCATTCACTGTCAACAAATTAGCTACCTCTTCTACCGTCTTACGGCTCAAGCAATAGATGATACCCGACTTTCCTTTGTTGTTTTTGATGTATTTAATCAGCTGCTTATTGACGTCACCCAATTTCGGGCGCACTTCGTAGTACAAGTTTTTGCGGTTAAACGACGACTTATACAAGGCAGCCTCTTCCATCCGCAAGTTTTTCGCAATGTCTTGCTGCACTTTCGGGGTGGCTGTAGCTGTCAGCGCAATCAGTGGCAGGTTGGGGTTGATGTTGTCAATAATTCCTCGAATACGGCGGTATTCTGGGCGGAAATCATGCCCCCACTCTGAGATACAGTGTGCCTCGTCAACTGCTACAAAAGAAATGTTAGCTCGCTGTAAAAAGTCAAGGTTTTCTTCTTTCGTTAGCGATTCTGGCGCAATGTACAATAGTTTTAAGGTGCCATCGAGGGCATCTTTTTTAACCTTTGTGATTTCAGCCTTGTTGAGAGTAGAATTCAAAAACTGCGCATTAATGCCGAAAGCGTTCAGTTGATCTACTTGATTTTTCATCAAGGCAATCAACGGAGAAATAACGATGGCAACGCCTTCAGTGGTAATAGCAGGCAACTGATAGCAAAGCGATTTCCCCGCACCTGTAGGCATAATAACGAAGGTGTTATTACCTCCCATGATGCTATGAATAATCGACTCTTGTTCGCCTCTAAACTGACTGTAACCAAAAATTTCTTTGAGTCGCTCCTTTAGCGTATGCTGTACGCTCGTATCTACCTGAATCATCCTCTTTCGTTGTATTTTTTTGCCTTTATACCCTTGGTTAACAGGTACTTAAACAGCTTTTTTAGTGAGTTAATTGGAAATCAATGGGAAGTTACTGAAGATTGCTCCTGCTGAGAAGTGGCAAAATGGGCAAAGTCACTAACTACGTTTGAAATTAGTAAAAATAATCAAATTTGACGCAACAAATTTTTGAGAGTAAAAGGTTAACTTTTTTTAAAAACAGGCTTACACGCTCTCACAAATCAACTTACAATCAAGCACTTAACCTATTAAAGAGCATTTCAAAAAAGGTGCTTTTTTACCCTAAAATTAGCATAATACAAGCTTGATTTTAACGCATACGGTCTTGCGAACGAACCAGTTTTTCGTCACGACGGATAAAACGGTTGGCCAAAACATTCGCTAGCATTGACGTCACGAGCGCGTAGAAGCCAAAACCAAAGCTACCTGTGACATTGGGCTCAAACAAATCTTTGGCTTTCCCAAAAATAAAATACATGATTAACCCCATAATGATGGTCATCAGGATAGAGTTTGCGGCACAAAGCCCCGACTGAAGTACGCGGTTTTTGTACTGAGAAATGGCAAAAATAGCCACTCCCGCCACTATCCCACCGACAAGCGCGATGTACCAAACAGGGGTAATAAACGAACTTGTTCCTTGTTCGTGAACCAATCGAAGGGCAGTAAGGTGAACCGATTGGGTGCCATCAACGGCGGTCTTGTCCCAAACGGGCAAAGCCAACAGCCCAACAATACCAACGGCCACTACGGCTAAAAAGAGTGTTTGAATACGTTGTAACATAATGGTACGAAAAATTGTAAATTGACGAGTCTAAATAAGTTACCAAACCTTATTTTTCTCGTCTTTTGGGTGTATAGAAAAATAAGTTCTGCCAAAAATGGACGGCAAAGGTAATCATTTGGTGATGATTTTGGAACAGTCTTCCAAGAGAATACAGTACCTAAGGCAATTACTCGGCCTAACGTGCTGATTTGGGGCAGAACCTTTATTTTTACAACTTCGTAGCTTTAAAATTTAAGGATAACATGCTTTCTAAAACGTTCGGTAGTGCGGTCTATGGTGTCAATGCCACAATGATAACCATTGAAGTAACAGTGGGGCAAGGAATGCGTTTTTTTATGGTAGGCTTGCCCGACAGCGCCGTAAAAGAAAGTGAGCAGCGCGTAGAAGCCTCTCTCAAGTTTTTTGACTACCGAATGCCTCGTCAAAAAGTAGTGGTGAACCTTGCCCCCGCCGACATTCGCAAGGAGGGCTCGGCCTACGATTTGCCCATTGCCCTATGTGTGTTGCAGGCTTCTGACCAAATCGTAACCAAGAAAAGCCTCGAAGACTACATCATCATGGGCGAACTCTCGCTGGATGGCAAACTCCGCCCCATCAAAGGCGTCCTTCCCATCGCCGTGGAAGCGCGGAAACTTGGCTACAAAGGATTTATTTTGCCTGCTGCCAATGCCCACGAAGCCGCCATCGTCAATAGCCTCGACGTTATTCCCGTAGAAACACTGCAAGATGCCATCGGCTTTTTTGAGGAAACCAAAGAAATTACCCCGTTGAAGGTGGACACGCGCGATTTATTTTTCAATACCCTGAACGATTATGATGCTGATTTTGAACACGTTCAAGGCCAAGAAAATATCAAACGAGCCCTCGAAATCGCCGCTTCGGGCGGGCACAATGTGATTATGATTGGCCCTCCAGGGGCGGGCAAAACGATGTTGGCCAAGCGACTACCTTCGATTTTACCACCGTTGACGCTGCACGAGTCACTAGAGACGACCAAGATACACTCCGTAGCGGGAAAGCTAGGCTCCAAAGCATCGCTGATTGCACGGCGACCTTTTCGCGCACCTCACCATACCATCAGCGACGCCGCGCTGGTTGGCGGAGGCACCTTCCCACAGCCAGGCGAAATCTCGTTGGCGCACAACGGCGTGTTGTTTTTGGACGAATTGCCCGAATTTAAGCGAACAGTGCTCGAAGTGATGCGCCAACCGCTCGAAGAACGCCGCGTGACGATTTCTCGTACCAAATGGGCGATTGAATTTCCTGCCAACTTCATGCTTATTGCCAGCATGAACCCCTGCCCATGTGGCTACTACAATCATCCCGAGAAAGAGTGCGTTTGTCCACCTGGAACAGTTCAACGCTATTTGAATAAAATCAGCGGACCACTCCTCGACCGCATCGACTTGCACGTAGAAGTCACGCCCGTATCGTTCGACCAAATTTCGTCAAACCGCAAAGCTGAAAAAAGCGAAGACATTCGTCAGCGTGTAATTACCGCCCGCGAAATTCAGACGGAGCGTTTCAAAGACAAAGAAGGGATTTATTGTAATGCCATGATGCCCTCGCCAATGGTAAAAGAAGTGTGTGAAATCAACCCCGCAGGCAAAGCCCTGCTCAAGTCTGCCATGGAACGGCTTGGGTTGTCGGCACGGGCGTATGATCGTATTCTGAAAGTAGCTCGCACCATTGCTGACCTCGCCGCCAGCACCGACATCAAAATCGAGCATTTGGCGGAGGCCATTCAGTACCGTAGTCTGGATAGGGAGAACTGGGCAGGATAGAGGGAGTGTCGAGCGCAGAGGGGAGAATGTCGAATGAGTGTGAGGCGGGTTGCTTGCAACCCACTCCCGTGCCAAGGGTTGCTCACAACCCGCTCTGGGTGTGGAGGGTTGCTTACAACCCGACCGCTGCAACTATACCACATCCCGCAACAACTCCTCCACAGCGCGGCGGCTTGACTCCATGGCGCCGTGTACGGTTCCGCTGTGGCCACCATAGTGGGTAGCTTCTCCCGCAAAATAGACTTTACGCTGAATAGGCTGCGACAAGGTTTGGCGCGTAAGTAAACCGCCGCCGTTGGGAATTGGGAAAGAGTAAGCGCCTTTGATATAGGGTTCTTTTCCCCAATCCATCACTTTGGCGTTGATCAAGGCCGCCGTAGCAGTTCCTTTTCCGTAAATGGTATCCAATTCTTTTAACAAATTCTGAATAACGACCGTAGAGGTCTGTCCACTGAGCGCTTCGGCTCGTTCACCAGTCACAAACCCTGACAGTACAAACGAAGACGTGCTTCGTCCTGCGGAACTCACCCAATACTCGGGCACTGAGCCCGACGTGTAGATAGAACCCGTATTGGTTTCCCAAAACCGACGGTTAAAGACCAAAGCCACTTTGATGCCCGCGCCCATTCCGATGTTGCGGATGGCCGTGAGCTTAGCTTCGGGCAGTGAGGGGGTAAATTGAATGTCGTTGGCTTGTAAAATCGACAGTGGTACCGTCACAATCACCTTATCTGCAAAACGCCGCTGGGCTTGCGCATCTTCCAAGACGATTGGACTATTGGTAAAATCAATGCGTTTGATTTGTTTATTGAGCACCACTTTAGGAATAACGTTTTTACATTTTTCTTCCAGCAACGACAACAACGAGCGATTGCCCATCAAGTAATTGTCCCTTCCTGCACTCCAAGTTGCTTCGGCCTCGGCTACGCCCAAAAGCCCCAAACGGCTGGCCGAGGTGCCATAATTGTTGGCAATGAGCGCATCAGGAATGTGCCGTACTTTGGCCACCAGCTTGGTGGTTTCCATGAGCTGCGCTAGGGTTGTTTCGTTGCCCGAATACGCCCGTGCCTGCTGAGAAAGCAACATAGCCAAGCGAAAATCGAGGTCGGTATTCCACTGGGCTTCGGTACGAAGTAGAGTGCCTATTTGATAATAATCGGTTCCAGAAGTGGGCAACAACGAAGCGCCTGACTCTTTGGCCCAATCGTACAATGTCGATTTACTCCCACGGATTCTTTCAGCACCCAACTCCACGTCAAAATCAGCCAAACCTTTCAACGGACGAATCCGCCCCCCGATTTGTTCGGCAGCTTCGTAGATGGTGTAATTCGCGCCCTGTTGTTCTAGCAAATAGCCCGCGTACAATCCCGCCGCTCCTGCTCCAATGATGGCAATTTGGCCTTCGTATTTGCGGGGAGCATAGGGGTCTTTGGGTTGGCAATTTTCCAACGCTACGGCTCCCGTGGCGAGCAAAGTATGTTTGATAAAATCGCGACGTTGCATAGTGACAATCAATTGGTTTTAAAACGTTTAAACAAGCTCACAATCCCCTCGTCCGTGCATTCATTGAGCAGTTGTTGGGTTGTTTTTTTTAATAAAGGATGAACAAACTCAGGGGCAATTTCTGCAAGCGGAACCAGCGTAAACTTACGCTGATGTAGCCGTGGATGAGGTACTTCTAGCTCCTCCGATGTCAGTATTTTATTTCCATAAAACAACACATCAATGTCGATAACCCGTGCTCCCCAGCGCAGTCTTCGCTCTCGTCCCAGCTCTTTTTCAATCGCAAGGGCTGCTTGCAATACGCGCTTTGCTTCTTTTTCGGTGGTCAGCGAAATGACCTGATTGAGGTAAGCGGGTTGCTCTTCAACGCCCCAAGGCGCGGTTTCGTACAACGACGATGCTGAAATGACAGGAGCGATTCGCTCCGAAATCAGCGTAATCGCCTTTGAAAGTGTTGCTTCGCGGTCGCCCAAATTGGCACCCAACAACAAAAAAACAGGGTACTGATTCATGCCACAAAGGTAGGTAAGGAACGGAATAATAATACGCCGAAAAATGTAAAATGTCAGACTCAGCAGAAAAGACCTGCTTTTGTCTTTATAAGAAAACGACTTTCATCCTCCATTTTAAACCTAATAACCATGCTACGCTCCGTTTTTCTGTCTCTGTTTTTTTGTATTTCGACCTTTGTAAGCATTGCCCAACAAGAAATACCGTTGTATGCTGGTGCCATTCCCAATGCCAAAGAGGCCACCAACGAAGAAAAACGCACCGCGTCGCAAGTTGTTTCTAATGTTTCGGTACCAACGTTAAGCGTGTTTCTTCCCCCAAAAGACAAAGCAACGGGCACGGCAGTGGTGATTTGTCCAGGCGGAGGTTACGGAGTATTGGTGATAAAACGCGAAGGCTACGATGTGGCCGAGGAGTTTACCAAACGCGGTATTGCGGCTTTTGTGTTGAAATACCGACTCCCCAACGAACGCACCATGATTGACCCGTCCATTGGCCCCCTCCAAGACGCCCAACAGGCGATTAAAACCGTACGCGAACGGGCAAGCGAATGGAACATTAATCCCAAAAAAATCGGAATCATGGGTTTTTCGGCAGGAGGACACTTGGCCTCAACGGCAGGGACTCACTTTGAGCGAACTGTTTTACCTAACCCTCAGGGTACTAGCCTCCGCCCTGATTTTTTAGTACTGGTTTATCCCGTCATTAGTTTTGCCGATGGCGTCGGACACAAGGGTTCTGGGAATAATCTTTTGGGCAAAAATGCCTCCGCCGAACAGCTAACCCGTTACTCCAACGACCTCCAAGTAACCCAAAATACGCCTCCCGCTTTTATCACGCACGCCAGCGACGACACGGTAGTCCCCGTCAAAAATAGCCTACTTTTTTACGAAGCCTTGCAGAAAAACCGCATCTTGAGCGACCTCCACATTTATGCCAAAGGCGAACACGGCTACCTCAAAACGCCATCGTTCGACGAGTGGTTTGGCCGCTGCTTACACTGGCTCGCTACTTCAGGTTTTTAACCATCTCATCCCTTATCTCTCAACGTTTCTCTTTTATTTTTTACTCTTATTCCAACCTTCTGGGTTGTTCGGTTCCTCTTTGTAGTTGAACGTACCACTCATGACTGAAAACGAACTGATTCAACGCTGCCTCCAACACGACCGCTCTGCGCAACGGCTGCTCTATGACCGCTACAAAACGGCCATGTACACCTTGGCGTATCGGATGACGGGCGACTTTGACCAGGCCAATAGTGTATTGCAAGACACGTTTTTGGCCGTTTTTCAAAACTTGAGTCAGTACCGTAGTGAAGCGACGTTGGGAGCTTGGATAAAAGCGATTTTGGTTCGTAAAGCGCACCGAAGTTCTCAGCAAACACCCGCTTATTTATTACTGGAAACGCTCCCCACCGATACGTCGTCGGTCGATTGGGGTAACAATGCTATTGATGCTGCCCACCTCGAAAAAGCCATTTTGAGCCTACCCGAAGGCGCACGGGCGGTATTTGTGCTCATTGAGGTGGAAGGCTACGCCCACCGAGAAGTAGCTGAGTTGTTGGGCGTTTCGGAAGGAACGTCGAAGTCGCAATTAAACTATGCCAAAAAGCGGCTGAGGGAATTGTTAAAATAATAACAAGCGCATTATGTCAGACCTACTCAAACATAAACTACCTACCTACACCCCACCCGAATCGGTTTGGGAGGCGGTGGAACGTGGGTTGGAGGAAGCCCCACTTCAAGAGGCGCTGCATCGGCTGCCTACCCATACGCCTCCCTCCGAACTATGGGCAGCCATCGAGCAAGAACTCCCTCGCCCCGTGATTCGTCGGTCAGGCGGGTGGCAGTACGCGGCAGCGGCGGTAGTCACGGGCTTGTTATTTTTTGTAGGTTACTTTTTGCTACGTTTTCAGCAGGGAGAAAGTAGGGTTACGTACTCCGAAGAGCACATTCCCACAAAGGCGCTCCCGTCGGAAAACATTACCCTCGACCGCCAGTACGAAAAGCTACAGGATTTTTGCAAAACCAAAACAACCGTGTGCGAAAAGCCTGAATTTAAGCACTTAAAACAACAACTCGACGACCTTACCCTGGCGAGTAAACAACTTAAAGAGGCAATTGGTGAATACAACACCGATGCAGCTCTAGCATCGCAGCTTTCAGAAATTGAGCAGGAGCGTGCTCAATTGTTACAAAAACTAGCTGAACGAATCATGTAATTTTCGAACATTAATAGCCATGAAGAATATTTTGCACTTTATCCACAACTTTTCCCCACCTCTCTTTATCCGTTTTGGGTTTCGGGTTTTGCCCTTTGCTCCTTGCTATTGGCCACTTTTGCGGTTTTTCAGTTTTCCATTTAACATTTTGCGGTTCACCCTTTGCCTTTTGCCCTTTTACTCTTCTGCTCAGACGTTGCAGGTGATTACCAAAACAATAGAAAAAACCTTTGAAGTGCCACAATACGCAAAGGTACAGGTATGGGGAGAGCGGAGCGACGTAGAGATAATGACTTGGAATAAAAATGAGATAAAAGCGACCATCGAACTTACCGCAAAACACCCCACCCGCAGCACAGCTGAGAAAGATTTGGAAGCCCTACATTATACCGCCGACCAAAAAGGGAAAACGGTGAGTCTGCATAATTTTGTGGTACTGGCCAAAAACGGAAGTAAGCCCCAATCCAACCTCAAAGCACGTTTTACGTTGTTTGTACCTGCCAATTGCGCCGTAGAAATACAAAACAGTTTTGGGAAGATTTCTATCAAAGGGCTACAAACTCAAACCATTCAGTTGCAAACGGAATTTTGCACCATCGAACTCAATGACTTACGTGGAACATTGACAGCCAGAACGCAGTTTGGTACCTTACGAACGGAGAATTTCAATGGGTTATTGAGCATTTTCTCCGAACGAACCGACCTCGTTTTGCAACAAATCAAAGGCGAGTGTCGCGTACGTGCACAATACGGAAGCCTTGATATTCAAACGGATAAAGCACAAGTAAAACTCGACGTAGAAACCAAAAACACCGAACTCCGCAACGGCACCGTTGCCAAACAATAAATCAAAGCCATGAAAAAAGCATTCACCCTCCTCTATTCGACACTCCTCGTTGTCATTCCGACCTTAGGAGGAATCTTTTCCGCCTTCGCCCAAGGGAGCGCTGACTCCGTCCGTATCACCCACACGCAGGAAGCGGGTACGCTGGAAAAGCAGCGGTTTATTGACCGCTATGACTATGTGTTTATGACGAAGGAGCCGACCAAGTGGATGCTGAAGCTGGCAGGAACTTCAAGCCAAACCCATGGCGGTTTAGTTGGAAGTTACGAATATAAACTATCCCCTTCCGTATCCTTAGGAGCAGGAGCTTACTTTAGATCAATATCGTCAGGCTTGGGTACTGACGCTGGTATTTTTGGCGAAGTACGTTATTATTACGATATGCGAAAACGCATAATTGAAGGCAAAAACGCTAATAATTTTACAGGTAATTATTTTGCTTTGACCTACACAAAAGCTTTTTCTCAAGGAAGTACGGGGGGATTTACTGGCACAGGCTTTGGAGAATATATTCCCGTCGTTGGAATGACAAGTGCCACCGAACTTCGTTGGGGAATGCAACGTCGATTTTTTAATCATGGGTTAGTGGATTTTGGCGTTGGAGCTGGAATAAAAAACGCTAATCGAATAGGTGCTACAAACTTGGCTCAATCAGAGGTATTTATTCAAACATTTTGGAATACATCACTTGCCTTTGGTGACTTCAAAACAAAAACACTTCCTCCTCCCTGCGATGTCCTCAAATGTTATGAAACCTCCCAAAGTCTATGGAAAATAGCTTGGCCTAATTTGTCAATTGGAACACGAAACCAAACGCTCTTAACATCTTTGGCTTTTGAAAGGCAGATTGGAACCTCACCTTTTTCTATCAATTTTCAAAACAACTTGCTTTGGCAAAGATGGACTTGGAATGCTGTTCCAAGAGACTCTGCTAGTTTATCAGGAAAAGTAAATGATATGCGTTTTCTTTCAACTACTTACCTTCAAGCTCGATTTTATTTAAGTAAACTCAAACGAACTCTACAGCCTAAATCGTCACTTTCAGGATTTTATGTCGGTGCATCTCTCATGCACGTATATGAAAGAATAAACTATACACATGGAAAGGAAAGAGTTAAACTCACCAGATACCACGGCATAGAAGTTGGCCCCACTATTGGATTCCAAATGAAAGTTTTTAAAAACAATTACCTCGACCTTGGACTCACGGTCGGAAAAACAATTTATCGATTTGATAAAAACAGCACTTCTGAAGGTCTTCATGGTTTTCGTCCTAGTTTCAAAATTGGTTTTACTTTTTAACCTCTCAGCACCATGAAAAAAGCATTCACCCTCCTCTATTCGACACTCTGCCTTCTGCACTCGACACTCCTCTTTGTCATTCCGACCTTAGGAGGAATCTCTTCCGCATTCGCCCAAGGTAGTACCGACTCCGTCCGTATTTCCCACTCCGAGGAAACAGGTACGCTGGAGAAACAGCGCTTTATTGACCGTTATGACTATGTGTTTATGACGAAGGAGACGACCAAGTGGATGCTGAAAGGCTATTTATCAGCCAGTCCTGTTCCTCGTTTGCAATTACGAGGGCCAAGCAATGAAATCTCAGGGAGCCTACCTAGTTCGTTATCCTATGCTTTTGGCTATGAACATAAAATTGGCTCCTCCTTCTCCATTGATGTAGGTTTAAGCGGGGGCTACATTAATGACTTTCAATGGTCATCTCATTTTGCCAGCGCCGAAATCCGCTGGTTTTATGATATGAAAAAACGCTTACAGAAAGGTTTACAAGCCAACAATCTAACAGGTTCGTATATAGGTTTTAAATACGGACAAGCGTTTAAAATCCCTTCTATTAAGTTTGTAAGCACGTTACTACAAGTACCATTTATCGGAAACCAATCCAATGAGTGGTATAAGAATTCTCAAATTTTTGTTTTAAAATTAGGTACTCAAAAAAGATTTTTCGAGCGAGGGTTTGCCGACTTCTCTATCAATATCGGGCGCACTACCTACGATTTGACCCTACCTAATCAATCCAGTATCAATATTCCCGCCCCCAAAGATGAATGGTTTTTATTTTCGGATGTAAAATTTGGTTTAGGGTTTACATCTGCCCCAAAAACAGCCGCTCTTAATGCCAGCGATTGCAACGTTTGGAAGTGCTTTAAAGAAGAAAATCAACTTTTTAAAATCAATATCGCCTCACCTTTCACCCTTACCAATCGCCAATTTAACTTCTCGCTCCCCATTTCGTATGAAAGAAAAATTGCCAAATCTGCTTGGTCAATCAATACGGAGTTAAATCTGTCTTTTTCATACTTGAGCCGAAAAGCACTCCAATCATTTGGCTCACAATTTTTGGTGGCTGGCAGTGCCTTTTTAGTACAGCCTAGGTACTATTACAACTTAAAGAAGCGAATACGTGAAGGGAAATCGGCCAATAACCTTTCGGGCAACTACTTTGCTATTATGGGCAGTCAACTGTTATCTTTTAGCGACATGGACTATAATCCTGTTTTTCAATTGAAACGAGAAACACATTGGAGTAACACCAGAGCGGCCTACGCGACCTGGGGAATGCAAAGAAGGATATTTGAGAAAGGCTTTTTTGATTTTCAGCTCGGATTGCTCTACAAGGAACGCTCTACAACTAAGAATCAGCCAATTTTTGAACCTTACAGCAGTTTCAAACTCGGCTTCGCCCTCTAACCACCCCAAGCCATGAAAAAAGCACTAACCGCTCTCTATTCGACCCTCTGCCTTCTGCACTCGACACTCCTCTTTGTCATTCCGACCGTAGGAGGAATCTCTTCCGCATTCGCCCAAGGGAGTGCTGATTCCGTCCGTATCACCCACACGCAGGAAGCGGGTACGCGGGAAAAACAGCGGTTTATTGACCGTTATGACTATGTGTTTATGACGAAGAAGCCGACCAAGTGGATGGGAAAAATATTTACAAATTTAAGTGCATTTGAAGTGCCAAAATCCATTGACAAAGACTATTTTAGAAATAATACCGACTTGCGTGTAGGGGTAGAACACAAAGTAACCCCTTCTTTTTCAGTCGGTTTAGACATTGCTCGAAACCAATTTTCTCCGTTTCGAAAAGCTTCTTTTTATGATAAAAACCCATCTAAGGCATACATCTATGTATTCGGCCATAACCCACCTGTGGCTCGTTGGGTTACGTCAGTCGATTTAAAATGGTACTATGACATGGCATTGCGCATTCGACAAGGTAAAAGTGTGAATAATTTTTCTGGCAATTATTTCTCACTTAAATTTGAAAAGGCATGGAATGAGGAAAATTTTAGAAGCTTTGTAACAAGAAACAACGATACTGATTATTATGCCCAATATTATTCTCATCAGTTTAGTTTATCCTACGGGATACAACGTCGTTTTTTTCAATTTGGACTTGCCGACTTTTCCATTTCTCTCAATAGAAGCACCGATCAGATTGTACACCGCAAATTAAGCTCTCTAGACAACAATACTCCTATCAAATTTCCGATTCAGTGGAGTACTATCAAAGAAGAAATCTTCTACAAACCCGACCATAATTGGTCTATCTCCACCAATTTTAAAGTCGGCATTGCATTTGCTGATATTGTCAAAGGCGTACAAACCCCTTACTGTGAAGCTTTTCAATGTTTGGTCAACGAGCAGTCTTTATGGAAATTTAGCTGGCCACAATTACGTTTAAGTCCTGTATCTCAAACCATTAATGGGAGTATCGGGTTCGAACAAAAAATATTGCGCTCTTCTTTTTCGCTCAATACATACTGGAACTATTCGCTAAACCACCGTAGGCAAGATAGTTTTTTCGAAACAACTCCTACGCTACCTTTCACTTATAGCATTGTCAACTTCATCAATCTCCAACCACGATGGTACTTTCTAATGCGTACACTCAACAAAGCAGGAAAAGTTGGGAATAATTTATCAGGCCCTTATGCTGGCTTAAACATACTTACTGCTGGAACTTATTCTAAATCCAAATCACTCCAACTCCCATTTAGATACTGCTATACGGGGATATTAGTGGGCTTTCAACAAAAAATATTCAATCGTGGCTTTATTGATATTAGCTTATCAAAACCTTTTCACGAATCCGCGAAAAGTCTAACAGCGTTTTATAATAAAAGACCCGTTTTTGACTTCAAACTCGGCTTCGCCCTCTAACCACCCACAAGCCATGAAAAAAACACTAACTGTCCTCTATTCGACCCTCTGCCTTCTGCACTCGACACTCCTTTTTGTCATTCCGACCTTAGGAGGAATCTCTTCCGCATTCGCCCAAGGGAGCGCTGATTCCATCCGCATTACCCACACGCAGGAAGCGGGTACGCTCGAAAAGCAGCGCTTTATTGACCGCTACGACTATGTGTTTATGACGAAGGAACCGACCAAGTGGATGCTGAAAGGGTACACCAACACCTCTAACCTGTTCATTTCTAATTACTTTCTATTTAATCAAATTTTTAAAATATTCTTGGACTGGCGAATTGGAGCTGAATACAAAATCACCCCTTCCTTTTCGATTGGAATAAACTTAGCCCACAATAAAGAAGCTCCTTTTGGGGGCAACCAACTTAATTATTCGATTTTTTTTCCTGACCGTAGCCCTATCCAAAATACATGGGTGGGCTCTACTCAACTTCGGTGGTACTACGATATGGCACGCCGCATCAAAGAAGGAAAAAGTAGCAATAATTTTTCTGGAAACTATATCGCTTTACACTACGAAAAAGCATGGCACAACGAAGCCTTTGAAATCAATGGCTTTACAAAATGGAGCAGTCAACCAGGCTATACTGACTATTTTTCTCGCTACTACGACTCTCAAATCAGCCTCCAATACGGCGTACAACGTCGCTTTTTTAGGCACGGACTCATTGATTTCACCACCTCACTCAACTACGATTTCCATCAACAAATACACCAAACCACCACCTTTCTGGACGGGAATAACGCCAATTTCAATCCTGACAACACTAAAAGCAGCACTGACTATACCTCCAAAGGCCAATGGTCTTTGAATACTAATTTAAAACTGGGCTTCGCCTTAGCTGATTTTAAAGAAAGAACCAAAGCCCCGATGTGCGACGTATTTCGTTGCTATGAAGCCACCAAAAACCAATGGAAAATCGAGTGGCCCCGTATTCGACTCAGTCCATCTTCGCAGTCGTTTTCTAGTTCAATCGGATATGAGACAAAAATTACAAACTCCTCCTTTTCGCTCAACTCTGCTCTCAACTTTTCAGTAACTAATATTGCCAAGCAAGATGTACGGATTTATAACAGTATGGCTTCTACACCCCAATATATCTATGATTACTCTGGCCTGTCCATCAACAGCTTACTCATTATTCAGCCGAGATGGTATTTTTTGATGAAGCGCCAAGTGCAACGTGGAAAAGCGGGTAATAATTTGTCGGGTGTCTATGCTGGGTTTAGCAACATTATCGAAGGTAACTATGGTAAATACAAGAATAGTCAAGAAATAAGCTATTACCGTTTCCGTCCACGATTTGTATGTAGTTCTCTGGCCCTAGGCTATCAGCAAAATGTTTTTACCAACGGCTTTTTTGATGTAGGGATTTCAAAGTCATTCATTGAAAATCGTTCTCGTCATCCATATTTCAGCACGCTCAATCTTGACCTTCGACTTGGCTTCGCCTTTTAATCTTCGCCTTCATTCTGCATCTCACGGCACGGCTTTTGAAGTCGTGCTGTTTTTTTAGGTTTTTATGTACTTTTGTCAAATTATCACTCCGCCTTATCATCTGATTGACACATGGATTACATTAAAGCATTTGCCCCAGCTACTGTTGCCAACGTAGCCTGCGGGTTTGATATTTTTGGATTTGCCCTCGACCAACCTGGCGACATCGTCGAACTTCGCAAACGCGACGAACCTGGGGTGGTTATCAAAGATATTATCGGCGACAACGGCCGTCTTCCCCGCAATCCCGAACGTAACGCCGTGACGGTGGTCATGCTCAAGTTTTTACAACACATTGGGTCTAACCAAGGCGTAGAAGTAGTTTTACACAAAAACATGCCATTAGGAAGCGGAATGGGCTCAAGTTCAGCGAGTTCGGTCGTTGGGGTATTTGCCATCAATGAACTATTGGGAAGTCCACTTTCCCGCCAAGAGTTACTACCGTTTGCAATGGAAGGTGAGCGAATTGCCTGCGGAGCTGCCCACGCCGACAACGTTGGGCCTTCGCTGTTAGGCGGCTTTGTCGTCATCCGCAGTTATAACCCTCTCGATGTATTTAAGGTAAAAGTCCCCAACGAACTCTACTGCACCCTCGTTCACCCCGACGTGGAAGTCAATACCAAAGACGCCCGTTACATTTTACGCAACGAGGTTTCGCTCAAAAATACCATTTCTCAAATGGGCAACGTGGCGGGGCTAATTGCGGGCTTGATGCAAGAAGATTACGATTTGGTGAGTCGCTCTATGGTGGATGTGATTATCGAACCCGTACGCTCGATTCTCATTCCTGAGTTTGACCACGTAAAACAAGCCGCCCTCGACAACGGAGCGCTGGGTTGCAGCATTTCGGGGGCGGGGCCTTCGATGTTTGCTTTGAGCCGTGGCCGCGAAACCGCCGACCGTGTTGCCAAAGCCATGAGTGAAGCGTTCGGAAGTGTCGGTATCACTACCAAAAGCTACGTTTCTCAAATCAACCAAGACGGGCCAAAGATTTTGGAATGTGCGTAAATAAACCAATCATCAACATACATTTCTATGCGTTTTAGTAGTAAAAGCACTGCCATTTTGTTTGCCTTGGCGTCGCAATTCGCGGTAGCACAAGCACCCAAAAAGTTACCCGAAACCCAATATCCTCGGGCGGAAGTTGAAATGCACATGCGCTTTTTAGCTTCGGACGAACTACAAGGCCGCCGCACGGGCGAACAGGGCAATTTGGTAGCATCGCGCTACATCGCCGAGCAATTTCGCGTTTTGGGCATCAAACCCGCTCCTGGCCAAACTGATTATTTACAGTCGGTTCCTTTTGCCATTCAGAAATCAGCGAAAGAGGGCGTACTCATTGCCAACAACGACACCTTACGGGTCAACAAAGAATTTGTGATTTTGGGCAGTGCCCCTGCCAACCTCACCGCCGACATTGTTTTTGTAGGCTATGGCCTAGCCGACGACTATAAAACCGATGTAAAAGGCAAAATTGTGGTGGCTCAGATTGGAACGCCCGACTCCAAAACACCCCAAGAACTATTTACAGCATCCAACGAAAAACGAAAATTAGCGACGCAAAAAGGAGCTGCATTGTTGATAGAGTTGTTTACGGCACAAATCCCTTGGTCGTTTGCTTCTCGCTATTTTGGAGGAGAAAAAACAAGCCTTGACAACGGCTTAGGTGACGCTGTGGCGCACGTGTGGGTCAATGGACAACAGAAAAAATATGCCGATTTGTTTAAAAGTGGTGCTACCCAAGCTACCTTCAAAACCACTGGCCGCGAGCAAACCTCCGTCAAATCGCACAATGTAGTAGGGGTGATTGAAGGTACTGACCCTGTCCTTAAAAACGAATATGTGGTGGTAACCGCGCACTTCGACCACGTCGGAATGGGCAAAAAAGGAGGGAATACTTATACCGCTGCTGATAGTATTTTCAACGGTGCGCGCGACAATGCCTTCGGAACGGTGGCTATGCTTACAGCGGCCAAAACTCTATCGCTCAAGCCTACCAAACGTTCGATTTTGTTGATTGCCTACACGGGCGAAGAAGTGGGTTTGTTGGGAAGTAAATATTACGCAGAGCATCCGCTCGTGCCGCTCAACCAATGCGTTTTTAACCTCAACAGCGACGGTGCGGGCTACGCCGACAAAACGCTTGTATCCGTCATTGGGCTTAACCGCACCAACTGCAAAGCCGAAATCGAAGCGGGTTGCAAAGCATTTGGATTAGGTGTTTTTGGAGACCCGTCGCCCGAGCAAGGGTTATTTGACCGCTCAGACAATGTTAGTTTAGCGGCTAAAGGTATTCCTGCTCCTGATTTTGCCCCTGGTTTTAAGAGCTTCGACGGCGAAATTGCCAAGTATTACCACCAAGCCGCCGACAACCCGGACTCGGTCGATTTTGATTATTTGCTCAAATTCTGCCAATCGTTTGCCTATACAGCTCGTCTCATTGGCAACAAATCAGAAAAACCGTACTGGATTTCAGGCGACAAATACGAACCTGCCGCAAAAGCGTTGTATGGGAAATAAGTAGTTGTTTTTAGTAATTTTAGACGAGACTTTCCAAGTTTATAACTCTTCTGATTATCAACAGTATAAGCCTAAAACTTGGAAAGTCTATTTTTGCACAAATACTTAAGTAGTTGTTTTTAGTAATTTTGTTAAAAACTGAAAAAACAATGGTTGAAACTAAGACCCGACAAAAAGCACATGAACTAATCGACAGTGTCGAAGATGAGACTATTTTAGAAATTGTCGTCGCCCTACTCAAGAGGGAACTTGAACGCGAATACACTGCCAATGATTACCGCAAATCGGCAGTTATAAACGGCAATCGAATACTCGCTAAATCACTCCGAAACTATGAAGGGTAAGGTTTCCCAATGGGAAGTTATTGAGGTTAATTTCCAAATGCCTGATGGTCGCTTTTTACCTCACCCAGCCTTGGTTATATCCAATGAGGAGCTTTTTCAAGATGAAGAATTCTTCTACGCAGTATTAATGACAACCAAGAATTTTTTTTCCAAAATATACGATTGAAATCAAGGCTGAAATGCTTACAAAGGCATCTTCTCGCCAAGGTTATTTCGCTACCCATATTGTTGGGATGTTCAACATGGATAGCGTTTTAAAGAAACAAAACACTTTTTTGAAACCCGAATATTGTGATTTTGTCAGAAGCAAAATCATACGTTCTATTTTTTAATCCCCACAATGATTCGTAAAGCCGTTATACCCGCCGCAGGTTTAGGTACTCGATTTTTACCTGCAACTAAGTCTCAACCCAAGGAAATGCTTCCTATCATCGATACCCCTACGATTCAATACGTAGTACAAGAAGCGGTGGATTCGGGAATTGAGGATATTCTTATTATTACTGGCCGTGGAAAACGCGCCATCGAAGACCATTTCGACCGTAATGTGGAATTGGAAGCAAAACTCGAAGAAAAACAAGACGAATTGCTCTGGAACGAAATGCGCCGCCTTTCGGACATGGCCAATATCCACTACGTTCGCCAAAGGGAAACCAATGGACTGGGTGATGCCATCTATTACGCCAAACAACACGTTGGGAACGAGCCTTTTGCCGTGCTTCTGGGGGATACCATCATGGATTCGGTGATTCCTGTTACGCAACAACTCATCGACACTTACGAGCAATACCAAAGCACAGTAATCGCCGTCGAAACGGTTCCGCGTGAGAAAGTAAACCGTTATGGCATTGTGGGTGGCGAAGCTTTGAGCGAAACCATTATGAAACTCGATAGCCTCATCGAAAAGCCTTCGATTGAGTCTGCACCGTCTAACCTTGCGATTGCGGGGCGTTATATTCTTTCGCCCGAAATTTTTACGGCGATTGAGCAAACAGGTAAAGGAAAAGGGGGGGAAATTCAGTTGACTGACTCCTTCCAAATCTTACTCCGTCGGGAAAATATCTACGCGCACCGCATCGAAGGCGAACGCCACGATATTGGCAATAAACTTGATTTCTTAAAAACCACCGTCAAATTTGCGCTCAAACGTAAGGAGTTTTCGGCTCCTTTCTTGAAGTTCTTGCGCGAAACGTTGGCGGAATATGATGTAAAATAAATCGTTAAAAGTTGTTATCCGTTAATTGTTATCTGGAATTCAAACGATTAACAGATAACGGTTAACTTTTAACATGTCTTCCCCATGCCCAACCTTCTCCTTATCGACGACGAAATTAAACTCCGTGGCTTACTCAAGCGCATTTTGGAGTTGGAAGGATACCACGTAAGCGAGGCGGGCGATGCCAAATCAGCCATACAACTACTTGAAAAACAAGACATTCAAGTAGTTGTATGCGACGTCAAACTTCCTGATGCCCACGGCGTAGAGCTCACCAAACAATTAAAAGCAGCGTTTCCACTGGTAGAGTTTATTCTTCTAACGGCCTACGGAACGATTGCGGACGGGGTACAAGCCGTCAAGAATGGGGCGTTTGACTACCTTACCAAAGGCGATGACAATGACCGTATCGTCCCCTTAGTGGCCCGTGCCGTCGAAAAAGCCGAACTTCAGCAAAAGGTAAAACGCCTTGAAGAGAAGGTTCGCCAAAAAGTAGGTTTTGAGCGCATTGTCGGGACGTCGGCGGTACTACAACAAGCCATTTTACTCGCTCAAAAAGTAGCTCAAACCGATACAACGGTTCTGCTTTTGGGAGAAACAGGAACGGGCAAAGAAGTATTTGCCCAAGCCATTCACCACGAAAGCCCTCGGCGAGACAAACCTTTTGTGGCGCTCAATTGCAGCGCATTTAGTCGCGAAATCTTAGAAAGTGAGCTTTTTGGTCACCGTGCTGGCGCCTTTACGGGTGCTCTCAAAGACAAAAAAGGACTGCTAGAAGAAGCCCACGGAGGGACGCTTTTTCTGGATGAAATCGGCGAAATGAGCCTCGACTTACAAGCCAAACTTTTACGCCTACTCGAAACTAACTCGTTTTATAAAGTCGGCGATACGAAACCCACGCACGTCAATGTACGTTTCGTTGCCGCTACCAATCGTAATTTACGCCAAGAAGCCGAGCAGCAGCATTTCCGCCTCGATTTGTACTTTCGGTTATCAGTATTCGAAATTACGCTACCCGCTCTTCGCGAGCGTCCGAGCGATATTCCGCTTTTGGTGGCTCATTTTGTGCAGTTGTATGCAAAAAAAATGAACCGTTCGGTTCCTTCAATTTCCTCTCAATTTCTTCAAAAATTGGCCCAACATTCGTGGAAAGGCAACATCCGTGAATTGAAGAATGTCATCGAACGGGCTGTCATTTTGAGTAATCATACCGAATTGACCCCGCAGGAGCTTCCTTTTGAAATGCAATTGGGCACCCTATCCTCTACGCAAGAACTCGTATCGTTGGCCGAAATAGAAAAACAACACATCCAACGGATTCTCCATCATACACAAGGCAACAAAACCGAAACGGCCCGTTTACTTGGCATTGGCCTTACCACCCTTTATAGAAAAATTGAAGAATACGGATTGTAGCCCTTTATCCTTTCCAAAATGAAAAACGACCCTTCCAAAACGGAAGGGTTTTTTATTGTTCTTCAAAACTCAAAAATCATAAGTCATTAACAGTAAATAGCTTAGCCAAAACGTTTCGTACTGGCACAGCTTTGGTATCTCTATGAGTGTATTACTTAAAACATATTGACGATGCTTATGCTCATTTATCTTCTGCTCACGGGCATTGGGTGCTTTGCCCTCTTTTATGGTTCCATCCGTTTTTTTGAAAAAATCTAAAACTATGTTCGCTGTTTTGTTCATCCTTTCATTGGCTGTGTTTTGCTACTTAGTGTACGTCTTACTCAAGCCCGAAAAATTTTAATACCACTATCATGTTACAAGAAATTCTCGGTATCGGTTTAATGTTTGTCCTTACGGTTTTGTTAGCACTTCCTTTGGGACGCTACATCGCCAAGGTCTATCTCGGACAACCTACGTGGCTGGACTTTATGTCGCCACTCGAAAACTTTGTCTATAAAGTATGCCGCATCAATCCCAAAAAGGAAATGACGTGGCAGGAAAACTTAGCAGCTCTTTTGACCATTAATTTTTTATGGTTTTTCTGGATGATGTTCATTCTAATGAATCAGGGATGGTTGCCTCTCAACCCTGACGGGAATCCATCCATGAGTCCTGATTTAGCATTTAATACCGCTATTTCATTTTTGGTGAACTGTAATTTACAGCACTACTCGGGCGAAACGGGCGTCACTTATTTTTCTCAATTGGCTGGCTTGATGTTTATGCAGTTTGTGACCGCAGGAACGGGTATGGCTGCCGCCGCGATTGTGTTTAAGGCCATGAAAGAGCGCCAAAGCAATCAGTTAGGCAATTTTTACAATTATTTTCTCAAATCATGTACCCGTATTTTATTACCCGTTTCGTTGGTATCGGCCATTATTTTGGTCTTCAACGGCACACCCATGAACTGGGAAGGCAAAGCCGATATCGTTACGGTTCAGGGGGATTCAGTACAGGTATCTCGCGGGCCAGCGGCGGCAATGATTGCCATCAAACAAGCTGGTACTAATGGAGGAGGGTATTACGGAGTTAATTCAGCACACCCGCTTGAAAACCCTAACTACCTGACCAACATCGTCGAAAACCTCCTTATCATCCTGATTCCAATTGCTTTTGTGTTTGCCTTGGGCTTTTATCTGAATCGCAAAAAACTCGCTTGGATGATTTTTGGGGTCATGACCATTGGCTTTTTATTACTCTTGAGTGTCTCTGTGTATTTCGAAATGCAGGGAAATCCCGCCCTTGATAAAATGGGCGTCAGCCAAACCCTCGGCAGTATGGAAGGAAAGGAAATACGGTTCGGCTCAGCGGCGTCGGCCTTCTGGGGTATCACGACCACGACCACTTCTAATGGCTCGGTCAATGCCATGCACGACAGTATGACGCCGCTTTCGGGCGCCATGCAAATGCTTGATATGATGATCAATGCACTTTACGGAGGGGTAGGTGTTGGTTTTCTGAACTTCTACATTTTTATCATTATTGCCGTATTCATTTCAGGGTTGATGGTGGGAAGAACCCCCGAATTTTTGGGCAAAAAGATCGAAGCCAAAGAGATGAAAATTGCTACGCTTGTCGCTCTGCTTCACACTTTTCTGATTTTGACTTTTACGTCTATTGCCAGCTATGTGTTTACCAAAGACCCAAGTGTAGGCTGGCTCAATAATCCAAGTTTTCATGGCTTTTCGGAAATGCTGTATGAATATACTTCCTCTTCGGCCAACAACGGCTCGGGTTTTGAAGGCTTAGGTGACAACACTCCTTTTTGGAACATCACTTGCGGTATTGTACTGATTCTGAGCCGTTATCTGCCTATTATCGGCCCCATTGCCATTGCGGGTATTTTGGCAAACAAGAAGCACATCCCTGAGTCAGCTGGAACGCTTCAAACCGACACTGCTACGTTTGGATTTATGGTATTTGCCGTGATTTTCATCATCGCTGCGCTGTCGTTTTTTCCCGCGTTGGCCTTGGGACCTTTTGCCGAATTTTTTACCCTTCGCTGAGTTGGGAAGAAATGTAAGCCAACACTTTTTCAATGGTCATTGGCTCGGAGGGTAATATGTTGGTTTCGGAGTCGACGTGTTTATGAAAAGGAGAAGTTGAAAGATGAGGGTAATCATGCGCATTATCCCAGCGGAGAATCAATGAGGCATCAGGCCTTTGCCACTGATAAGCGTAGTCTATTTTATTTTCTTCAAAAACAGTTACCTCTTTGACATACAAAATGCTGCCGGCAACCAATTCAACCTTATATCTTAAAATATGAATGCGTGGAGTGATAAGTTCTTTGATTAAAATGGATTTTGTGATAATCGCATCAAAAGCTGCTAAATCAGGTAAGGGCATTAGTCTTCCAACGTTTTCAGTTTGCTTTCTACCAATTCAATTGCTTTTAAACAAGCTCTCCATTCCATTTCATCATCTTCTTTCTCAAATAAACCAAACTTAATAATTGAATCAAATTTTTCCAGAAATGACTGAAAATTCATCTCATACTTGTTTTCAAATTCAGTTACTTCCTGCTGATAAATACCCATTTCGATGCGTAGGGCCTCTTTGGCTTTTTCCAAAGCAAATGCATCTACTGAATCATACCCTAATTCATGAATTGCGGCAGCCAATGCTTCGGTTTGTTGAATAGACATAGCTTAACAGTTTTTTTTTCAAAATTACAAAAAATATGAAACGTTCTCAATCCTCTTCTCTCTTTCAGGGAGATATGGCCAAAACCGCTCTGATAGAGTCGTTTGTCAAATTAAATCCTGCCGTGATGTACCGTAACCCCGTTATGTTTACGGTCGAAATCGGAACCGTAGTGATGTTTTTTGTGTGCCTCCAAATTGCTTTTGGCGGTGACACTACCCAAGGGAGTTTGGCCTACAACATCGTGATTTTTACGGTGCTGTTTCTAACTTTACTTTTTGCCAATTTTGCCGAAGCTTTAGCCGAAGCACGGGGCAAAGCCCAAGCCGACAGCCTGCGTAAAACCCGCGAAGAAACACCCGCCAAAGTCATCCGAACGCTCGGCACCCTAAAAGTGAATGAGCTTCAAACCATTCCTTCGTCTCAATTGGTAAAAGGCGATGTGTTTGTCTGCGACGCGGGAGATATTATTCCAACCGATGGCGAAATCATCGAAGGTTTAGCGACCATTGACGAATCAGCCATCACGGGAGAATCTGCGCCCGTGATTCGCGAAGCGGGCGGGGATAAATCGTCGGTTACGGGAGGAACTAAAGTGCTTTCCGACCACATCAAAGTTAAAGTGACGACCCAACCGGGGGAGAGTTTTCTGGATAAAATGATTGCCTTGGTGGAAGGTGCTTCGCGTCAGAAAACACCCAACGAAATCGCCTTAACAATCTTACTGGCAGGCTTTACCCTCATCTTCGTTATCGTCTGCGTCACGCTCAAGCCCTTTGCTGATTATGCCAATACGCCCATTGCCATTTCGGCTTTTATCTCGCTTTTTGTCTGTTTGATTCCGACGACCATTGGCGGTTTGCTTTCTGCCATCGGGATTGCGGGCATGGACAGAGCCTTACGGGCTAACGTGATTACCAAATCAGGAAAAGCCGTTGAAACGGCGGGAGATATTGACACCCTGCTTTTGGATAAAACGGGAACCATCACCATCGGTAACCGTAAAGCCACGAATTTTTGGCCTACGGCTGGCATCAGCCAAGATAGATTTATTACTTCGGCACTGTTTTCATCTTTGGCCGATGATACGCCCGAAGGAAAATCAATCCTTGAGTTGGGACAACAAAAAGGCCAAAAACTTCCTGTCATGCCTGAACGTGCAGAAATGATAAAGTTCACGGCCGAAACACGTTCATCAGGTGTTAATTTGCCAAACAACGTCCGAATTCGGAAAGGAGCTCAGGATTCAATTCGGAACATGGTCGAAAGAGCAGGAAATGAATTTCCGAAAGACACCGCTGAGCAAGTTCGGGTCATTTCCACAAATGGCGGTACGCCCTTGGTGGTATCTGAAAACGATAAAGTATTGGGCGTCATTGAATTACAGGACGTTATCAAACCTGGCATTCAGGAGCGTTTTGAACGTCTGCGTAAAATGGGCGTAAAAACCGTGATGGTGACGGGTGACAATCCGCTCACGGCCAAATACATTGCCAATGTAGCGGGCGTAGATGATTTTATTGCCGAGGCCAAACCCGAAGACAAAATGAACTACATCAAAGCCGAGCAGGCAAGCGGTAAACTCGTCGCCATGATGGGTGACGGCACCAACGATGCGCCCGCCTTGGCCCAAGCCGATGTAGGTGTCGCGATGAACAGCGGTACACAGGCCGCCAAAGAAGCAGGCAACATGGTGGATTTGGACAACGACCCGACCAAACTCATTGAAATTGTGGAAATTGGAAAGCAGTTGTTGATGACACGCGGTACACTCACTACCTTTTCTATTGCCAACGACGTCGCTAAGTATTTTGCGATTGTTCCAGCATTGTTTATGACTTCTATCCCGGCATTACGGTCGCTCAATATCATGCACTTGGCCAGTCCAGAGAGTGCGATTTTATCAGCGGTGATTTTCAACGCAATTATCATTCCGCTGTTGATTCCGTTGGCGCTGAAAGGGGTGGCTTACAAGCCCATTGGGGCAAGTGCCCTGTTGCGCCGCAATTTGCTGATTTATGGCTTAGGAGGTCTGATTGTGCCTTTTATCGGTATCAAACTCGTTGATTTGGTAGTGGGGAGCCTGTTTTAAAAAATCAGTAATGACCATGACAACTTACGACAGACACTTTCTCATTATCAACTTTATAAATCAAACGATGTTCGCTATTGATTCGTCTGCTCTAATAACCCGACCAGTTTCCTTTCAATGGTTCAGGTTTACCGATACCTTTAAATGGGTCACGGGTTATATCAATAATCAGGTCATTAATTTTATTAAATATTTCTCGGTTTTCGTACGACCACTCAACATAGTCTTTGTAAGCATCCGCCTCAAAATAAACATTGCGCATGAACTAAAGCAATTTAGAGTTTTTGACGAACTCATCAAAAGAAAACGAAACTACGTTTTCCCCTTTTTCAATGTTATCAATCGCTTTATCCAGCCGTGCTTTGTATTGCCCCTGAGTTTCGGAGCGTAAAAATGGGGCTGAGGGTTTTTCGGCCACTTGAATGGTAATTTCGTAATTATCATTTCCCTTTAAAAACTGTTGCAATTTCTCCAAAAAACTCGCATTTAGTTCTGAAGGACGCACTTTAATGATTGTTTCCATAGCAAATTTTATTTTCTCAAAGTTACACAAAAAATGAAAGCACACATTGTTCCAGCTATACTGATGACCCTCGCTACGCTTGTATTGTTAGTGGTCGTCTATCCCCTGATTGTCTGGGGAATTGCTCAATTTGCCCCCGAAAAGGGTCGCGGCGAAACCATCGCTGTCAATGGAAAAGTTGTAGGTTTTGCCAAAGTTGGCCAGAAATTTACGGCTGACAATTACTTTTGGTCGCGCCCCTCGGCGGTAGAATACAACGCGGCTGGTTCGGGCGGTTCTAATAAAGGCCCTTCCAACCCTGATTATTTGGCGCAGGTGCAGGCTCGGATTGATACGTTTTTGGTACACAACCCAACCGTCCCAAAATCTGCCATTCCTTCTGAACTCGTCACCGCTTCGGGTAGCGGTTTGGATCCTCATTTATCGCCACAAGGTGCTGAAGTTCAGGTAGCCCGAATTGCGAAGGTCAGAAACTTACCCGAAGATAAAGTCAAAGAGTTGGTTAAAACCCATACCGAAGGGCCTTTTTTAGGCTTGTTCGGGCCTTCCAAAGTCAATATTTTAGCGCTTAATATTGCGTTAGACCAAATGAAGTAATTTAGGCAACATGTACGTGGCCGTCGGTTTTGAACCGACAGTCACTTAAAACGTAAAACACCTAAATTACAACCGTTATTATTCCACAAATCAGAAATTACCATGAAAAAGTTTGTAACTGTCGCACTTGCCTGCGTGCTTTCGACTCCCTTATTTGCTCAAATCGCCGATTCCACCGCAAAAATTACCGTAAGCGGCTATGTAGAAGCCTATTACAGCTATGATTTCAATCAGCCCGTCACCAATGACCGTCCGTCGTTTGTCTATAGTCACAATCGTCATAACGAATTCAATGTCAATTTGGGTTTTATTAAAGCTTCGTATGCGGGGGAGCGCGTTCGGGGCAATTTAGCGCTCATGGCTGGCACGTATGCCAATGCCAATCTGGCCGCTGAACCTGCTACGTTGCGAAATGTATTTGAGGCCAATGTTGGCGTTAAACTTTCTAAAACGAAGAATGTATGGCTGGATGCGGGCGTTTTTGCCTCGCACATCGGTTTTGAGAGCGCTATTTCAAAAGATTGCTGGACGCTGACCCGCAGTCTGATGGCCGACAATACGCCTTACTACGAAACAGGAGCCAAAATCGGTTACACCTCCGACAATGGGAAATGGTTTTTATCGGGTTTGGTGCTCAACGGTTGGCAACAAATCAGACGTGCCGACGGCAATACGCGGTTGGCTTTAGGCACCCAAATCACGTTTAAACCGACCAGTAATGTGACGCTGAATTCAAGTTCTTATCTGGGCAGTCGGCCCGACAATTCCAACCGTACTCGTTTTTTTCATAACCTCTACGGCACGTTTCAATTAACGGAAAAACTGGGATTAATTGCGGATTTTGATTATGGCATGGACCAACGGCAACCGAATTCTTCCAACTATGATTCCTGGACGAGTTGGGCGGCTATTGTAAGATATCAATTCAGTTCTAAAGTGGGAGTTGCTGGGCGAGTTGAAAACTATACCGACAAAAAAGGATTGGTCATTGCCACCACGACGCCGAATGGTTTTCAAACCACGGGCTACTCCTTCAATCTTGATTACGCGCCCATTTCCAACGCCGTATGGCGAATTGAGGCCCGAAGTCTGAATAGCAAAGATGCCGTTTTTGAAAAAAAGGGAAAAGCGGTGGATACCAATTTTGTCTTAACGACCTCATTAGCCATTAGTTTTTAAGCTTATGCCTTCTATTGACCAACAAGATGCCCAATATTTCCTCGATTTGATTAAGAAGTCAAAGCGGGGAAAGTTTAAAGTTTATATTGGTATGAGTGCGGGCGTGGGTAAAACGTACCGAATGTTGCAGGAAGCACATACCCTGCTTCGCAATGGGGTAGATATAAAGATTGGTTTTGTCGAAACCCACCGCCGCGCTGATACTCACGCGTTAATAGAAGGCTTGCCGCTTATTCCGCACCGTACGGTTTTTTATCGGGGAAAAGAACTGGAAGAAATGGATTTGCAGGCCATTTTGAACCTTCACCCAGAAGTGGTGGTTGTGGACGAGCTAGCGCACAGCAACATTCAAGGTTCTAAAAATGAGAAACGCTGGCAGGATGTGATTGACATTTTAGATGCGGGAATCAACGTAATTTCGGCCGTCAATATTCAGCACCTCGAAAGCCTCAACGAGGACGTTTTTCGAATTACGGGCATCGAAGTCAAAGAAACAGTGCCCGATAGCTTATTGCAGCAAGCCGATGAAGTGGTTAATATTGACCTTACCGCCGATGAGCTGATTGCCCGCCTGAAAGAAGGAAAAATCTATGACCGTACTAAGATTGAAACGGCGCTTAACAATTTTTTTAAGTCGGACAAAATCTTGCAGCTTCGCGAATTGGCACTGAAAGAAGTGGCGTCGCAGGTTGAGCGAAAAGTAGAACTGGAAGTACCGCGAAATACAACTTTCAGAGCAGAACGATTTGTTGCCTGCATCAGCTCTAACCACGAAATCGCAAAAAAAATCCTACGAAAAACCGCCCGTTTGGCTAGTTACTATCAAGGAAAATGGTATGTACTCTATGTTCAAACTTCGGGAGAAGATACCGATAAAATCGGATTGGCCACTCAGCGTCATTTGATCAATAATTTTAAATTGGCCACCGAACTGGGCGCGGAAGTAATCAGAGTGAAGAGCAATGAAGTGGCACAAACCATTTTTGATACGGCTCAAAAGTACAACATTACCACCGTTTGCATCGGCAAACCGCACGGCAATTTTTGGAAAAACCTAACTGGTAATTCACTGTTTTTTAAACTATTACGAAAAGTTTCCGATACAGACATTGACTTAATTGTTATTAGCTAATTAGCGGCTCGTTTTCACTCATGAAACTCAAAATTAAACTGCGCCTTGCCCTCGGCTTTTTGTTCACTGTGATTCTGCTTCTTGGCGGTCTTGGAGCTTGGTATTTGCAAAAACTTTCTCAAGAAGCCCAAGGTATATTGAAAGACAATTACATTTCGCTGGAATATGCCCGTACCATGCGCGGTATCATCGACGAAAACAGTTGGAAATCAGAAGACTTTAAGTTGTTTGACCAAACGCTGGCGCTCCAAGAACGTAACATTACCGAATTGGGTGAAGGAGAAAGCACTCAGCAAGTGCGCAGTCATTTTAATGCGTTTCAAAAAACAGGCGACCGAAGCCGTATTGAACTGATTAACAAGCAACTCAATACCATCGTTCAGCTCAATATGCAATCCATTTTTCGTAAAAATGAACAGGTCAAAAAAACAGCCGATGAGATTTATTCGTACCTCGTTTTCATTGCCACCTTCTGCGCTTTGGTTGCGTTTTCGTTTATCGTCAATTTCCCCAAATACATCGCCGACCCTATTCAGCAACTGACCGAAGGGCTGCGCGAAATCACCCGCAAAAACTACGAGCCGAGATTGGGCGTTGAGCGTAGCGACGAACTAGGTGAAATGGCTAAAGCTTTTAACCAAATGGCGCAAAAACTTGACGAATATGAGCACAGTAGTTTGGCGAGGGTATTGTTTGAGAAACGCCGTACCGAAACCATCATCAACCAAATGAACGATGCGATTATTGGGCTTGATGAACACAATCACTTATTGTTTATTAACTCCATCGCCTCCACCATGCTCGGGCTTGATGCCGTTCAGATTGTGGGCAGGTACGCCCCCGATATTGCCCTAAAAAACGACTTACTTCGCAGCCTCCTCAACGACGAGCCAACGGCCAAGCCACTCAAAATCTTTGCCAACGAACGAGAAAGCTATTTTTCCAAAGAAACATTTGAAGTCACCAACGACGAAAAACGCTTAGGGCAAGTCATTGTTCTTAAAAACATTACGCCGTTTCATGACCTCGACCAGGCCAAAACCAATTTTATTGCCACCATTTCGCACGAACTTAAAACGCCCATTGCTAGCATAAAAATGAGCCTAAAATTGCTCGAAAACGACCGCATTGGCGACCTTAATGACGAACAAAAACTGCTTGTTACTCAGATTCGGGAAGATAGCCAACGGTTGCTCAAAATTACAGGGGAACTGCTCGACTTATCACAAGTCGAGACGGGCAACCTCCAACTCAATTTTAGAAATGTCACACCCACCGAAATCGTGACTCCCGCCGTGGAGGCCCTTCAGTTTTTTGCCTCCCAAAAACACATCGACATTCAAGTACAGATACCATCGACTCTGCCTTTGGTTCAAGCTGATTCGGACAAAACCACTTGGGTATTGTTAAACTTTCTTTCCAACGCCATCCGTCACAGCCCCGAAAAATCAATCATTGAAGTAGAAGTTAAACCCAACTCAAAAGCCAATTACCTTGAATTCTCAGTCAAAGACTTGGGCAAAGGCATCGACCCCAAATACCAACAACGGGTCTTTGAACGCTACTTTCAAGTACCTACCAACGGCCAAAGCAAAGCGGGTACGGGACTCGGGTTAGCTATTTCTAAAGAGTTTATCGAAGCCCAAAAAGGAACCATCGGGGTCGAAAGTGAAATTGGTTTAGGCAGCCGCTTTTGGTTTCAATTGCCTGTGGCATAAACGCGCCGAATAGTCGCCAAATGCGCCCAAAGTACCACAGGAACCACAAATCCTGGTAACCAAATGAACGTTGATTTGAATACCCCCACATTGGGTTGAGCAAAATTTAGCTGCTGAAATGGCAACGGAGCCGAAAGAATCGCCATGCCTACAATGTTTACTAGCAAGCCCAATGCCAACAGGTTCCATCCCAACAAAACCCACCGAGGCAATGTGCTACGCTGAAGGCACCATACGAGTAGTGGTGCAGTAGCCCCCGCCAAAATATCCCAATTGTAACCTTCAAACGTCATCATTTGTGGGATGTGATGTTCCAAAAACAAATACCAAAGCAATACCTCTACCGCCACTCGAACGGTATGCAGCCCAATCAACGGTTTCAGCGGAAGTTGGTCAAGAAAATGTCGCCCTTGGCGGGTTAAAAACAGAGAGGCAACAAATGCCATTGGCGGGACTACAACCACCAAAAAGCGCGGAGGTTTGGCATCCAACTGAGCAAAAAAGGATGTTTGAGCAAGTCCCCAAAGCATACCTAACCACGCCAAGCCAAACACTAAAAAGTAGGAGGCAATACGCGGTGAAACGGTACGCAACAAGTGCCAAAGAAACCACCCAAAACAGATAACTACGCCCCCAAAGGCCCAAGAAAGTCCATCAGAAATGGGAATAGGGAGAAAATGAAGATTAGGCTGCATTATTCAACGGTGAAAGTTTGGGCGTTATTACCCACCCAAAGTAACCGTTGTTTTTGGGGAAGTGTAGAGCAGATTTATCCTTAAAAAAACGAATGGTAGCAATTTTGGGGATGAATGGTCAGGCGGAAATAGCTTTTTCCAGCCATTTCTTAAATTCACTACTTCGGTAGCGGCTCACGACCACCTCTTCTACGGCATCTGCTTGTCGCAATGCTGGTACTAAGGAAACTATTAGCTTTCGATTGGCTTCCTCCTTTACCGCTTTTATAGCATTGACACAAACGATAAATTGGCGACTAATGACAAAAAAACACGTATAAACCCCCAACTGCTCAGACAACATTACTAAAGAGGCATAACTTGTTGTGTGTTTGCTACCATCTGCTTTAACTAATAAAATCACCCCTCCCGAAGAATAAAAATAGGCTATTTCTGCGGGTTGTAGCATCAATTGCCCGTGAAGCATCGCTACTCGAATCAACGATTTTTGCGATGCCTCAGGCAATTTTTCGGGGGGAGAATTTGTTTTTTGCCAATAAATCGTTTGGAGTAAATAAATAGCGATATAAGCCCCATTCACAACAATTGCAATGGTAAAACAAACGATTGCTCCCGTAAACAGCAGCGTAAATACAGGCCAATGCCCCACATACACCCGCTGTGCCAGTGGAAAAACAAGTAAAAAGGTCAACAACGTCGCACTTCCATTAAAAACTAATTGGCGAACAATTCGCTTTAACGGGTTGATATAGAATGGATGCGATGCGTCTAACCACCAAAACAAACGCAAATTTATTTCCCAGCACGAAAGCATCACCGTAGCAACCGTCAGAAAATAAGGCCACGGAAAAGAATAGCCTTCTTGCCATGGAAAGCTTTTAGTAAACACCACATGAGAGGCTACGAAAGCGGCGATAGGAACAAAAATACCCCTAGCTATCCAGTCATACCGTCTTGACACTGCCTTTCCGCTCACAAATTAACCCTTAAACGGCCTTGTGGGTACATCATCGTGGTCTTCATAAACCAACTCCATGGTATTCCGAACAGCGTCCAAAATTTGGATTAGGTTCAGGCTATCCCTCAATGTCCACCAATCGCTTTCTTTTCTTCCTTCCCTCAAACAAATATTAACTTCTTCTATTTCGTATTGGTAGCCCCAAGTCGGACGATCAAAAGTAAAGCGTTCGGTCGTTCCATCTTGGTATTTAACCGTAAACGCCTTGCTTTCGTGCCAACGAGGTTCAATCAAAATCATGCCTTTTTCACCATAAATAACCGCGTCAGAAGTTGTTTCGGCCCTAAAAGTGCAGCTTAAAAAAGCAAAACTACCATCGCGATAGGTCAATGTCATCCCAGTGGACTCATCTACTTTTGTTTCGGCAAACGTACAATGCGACGCAATCTCGTAAGGCATCCCAAAAACCAAATATGCCAAAAACACGGGATAAATACCGATGTCAAGCAGAGCTCCTCCGCCAAGGTCTTTGTTGTAGGCACGTTGCGTCAAATCTTGGTTTGCCCGAAAACCAAAATCTGCTTTTAAGCCCATCACTTTTCCAATTGCCCCTGACTCAATGATTTCGAGCATCTTATGCGTCCATGGCAAAAAGCGCGTCCAAAAGGCTTCCATCAAGAAAGTATTTCTAACGCGTGACGAGTCCACCATCGTCTCCACCTGCAACTTATTCATCGCAAACGGCTTTTCGCACAGTACAGGAATATTTGCGCTTAGACAAAGTAGCGTATGTTCGAAGTGAAATACGTGCGGCGACGCAATATAAACCACATCTAGCTCAGGGCAAGACACGATTTCGTCGTAGCTACCATAGGCATATTTAGCCCCATATTCATTGGCAAATGTTTCCGCCCGTCCTTTGTCGCGCGATGCAACTGCCGTCAGAACCGCTCCTTCGACATGCTTTAAATCTTGAGCAAATTTATGAGCAATTCGCCCTGGCCCGATTATTCCCCAACGTATAATCATCTTTCTTTTAGTCTGTTTTTGTTAATCTTTTCGTATAGATACGCAAAAAAAGTCAGTTCGATGCTTACAAAATCATATTTTGTTCAGTTTTTGTATTGAAATATCCTTTTAACGTAATAAAATGACAGGTACTAGGAATACCGCGCTTGTTCAGAACAGATAGGAATTACCTTGCGTATGACATTGATAAAAATGATAGCTACGGTGAACAATTAATGTATGTTCAGCATACAAATTGATTTAACTAGGGATTTTTTAGGCAATACTTCGCTTAGGCGGGTTGTGAGTAACCCTTTACACGATAACTATGAAGTAACAAAGTAGGTGCTAGTTTTTTTCCCTACGTTTTTTGTACGCTTTGGCAAACATAAACAGCAGTACGCCAAAGGCCAGAACGCCGCCAAAAGCGTACAGGAAATTGAGCGTGTCGCGCAAAACCGCCAACAACGCAATACTTACCAAAAAGAGCGTAGGAAGCTCATTAAGAAGCCTAAATTGGAAGGAATCAAACGGATTTTTGCCTTGTTCCAACTGCAAAATGATACGTTTGCACCAAAGGTGATAAACCGTCAGTAAAATCAAAATGGTCAACTTAACGTGGAACCAACCCATTTGCCAATAGCCTGGGTTGAGCAAGGTCATAGTGAGGCCACACGTCCAGGTCAACATCATCGCGGGGTTACAAATGATTTTGTATGCTCGCCATTCCATGAGGTTAAACTGCGCTTTAAACGCTTCTCGAAGCTCAGGAGTAGGCTTTTGTTCGGCTTCTACGTGATACACAAACATGCGAACCAAGTAAAACAAGCCCGCAAACCAAGCGACCGCCCCCACAATGTGGAAAGCTTTAAAATAAAAAAGTGCCATGTATGATGCTGTTACCCTACAATGAGTTTCTGTCCTTTACGAACAGTGTTGCCTTTTAAGCGGTTGATTTTTTTCAAGCGACTGATATTAATACCATAACGTTCGGCAATGGTCGAAAGCGTATCGCCTGGCTGAACACGGTGATAACGAATCTTGATTTTCGTTTTTGTATCTGCCGCCAACTGCCCTTGCAGTGGCGCATTGACATTTTTAGTAGTTTCTTTGAATACAACCAACCGTTTACCACGCATGATGCTATTGCTCCGCAAATGGTTCCAGCGTTTCAAATCGTAGGTATCTACGCCATAGCGGCTTGCTATTTTTCCGAGTGTCTCTCCTCGGCGCACCGTGTGGTACATTTTCCGCGTCTGGCGCGTAATGATGGTTTCTGGGTCTTCATTTTCATCGCCTGCCGCAACCAATCCACCTACTTTTTTGATGGCACCAGCACTATCGGTAGTTTCCTCCCCATTGGCAGCCAATAGCATAGGGCTTTGGAATGGTGATTTCGTCGCTGAATCCCAAATTGCTAAGCGATTTTCTTGAAAAAAGTCAAAATTATGGCTCGGAACACGGAGAACGTATTCTTTGGTCGTCGCGGGGAGTTCGGTGTTAATAACTTGTGGATTAAGTTTATAAAACTCATCCAACGAAATATTACTTAGTTTGGCAAACGTATGTAAGTTGACATATCCCGACACTTGAATCGTGTCAAAAAGCATGGGATAATCGGGGGTTTCCGCAAAAATACCGTGATCGGCGTGGTAATGCATCAAGTACGTCATGGCCACAAATTGAGGCACATAATGACGTGTTTGTTTGGGCAAGAAATTATAGATTCCCCAGAAAGTACTTGAGCCTGAGCGGCGCATCGCCCTTTTTACGTTACCTGGCCCAACGTTATAAGCGGCCAAAGCCATTTCCCAGTCGCCAAAAGCACGGTGAAGCCGTTTCAAATACACACAAGCGGCTTCGGTTGATTTTACGGGGTCAAAACGCTCATCGATGTAGTCATTTTGCTTCATTCCATACTCACGGCCCGTTGCAGGCATAAATTGCCACAACCCACCTGCGCCTGCGTACGAAATAATGCGCGGGTTTAGCCCCGACTCAATCAATGACAAAAACTTCAACTCGCGCGGCATTCCGTGTTTTTCAAGCATCTGCTCGTACAACGGAAAGTACAAGTGCATTTGCTCTAGCATTCGCTTCACAAAGCTCGGCTTGCGGTAGATAAAATACTCCACAAATTGATGCGTTACCTTGTGATAACGGAGCGGTATGATGTTTTCCAACTTGGCAAGACGTTCGCGTACAAGGGCTTCCGACACCGTTGAATCGGCCATTGCTTCTACTTGAATTTGTTCTTCCACTACGTTGGTGTCAGTCTCTACTTCTTGTGCACGGGCACCCTCGCTTGTTCCAAGCCAACACATCCCCGCTACCAATCCCATGCCCACAATTCGCTTCAATTCCATCATCGTTCCGTTGTTTTCTCGTTAGGTTTTACATCTTTTTTGTTCGTTTTTCAATGGCTATTTTATCGCTTATGTTGAGTATTAGGCCAAAGAATTTGCTGGTTCTTTGGCTACTATATATTTTGAGAAAGCCAGCAAATCAGCTTCTCCGAATGGTTTTCCTAGCACTTGAAGTCCCATGGGGAGCCCCTGTTCGTCGGTTCCGACAGGAATCGAAATGGCAGGATACCCAATCACGTTTGCTTGTACCGTAAATATATCGGCCAAATACATCTGTAACGGATCTTCGGTTTTATCTCCAATCGGGAAGGCCGTTGTTGGCGTAGTTGGCATTATCAAAAAGTCATATTTCTTAAAAAGCTCATCGGTCTGATTTTTTACCAAACGGCGCACTTTTTGAGCTTTGGTATAATACGCATCATAATAACTCGCACTGAGCACAAACGTACCAAGCATGATGCGTTTTTTTACTTCTTTTCCAAAACCTTCACTGCGCGATTTTTTGTAAAGTTCCATCAAATCCACGGGAGTTGCCGTACGATGGCCGTATCTTACTCCGTCAAAACGAGACAAATTTGAACTCGCCTCGGCCGTAGTAAGGATATAATAAGTTGGCAGAATATAAGAAAGTAACTCAAAGTCTATAGGCTCTACTTCATGGCCTTGCTCGCGTAACCAGTCAAGTTTGGCTTGCATAGCTTGTCGAATTTCGGGTTGTAGCGCCTCACTTTCTACGCCTTCCCGCAAATAAGCCACTTTTTGTTTTTGAACCGTCGTTTCGGCTACTGCTTTCGTAAAAGAAGGTACGGGCAATTGCGATACCGTACTATCAAAATCATCGGCACCTGCCATAATTTCTAGCAAAAGAGCGGCATCATCTACACTTTTGGTGATTGGCCCTATGCAATCAAACGACGAGCCGTAGGCAATCAGCCCCCAACGCGACACACGTCCATAGGTAGGTTTTAGGCCAACAAGCCCACAAAAAGCCGCAGGCTGACGCACCGAACCACCCGTATCTGAGCCCAATGACGCCAAGCACATATCTGCTTGGACTGCCACTGCCGAGCCTCCCGACGAACCTCCAGGAACGCGGGAAGTATCCGCAGCATTGCGGACAACCCCAAACGCACAGCTTTCGTTGGAAGAGCCCATCGCAAATTCATCGCAGTTTTGGCGACCAATGATGATGGCATCTTCGGCCAATACCCGCTGCACGGCGGTAGCAGTAAACTGCGACACAAAACCATTTAAAATGGCACTTCCTGCTTGTAATCCGTGATTTTGATAGCAAAGGACATCCTTAATTCCGAGTACCATTCCCGCTAGGCGTCCTGCTGTTCCTGCCGCAATTTTTTGGTCAATTTCTTCTGCTCTTTGCGTTGCTTCTTGGTCATACACCGCCACAAACGCATTCAAGACTGGATTTTTTTCCTCTATGTTTTTCAAATAATACGCCACTAGCTCACGGCACGATACAGTTCCCGAACGGAGGTCGGTTTGAATTTCACTAAGAGAAGTATAATGATAGCTCACAATCAATAGATTACCGCCAACGAAATTGGCATTAAATTGGGATTGGTACAAAATAAAAATCGGCAGTAGTCCGAAGGCTACTGCTGATTTTTGGCTAAATCGTCATTAAAAAGCCGTTTTTCGGCAAAATTTCCCCGAAAATTGGCGGGCAGACCTTAGCGACTTTCGTCAAGTCCTTTTTCGATGTTTTCTTTCACTTCCTTAGAAGCTTCTTTGAATTCACGAATGCCTTTTCCTAACCCTTTCATCAACTCAGGAATTTTCTTTGCGCCGAAAAGTAACAACACGATAAGGGCGATAAAGATGAGTTCCTGTCCACCCAAGCCCATGATTAAAAAAATTGAAAGCGTATTCATTTTGAAAATGCGGTTAGTGATTTCTCTAAATTGTTGCTTTTATACATCGCTGTACATTCAAGCAATGTATTGATTACAGTAATAAAACGAAATAGGACTGTTTATTTACCGTTGATTTTCGATTTTTAACCCTATTTTAAGGAATCTTTTGGCAAAATTAACAACTATTTCGCAGATTATCAGCCAATCGTGATAGTATTTCGTTTTGACTCCCACTCACGAAAAGCATCAAGGTCGTCGCCAATGGCATTAAACAACCAAACAACCAAGGCAATGTCATCGGTTAATCCTACAATCGGTAGTATATCAGGAATGACATCAATTGGTGACAAAAAATACAGCAAAACCGCAATAATGCGGGTCAGTGTTTTCCAAGGTACTGTTTTGTATTCTCCTTTAACATAGGCTTTGAGCAAACGTACCAATAACATTACTTTTTCCCTAAGGGAATCGTAGGTCGCGCCTTTTAGGGTGTTGGTTTTGTTTAATACTTTCCCTAAAAGTTCAACAAGGCTACCCGCATTGCGGGCATAACGCCCTGCTTTACCAGTGGCGCTTTTAAAAAATACAGACTTCAATACCCGAACTAAGATATTGTCAGAAGTGGATGCGGAAGGCATTTCGGTACTATTAATTGGATGTTAATTTGCTTACACCCTCATAAACGTAAAAATGGCTGAAAAGATTTGCTAGGCGCTTATCTTATTTCCAGCCTTCTTTGATACAAAGCTGATTGATATGCTCATAATGGTGCTCGCTGTGCCAAGCGTACAGCGCTGCTACTTCCCGAAGAGGAAATACCCGCTTTGTTTCTGGGTGGAAATAAGTGCGTTCCCAGTCTGCGTCACTCAAGGAATTAAGCAACATTACCCAACGCAAATGTACGTATTTTAGCAACTGCAACGACCACTCTACGGGGGCACCTTTGCCATCGGCTAACTCAGCCCAAAGTGCTTCTTCGTAAGGCTTAATAGCTGGATTCTCTTCTGTCAAAGCCAACTTAAAGCGAATGTAAGCATTCATGTGACTATCAACAACGTGGTGGACTGTTTGGCGCACTGTCCAGCCTTCGGGGCGGTAAGGTGTTTCTAGTTGTACCTCATTAAGTACATTCACCACATTAAATAACTTAGAAGGCAACGCGCTGATTTCCTGAATATGCGCTTGCGTTTCGGCCGCCGAATAGGTTTTTCCAAACGCAAAGCGGCCAATGGGGTATTTAAGGTTTTCCATTATCTTCCAAAATCATCTTGTACACGTACGATGTCATCTTCGTCTGATGGGTGTTCTGGGTCGGTATGTTGCCAAATTTCGGCCAAAACTCCCCATCCTGATAACCCTACCAAACGGTGACGCTCTCCTTGACGCAAGGTAATCAAATCACCTGGCTGGTACGACTGCACCTCGGTTTCTTCGTCGGTATCGCTTTTTACAACCCCTACTGTTCCTGACACAACGCGCCAAATCTCCGCACGGCGGTGGTGGTATTGCCACGACAAGCGTTTCTCTGGCGCAACAAGTAGTATTTTAGGGCTTAGTTTTTGCGTAATTTGAATGCTTGACAGCTCAACTGTCGGGAAATAGGTCGCGGCAAACTGAGGCGTTTGGTCTTCGTTAATCACAAAAAAACCTCCCCATGGGCGGGTTTGATCTTGCTTAACAATGCTAAAACCTTGCTCGGCCAACTGTGCAGCGACGGCCTCAAATACTTCTGATTTAGTGGGGATGGGTGTTTCCATGAAAATTTGCTTGGGTAAGTCGTAAAATTAGAAAAAATCTTGTAAAGTAATCTCCGTATTTTTGCCCGAATGTTTCAAAGTCACATGTCTTTTCAATCTCTAAAAGTCACCCTTTCACCCGCAAAGAAAATCTATTTTGCCTCTGATTTTCACCTTGGTGCCCCCACTCATGCCGATAGCCTCGTTCGCGAAAAGCGCATTGTGCGGTGGCTAGAAAGTATCCGTCACGATGCACAACTAATCTGCTTGGTTGGCGATTTGTTTGATTTCTGGTACGAACACAAGCGCGTCGTTCCGCGTGGTTTCGTTCGGTTGTTGGGAAAACTCGGGGAACTGACGGATGCAGGCATCCAAATTATCGCATTCCCTGGCAATCACGATATGTGGATGACCGATTATTTTGAAAAAGAATTAAACATCAAAACCTACCGCCGCCCGCTTGATTTACTGGTCGAAACCACACCTAATGCGCCCATCCGATCGTTTCACGTTGCGCACGGCGACGGGCTTGGCCCAGGCGACCATTTTTACAAATTACTGCGCATTGTTTTTGAAAGTAAATTAGCGAGTTGGGCTTTTGGCAACCTTTTACATCCCAATCTTGCACTCTGGCTGGGGCAATCGTGGGCGTTGCATAGCTGGCGCAAACACCAAAAAGAAGGACAACCGTCGTATTGGGGTGAAGACAAAGAGTGGCTTGTGTTGTATGCGAAGGAACAAGAAAAACTAAACCATCACGATTTTTACGTTTTTGGCCACCGACACATCAAGCTCGACTTGCCCATCAATCAGTACAGTCGAACCCTCATTTTGGGAGATTGGATTGTGTATAATTCTTATGCCGTTTTTGATGGCCAAGAAACCCAGCTCGTCGATTATGACGAGCCCTTAAAAGCGTAATTAATTGTCTTTCTTCAAAATATCTTGGCGAGAGATATTTTCGCGGGGGGCTTGTTTAAGAATGTCGCGGTATTCTTTCTTTTTCAAGTCACCGTTTTTGACTGACTTAATAAAGCTTGCCCAGGCAAAGGGATTTAAGAAAGGCAGGGTGTTTGAGAAGCTTCGGTTGGCGGCATTATCACGACCAAAAATTTGTTGGTCCATAAAACTTCGGTAGTTAGAGGCGGCGCTCATAGGTGTTGCAGCCGCCATCTGCATCAAGAGCTCTTGGCGCGTATTTCGTTCGAGGTTTTCGCGTTCAAATTCGTCAGGCAATTTCATTGCGATAAACGCTTTTTTAAAGTCTTCTTCCGTTGCATACGGATAGACCTTGACTTCAGCCAACGTTTTTATGTCTTCTTTCATCAAAATGATGGCCGAATACGACTCTTCCATGTGGCGTTTTGGAACCACGTGGTATTGCTTTTGGTATCCCAAATAACTAAATACCACACTATCCCCAGGAAATACGGGTAAAGCGAAATATCCCGCTTCGTCCGCTAAGGTTCCTCGTCCTGCTTTTGGAATAAAAATATAGGCTTTCGCGAGCGTTTGTGTCCCTTTTACTCCGACTACACGCCCCGTAAACATAATGCTTTTTACCTGCCCTTGGGCACGTCCTTCTACTGTATTCAGCAATGAAAGCAAAAAAATAACCCCAACAAGGAAGTAGCTGTATGTATGTTTTTGTAGCATAGTTTCTGGTCAAAAATGAACGCAAAGGTGTGTCCTTATAATGAGTAACGTTTTTATCTATGAAAAAATTTTAACGAATGTCACAATAAACGGTGCCGAAAGTAGCAAGCCGTCAAAACGGTCTAAAAAGCCTCCGTGTCCTGGAATCGTACTACCAGAATCTTTGATGGCGATGCTTCTTTTAAAAAGAGATTCTACTAAATCTCCTAATGTACCTGCCACCACAATCAGTGCTCCGATACAATACCAAGCCCATTCTTCGTACGAGCGGAAGTACATCCCAAGGAAGAAAGCGACAATGGCTGCAAAAAAAGCCCCACCAACGGCTCCTTCCCATGATTTTTTGGGAGAAACACGTTCAAAAAGCTTTCTTTTTCCGAAATAAGTACCCGCAAAATAGGCCCCTACGTCTGTTGCCCACAATAAAAATAAGCTTCCGAGTACAATTTCATAATTATACACGCCACCACGCATCGCCAAGACACTTAGTAACGAAAAAGGTATGGCGACATAAATAATTCCCAAAAACGTAAAAGCGATATTTTGAAAGGGCTTTAGGTCTTTTTTCTTATATAGTTTTATAAAGAAAATCATGGTCACCATCGGGCTAATCAGGAAGTAATTTTGGAAATCAATTACTTCTTTTTCAATTAAAAATGTTAGGAGGTTTATAAACACCCCACACAATGTGCCATAATACGTCAATGGTTGGTTTCCGTCAAGCCCTAGTAGTTTGTAAAACTCTAATTGGGTAAGAATACTGATGGCACAAAAAAGCAATAAAAACGTCCAATCACTGTACAAAATAGCGGATAAAATGATGGCTACCCCTACAATTGCTGCAATAATACGTTGTTGAAGATTAGATAGGTTATTCAAAGGAGATTTCATTCTCTACGATAGTTTTGGCAATGATAGCATCTTTCAAAGGAACATACAACTCGTACTTGCCAAAGTGGTAACTGCTATCCTGTTTATTAATAACAACTCCCGAAATAGATTGTTGCTCTAAATATTCCCGCACGATTTCGGCACGATGCTGGAAACTTGTCTCAAAGATTTTTTCCCAATTATCAACAGTCATTTGGTTTATTGTAAATGTAAGCGCCTCCGTGCTATGCAGATAGTGCTAAACAATCTACAACTGGGCAACTCTACGGTGAGAAATCATTTTTAGGTTTAAAAGCAAACCTGCCGTTAGTACTAATGATAATAATGCCCCCGTCCATGAAATAGTAGATTCGGGATTCTCAACATTCATTGAAATTAGCTGCTGGTTGGACAGGTAAACCATTAGCAGCGTAGCTGCATTATTGACGAAGTGAGCAAAAATAGGTGTCCATAAATTTCGGCTCCACGCATACATATAGCCAAACATGGCACCTAGGAGCATTCGGGGGATAAAACCTAAGAACTGCAAATGGGTAGCACTAAATATCGCCGCTGTCAACCAAATGGAGATGTGCATGTCTCCAATTTTATGAAATATTTTCCGTTGAATAATACCTCTGAACAGAACTTCTTCGCCAATGGCTGGAATAATAGCCATCACCGTCATGGCCACTAATAGCTTGGGCAATGACTTAAATTCGGTTAAAAACTGGGTCATTGTGGCCAGTTCTTGCTCTTTGCGTCTCATCCAGCTTTCGACCCTGAATAATCCCTGAGGCAAGTGTACACTATTATTCCATTCAATAATTAGGCTATTCAACGGCATAAAAGCCAGCACGGCCAAACAAGCAACTCCTAGTAGTAAAAAAGAAGGTAACGGACGGCGTACGAATTCTTCTACCCGATGTTGTTCTGACCAGCGCCAATAGATAACGCTAGGAATAAGAAATGTAAACGAATGCGATACGGCTTGTATCAACATCAAATACCACCATGAATGCGGGTAAGCCTCGGGCTTTTGCAGCATTTGAGCGATGTCTTCTAGCCCCAACCCACCATGCGTCATACTCAAGGCCATAATCGCCGCCATCGCAAGGAGATTGCCTAGCGAAGAACCCAGCAAAACCAGCCCAAAAAGTAACATGACGTTACGCCAAGGGGGTCTTTGGGGGACACTATGAAAAATATCTGATTGTATTTCTTCCACGGATTAACTAAATAAACTTACACAAATATAACATTCCCTGCCAAATTATGATACTTTGTCCCTCACTCAGGTAAAGTTTGTGCGACGTTCTCCACCTTCCTTAAAACGAAACGGGCCTTTGGTGATACCAAAAGCCCGTCGCAATCAATGTATTTGTATGTTTACAGCGTCCGTTTTACTTCTTTCATTTCGAAGCTTTCTACAATATCCCCTACTTGAATATCATTAAGCCCCTTGATGCTAAGACCAAATTCAAACCCTGATTTAACTTCGTTTACATCGTCTTTGTAACGTTTAAGCTGCGAAATTTCACCTTCGTGAACCACAATAAAGTCACGGATAACGCGCACTTTGTTATTGCGTTTAAGATGCCCATCGGTTACGTAACATCCTGCTACGGTACCTACTTTGCTAATCTTGAACACTTCGCGAATCTCAGCGTTACCTACAATGACTTCTTCCATTGTTGGCTCCAACATACCCAACATCGCGTCTTTCACTTCGTTAATAGCGTCGTAAATGACCGAGTAAAGGCGGATTTCGATTTGTTCTTGTTCTGCAAGTTTCTTGGCATTGATAGAAGGGCGAACTTGGAAACCAACGATGATGGCATCCGACGCAATTGCCAAGTTGACATCCGACTCAGCGATTTGACCCACCGCTTTGTTGACAATATTCACTTGTACCTCTTCCGTCGAAAGTTTCAACAACGAGTCAGACAGGGCTTCTACCGAACCGTCCACGTCACCTTTGATGATGATGTTCAATTCTTTGAAAGTTCCGATGGCCTTACGACGACCGATTTCTTCCAGCGTAATGTGCTTACGAGTACGGATCGTTTGCTCACGCATGATTTGTTCGCGCTTGTTGGCAATCTCTCGTGCTTCACGTTCTGATTCCATCGCATTGAACTTATCCCCCGCTTGAGGCGCACCGTTCAAACCAAGCAACTGTACTGGAGTAGATGGCCCTGCTGTTTTCAAGCGCGTTCCTGACGCATCAAACATGGCCTTTACCCGTCCGTGGTGTGAACCTGCCAAGATAGGATCTCCTACTTTGAGTGTTCCCGTCTGCACCAACACTGTTGCCAAATAACCACGGCCTTTGTCCAGCGATGCTTCAATCACAGTACCAGAAGCGCGGCGTTCGGGGTTGGCTTTGAGTTCGAGCAAGTCAGCTTCCAACAATACTTTTTCAAGCAAATCAGGAATACCAACCCCTGATTTTGACGAAATTTCTTGGGTTTGGTACTTTCCACCCCACTCTTCCACCAAAATATTCATATTTGCCAATGCTTCTCGGATTTTTTCCGTGTTGGCACCTGGCTTGTCAATCTTACTAAAGGCAAACACAATCGGGCTTCCCGCGTTTTGTGCGTGGTTAATTGCTTCCCGCGTTTGAGGCATGATAGAGTCGTCCGCAGCAATCACAATGATAACGACGTCTGTTACTTTCGCACCCCGCGCACGCATCGCCGTAAAGGCTTCGTGACCTGGTGTATCGAGGAATGTAATTCGGCGACCGCCATCTGTTTTTACGCTGTATGCCCCAATGTGCTGCGTGATTCCCCCCGCTTCACCCGCTGCTACGCGAGTACGGCGAATATAGTCAAGCAATGATGTTTTACCGTGGTCAACGTGACCCATGATGGTTACGATAGGGGCGCGTTCTTGCAAATCAGCCTCGTCGTCTTCAATTTCCTGTACATCGCCCTGAATTTCTTCTTCGGCAGAGATGAAAGAAACGTCATAACCAAACTCATCCGCAATCAAGGTAATACTTTCTGCATCCAAACGCTGGTTAATTGAGACGAACATTCCCATGCTCAAACAAACAGAAATAACCTCTTGCACCGACACGTCCATCAAAGAAGAAAGCTCATTGGCCGAGACAAACTCTGTTACCTTGAGTACTTTTGCATCTTCTTGTTCTTGCATCAAGCGATCTTCTTCTGCTACTGCACGAACCCGACGACGCTCACGACGTTTGTCAGCTCCAAAGTTTTTACCACGCGTAGTACCACTCAGACGAGCATTTGTTGCCTTGATTGAGTCTGATACTTCTTTGTCAGAGATTTCCTCTTTGCGTTCGCGGCGGTTGTTATTGGCCGTGTTTCCGCCCTTTTTATTGTTATTATTACTGTTGTTGTTGGTATTGTTACTGGTGTTGGTATTGTTAGTATTGGTATTCCCACCTTGTCCTTGACCCGAGTTTGGTCCTCTGCGGTTGTTGTTATTGTTGGAATTATTGTTGTTGTTACCTCCACCTTGCGCGTTTCCTCCAGAGGCTTGCTGCGGTCTGTTCTGACCGTCCCTTGCAGGTCGATCTCCTTGTCTTCCGCTATTGCCACTATTGTTGGCGTTTGTGTTACTGTTACTGTTGTTATTTCCAGCAGTATTGTTACCGTTGTTATTATTATTGTTGTTGTTACGGTTAGCAGGCGCATTTTCAACCACCTTTTCCCCTTTGCGTACACGCTTACGCTTACGTTTTTTGTCCTTGTCCTTATCGCGATTTCCTCCTGAATCACCACTACGGCGATCAGTTGGAAGCTCAATTTTCCCTAAAATGGTCAAACCTTTTAGTGGATCGGCTTTCGCTTCGATAAGTACAGGTTGTGCCTCCACTTCGGGGGCAGCGGCCGGCTCTTCTTTGGCTGGCTGGGGAGGAGTTACTGGTGGCTGAGGTTTTTCAACTCGTGGAGCTGGTTTCTCAACCTCCTGTTTAGGTTGCGGTTGGCTTACTTCTACCTTCACTGGTGGCTCTTGAACTTTTGGTGGAGCAGGAGTTGGCTTCACCTCTTGCACTGGTTCTTCTTTTTTCTCCTCCACTTTAGGGGTTTCCACAGGTGGTTTTATTGGCTCTGGAGTAGGAGCTGGTTTTGTCTCCACTACTACTGGAGCAGGGGCTGGAGTTGGTACTGGCGCTGGCGCTGGTTTTTCTTCAACCACTGGTGGTTTCACAACTACTGGTTCTTCTACCTTAGGCGCCACAGGTGGTTCTGGTTTTTTCTCCTCAACAGGAGGAACTACCACCACAGGTTTTGGCTCTTCAACTGGCTTGGGAGCTGGCTGAGGAGGTGTAACCGATGATTTAGGCGCGTCTAAATCAATTTTACCTACTACTTTCAATCCAATTTGAGATGTCTCGGCACGTAAAATCTCTGGTTCTTTTGGCGACGTTGATTCAGAGGCTGATTCACTGGCAGGTTTGTTATTACCTGCTGCTTGTGAGCTACGAAAATACAGCACGGGGCTATCTTCTCCCTTTGCTGGTGGCGTGGTTACTACTACTTCTTCTTTTTTGGGTGCACTTCCCCCCAACAACGACTCAGCCTTGAATTCTTTCGCCAAAAACTCAAGTTGTTCTGCGTTTAGCTTTGTATTAGGATTGTTGTCCACCTTATACCCTTTTGCAGCCAAAATACTCGCAACCGCTGCGTGATTACGGTTGAGAATTCGGGCCGCTTGGCTAAGGCGCATACTTTTTTCTTCCGACATATTGGAAATTTTCGTACTAAAGTACGGGTTATTGTTTATTCGTTTTTCTGGAAAAACCCTGAAAATTAGTCCAAAGATACAGATTTATTTGTCAAGTCTTAGTATCTCTCGTACTAACAACGCCTAAAAACCGTTTGTAATGGACATTTTAAATCTAAAAGTCCTGAATTATTCAAACTCTCGGCGCAAAATTTCTAAGATTTCATCAACGGTTTCTTCTTCAAGATCGGTACGGCGAATCAACTCTTCTTTGCTGATGCTGATTACTTGTTTCGCAGTATCCAAACCTATCTTACGGAATTCTTCGATCATCCACTCGTCGATTTCGTCCGTAAATTCGTTCAAGTCAACGTCTTCTTCGTCTTCCTGACCTTCTACATCGCGGAATACGTCGATTTCCATGCTCACTAAGCGGCCTGCCAACTTGATGTTTTGTCCCCCTTTACCAATTGCCAACGACACTTGGTCTGGTTTCAAATACACCGATACTCGTTTGGCTTCGCGGTCGATAACCATTGAGGTGATTTTTGCAGGGCTCAACGCACGCTGAATCAACAACTCTAAGTTTTCAGTGTAGTTGATAACGTCGATATTTTCGTTGTTCAATTCACGTACAATCGTATGAATACGTGAACCTTTCATACCCACGCAAGCTCCTACGGGGTCGATGCGGTCGTCGTATGATTCAACTGCGACTTTGGCTCTTTCGCCTGGTTCGCGGACAATCTTACGGATATGGATAAGGCCATCGTAGATTTCAGGGATTTCGTTTTCAAATAAACGCTCCAAGAACACTGGCGACGTACGCGACAAGGTGATGCGTGGCGTACCGTTGTTTAACTCTACTTTGTGGATTACCGCTTTTACAGGCTCACCTTTGCGGTACTTGTCTTTGAAAATCTGCTCTTGTTTTGGCAATGCCAGTTCGTTTCCTTCCGAATCCAAACAAATAAGCTCATTTTTCAAAATCTGATACACTTCCACGTTGAGCAAATCGCCCACCATGTCTTTGTATTTGTAGTACAACAATTCTTTCTCCAAATCCTTGATTTTTTGAATCAATGTTTGGCGAGCTGTTTGCACCATACGGCGGCCAAAGTCCTCCAATTTCACTTCTTCGGCGACTTCTTCACCTACTTCAAAGTCATCTTGGATTTTACGGGCTTCTGCCAATGGAATTTTATCTGGTTCCCAAATATCTTCTGAGTTATCGTCCACGATTTCGCGGGTACGCCACATTTCGAGGTCTCCACTGTCTGGGTTGATGATTACGTCAAAATTGGTATCGGTTCCATATTTCTTACGAATCATTGTACGAAACACATCTTCCAATACTTTGATAATCGTAGGACGATCGATGTTTTTGGAACGCGCAAACTCCGCAAATGATTCTATCAATACTGCACTATCCATTTTCTTTCGAAAGAGTTAAGTGGCAAGCCACAGTTTATGGTTATTCGTTAGTTTTTATTCGTATTAAAATTTGATTTGTACTTCTGCTCTGGCAATATCACCATAGGCAAAAGTCAACTCCGCAGGGACTTGGTCTTTCTTCTTTTTCTTCAATTCCTCCTTGATGGTAAAACCTTCGTCCGAAACAGCGATTAACTCTCCCCTTTTTTCGATTCCGTCTTTCAGAATCACTTTCAGCGTACGGCCAATGTTTTTCTGAAACTGACGAGGAAAAGCTAAGGGATAATCTACGCCTGGCGAGGAAACCTCAAGGGTATAAGCGTGCGGAATAAGCTCCTCCGCTTCAATCATATCATCTAGTTTACGGCTTATTTCAGCACATTCGTCGATGCTAATTCCCGCATCACTATCCATCAATATCGTCACCTTTTGTCGAACTTTTGAAGGAGAAACTTGTACTTCTACAATGAAGTATTTATCTTCTTCCAAAAGCGTTGACAGCAAAGCGATTATTTTTTCTTTTAGGTTCATTTTTTGCCAACAAAAAAGGGGAATCTCTTTCCCCTCTGTAATCAATCATCATATAATTAGGGACAAAGGTAATTGATTTTTACTAATTTAGCAAGTGTGACTCTAACTTATGCTATGCCACAGCACTTTACCCTTCCCGAATACGGGTACATCCGAAAAGCATCTATTGCACTTCGCAACGAACAAAAAGAAACACAGTCCGTTGTTTTTGTTCCTGACCGAGTTTTTGAACTAATGAAACAACTTTCTTTTCGGGGGAATGCCGAACCGATTCTAAGTTATGGGGTCCAGAAAGGGCAAGAGTTTATTCGGCTCAAAAATCACGTAGGATTACTACAACTATCCGACGGAACCCACATTGAAATTTTACCTAAAATTTCTGACTTCGCTAAGGTACCAGAAATGCGATTGGCACTGCTTCGAATGCTAAGAACAGTGCCTGACTTACCCTTTCATCGACTTTCGCAAGCGCAATTGCAGCAGGTACACTTACCAGTTTGGGAGATTTTTATCTGCGCGTTTATTGCTGAAATTGAACAATTGACCCGACAAGGGATTCAAAAAGCGTACGAAACGGTAGAAGCACAAAGTCGTTTTTTGAAGGGGAAATGGCAGTATCATCGCCAAAATCACGCTCATCCCGAATTATTAGCCGTTGAACACGACCAGTTTATCGCCGATATTTTACCCAATCGATTGCTCAAAACCTGCATTGATTTTTTGGCTAAACGAAGTCAATACCTACCCAATCAGGCCAAACTACGAAAGCTGCGTTTTATTTGGGACGAAATACAACCCTCCTCTATGCTGGCAGAAGACTTTCAAAAGGTTAGTCATTTGCCAAGAAGTTTCGACCGTTATTCCCAAGCTTTAAAATGGGCTAAAATCCTGCTGCTGACTCAATCGTGGAGTACCTTCGGAGCAAACACTAACGAGTCGCTTTTATTTCCCACCGAACAATTGTTTGAACGATATGTAGCACAAGGCTTTAAACGATATTGTCAAGAATACGAAGTTGTTTATCAAGAAACAGCCCACTACTTACTTCAACGCCACGACGGGAAACCCCAATTTAAACTACGCCCCGACTTGGTTTTGCGCTTTGAGGAACAAGTCATTGTTATCGACATCAAATGGAAACGCATTGCCCCTGATGCGCCCAATTATGGCATCGACCAAGCAGATTTGTACCAACTCTACGCCTATGGTCAAAAATATCGGGCAACCGAGTTGTATTTGCTCTATCCTGCTCACGAAGGCTTTACCACTCCTCTCCCCGCTTTCCGTTTTGATGATACGCTTCAGTTAATCATTCTGCCCTTTGACATTACCCAACCTTTATCGACGGCCATCGAAACAGTTCGAGCAATTATTGACCATCAAAAAAATACCCCGACAAGCTAGCTCATCGGGGTATCCATACTGTTGTTATTAATTCAGTTACTAAGCATTCAAGGCGCGGTTGCCAGTAGCAGCCAAACACGCTTCTTTAAACGCTTCGGTATAAGTCGGGTGCGCGTGCGACATGCGACTAATGTCCTCGGCCGAAGCACGGTATTCCATCGCTACCACGGCTTCCGCAATCATGTCGGCAGCGCGTGGGCCAATGATATGAGCGCCCAAAATTTCGTCAGTTTCTTTATGAGCCAATACCTTAACCGTACCGTCGATGTCCATACTAGCGCGGGCACGTCCTAAGGCTTTGAACGGAAATGAACCAGACTTGTAAGGCACACCTTTGGCTTTGAGTTCTTCTTCAGTGCTTCCGACACTTGCTACCTCTGGCCATGTATAAACAACGCCTGGAATTAGCGAATAGTTAATGTGTGGTTTTTGACCCACGATGGTTTCTGCCACAAATACGCCTTCCTCTTCGGCTTTGTGGGCGAGCATTGCTCCGCGAATCACGTCACCGATGGCATAAATGTTAGACACTTTGGTCTGAAGTGTATGTTCGTCCACTTCGATTTTTCCACGTGCGTCGGTTGTCAAGCCTGCATTTTCGAGGGCCAATCCATCGGTAAATGGCCGACGTCCTACGCTCATTAAGCAGTAGTCACCCGTGAAAGTAACCGTTTCTCCTTTCGGATTTTCGGCTGTTACTACCACTTCATCGCCAGTATTTACCACCGTTTTTACTTTGTGGCTCAAATAGAAATCAGCACCAAGCTTCTTCATGCTACGTTGAAGCTCTTTGCCCATCGTACTGTCCATGGTAGGAATCATGGCCGAAGCATACTCTACAAAGCTCACTTTGGCACCGATACGTGCATAGACCGAGCCTAATTCTGCCCCAATCACCCCTGCGCCAATCACGATAAGGTGCTTAGGAACTTCTTTCATTTGAAGGGCTTCGGTAGAAGTAATGATGCGTTGTTTATCGATGGTGATACCAGGCAGTGACGAAGGTTTCGAGCCTGTGGCGATAACGATATTTTTTGACGTCACCATTTCAATTTCGCCCGAATCTTTGGTCACCTTCACCGTGTTTTTATCCACGAAAGAGCCTTTTCCTTGGTAAACGTCGATTTTGTTTTTCTTCATCAAAAACTCTACCCCTTTGCACACTTGGCTAACCACCTCGCTTTTGCGGGCAATCATCTGTGCCAAATCGACTTGCAAGTTTTCGAGCTTGATACCATGTTCAGCAAAGCTGTGCGCCGCATTGTGGTAATGTTCCGACGAGTCAAGCAATGCTTTTGAAGGAATACAACCTACATTAAGGCAAGTTCCTCCAAGCGTTTTATATTTTTCGATGATGGCCGTTTTTAAGCCTAATTGAGCACAACGAATGGCACAGATATAGCCTCCTGGCCCTGAACCGATAACGATAACGTCGTATTGCATTGGTTAGTTATGAATTTAATAAAGATTTCAAATATAGGATGGATTCATTTTCATGGCTTTCTAGATAGGTAAGGAGCGTTTTCCATTGGGCGATACGAGTATTTAGAACTTTATGCAGCTGATTAGGTTTATCAGGAAGTCCAAATTTTGTAATATCTAGTTTTGCCCGCTGACAAACAAGAATAATCCATGTCTCCAATTTCGGACAAATCATTATGATACTATTGTCCATTTTTCTATCGTAAAAAAGCTTAATTTGATGCTTTTCTTCTTTAAGCTCCAACCCTCTAATGTACTTCGGCTGGGCTATTTCTGGGTCTTCTTCAATCAACCCTTTCACGCTTGAATTTCTGGCTACCTTTTTACAAACTTCACCTTTATCGTCTTCATGCCTAACTTCCTTTCTAGTAATACCCAAAGTCATTACCAAAGCTTCATCAGGATTACACTCTAAAAAAATCATGCTTGTGGTAAAAATAAGTCCAAATTAAAGAACATTCCTGTATCCATAGAGGCCAGTTCCTCTATTTCCTCATTTGATAAAAGGCGCAACTTGGTTTCGTAATTGTCCATATAAGTAATATATACAGCCAACTCTCGTATCGGTGTTTTAAAAATTAACGAACCTAAGAAATACGGGTTATGAGTCGCAATAAAAAACTGATTCTCTGATTCATTTTGGGCGATTAGTTCAGCCAAGTATTTATTATAAAATGGAAATATATTTGATTCAGGCTCTTCAAATAATAGTGCTGATTTTTTATTACTCTCCAAAGCCGCTATGTAAAACATGAGCCGTTGCAAAGTATCCGAAAGAGACGTATAAGGATATGTATATACAACATCCTTAAACTCTTTTAGCATGTTAATCTCTTTTCTTTCTACGTCTAAATTTAACTTATAACCTTTTGATTTTAATATTTCAGCAATAATTTCTCGCACGCTAGGATTAAAATGGATGACATCATACAAGTTTTCTCCGTGAGGGGGGTACAAGAAAAAACCATTTTTTGCCACAAATTTTTTAACATTTTGAAACCTATATGGCTTAAAATATAGCTCTTTACTCTCTTCGTAAGTTTTAAAATAAGCTTTCCAGCTTTCGTACCCACTTGGCAATTCGTAATCATAAAGCTGATCAACAGTCACTCCGCTATTCTTTATTCCGAAATAGTAGTCTTTGGGTTCGTTAGAAAAAGTATAATTTAAGACGCTTACGTTTTTACCAAATTTATACGTGAGACAATCTCCATCAGCCTGAACTTTAATCGAATCCTGAATCTGATTATCATAAAACATGTCGGACATTCTCTTAAAACGAACTAACTGGCGAATATCTCGTACGTGTCCAAAAGCAAACATCCCTAATGCTTCCAATATATTAGATTTACCAGTATTCGGCTCTCCAATGAAGACGTTAACTCGCCTAGTATCGAAAGTTAAGTCCCTTATCGACTTAAAATTTTGGATGCGTACGTTATCAATCATATTGTAAAAAAAGCGTCCTGTAAAAAATTACAGGACGCAGGTTGTTTATTTTTTTAGACTTCCAATAACAAACGAGTTGGATCTTCAAGGATTTGCTTCACACGTACCAAGAAGCTCACTGAGTCACGGCCGTCGATGGTTCGGTGGTCGTAGCTAAGTGCCACGTACATGATAGGACGTACCACGATTTCGCCATTTACGACTACTGGACGTTCTACGATGTTGTGCATTCCCAAAATCGCCGACTGTGGCGCGTTGATAATCGGAGTCGAAAGCATCGAGCCAAAAATACCACCGTTGGTGATGGTAAAAGTTCCGCCTTGCATTTGATCGATGGTCAACTTGTTGTCACGCGCTAAGCCTGCCAAACGAATGATTTCCTTCTCGATTTCGGCGAAGGTCATTTTTTCAGCATTGCGGACAACAGGCACAACCAAACCACGGTCAGTAGAAACGGCGATTGAGATGTCTGAGTAGTCGTTATATACCACTTCTTCACCATCGATGAACGAGTTTACGACAGGGAACTCCTGTAACGCAATCGCACACGCTTTAGTGAAGAACGACATAAAGCCGAGGCCAACACCGTGCTTTTCTTTGAATTTATCTTTGTATTTGGCGCGTAGTTCCATGATAGGCTTCATGTCCACCTCGTTGAAGGTTGTCAACATGGCCGTTTCATTTTTCACTGCTACCAAGCGGCGAGCAATGGTCTTACGCAATGATGTCATTTTTACGCGACGCTGTCCGCGTGGGTCGGCAGCTTTTGGAGCGGCAGGTGCAGCAGGTTCAGCTTTTGGAGCGGGGGCAGGCGTAGCTGCTGCTGGCGCTGCAACTTGCGCTTTTTCGGCGTCTTCTTTGGTAATACGTCCACCAACACCTGAGCCAGATACATCCGATGCACTAATGCCTTTTTCCGAAAGAATTTTGGCGGCTGCAGGCGATGGATGACCCGAGGCATAACCACTTGCCGATGCCACTGGCGCAGCAGCTGGTGTTTCTACGGGAGCTGGGGCTGGAGCAGCAGATTGACTAACCCCTCCTCCTACTTCGATGCGGCAGATGGTCGCACCAATAGGCAAGGTAGCACCTGCTTCCGCAACGATACGAAGGGTTCCTGCGGCTTCGGCAGGAAGTTCAAACGTTGCTTTGTCCGATTCGAGTTCGCACAAAACTTCGTCCAATTGTACTACATCGCCGTCTTTTTTGTTCCAGTTCGCAATCGTCACCTCTGTAACTGACTCGCCCACCGTTGGCACTTTCATTTCAACCACCTTAGCCGCTACGGGTGCCGAAGCAGCAGGGGCAGGTGCCACCGCTACTGGAGCGGGTGCGGGTGTAGGAGCGGGTGCAGGTGCCGCAGCAGACGCTTCGATAACACAAATCAAACCACCAATCGGCAGAACATCTCCTTCTTGTGCTTTGATACGCAATACGCCATCGGCTTCTGACACTACTTCAAAAGATGCTTTATCAGAGTCTAAGCTGCATATTACTTCATCACGCTTGACGCTTTCCCCGTCTTTTTTCACCCAAGAACCAATGGTTACTTCGGTGATAGATTCCCCAACGGTTGGGACTTTTATTTCAATTTGTGACATCCTTCTTATTATCCTTTACGTGCTGAGGCACAAGTTAATCGTTTATTGTTATTTTCCAGCAAAAGCTTGTTCGATGAGGTCGGCTTGCTCCACCGTATGAATTTTCATGTAACCCGTCGCAGGTGATGCACTTGCTTTGCGGGCAATTACACTTCCTAAACCAATTTCTGGGAACTCGCGTAGGATAAACGACCAGTAACCCATGTTTTCTGGCTCTTCTTGCACCCATACAACTTCGGCTTTTTTGTACTGAGCCAAATGCGCTTCAATTTGCTTTTTAGGGAACGGATGCAATTGCTCAACCCGAATGATAGCCACGTCTTTGCGTTGGTCTTTTTGCTGTTTGTCGTACAACTCCCAGTAAATTTTACCAGTACACAACAACACTTTTTTCACCTTTTTAGGGTCAGCGTACGTATCGCCGATGGTTTCTTGGAAACGACTTCCTTCCAAGAAATCGCTCATTGGAGAAACCGCCATTGGGCTACGTAGCATCGACTTAGGCGACATCAAAATACACGGCTTACGGAACGGCGTCGTTAGCTGACGGCGCATCATGTGGAACAAGTTGGCAGGGGTCGTGATGTTACACACGTACATATTATACTCAGCCGAAAGAATCAAGAAACGCTCTGGACGGGCGCTTGAGTGCTCAGGGCCTTGGCCTTCGTAGCCGTGTGGAAGAAGCATCACTAAGCCGTTCATGGCATTCCATTTTGACTCGGTGGCCGCAATAAACTGGTCAATCATGATTTGGGCACCGTTGGCAAAATCTCCGAACTGTGCTTCCCAAATCACCAATGCGTGAGGGTTTGCCATCGCATACCCGTATTCGTAGCCCATTACTCCATACTCTGAAAGCAATGAGTTATAAATTTCAAATTTACCTTGTCCTTCACCAATGTAGGCCAAGCTGTTGTGCGTAGCATTGGTTTCGCTTTCGTGCAATACCGCATGACGGTGAGAAAAAGTTCCGCGCTGTACGTCTTGCCCTGTCATACGAACCGTTCTGCCTTCGGCCAAAAGCGAACCGTAAGCCAACAACTCCCCTGCGGACCAGTTGAAAGGTTTTTCGCCCGCAAAAATCTGCTTGCGTTCTTCCAACACTTTTTCAATTTGTTTCAACACCTTGAAATCGGCAGGAAGGCTAGAAAGGGCTTTACCCACTTTCTCAATTACCTCTTTGGAAATACCTGTTTCGGGCGATTGCTCAAAATCTTCAGGTACTGAGCGGCGCAATTCTGCCCAATCACGTTCGAGTTTTGGACGCTCGTACAGCAATTGCTTTTGTTTTACTTTTTGTAACAGCTCTTGCAACTCTCCCTCCAACTCAGCACGCATTTGGTCGGCAATCTGCGCATCCAATTCACCACGTTCTGTCAATTCTTTCAAGTACAAATCGCGGCCGTTGAGTTGTTGTGAAATTTTAGCGTACATCGTCGGCTGCGTGAAGCGCGGCTCATCCGATTCGTTGTGGCCGTATTTGCGGTAACAAACCATATCCACAAATACATCACGGTTAAACTCCTGACGGAATTCTACCGCTACTTTCATCACAAACGCCACTGCTTCTGGGTCATTTCCATTGACGTGGAAAATAGGCGCGTCCACAATTCTGGCAATGTCCGAGCAATAAATCGACGAACGGTCGTCTTCATGGTCGGTGGTAAAACCTATTTGGTTATTGATGACAAAATGCAACGTTCCTCCTGTATAATACGCAGGAAGATTCGACATTTGTGTTACTTCATATACAATGCCTTGTCCAGCCACGGCGGCATCACCGTGAATCAAGATTGGCAATACTGGATCATATTTATCTTGACCAGGAATGTGGTTGTAGTGCTCATCCGCGCGGGCACGCACGTATCCAACTACCACTGGATTGACCGCTTCCAAGTGCGACGGGTTTGGCATTAGCTTGAGGCTCACGCGTTTACCTTCGGGCGTCTCGATTTGGCTCTCGTAACCCATGTGGTATTTTACGTCACCATCGCTAAACTCATCCAAGACCACGTTTTCTTCAAACTCATTGAACACTTGCTCGTAAGGCTTGTGCATGATGTTGGTCAATACATTGAGGCGGCCACGGTGTGCCATCCCAACAACCACCTCTTCCACGCCCAACTCTGCCCCACGGTTGATGGCTACATCCAACGCAGGAATGGTCGCTTCTCCACCTTCGAGCGAGAAACGCTTTTTGCCCAAAAACTTGGTATGTAAGAAGTTCTCAAACGTAACGGCATCGTTCAATTTTTCTAAAATACGTTTCTTCTGTTCAATCGTCGGATTGAAGTTAAGAAACTCATTTTCAATCTTTTCACGCAACCAACTCTTCACTTTACGGTCACGGATGTATTGGTATTCAAAACCAATTTTACCCGTATAAACTTTTTGGAGAGCGGTAACGATCTCACGGAGGGTAGCCGCACGGCCAAACACCTCAATACCTGCTTCAAAAACAGCATCTAAGTCTGCATCTGAGAGGTTAAAATCCGACAAATCGAGTTCTGGATAGCGATTTTTACGAGGCCCGAGTGGGTTGGTTTGAGAAGCCAAATGCCCCCGTTGGCGGTACCCTCTGATAAGGTGTACAACCTCCATTTCTTTGCGTGTATGGCTAGCCGAGACGGGCTTTTCGGTTGTAGCCGTTCCGTTTCCATTCAGTGTAGGCTTTGAATCACCATATTTGAGTGAAAATTCAAACCCTTCAAAGAAACGTTGCCAGCTTAAATCAACGGAATCAGGTTGTTGTTGGTATTTTTGGTACAACTCTTCAATGTACGCAGCTTCTGAATTCGCTATATATGAGTATTTTTCCATTTAAAAACCACTTAGTTTCAGGGGCGCAAAGTTAGCTTTGAATTTGTAATTAATTGCAAAAATCGTATAGTTTTAGCAAAAATCTAATCTCTTTGAGGATTCGGTTGAAGGGTAAAAACAATTTCATGGATTCCCTTTCCTACTCCTGCGATGTTATTGGTTTGGGCGTTAAAATCTTCTACTCGACGAGAACTATACGCATAACCAACCCGAATGTTCTTCGATATGTCGTAAGCAAGCAGTGCTTGCCAGTAAGTTGTACTGCCAAATCGAACCGATAACCCGCCCGTAAAGCGGTCTTGTACAGTAGCAATGGCGTTTAAATCAAGGCGCATTTTTGCTTTTTCGGGCTTGGTAAGAAGTAGAGATGGCTTGACAATGATTCCGTCGCTTACTTCTGATTTCATACCCAATTGGACAAAAATGGGGCGTTGGTAATTGATTAATCCGCTGGTGCTGTTGTATCCGTACTGCTGTTTGAGGATTTCGGGCATCGACACTCCTCCAAAAAACGTTTCATCTTCGTAATAAATTCCAACTCCTGCACTGGGCAGCGCTTTATTGATATTTCCGCCCGTATTGAGCACATCGCGGGCGGGTAATACGTTGATTCCACCCAATGCTCCAATCGACAATTTTTGGTAGTCCGAAATTTTATGAATGTAGCTGATACTCCCAAAAACAGCCGTGTTGGCCGACACGCGGTCGTTTAGCCCTTGCAACCCTAAGCCAATTTTTCCGTTCGCTACGGTTCCGTCCATGGCAAACGACTGGGTAATGGGCAGCCCTTGCACTCCCGCCACAAATTGGCGCCGCAATACAGCGTTGAAATGGAAGGTTTCACGGACACCCGTCGCGGCGGGGTTAATCGCCAGTGGATTTACCAAATACTGGGCATACTGCACTTCGCGCTGGGCCTGGGCGTGGTGAACGGTTAGCAAGAAGCAGGAAGCAGTTAGCAGTAGTAAGGAGGCTGTTTGTTGTAAATATCGTTTTTTCATTATTACATGAGTTGATTCATTCATCAACGCAAAAGAAAGCAGGAATCTTGCCAAACACAACAAAAAAAGCAGAAGTCCTTGCGAGCTTCCGCTTATGGGTAAATTTAAAGCTATTTTTTTAGCGTATGAAGTGTCCCAACTTGATAAACAAAGCAGTGTTATCAATTACCAAGCAATATTTCTCTTACGTCCTTCAAAATACGCGAATCACCTCTTTTGATGATTTTTAGATTTTTGTCCAGTAAAAAGTACGTTGGATAAAACGTGATATTCAACTGTTTTGCTAACGTTTTGTCTCCCAGACGTAACTCCTCTATTTGCGTCCAACCAATGTCCTTCTTCTTGAGAAGCGCGCGGAGCTGCGCACTGGGCACTTCATTTTCTCCCGCAATCCCTATGATTTGAAGACGTGACGCGTCAAATGTCGTGTATAGGTTTTGTAACTCAGGAATCGCCTTGATGCACGGCCCGCACCAGCTCCCCCAAAAATCTAATAAAATGTAATCCGATTTTATTTCCGACAAGTTGACTTCTTTGTCCTCAATACTCATCGTCTTAAACGGCCGAATGCGAACCCCTTCGCCCACACTCTCTATTTTCTTGATTTCATCCACAATTGCTTTGTGAAACGGATGGTTTCCCCAAGCAGCTGCGTACGCTTGCAGTTGCTCATTACATACACTTTTGGGCCAAGCTCTCCATCGGCCTGCTAACAAATAAAGATCTAAAAAATTTCTGCGGGACGCAAAAATGATGCTATCCAACTGTTTGTTTAGCTCTTCAATCGCTTGGTTAGACTTTTGTAGGTATTTTTCTCCCCCTAACGTATCCCCTGCTGCTAGTAATTTATTGTACTCAATTGTATTTGCTACCAATTTATCGCGCACTGGCAATACCATATTTTTATCAAAATCATCCCATTCGGTTGTTAACGTGCTGCCTTTGACAGTAAACTTACTGGATTCATCAAAGGCCAATTCCACGTCGCGCTCCCAAACAAAATCTTTGTACGTTTCTGCCACTTTGTTGACAGTTACACTATAAAACGTCAGAGGTGAATTTTTACGATTTAGTGTCGCTGTTCCTTTCGGAGCGATTGTGAGTGAATCAAATGGTTGGTGCGATTTATACCTTCCCATTACTTCCACTTGAACAGTAATAGGCTTTTCGGTCGCATTGCGAATAGTCAGGGTTTGTCCAGTAGCTTTCAGGCTTCCTATCATCATCCCAATAAGAATTACAAAGAATGGTTGTGGTTTCATTGTACTGTTTGTTTTTACTGTATTTGACTTGTTTTTGAGTAAATAAAAATGGATTGTGTTATGGTTTTACCGAACCCGAAATTCATGCGAGAAAGGCTGGCTTTCGGCGGTTAGGCCGTTGATGGTCACGTAATAGGTAGTACCTCTGGGCAATGGAAAACGAACCGTCGTCTCTCCCTCTTTTGACAACTCCGTACTGGGCTGCCAATAAAACAACTTTCCCTCGTTGACAGAAGCCGTTGGGGCATTGGAGTGACTGACCGCCCGCTTTGTCACTACGTTGATAGCGCCATTTTTACCGCGCAACCCCAACAACGGATTCGCGTGTTTGATGACTTCAATGCGTTCTACTTCGCTCACGGGAATAGTGCTGAGACTCTGTAGCGTTCCGTAAGGAATGCCATCTAGTAAAAAAAGCGGTTCGTCTTCGGTGGCAGCGGTAGCGCGTAGGCTATATCCTCCACCCCTGATTCGAACTCCCTTTCGGTTGAAGCCCCCGTTGTCCGTCGTCTCAAAAATGTCAATGCCTGGCACTTTACTTTGCAGGGCTGTGACAACATTCCCCGAAATAATATCTCGAAGGTCTTTGCTTTCTACTACGTAATCTATTTTTCCCAACAAGGTCTGCGTGGCACGTTTGTTTTGCTTGACTTTCACCTTGACTTCTTCGAGGGTGATGGTGTTGGGGGCACTCGCGAGCGTTGATGTATCCGCCATGGCCATTACTGGCAGTGAAGTATCCGCGCTTGTTGCTTGGGTATCTTCGATGATGGCAATGGATACGCTTCCTCTCACGGGCGTCCCATTCGTTTTTTTTACCTGAATCCTAAAAAGGATGGAGTCGCCTTCAAACGAATGTTTAACCGATACCAACGGCGGTGGCGGCGTTTCCAAAGCACTTAAAATGGGCGACGGAGCCTCCTGTTTGGGTAATAACAGTTGCCAATTAGAGTTTTCGACCAGCGGCTCAGGGTCAAAATCCAAGGGCAATAAATCGGCCATTCTTCGCTCGGCTATCTCCCCCGCCCATTCGCTACTATTCGCATCAAAAAGCAAGCCCGAGGTCGTCACTTCTGCTTTACCGCCTTTGAGACGTAGCCACGATACGGCAAAGGGTGCATCTTGGTACGTACCTATTCGCGACATTTGGTTGATGTTCAAGATTTCTATTTCATTCCGAATGTATAGTTCTCGTGAAGTCGGCAATTTCCCCATTCGTACGGCAGCAGTATCATTGAATGGAAACAACCGTTTTCCTAACTGTGGGTTTAAATGCGTAAACGTTGTTTTTTCGCGGTACGTAGGACTGACTTCATACACCACAAACCCTTCTTGTTTGAGTTTGTTTTGGGACAAAGCTTTCAAGAAATGACGCTCCGACCCTTCATAAGCCCGTTGACGATTTTCGGCGACTTTCTTTTGTTGTTTGGGGTCGCTGAGTTTCATTTCCTCAAACCGCGCCAGACCCGCAAAGCTACTACGTATAGAGGAAATCGTTCCTCGTTGAAGTTCAAAGAAAATAGTGTATCCCAAGGCTTTGTTTTCCAGCAGAATGGGCTGTTTGGCCGACGCTTTAAGCGCATCGCCGTCTTCCTCAAAATCGACTACCCAGGCGTTTGTGATTTTGGTGTGTCGCGCATTTTCTCCCGTTCCGACAAACGCCTTCTCAAATTTTTTGAATTGTTTGAGCCACGTTTGGTCGCGCGTACCTTTAACGGCTACTTCGGCAATGGATTGCTGGGCGGGCGCCAACGACACGGGCAACCGCAGGGAATCCCGCTGGGAATACACCATTTTTTGACGAAAAGTAGTGTAACCCACCAACGACACCACCACCTCAACGCTGCCCCCCTTTATGTGCTGAAAGATGTTTTTGAGGGTAAAATTTCCCAATGTATCGGTTTCGGTCGCTTTGGAGGTATTGCTTACGAACACCACCGCAAAGGGTACGGGGGCTTTTGTTTGCGCGTCTATGACCTTCCCCACGAGCGTTTGGGCCGCCGCGTCAAGAAACAAACAAAACACTAACCCGACGATTAACGTCCTTTCCCAGAATCTGTACATACGACTTCGTGATTAGCGTTGCAGCTATTCTGAGAAAGTTAGTGAATATAAAAGTAGTTAGCAACTATTTTTATTGGGTAAAACAATAAATGCCAGAAAGGTACTATCGGACGAAGGAACTGAGGCGATAGTTCGGAGCTCGCCCGCGACTACGCTAAACTGTTCAATATGCTATTCATTTGCTCCAATGAAGGCTGAAAAATGTGACGGTTGAAAGCGAAGGGTATCAGGATATTCAGATTTACTTCCTTTACGGGTACGGATAAAAGTCATCGTAAACTCACCTTCAATATAGCCAGTTGCTCTGTCTATTTTTGTTAGCTGAATATAATTTTTTTCCGATTTAAGCACTTCATACGTATCCTTCCCTACATCGTATTCATTCGTGTAAAATCGGGCAGTGGGAATTGTATCTGGACGACAGGCAGTTATTGTTCCCAATAGTTCAAATTTTCCTAATTTGTACGGAATCGCGCCGAAAGAAAGGGTTTCAAAGTTATTTCTATCAAATCTCCCAGTGCCTTTTTCTTCGTAATAACGATAAAATGAAAGAAATAAGAAATTTTTGTAAAGCGTATCTAACCGTTCAGCCCAACAAGTGGAACAGGAGGTTTGAGTTAAAATAGGAATTCCATTGGGTAGCGTATAATTCCAAGGTTTCCCCTGCATAGTAATTTGAGCCGAATTTCGAGGTAGAGCTTTCACCTCCTCTTTATCTTTCTGGCACGCCATTAACAGGCATATACAAACCCAACTAATCAGTAAAGTAGTAGGTATTTTTAGTGTTTTCACGGCGATTCTGGGTAGCTGTAGTTCTAGATATTTGAAAAGATAAATAAAGCTACTAAAAAAAAGCAGAGGCTCTCTCGAACCTCTGCTTTTCTAATAACTCACCTTCAAAACATTTATTTCTATAAACTCAGGATTTTGATTTCGGTACGACGGTTTTGTTGGTGCTCTTCTTCTGTACACCCAATGCCGTCTTTGCACTTGTTGACCAGTTTACTTTCACCGTAACCCGCCGCAATAATCCGCTTTGAATTAACTCCCTGTTTTACAATGTACGCTACCGCCGATTTTGCCCGCTGCGTTGAGAGCGTCTTGTTGTACTTGGCCGAGGCACGGCTATCGGTATGCGACCCAAACTCAATTTTCATTTTCGGGTATTTTTTCATCAGGTCAACCAGCTTATTGAGCTCTACCGTTGCGTCCGAACGAATATCCCATTTGTTGAGGTCGTAGTAAATATTATCAATTTTGATAACGTCACCTTTTTCAAACATCGTAATGTTAGCCTCGGTCGTTTCGCCACCTTTGACTTTGCTGCCCATCGTGCCCAAGTTATCTTTCATGGCTTCGATTGAGTAATCGCAGCCAATAGGTACCTCAAATTTATAGCTTCCGTTTTCGTCCGTCACTGACTCTTGTGTCGAGCCGTCGCATTCGTTGTGGAGCAATACTTTTACGCCAGGAATGGGTTTACGTTCTTTTTGCGTCGTTACCAACCCGCGCAACGTAAAGGTCTTAGGACCCGTGTTTTTAGGCTTTGCTTTGTCGAGCGGGATTTCCAATTTTACCAGCTCCGAAATATCAAGGTCTTTGGTGGTAAAATTGCGGGTATTGTTCAAATAGCCCTCGCTCGACGCTTTAAACACAAAATCAATGTCGCTATCCAAGCACAAACGAAGGTTTCCTTCGCTGTCGGTCGTCATTGTTTTTGACTCTGGCGCGCTTTCATCTTTGCTGATAACTTCTACATCCACGTTGGCCAAGGCGTTCTTGGTTTCAGCGTCAAACACGTTTACAATGATGTCTTGGCAAGGGTCTAGCGGCCCCGAGCGCTCAAAACGGTACAAATCGTCGTCGGCACCACCGTTGCGGCGGTTACTGCTAAAAAAGCCACTTTTACGCTCACCGTCAGTAATAAGTCCAAAATCATCTTTGGTTGAGTTGATAGGCTCACCAAGGTTTTTTGGTTTTTTGGCCATTACGCCTTCGATGAGTTTGGCATAAAACATGTCCAGTCCACCAAGTCCTGCGTGACCATCTGAAGAGAAATACAAGTTTCCTTGCTCATCGGCAAACGGGAACATTTCGTTGCCTTTGGTGTTTACGGCTGGACCCAGATTAACGGGCACCGACCAATTGTTGTTTTCGTACTTGCTGACGTAAATATCGGTTCCACCAAAACCACCTGGCATATCGGAGACAAAATACAACAACTTATCGTCCTTCGACAAGGCAGGATGCCCTACCGAATATTCATCGCTATTGAAAGGTAGTTCTTTGATTTTCCCCCAGTCGCTGCCTGTTTTATCGGCGATGTACAGTTTCAATTTATTCACACCGTCTTTGCTCGTTTTGTACTTGCCATCCAAGTAATTATTACGAGTAAAGAGCATTTTGCTTCCATCTTTGAAGAAAGCCACGGGGCCTTCGTGGTATTTTGAGTTGATAGCTTTCCCCATGTTTTGCGATTCAATTTTCGCATTTTGAAGAGGGTCAGGTTTTCCAGCACTCGTTACTTTAAAGTTCCCTGGCGTATTCGAATCGTTGGCTGTTCTTTCGGTATATTCATCCGCGCCAAGTAAATACACGCCTTTGCCTTTGGCCGCTCTTGCGGTGGTTTCAGAACCACCTACACGGCTTGTTTTAGCGGAGTTGACCACCGACAAATCAGGAATTTCGTACAAATCTAAAAACGCGGTTTGGTTCCAACCGTAGGTTCGTTTGATGTTTACGCCTTCATTTCTTGAAGACACAAACACCAAGCCTTTTTTATAATAGGTAGGGCTAAATTCGGCTCTGTTGGTGTTTATATTATCAAGCGCCTCAATCTTATAACTTGTTTTATTTTTTTTAAGCTTACTTACATCGCCGTAAAGTTTTGTAAATTCTTTGCCACGGGTGTCATCTTGTTGCGCTTGGCTATAGCGCTCATACATGTCTTTTGCCTCATCGTATTTGCCATTGCTTGCCAATGCCTGAGCGTAGTACAAATAGCTACTTGCTTGGCTTTTAGGAATACTTTTTGTTTCTCCAAACAAAAGTCGATACACGCGTTCGGCATTTTGGGTATCTCTAATTTGGTGATAACTATGCCCTAGTTTAACGAGCGTATTTACTTTAGTAGAGTCTTTTAGGTTGTCTTTTAATGACTGCTCATAAAGCTCGATAGCCTTCGAATAGGCCATCATTTCATATTGGCGATTTGCGTGACTCAACGTCGTCTGGGCCTTCACTTCAACACATGCAAGCGCAACTACCAATAGAGTCGATAAGATAGACGTCTTCATAATTCCAAAATTTGGGTAAAGAAAAAGGTATATTCCCCTGTTGGCGTTGCAATACCCCTTCATGAAGAATATACCCTTAACTAGATTTTACTATTGAACCCTTAGAAATAACGTGGAGTAAGAATCTTACTCTTGCTGAATCCGAATTCGTAACGCAGCATAATTTCGTGGGTTGGGATGTTCAAAAACTTACGACTTTGATTGAGGTTGTTACGAGTCCAGTCGTACGAGTATCCCAATCGGAATTGATCAGAAAGCTGAAGCTCAATCATTCCTACGAGTGCGTCGCCTTTCATGATGCTACCATCAGGAAGTTGTTGAATTTTGCCCGCATAAGTTGAAAAGCGATTGTGACGATACGACACCCCAAAAGCGATACGGTCGTTGAACCACAAGTTCATGTTTCCATCCAACGATAGCCCCGCGCCATTTACGTAGCGAACCATCATTGAGGGTTTGAGTTTAACCGAGTTACGGCCTACGACAAACCCACCCATTGCGTACAAGTGGCGACGTACTTTCGCACGTTGGTCGTTGTCATAATCATTCAAATTGTTCTCAATCAAATAAGGTACTGACACCCCGAGATATGAGCGGTCGTTGCTCAGGTAAATACCCGTACCGAAGTTTGGCAGAATTTTCGAGATATTACTAGCAAAAGCAGGATCGGATAAGTTATTTCCTAAATCTGCCTTGGCCAAATCCCAGCGAAAATTCATGGCACCACCCTGCAAACCTAATGCCAAAGTTGTACGTTCGCCAACTTTAATTCGGAAAGCGTAAGAAAGCATCGCACCTGTCCAGTTTTCGAGACCAATTTGGTCGTTGAACAACTGCAAGCCCAACCCTACTCTTTCGCGGTTTACGGGCATATCAATACTGAAAGTTGCGGTTTGGGGTGCGCCTGTCATTCCGCCCCATTGGTTACGGTAGAGTGCAGTAGCACTTAGCACGTCACGACTCCCAGCATACGCGGGGTTCAAGGCCATCATGTTAAACATGTACTGCGAGAACAACTTGTCCTGCTGGGCCCAGGTTTTACTGCTGCTAATCAGAGCGATTAGCAGCAGTAAGAACGCATACTTTTGTTTGATGAGGTTGATCATCGTTATTAGCGGTTAATGGTCATAAATCGACTTGACTTCTTAATCTCGCCGCCGTTTTGGTCAATCAGAACTACGTTGTAGAAGTAAGTTCCAGCAGGTATGCTCTGATTACTTGTTCCAATACCTACGTTTGAAGTACCTTCCCAATCGTTGTTATAATCGTTGTTACGATACACCAAGTTCATCCAGCGGTTATAGATTTCTAATACAATCTTCGTGCCAGATGGGTGACGAATGACAAATTTATCATTGATACCGTCGCCGTTTGGTGAGAAACCTTCTGGGATAAACATACCGCCATCCGAAGGAATCACAATTGGAGTAAACTCAGACTCAGCTGCACCTGTTGGGTCGTTGTCGTTGTTCAAATCTGGGTTCAGACCGTTTGTTGACAAGTCTGTTACCGTATTCTGACCAGCGAGGGCTGTTCCAAGGGCGCGGTTTTGGTACGGTGTCAAACGTCCATCCGTTGTCACATTGATTGTGAAGAACAACGAATCAGTACGTCCACCTGCCAAGCGGCTTTGTTCTGCAATCAAGAGATTAACATCACGAAGACCATCAAAGTCAGGATTGATACGTAGCGTGCTTGAGTCATTTGCCGTCGGTGTTCCAACCAATTGATAGCTTGCGCCAGTCAATGAGCTATATACTTTCGACAATGAGTCAGATACCTGAACGTTCGTCAATGTACCCGTTCCGTAGTTTTTGAGCATAACACGGTAAGTGATGTTCAAGCTACCATCGCCTTTGCGCAAGGTATCTTTGATTGACATCGCAAGACCGAGTAAGCCTTTACCTGGAGTCGAGTTAAGCGATACTGGTGTCGATTCGCTGTTGTTACGTGGATCAAGGTCATTGTCAGGGTCAGCATTTGAACCTACCGTTGACGTATCCGACGTTGCAACCCCTGCTTGGGTGAGTGCCGAACCAATCGCAATGTTATTGAACGTTGTTACCGAATCTGGGTTGTACAACGATACAATCACTGCAAGCTCGATTTTACGCGACGCACCTTTTGGCAATGAGCTCAACGAATCTACCAACATGTTAGTAAGGAGACCTTGGCCAGTGTAGTTAGATTCAACTACGAATCCTTCTTCAGCAGTCACAAGTGGTTTACCAATAATAGCTGCTTTTGTTCCAAATGTAAGACCTAAGTCGTCTTTTACTTGAACCTTTGTAAGGTCATTTGTACCCAAGTTCGTTACAGTGATTGTGTATGGAATTTTGAATGTTCCATTTTCGAGCAATACTGGTGAACCTGCTGACTTAGACAAACCAATCAAGTTGCTTGGCAAATCGAAACGTACTGCTGTAGAAGTGCTTGCAGGAGCATCCACCACTGTACCTTTGTTTGACACATCAGATACTGGTGTTCCGCTTCCATCGCCACTTGCTACTACATTGCCAGCAAACGGTCCGTAGTTGCCGTTAGGCTTGATATTTACAACTACTGTAATCACCTCTTCTGCACCTACTGCGAGTGCGCTTCCAGTGCCTAAGATGTTCTTATCAGTCGTTCCGTTGTAGTTGGTATTTGGAACCAATGTACTTCCACTAGCTACTGCTGGAGCGCCTACTACGGTGAACGTAGCTGGTGCGCCAATTTGGCTAGTCAAGCTATCCGCAATTGCTACATTCGTAAGTGGCACATTTCCTACGTTTTTAACCGTAATCTTGTACGTTACGTCATAGCTTTCATCGCTTCCTTCACCTTTCTTCGTGATGTTATCAACCGCAAGCGCAACACCGATAGCTGGGCTAACTGTACCATCGCTTACTACGATACTTACCGAAGATTGGTTGTTTGAAGTAGCTGGGTCAACTTGGTCAGCATACGTAATCAAGGCTTTGTTCGTCACTTGGTTACCTGCTTTGATTGCTTTCGCTACGACCGTCAATGTAGCCGAATCTCCCGATGCCAACGTTGCAATACGTGTGGTAAGTGTACCGTTTGATGCTGTCATTCCTGAAGTAGAAACTACTTCGAGTTCAGCTGGCATTACGTCACGTACATCCACGTTAGTTGCGGTATGAGGGCCACCGTTTTTCACTACAATTTTATAGGTTACTTGCTCACCTAAGCTTACAACCGACTTGTTAGCCGTTTTTGCAATGCTCACATCTGAACGAAGCGTGTCAGTAGCACAGTCGAAGATTTTCACTTCAACTGCTGCTGGCGCACTGTAGCATCCATCTTTCTTGTAGTAGATGTAGTACGTACCAGCTCCAACTGCTTCTGGTGTTCCGACCAAGCAAGTGCAAAGGCGTTCGGCAGCCGAACGGAATTCCGTAGTGTAGTTTGAACCACCTTCAATCGCTTTTGTCAAATCCACTGTAGTACTTGGGCAAGTATTACGCATGTTTTTCACGATTGGCGTTGGTACCGACTTCACTACTACTGTAATGTAAGCAGAGTTAACTGAGCAGCAACGTTTAGCGTCCACCAAAGCGTAAGAGTAAGTACCTGGCTCAGTCACATTCCACTGTCTGATACCATCAGAGGCAGGGAACAACACTTTACCATCCTTAAACCATTTCACTTGGTAACCTTCTTCGCTTGCTTTCAATTTCACGGTGTCGCCTTGGCAGATAGTAATTGTTTGTGGCAATGTATCTGCTTTAAGCGTACCGTTTACGATGATTTGAGGTCTGAATTTGATACCTTCAAACACCAACTTCAAGTCATCTTTTCCTGCAACACACTTACCGTCACCGTCTGGATCGTTGGTGGTAAGGGTGAGTATTACGTCACCCTTAATCAAGTCTTCCAACGATGGATAATAAGTTGCATCAAGTGCAAGAGCGTTGCTGAAACGACCAGTACCGTTTGTTGTCCAAACAGCACTTGTCGCTACACCGCCAATCTTACCATTGAGTTTGTATTCAAGAGCCGCGCAGATTGAAGCATCTGCACCTGCATCCGCCGTAGCTGGATTAGTTTCGCATGGCGTAGTTTCGCAAGATGAAATCTGTACGTAAATCGCCACACCGTCGCTATAGCAGCCTGTTGTCGAGCGGAAGAATGCGTAGTAAGTACCTGCTACACCTACTGCCGATGGGTTCGATACCAACGGTGAGCTTGGTGTATTTCCTTGACGGAATTCAAGTACTAGACCCGAACCTGCCGTGTAGTTCTTAACAGCCGTTGCCAAATCAACCGTCTTCACTGGGCAAACATTGGCGATGTTTACTACCACTGGAGTGGTTACTTTCGGAGCTACTGAGACGTTCACTGGGTTCGATGCTACACTCTTACAAGCTTCATTGTTGCAGCAGTATGCTACATAAATGGTGCTTGCCGCTGGAACAATCGTGATTGAACTTCCAACTTGGCCATTTGACCATTGGATGTATCCATTACACTGGCTCGTTGTTGAGAGCGTTACTGACTCACCGAAGCACAAGCTTGTTTTCGATGCTGTAACCACTGGAGCTTCTGGTTTGCCAACCGTAATTGTGATTGGTGTAGAAGCCGAGCTAGTACAGTTACCTACTTTGCATGTGGCCGTGTAAGTAGTAGTTGTTTCTGGCGTTACGGTAATTGTGCTACCTGTAGCTCCATTTGACCACAACACTGTTCCTTCACAACCTGACGCTTTCAAGCTTACTGATTCGCCTTTGCAAATCAATGTATTCGATACCAAAATTGTTGGTGCATATACTTTCGTAACGACCACAGTCAAGGCATTCGATGCTTCGCTTGTACAATCACCTTTCTGACATACAGCTGTGTATGTAGTTGTACCTACTGGATTAACAGTGATGCTGCTTCCAGTTGCACCGTTTGACCAGTTGATTGTACCACCTTCACAACCAGTTGCAGTAAGCGATACTGGCGTACCTTCACAAACAACCGCCGCATTTGCAGCAATCACTGGTGCTGTGCAAGTCTTCACAGTTACTGTTACAGGAACTGATGCCGAGCTTACGCATACGCCTACTTTACATACTGCTGTGTAAGAAGTTGTTGAAGTTGGTATTACCACAATGCTTGCTCCTGTCTGACCATTCGACCAAGTGATTTCGCCTTCACAACCTGTTGCCGTCAACACTGATGATTCACCTAGCTTGATGCTCGATGGTGCAGCTGTTACGGTTGGAGGTGTTACTGGAATCACTTTGATGATGTAATCAGCCGAAACTGGGCTTGAGCACTCGCCTACTTTACAGATAGCAGTGTACGTAGTAGTTACAGCAGGTGTAGCTACAATAGCTGGTCCTGTTTGACCTGTTGACCACTGAACTATGCCTGCGCAGTTTTTCACTTCGAGTGTTACACTTTCACCTGGGCAGAGCTTGTCAGTGCTACAAACTACCACTGGTTTCTCTGGTGCAGGTACTACTGTTACGGTAGCCGTAGCTGGAGCACTTTCACACTTACCTACTTTACAGATTGCTGTGTAAGTAGTTGTCGTTGTTACTACTGCTTCGATGCTAGCTCCAGTAGCTCCTGTGTTCCAAGTAATTGTTCCACCGTTACATCCTGCCGCTGTCAACGTCACTTTCGTACCCGCACATACTGTTGATGATGGGCTTACAGTGATTGTTGGCGCTGTTGCGTTTTGACCTACTGTTACTGTTACGCTTGCTGGTGCGCTGTCGCACTTACCATTCACGCGGCAAGAAACTGTGTAAGTCGTTGTCGTTGCTGGAGATACTGTAATGCTTGCTACACCCGTTGCTCCTGTGCTCCACACATACGTGCCTGAGCATCCTGAAGCTGTGAGTACTGAGCTTTCACCTGCGCAGATGCTTGTGTTAGAAGCAACTACGGTTGGTGCAGCACCCGCTGTTGTTACAGTTACCTTCACTTTATTCGATTTAGGACTTTCGCAAGTTCCTACTTTACATACCGCTGTGTATTCAGTTGTAGCAGCTGGGCTTACTACAATTGAGCTTCCAGTCATACCGTTTGACCAAACGATTGTACCTTCACAAGTGCTGCTTGTTGTAAGCGTTGTGCTCTGACCTGCGCAAATCAACGTTGGTTCTGCTGCAATTGTTGGTGCAGTTGGGTTACCTACCGTGATTGTCACTGGAGCAGATGGAGCGCTTACGCACTTACCAATTGTACAAGTAGCAGTATAAGTAGTTGTAGAAGCTGGTGTCACCACGATGCTTGCACCTGATGCGCCATTTGACCACGATACTGTTCCTGTGCAACCTGCTGCTGTCAAGGTTACCCCTGAACCGTTACAAACTGCCGTAGCGCTTGCCGTTACCGTCGGTGCCGAAATTGGCGTTACAGTAATCACGTAGTCTTTCGAGCGTGACTTACATCCACCATTGTTGCAAACAGCCCAGTAAGCAGTTGTTGTAGATGGAGTTACCACAATCGCAGGACCAGTTTCGCCCGTTGACCATTCTACAATTCCTGTGCAGTTTTTCACTTCGAGCGTTACGCTTTCACCTGGACAAACTTTGTCTGTGCTACAGATAACCTCTGGTGTTGGACCGCCTGGAGTTACAGTGATTGTTACACTTGCTTTTGGACTTTCACACTTACCGATTTTGCAATAAGCAGTGTAAGTTGTCGTCGTACCTGGTGTTACTGTGATTTGAGCGCCTGTTGCACCTGTATTCCAGTAAAGTGTACCTGCACAATTAGCAGCTGTCAATACAACCGAGCTTCCCGCACAGATGGTCGTCGAAGGACTTACTGTGATTGTTGGCGTCGTTGGTGTATTTACATAAATCGTGATTACGTTTGATGGCACGCTTTCGCAACCATTTTTCTTACATGTTGCCGTGTAAGTAGTAGTAGTTACTGGACTAACAGTGATGCTAGAACCTGTTGCGCCGTTTGACCACATAATGGTACCACCTGCACAACCTACTGCATGAATTTCTACGCTTTCACTTGGACAGATATTCGTAGTAGCACAAGCCAAGATTGGCGGTTCTGGTTTCACGCAATCCACTCTAATCGTCACACTCGACGTATCGTTAGACGTTTTGCTTGGATCGTTGTCTGGGCTCTTCACAATCGCCGTGTTAGTAATTGTACCAACAGCGTTGATTGTTGCGCGGATTTTCAACGTACGGTTTGCACCATTCGCCAAGTTTCCAATAGTCCAAACACCAGAAGCAGCATTGTATTCAGCAGCTGGATCTGCACTTACAAACGTCAATGACGCTGGTAATACATCGCTTACTGTTACACTTGTAGCGTTTACTGGGCCATTGTTAGAAGCAACCACGTTGTACGTAATTGTTTGACCAACTGTATAAGGCCCTGCTTCTACTATTGATTTTGCCGCTGCCAAGTCAGTGAATTTAATACAAGGCTTGATTGTAAGTTTCAACAACGCGCCATTGCTATACTCACCGCATTTAGCTACTTCAAATAAGAAGTACTCGCCTGATGCACATACTTTCGTTGGATCAGCTACTTGTGTACCAGGTTTGTGGTCAAACGTAGTGTACCATTCGAAACGTCCACCTTCAGTGCGAATTTCGCTGTGGATGAAGCTAGCCAAGTTCACACACTCATCAGGACATGTATTTTCGCCCATACCACCACAAGTTGGTGTTGGAGGAATTGTACATGGCACCTTCACAGTGATAACCTCATCATCTTCATCATCTTCTTTCGGTGTACCTGTACCGTTGCCTGGAGTTGAGTCAGGATCAGGTTGGTCAGACTTGCTTACTTGAGCAAAGTTCTTGATGGTTCCTGAACCAGTTACTTTTACTACAAACGAAAGTGAAACAGTTGCACCAGAATCAATTTGAGCAATTTTTCCAGTCAACACTGAACCTGTCAATGTAAATGCAGCATCACCTGATACGTACTGCAATCCAGCTTTCAATGTATCTGTTACTTCTACATTGGTGGCTCTTGACGGCCCGCTGTTTGTTACTTTAATCGTATAAGTAACGTTATCGTTTTGATTTGGCGTTTTGTTGCTAACTGTTTTAGCTAAACTCAAATCAGCTGGGCATCTCTTAATAGTTACTTCTGCCAACGCACCGTTGCTGTAAACACCACAAGCAGCTACTTCAAACAAATAGTATTTACCAGAAGCACATACTTTTGTTGGATCAGCAACCAATGGGTCAGTTGGGCGTGGGCCTGTGCGCCACTCAAACTTACCACCAGGCGTACGAATATCGCTTGAAATGTGTGCCATTAAGTTCACACAAACTTCTGGGCAGTCATTCGTAATTGTACCTGTACAAGTTGGCGTTGGAGGAATTGGACAAGGTGCCAAGAATACTGGCTCGTCGTCATCATCGTCTTCACCACGTGTGAAGCCGTTGCCTGGCGTCGAATCCTTATCCTTCACAGTGTTGCCATTTCTATCTTTCGCATCTTTAATTTGAGCGTAGTTCGTCAAGCTTGTGCCTGTGAAACTTGCATTTACGCGTACCGTGATATCAACCGAAGCTGTTTGACCTGGTGCCAATGGGCCTGCAATCGCCGTGTTCAACGTCGCGATCTGACCCGCTGCTGTCCAATCTGCATCTGCCAACGTCATGCCTACTGGCAATGAATCTGACAATACAACGTTCGTTGCTGTCATCGAACCTTCGTTCTTCACTGTCAAAGTAAACGTCACCAAATCTCCTGGAGCTACATTTGGACTTTGACCTGATGCCAATGACTTCGTCAACGCTAAGTCGAATGTTGTCAAACCTGCATCAACTGTCAAATCACTGC
>NZ_JBYFCK010000001.1:228979-662303 GCF_057652155.1 Runella sp. R0.1_18
AAAATCACCTTCACGTTTTGTACGCCTGGCTCTCCTGCATCCTGCTGACCATTGTCATTGCGATCTTTCCACACAAAATCCCCAATGCTACCAAGTGGTGTCACTTGAATTGGCTCGTCGTCGTCATCATCTTCACCACGTGTGAAGCCGTTGCCTGGCGTCGAATCCTTATCCTTCACAGTGTTGCCATTCTTATCTTTCGCATCTTTAATTTGAGCGTAGTTCGTCAAGCTTGTGCCCGTGAAGTTTGCATTTACACGTACCGTAATATCAACCGAAGCTGTTTGGCCTGGTGCCAATGGGCCTGCAATCGCCGTGTTCAACGTCGCAATCTGACCCGCTGCTGTCCAATCTGCATCTGCCAACGTCATTCCTACTGGCAATGAATCTGACAATACGACATTTGTCGCTGTCATTGAACCTTCGTTCTTCACTGTCAAGGTAAACGTTACCAAATCCCCTGGAGTTATATTTGCACTTTGACCTGATGCCAATGACTTCGTCAACGCTAAGTCGAACGATGTAACTGCTGCATCAACCGTTGGGTTGTCTTTCTCAATACCACCTTTGGTTGGGTCAATCACAATGGTTACTGTGCGTCCCGTTACAGGGTTGGCATCGTTATCCGTTACATCTGAACCCACATTCTGATTCAAGCTCAACTGACAAGTATCAGGCAAGCTAGTTGGGTCAAACACTACTTGATAAGAACCGCCAGCGAGATTAGTGAAGAGGTAATCTCCGCTAATTCCTGTGTAAACCGTATCTACTGGTGAGAATGTATTGCCGCTACCTTTATATAATATAACGCGTACATTTTTCACTCCTGGTTCGCCACTGTCTTGCTGACCATTGTCGTTCAAATCTTTCCATACAAAATCACCAATGCTGCCAAGTGGGCTAAACAATGCACCGTCAATTGTAGGATTGTCTTTGCTGATTCCGCCCAAAGCAGGATCAATCTTCACAACTGGGCTCAAGCCTGATGTTGGATTGAAATCGCTATCTTTAGTATCATCACCACCTTGGTTAACTTTAGTACTCAACACACAACCTTCAGGCAAGGTGCTTGTTACAATCTGAACGATGTAATCACCTTTGACTAAGTTATTAAATGTATAATAACCCATCTTGCCAGCGTTTGTAACAGTCACCATTGAATCTAATTTAGAAACTGGCAGACCGTTTGCGTTGGCACTCCACAAAATAACCTTCACCCCATTGACTCCTGTTTCAGAAGCATCTTGGATACCGTCATTGTTTGTGTCTTTCCAAACATAGTCTCCAATGCTACCTAACAAGTTGCGCAATGCAGCGTCAATCGTTGGATTATCCTTATTAATTCCACCCAACGTTGGGTCAAGTGAAACGACTGGGCTAAGTCCTGTTGTAGGGTTGAAGTCGCTGTCTTTTGTATCATCACCACCTTTATTCGTAGAGTCGCTCAACACACAACCTGCTGGCAACGTACCTACCAATACTTTCAATTGGTAATCTCCTTTTGACAAACCTTCAAACGAATACCAACCAGGATTTCCTCCCGATGGATTGTTAGCCGTAGTTGTGGTATCAACAGCTACCAAAGTTCCCGTTTGGTTTCTTTGGAATAGAACTACTTTAACACCATTTACGCCAGTTTCAGAAACATCTTGGATACCGTCATTATCAGTATCTTTCCATACATAATCACCAAGGCTACCGAGTGGGCTAAACAATGCACCATCAATAGTTGGGTTATCCTTTAATATGCCACCTTGTTCTGGATCTAACGTAACAACTTGGCTAATGCCTGTCGTTGCGTTAAAGTCATTGTCTTTGGTATCATCGCCACCCAAGTTAACTTTAGTACTTAAAATACAACCTGTTGGTAATGTTGACTTATCAATCTGAACAATGTAATCACCAGCTACCAATCCTGTAAAACTATAATACCCGCCTTTTGTGTTATCGGCAGGGTTTGTCGTTGTCAGGGTTGAATCAAGTGGTGTTGTTGGCACACCATTTACGGCGCTCCAAAGAATCACACGAACACCGTTTACACCGGCTTCGCCCGAATCTTGAACACCGTTATCATTCACATCTTTCCATACAAAATCACCAATGCTTCCAAGTGGCCCTGGAATCACGATAATTTCACAACATCCAGTAGCGGGACAAGTATTTACCTGTGCCGTAAACGCAAAACGTCCTGTACCTGTAATAATTAAGGTATCACCACTTACAGAGGCACTATCAGCAGCGGCGCCAGTAACTGGGCCTTTGCCTACTTTTGTCCATGTTAGGTTTGAATACCCTGGTACAGCGAGAGCGACTGTGTACTCATCGCCCGGATACCATAAAAGCGGCACTGAGAAACAGGCCGTTGCATAATCATCTTCGCCTAAAACACCGTTGCCTGGGTCTGAATCAGCATCTTCCTGATTAGCACCCATTGACATCACTTCCGCGATGTTGAAGTAAACACCTCGACCAGTAACTGTTCCTGTTAATTCAAGTTTAACAGAATCTCCAGCACTGATGGTGGGAATACTCCACAACCCTGTTACAGCGTCGAATGTTGTTCCTGCAGCAGGAGAGTTTCCAGTGAGGGTTGCACCTCCCGAGGGAAAGATGTCCTTCACCACGACAGCCGTAGCAGCGTCAGGTCCGTCGTTTTTGGCGTAGATTGTAAACTTGATAGATTGACCAATGGTAGGTTGAGAAACACTAACCAGCTTGGTAAGTTTAACATCTACTGTTTTTTGTGCTACCTGAGCTACTGCTGAAATGGCAGTAACTAGCACTAACATAAGCATTCCCATTAAAGACTTAATGGGTTTCAGCATGCGATTTTTCGGGACAGCCGAACCAACATATCCTATTGGTTCATAGCCTTTTACCTCCTCCTCCGTCAGTGGCGGGGAGGTAGATACCCATCGTCTCGACTTTTCGTCGAAACGCGTCCCCAGAACACGCTGCTTATTCTGAGGAGGAGAAATGGATAACTGACTCATAGTCTGCAAAATAATTGATTGAAAGTATAAAAATTTTGGGGTATTTACTATTAATTTAATGAAAATACTTTAGGGTGGTGGCGACGCGCCTGGTAAATGGTAGTACTGATCTATCCTTACAGAATTAACCCATACAGCACCTTGTCCTCCCGCTGAGAGTTTAGGACGGTAAGTCCTCCAATCTGTCACTTTATGCCCATTCTCCTTTTTTCTTCTGAAAGTAAGCATCTCTAGGCAAACCATTGTGTTGCCTAAAAAAGTACTCAGAATGCGACTCATTCCCACCTGAATGGGAAGCGTAGCTAGGTGCTGGACTTTAGTAAATGTTGCACTCATCGGTCACGGTGATTATGTGATTTCGGTATATTATAATTAGCCTGAAGTAAGTGGTATAACAGTAGAATACTACCGCCAGAAAATAACTCCTCTGAACTAACTACAATTGGGGGTTTATCCCACTCAGAAAGTATCTAAAATTATGCCAAAGTCAACAATCGCACAGAAGAGTTTTAAACTACTACAATAAGTATTTGTTTTACAGGCAGTTAACAATAAAAATTGCAAAAAAAAGCAAACGCCATCATATTGTGTTTTTTTTATATTTTAAATAATTATTTCAATTTTAGAACTATACGCTGAGTTTAGCTAAAACCGTGCCAACAAAACCGTTTTTTTGCTACTCCAAAACGGCTCAAATGCACCAAATTGGCTTATTTAGCCACAAAAATATGCCTTTTAACTACCTCTCAACAACAAAAAAGCCAGGCTTCTCGCCCGGCTTTTTTGTTGTTGGAATTATTATCCTAAAAATCATAACCAAGTGTCAGATAAGGAATCGCTTTGTTTACTTCTCCGTTGTCTAACCCCCATGCGTAGTCGAATTTAACATAGAAACCAAACAACATCGTTCTTGCCCCTAAACCATATCCAACCATAAAAGGGTTACGGAAATTGTTGACAGTAGCACTGAAGAAATCTAGGCGAACTATCTCGGTATTTAAACTATTTTGGCGATTAAAGGGCCATTTTCCTGTCCATGCAGTACCAACATCAGTAAATCCGACAAGTTGGAAATTACGAAGGAAATTGGACGTAATTGGCCCACGATAAAAGTACTTCACAAGCGGCATTCGTAGCTCTCCATTAAAGAGTACATGGGTAGTGCCTGACACTTTATTAAAATTAAACCCTCTTAAATTTGTAGCCAATTCTACAAAAAATATATCCCTATTATCAATTGGAATCAACGAGCTACTGAGCCCCACTGCTAGCGGATTTACCGACCTTCCTTCTTGATTATTTCCCGTCCAGTTTTCCATTCCACCCATGACACTTTGTTTGGGTGAGCGCCCACCCGAATGGGCAAATGAAAGGCGGGTCGCAAAAATGAGGTCACGGTGAATTTTTTGATAATGCCGTAAATCAATGGCTAGGCGATTAAAACCTTTCGTGCCCGAAACTCCGCCAAACCAATCGTACCGAACTTTAAAGCGCGTGCCTTCCATCATGTTCATTCCATTGATGCGAGAGTTATCATACACAAACTCAGCCCTTGCGCCCAAATAAGTAGAAGTAACATCCGCTGCTGCAATATTACTCACGTCCAATAATCGAGACTCGGCAAAGAAAGGAGTCACTGCTACTCTGGCAAAATTATTAAACGGATAAGCCGCCGTCACCGCCACACGATTGTATCTATACTTCTGGCTTGCGGGTGGTTGTACGTACAAACTTTGCCGATCAACCCGAGCGGTGAAATCAATTCGGTGTGCCAAATTACTGTATTCTGCCCAAAGATTATTGGTTCTAAAATTGAGTAGTCCCAAGAAAAATCCAGCCTTAACAATATGATTTTCAAGCAAATCATTCATCGTCAGGGATTGTGAAAACCCAAAACCACGGATAGGGTCTATTCGCCAATCGGAGGTAGCATCGTTACTGATAAACAAACTCTTGTACGTAATCGGGCCTTTGATGGAAATATTCTCGCGTCTTCTATTGCGCACGGGTAAGTTGGCGGCACTCGTCACAGCGGTCCCCCTACGTTGACGATACTCAAAGGTTTTTAACACATCTGCATCAAACTCATAATTATCGGTATCTACCTCTCCCGAGTCTAGTTGCATTTTACGAGGATTGGCCATTTGAGCAATCAAGCTAGCATCCGCCGCAGGGTTGTTACGAAGTTCAGTTTTATATACCGACATCCCCGACATACTTTGCATTCGGGGCGTTGGCGCTAAGTCATTTGACAACGGCGACAGTGTTTTTTGGTAGATGACCGATTCGTGGTCTTTGGTCCAATTTAAACTCGTAAACGCCCCCGATGTAAGCAAATAATCGTAATCCCGAATGTTTTGATTGAAGTTGGTAAGGGGAGTCAGTTTCTTTATATCTGACTCATAGCGATATAAATTTGTGATACCTTTATAATCAGACAAGAAATAAAAAGTATTCTCATCTGATGTACGTGGGCTAGAAATTATCCCCAAAGAATCAACAATACGGGATACTGTTTGCGCACGCGGGTTGCCGTCATGAACAAACAATGCCATTTTATCCTTTACCGTTTTGTATGAGCCTTTGTCAGACGTTACAAGGGAATCTTTCATACGGTTAGAAGTAAACACGACCCTGGTTGAAGATCCTGCCACAAAATGAGGCGTTCTATCGTCGTACAGGTCGCTGGTAAGCGGAAGCAAAGAAGCCCTCCCCACGTTAAACAAATACAAGTCGTTTTGTCCACGGCTATCTGCACTGAGGACTAATGTTGAGCCATCGTTAGAAATATCAAAGTCGGTGACTTGGTTGATACCCCTAATTTCGCGGCTCATCCGAAGCTTGTATTTTCCTTTTTCTAGGATGTCAAAAATCTCCAAAAATACGCGTCCATTTTCTTCCGTAATAATGGCCAACCCATTATTGCGACTCCAAGCGACGAGCGGAACACGGCTCAAATATGATTTTTTCTCTAGCGAATATTTCCCTTTGAGAATGATTGTTTTTGCTTTTGTTTCGACATTGATAACCTCTACTGTATATTTCCCTTCTTTTCGGTTCGTAACCGCTACATACTGGTTATCAAGGCTTAACCGCACAGAGTTTGCAAGTCCACCAAGTGGCAAATCCAATTCTTCCCGCCAATCGCCCGTTGGTTCTTTGCTTGTTGCACTCACTGTCGTGGCCATGTTGGCATAAAAATCACGCCAATCTTTCAGAAACTTCGTAAACGAGACCCCAAGGGTACTGGCTACACTTGTTTGCTCAGTACGAATAATACGGGTAAGGTTTAAAATGTTGGAAATATTGTCTTTCCCGTATCGTTCGGCAATGTAATTCCAGATAGATTGCCCGACAATCGTTGCCTCCGTTCCAGTCAATAAAGAAGGTTTTTTCATCTGGCGATTCACGATGGCATCGCGCATGTAATCATCCAATTCGGTACTCCAACCATCCGCAATATAGGCAGCGATTCCTGACATGAACCAATCTGGCAGGGTCAACAACAGCGAGCTTTGTAGGGCATCTTTGAGGCTTCCACCGTACAACATATCATATACGACTAGCCTCGATACTTCTCGAATTAGCTGTTTTTTGAAACTAATTTGGTCACCCGTAAATGCAATTTCTAGGCGAGATTTGGCGAGATTTAGTTCTGTTTCACTCAAATCGGAGCTATTGGCCATCCCCATATTGCTTTGCAAAAGCTCTTGTGGGGAGTTATACAAAAATATTTTGATACGGTTATAAAGCGTATAACCTAACACCTCCGTGATACGATCTATTTCTGACTCCGCATATTGGGCAGCCAAGGTCGCCAAGGGCGTTCCATTTCCATAATGGTAAATCTCAAAGTTATTGGTTTTGAGTACTTTCCATTCAAATCTCTGGTACTGAACTCGGTTTTTACCAAATTGCTCTTGCGAAGGATAGTTTTGGGCATGGCCTTGTGCGATTGCTCCACAAAGGATAAGTCCAATCCAAAAAATCCGAAAAATAGAACACCTTTTCATAGAATCGAAACTGTTATCTGCCAATAACTTTCAGGTTAGTCAATTATTGACTTGATTTAGAACGAAAATATAACGAAAAAACGCGCGTAATATTCACCTCTGCGTCCAATTCTTCACCTAATTCTAAAAAATTCACAAATTGGGATGCAAAAAAGGGAGCGAGGGTTACGCCTTTTGTTCCAAGCCCGTTGAAAATCCCCAATTGAGGATAATCTGGATGTAGCCCCACCAATGGCCGACGGTCTTTGGTGGACGGACGAATCCCGACTTGCTGTTCAAGAATGGTGTATGGTTTTTTGAAATACACACCTATCTTATTTACTAGAAACTGACGAGCGTCCTCAGTTGTTTCCCAATTCAAATCATGCCAAGTATAAGTTGCCCCAAATCGACATTTTCCTTTTTTATCGATGGGCAGAATAAACGTTCCTTGGTTGACTATTTCTTCAATCGAATAGCCCTCTACTTGCGTTATCAGCGTTTGTCCTTTTACAGGATTGAACGGCAGCCAATTAAAAAATGGATTCTGAAGCGCTTCATAGCCTTCACAAAATAGTATTTTTTTTACCTCCCACTCTTTATAAATAACACTATTTTCCTGAAAAACAATACTGTTATAATCAAAATTTTTGGCCACATATTGACTTTTTTCAACAAAATACGCTTTTACTTTTTCAAGCATCTCAGGACAATCGACCCAGCCCGAATGCGTAATTTGGAGTCCTCCGTACTGATTTTCGATAAATGGGGCAAATTTTTCATCATTTGCCTCCGCGGCTACGTACTTCGCCAAGTTAGGATCGGCGGTTTGGGCCAAATACGTATTTTGTTCTTCAATGGAGCGAAACGGGCGATACACATCACACAAGTGTACTAACTCGGTTTGGAGCGTTTCTTCCATTTCCTGATAAAAAGTACGGGCATACGGAAAAATCTCCTCGACCTTCCAAGTACGTGCCAATTTTTTTCCAGTAATTGGATTGAAGATTCCTGCTGATACCTTAGATGCCGTTGGCAAATCAGCACTCGAAATAATCACCACTCGGTAGCCTCGTTGCTCCAACGTCCAAGCCAAGACCGAACCAGCTATCCCCTGCCCTACAATTAAGTAATCGGCTTTCATGAAGCGTTTGTTCTTTTTCGCATCGAACGGCTTATGCGTTCATCCGCCAATTGTGTTACCAAATCTATTTGTTCGTCAAGCGTCATAAACGACGTATCAACGCTTACGGCATCCGATGCCTGACGGAGTGGACTATCGCTTCGCGTGGTATCAATATGGTCCCGTTTTTTTATATTTTGAAGAATGTCATCAAGGTCTAACATTTCACCTTTGGCCAATAATTCAATTTGACGACGCTCCGCCCTGATTTCAGGCTCGGCAGTCATAAATACTTTCAGCTCAGCCTCAGGAAATACCACAGTGCCTATGTCACGCCCGTCCATGACTACACCACGGGCTTTACCCATTCGTTGCTGCTGTGCCACCATTGCACGGCGCACCTCCGACACCGCACTTACTTCGCTTACCCAGTTGGCAATGTACAATTTACGAATTTCATCCTCCACATTCAAGCCGTTCAGATAGGTTTCATTGCGGCCAGTTTCGGGGTTTCGTCTAAAATCTATTTTGATATTTTCCAGTGCTTTAGCTACTTCCTTTGGGTTGGTCAATGAGACATGTTGTGTCATAAAATAGAGCGTAACGGCGCGGTACATCGCGCCCGTGTCAATGTACGCATAGCCCAGATAGGCGGCTACCCCTTTGGCCGTAGTGCTTTTTCCACAGCTCGAATAGCCGTCAACAGCAATAATAATTTTTGGCATGAAACAAATTAATATAGTTGGGGCAAAGATACGCAGAATGCCCTATCCCACTCCACCGTTTTGTGGTAAAATGAATTTTGTCAGTTTCCTTTTCTTTTCATCGGTACATTTTTGGGCATATTGCTTAATTTTCTGTACATTAAAATTACAAAGGTCATTGTATTTACGTATTTCATTTTTGTACATTTACGTTCTTTGCTCGGTAAAAAGCATAAAAAAATACCGAATAATAATTTTCGGTATCCTATTTATGCAAGCAAACTTTTTTTGTATTTTCTTTGAAGCGTTTTACAACCATAAATTACAATTTACCATGAAAAAGGTGTTATTATCTTCATTACTGGCACTCACAGCCTTCTTTTGTGCCTCCACATCTTCACTAGCCCAATTCTCAAAAGGTGATAAGAAAGTCAACATTGGCGTTGGCCTTGGTTCTATTGGTGCCAACGCATCGGTAGAATACGGTATCATGGACGACCTCGGCGTAGGTTTGTTTGCCTCTTATGAGCGCCCCAGTACTGGAATTATAGGAGCTCTCGCAGGTGTAAACTATGGATACAATCAAATAAGTATTGGGCCTCGTGCTGCCTATCACCTTAACAGAGTTTTAAATATGAAAGACGAGAATTTTGATTTGTACGTAGCAGGTGGTATTCTTTATCGCAATGATTCTTACGGATCAGATTATCGTGCTTACCGACAAAGTGTAGGCTTATCAGGTTCAGATAGTGGCTTATCTCTTCTCGCTCGCGTAGGTGCTAGTTTCCAATTTAGTGATAATCTATCTGGTTTTGCTGAATTGGGCTCGGGTGGTTCATGGCTTCAAGCAGGTATTTCGTTTAAATTTTAAAAAATCTTTCGTTCCCATTTGTTGATTACGTCTCATAACGTATTTTTGGGACGTAATCGAACTTTAAACCTCAAAATAATTTTATGAAAAAACTATTTGCACTTGTTTTTTGCTTTGCTGTACTACTTGTTACAAAAAGCCACGCTACTACTGCTGAGTATTTCATCGATGCAGTTTCTGTTGAACAAACACTTAACTCAGGTGATCAGTTGGACGTAGCAAACGTTGAACAAGCCGCTACAGCATTGGAAAGCTTAATGGGCCAAGGAAACGAAATGACTAAAGTAATGGCAGGCGACAAAAAACCAGTTGTTGCATTTATTTTGGCATGGGTAGTTGGTTTCTTAGGTATCCACCGTGCTTACCTTGGAACTGCGGGTGGTGTTATCGTTGGATATATCCTTACCTGTGGTGGTTTGGGTATTGTGGCCTTGATTGACTGGATTGTTCTTCTCTTAGAAGTAATTGAAGAGAAGAATTTTGACAAGTACGTCAACAACAAGAAGTTCTTCATGTTTGCCAACTAAGCAAGCCAGAACAAGTTAACAAAAAAGGGAAGTGAGTTACTCACTTCCCTTTTTTGTTTCTGCCCCAATCACCACCGTTCGTATTCGCTGGTTATTAGCGGCTTTTCGCTTTTTATTAGTTGTTTCTGCCATAATAGCTGCCCTGCGTCCTCCTCCAAAATAAAACGTTTGAAACATTCCTGCGCCCGTAAAAAAGCCAATAAAATAATATTTGTGCCAGACGTGATACACTCCAAATCCAAGGGCAATGGCTTGTAAGCCCAACGAAATAATGCCTTCTTTGGGATACCCTGCATACACCTGCCCCAGCCCTGGCATCAAAAACGACAGCAGTTGGGCTCTATCTGGATTCTTAGGCTTTTTCTTCAAAAACTTATACAGCTCATCCGCATTTACGTTTAAACCCTTACGCGCGGCATATTGCTGAAATACGGCTTTAGATTCCGCCCACCGTTCCAGTTCATTCAACGTGAAGATTTCTACTACCTGTAGCGATTCGGAAAGCAGTGAATCTTGGGTATAAAACTTGGTTTGTTGCAGCAGCCCGTACGTTTCGTTGTAGTGCTGGGACAAATACCCGCACAAAATAGTTTCATACCGCATCCGAAAAGCGACGGCATTGTTTGGTTCACTCAAATCAAAACGTTGGGCGGTTTGCCAAGCATCTTCAAAACTACGCTCAGATTTTTGCGCCTGAATCTTTCGGGTAAGCAATTGATTATACGTTTGCCGAAGTGAATCTTCCGACAAGGCTGTTTTAGTCAATTCAAAAATTTGTTTCTCATACAATACCGCCGCCAGCCCATAGTTTTGTTGGGCCATCAGGCTATCAGGCGACTGCGTTAGTCCTTCCCTACTGATTAAACACAGTACGAATAGGAATTTGCATATTGAATAGAATCTGTTCATTCACCTTATCATTAAATTCTTGTCGTCGTACATGCACACTTAACGCACTTCCCCACACATTGCCCACGTAGAAGAAAGAAAACAATCCTCCGTAAATTAAAAAACGAGGACTTTTCCAACCATCGCGGCGATATGCTTCGTAGGCTTGCACCCCCAGCGCCACATTTTGGATAAACGTGATGATTCCTTGGCCTGTTTTACCAGCATATATTTTTCCACTTCCAGGAATCACCACCGACATCATTCCAGCAACCCAAGGAGACTTACGCCGATGCGTCCGAATCTGGCGGTAGTTTTTTTCGAGGTTATCTTCTTCTTGACTAAATGCGAAATAATGCCCTGTGAAAGACTTTTGACGCCTTACAAAGCCTATTGTGTCTCTTTTCAACAATGCAACCCCTGCCAACTGGAAATTTTGCAAAGCAATAAACAATGAATCTTTGGGTACAAAATCTGTCAATGCCGCTTGTGCTTTGTCATAACGTTTTAAAAACGTATGCCCAATCCCTTCCAAAAAGCGGGCTTTTTCAAAATTGGGATGTATTACAGGAAGCTGGCGAAAGCAAGAAATAGCAGAATCAAGCTGAAGCTGATTGTAATAAGCCAAACCCCGATAATAGGGAAATGCCTTTCGGTATTTTGTCCAGTTGAGGACATCGTTATACGCTTTTTTTTCCAGCAAATATTCCAAAAAAAGTGAATCCGACGATTGAGTTTGCTGCGCACTTGTTGGCAAGCCTAGCCATATTACCAACCCAATACATATCCATTCTTTCAAATACCTCATGGAGTTTTTTTGGGGGTTATCCGATACATCGCGGGCGTATCTACCACTTTGCCTGTCTGCATATTGATACGGAGCAATTCAATACTTGTGGCAGCCACGCGGTTGCAGCGTGAAATTCGGTCGGCAGTGAGGGCAATTCCTTTAAAAATACCAAACTCTTGTATCGCCACCCTACTAAAACGCGAACAGGACAATTCGTAAAGGCAATCGGCTGATATTTGGGGTGAAATTACTTTTTGATAGCCTGTCAATGCGCCATTGAGCAACCAATAGACAGGATTGTAACGCAAGAAAGGGGATTGTTTAGGCTTCTCTACCTTCCCAAACGAAACCGTTGGGGCCGATCCAGATTCAGCCAGCAGCTCTAGGTCTGACACCTGTGCCCGCAATTGACCCATTGTGCAGCCCAATAACAGCATTCCGCACAGGAGTATATTTCTGGTCTTGTTAGCCATCCAACAACGTTATTTGAGAATCTTAGCGTTAGCAGGAATCACAAAATCAAGCAAAGTAGAGGTTACTTGCTCATTGATTTTTAAGGCGCCATAAGCCGTTTTGGTGATAATCGAATCCCTAGCGGTTACGTAATCAATCTGCGTGATTGTCTGCGGAAAATCAACGCTCCCTAGTTTTGTGTATTCGTAGTAATAGACCTTCTTTATCGTCCGTTCGGAGGGGTCTATGTATTTCATAAAAATAGGATTTTGGCCTTTGTGTACCAGCTCAACGCGTTTGATACTTTTTGCCATCGGTGTAGGCGATTTCCAAGTCGAAATCATTAGGCCATCTTCAAACTTTGTTTGGCTCAGCGAAAAACCCATGCTCGATAAGCCTAGGTCTGCTTTCCTATTATGCAAAAAATAAAAAAACTGGGTTGTTTCAGTACTGTAAGTCGCGTTTTGCTGCTGCAATACCGTATTTTTAGTGGGGTCAAAAACCTTAATTTCGCCGTTGGAATTGTTAAAGACGTACAATTCAGCGGGTTTAGGAAAAAGCGTCACCATCCGCCCAGAAGTTGCGTAACACAATTCAGCACGGGTATTGATGGTTTTTCCTTTGTGGGCCGTGCGCATTGTCATCGTTGCACTAACTTTACGTACGCTTTGGGCAATAAGCTGATTTACAACGAAAAACGCTACAAATAATTTCCAATAACTCACTGGGATACTCATTTTTAAACAAAAACCGATGTAGTATTACAGACCCTCTATCGACAGCTTTGCTTTCACGATGCGGTCTTTTCCGTACATATCCTGGATGACATCAACCTTGACAAAGCCTTTTTCTACAAAAAGCTGCTTGGTTGCTTGTCCAAAATGTTCATTGATTTCGACGTAGCAAGCACCCGTTTTTTTCAGATGTTTTAGGCAAAAGTCGGCGATAGCGCGATAAAAAAGTAACGGATCAGTATCTTCCACAAACAGTGCCAAATGCGGCTCAAAACGCAATACATTGGGCTCCATACTCGACTGTTCGGAATAAGTCACGTAGGGCGGGTTACTTACCACACAATCAAACTCACCCGTGAAGGTATCTTCTTTTAAAATATCGTATTTTTCAAACGTTGCTTCTGACAACAAACGGTGGGCATTTTCTTGCGCAATCGCCAAGGCATCTTCCGATACATCCCAACCCCACACCTTAGCAAACGACATAAATCGGTCGAGGGCAATCGCAATACAGCCGCTTCCTGTGCCAATATCAACGATTTTGACAGGGTTTTCTTCCCAATAACAATCCTTCACTACTAACCGTACCAACTCTTCGGTTTCTGGACGAGGAATCAGCACCGACGGCGACACTTTAAACTCCAAATTGCAGAAATACGTCGAACCGATGATGTGTTGTACAGGCTCACTTTGGTTTAAACGTTCAATGATTACATCCCAGTCAGGCTGTGAGGCATTGGCAGGGATAGGTTTATCTACAAGCACGTCCACGTTGCGAAGCCGTAAAAAATGCTCCATCATCATAAATGCCATGGCCCTCGCTTCCTTGTGAGGATACGCAGTTATGTTTTGAACGATATAATCAAAAAGAGGTTTGGCAGAGGAATACATAGAGCTCTTCGACACGTGTTGGTTTTATTTAAGCACTTCGCGCATACGTGCCTGTAGCGCCATTTTTTGTTCTAAGGCTTTACGACTATTTCGGTACCACAAATAAGCAATCACAGCCACTGTTAGATAGGGAAAAACAAACAGATAAGCAATACCTACATTGATACCGTTACCAATCACGTTTTTTCCAGTGCTCATATTGGTTTCAACCGCCCCTTTACACATTGCACATTGTGCAAACACTCCCTCTGAGCTTACCACAAACAGTAGCATCACCAATGCAAGAATACCATACTTTTTCATAGTGTTGTTGATTAAAATCAGATTATTGATAGTAAGGAGAAATCATCAAGTAAACGATGACGCCCGTTATACTGACATATAGCCAAATAGGAAACGCCCATTTAACAGCTTTCTTGTGCAGGTCTATTTGATTGCTAAACGCATAATATACCGCGCGTAATACAAACCAAACCACTCCAATCGAAAGTGTAATGTGCGTAATAAGCAAGAAATAATAAATTGGACGAATGATTCCTTCGCCTCCAAAGGCGGTTGATTCATTCGATAAATGATACAACACATAGCTCACCAAGAAAACTGCCCCCAAGCAAAAGGAGATGGTCATCATTGCCCGATGCGCAGCGATGTTTTTACGTTTGATAAAATAAAAACCAGCAAGTAACGACACGCTTGTCAGAGAGTTGATGACTCCATTTACGTGCGGAAGTGCTTTTGTCCACTCTCCCAGGTTCACTTTAGGGATATTCGGATTCAACAAAATAGCAACGACCACGGGAATCGCAACGGCGATTATATTGATCCACTGATTGAATTTTTTATTTTGCGGAACAGTAATTGTTGACATGATTATTTTTCCTTTTTTTGATAGATATCTAACAGTACGCTTATTTCGGTGACCAAACGCTCTACATCCTTCTCGTCTTTTCCATTATAAAAACCTCGGATATAGCCTTGTTTATCTACCAATACCAACTGTTCGTTGTAGGGAATGGTTTGTTTTGATTTCCCATTTTTCAAATTGCTAAGCTTGTACGTATCTATCAGTAGTTCGGGAGTTCCTTTCTCCACACTAAAGCTTGCTTCTTTATCAAATAGCTTTTTTGCCCTATCAAAATGCTGCCTTACCACCGCATCACTATCTGGATTGAAGAAGCCAGCAACCTTAATCGTACCTTGGACGGCTGATGGAACCTGATAAAAAACGGTATCTTTTCCGTTTAAAATTGGCTTTCCTGAGCTATCAATTGCAGGGACAAAATAGGGCAGCTCAAAGTGATTTTCACCAAAGCTATGTAAGAATAAAACAATGAAAGCCGGTAATGCCAACACCAAAGTCAGCATTCCGGCTTTTATATACTTTTGCATAGAACTATCTCAAATCAAAAATAGAACCACCTTCTGTCATCAATGCTATGAGCAACCAAACGACGAAGATACATGGAAGCAAAGCGGCCCAAATCAACGACTTTACTTCGTGTTTAAGGTGCATAAATTCGCCTACGATATAAAACGCTTTTACAATCGTCATTCCAACGAAGATAGCTGTTTTAAGCGTACCAGCATTCAATGTAAATGCAATCAAGAACTCTAAAGCCGTAAGGATAAGTAAAATCCAAAATGTGCGCCAGATTGCTTTACGTTGTTCTGCGCCAGCGTTTTCGTCGTGTTCGTGAACGTGTGCCATATTTTTCTTAATTAAAGGAAATTAGAGATTAGGTAGTAAATTATACCAAGTAAAAGAATGTAAATACGAATACCCACACCAAGTCAACAAAGTGCCAGTAAAGACCTACTTTTTCTACCATTTCATACGAACCACGGCGGTCATAAAAACCAGTTGACGTTCTGTAGAAAATCAAGTAATTAAGCACTACTCCTGAGAACACGTGTGTACCGTGGAATCCTGTAATGAAGAAAAACAAGTCAGCAAATGCTGGTGGGCCATACTGATTTTCTGTCAAGTTTGCACCAAAAACTGTTTTTGATACCCAAGAGCCATCAACCAACTCTTTGATAACGGTTCCATTATCAGTTCCGTGGATAAAGTGCGTCCACTCCCATGCCTGGCAGCCCAAGAAAGTAGCGCCACCGAGGATTGTCCACAACATATATTTTTCAACCGCAGCGCGATCCATACGGTGACCTGCTTCTACTGCAAGTACCATTGTCACCGAGCTAAGAATCAAAATGAAGGTCATAATCCCTACAAAAACGAGTGGGGCATGAAGGCCGTGCATAAATGGCAGGGCATCAAATACCTTTTCAGGAATTGGCCAATAGGCTGGTGATGATACAAAATCAGCGACCTTACCCGCATAGGCAGGATAACTGAAGCGAACTAAGCCATAAGAAACCAACAAGGCCGAGAAAGTAAATGTATCTGATACTAAAAAGAACCACATCATCAACTTCCCGTAGCTAGCCTTCATGGGCTCAACTCCACCTAGCCATACATTTTTCACATTCGGTTGTGCAGTAGCAGCCATCGTTATTCTATTAAAAATTCAGGTTTTAAGTAAAATGTTTAATCAACGGAAATACAAAAGAAATGCAAACAAATAAAGCCAGAGAATGTCAAGAAAATGCCAATATGTGGTACAAATCTCAATTCTTCTCAAGTTTTTTGCGTGAACTTTTAAGCGCATTGCTGAGATAAAAGTAACACACAACACAATCAGACCTGTTACCAAGTGAACACCGTGAAGAAGCGTAAAAACATAAAAGAACGAGCCTGAGGGGTTACCAACGAAATAAATGTTTTGGGCCACTAGGTCTTTCCATCCTTCTACTTGCATCCACAAAAACGCCAGTCCAAGCACAAAAGTAATAGAAATTGCGATTTTGAGCGTATTGAAATTGTCTTTTTTTGCAGCTAAATATGCCCAGTGCATGGCAATACTGCTAATAATCAATACAACAGAACTATACCAAAAAATTTGAGGCACCTCAAATTCAACCCAGTTTCCTTCCGCTCTACGCACCAAGTAGGCACTTGTCTGCGAGGCAAAAAGCATGATAATTGTTACGATAAAACCCCACAAGATAAACTTCTTGGGATCCATCGACAAGGTTTCTGGCGCTTCCTCTATCCTTAGTTTTTCAACCTTTGCCATAGTTTTAAAAATTGTTTTAAGTCATTACTTAGTTTCCAACAACTAAGCCTTATCCAGCAAATAAGCGATTTGTACAATGGGTAAATACGCAAATGAGCCAAACATAAGCTGTAGGGCTGTTTTGTCTGAGCACTTCTGCATCAAATGAAACGTTTGTGCCAAAAACAACACTCCAAACAGCATAGCGACCAGCGCTGAGTTAATTCCTGTCATTCCAAGTTCGTATGGCAACCACCCTACTGGCAAAAGAAATAAGGTATAAATCATCATTTGAATCGCCGTATTTAGGTCTTTTCCTCCTTTGGAAGGTAAAAGGTTAAAACCAGCTTTTTTGTAATCTTCGTCTAATACCCAAGCAATAGCCCAGAAATGTGGGAATTGCCAGAAAAATTGAATCGCGAACAAAATTCCTGGTTCTAATCCAAACTGATTTGTGGCAGCTACCCAGCCAATCATTGGCGGAAATGCCCCAGGAATAGCTCCTACAAAAACTGCTATCGTCCCCACGCGTTTGAGAGGTGTGTAAACAAACCCATATAAAATCGTGGAAAGAATGGCCAAAGCACACGCTCTTACATTGAATTCCATCAAAAATATGAACGTCGCAAAGGCGAATAAGGCTAAGGCAAACATAGTAGCTTCATTCACTGAAACACGGCCACTAGGAAGTGGTCGATTTTGGGTTCTTTTCATCAATTTATCCAAATCTTTCTCAATGATTTGGTTGATGATATTTGCCGCACCAGTGATTGAAAAAGCCGCCAAAATAAAAAGTAATAGGCTAGACCAGTTTACTTTTTCGACCGCTAGGCTATATCCAAACGCCCCCGAAAAAGCCACTAACCAGGCCAAGCGAAGTTTCATCAACTCCAAATAGCTGCGTACTTTTTCAATAAATAAATTGATTGACAATGTCATTGTTAGGCGTTAATATTTTCAGTAGTGAATAATTGTCTTTTGTTGAAGACTACTTCAGCATTAATTAGCAACAAAAGCACAAACTGTAATCCCAGTGCAATCGTAGCGAGTGTCAAGTGGAGAGGTTGCGCAAATGCCGGGACTGACCAATACGCCATGATAATCCCAGTGGCTATTTCAATGATGACCATCACCAACAACGCCAGCGTCAATTTGTAAATGAGACCGCTTTGCGAGGCCGCTTTGCGTAGCCAGTAAAGTAAACCTACGTGCAACCCAAAGAGCAAAATTGAATAAGAACGGTGGATGTAAAATTTCACTCCTAAGTGCTCTATCCACTGATTTCTGCCAGCTTCCCCAAGTTCTTTCATCGCTACGTCCATTACTTCCCTTACTTGCGTACCCAACAAAACTTGTATGAGTGATAAAATCAACGTCCAAATGAGCCACTTATTTATGAACGTTTTCTTTTTTATTTCACCGAGTTGAACATCCCCAACATACGACCTTGCCATGGTATAAATCAGTACAAATACGATGACTATAGCCAGTAACATGTGCAAAGTGACCATAACAGGCGCAAGTTCCGAAGAAACCACTTTTGCACCCAACCAACCTTGAAACCCTACTAGCAAGAACGCCAGTAAGCTCATGTAAAAAATCGGTCGGTCGCGTTTAAGAAAAGGAATAGAAGCGAGAAGAGTAGCAAAAATTAAGAGTCCGGTAAATACCCCAAAAAGCCGATTAAGGTATTCTGTCCACGTCTTAAATACATTAAATTCTACCTCTCCTTTTAATTTAGCACCAAAAACTTCTTGGTAGTTGGCAGGTAGTTCGGAAACTTCTGTCGGAGGAACCCATGAACCAAAGCATTTTGGCCAATCGGGGCAACCCATCCCAGAGCCAGTACTTCTAACAATACCGCCGATTACTATCAAAACATAAACGACAACTACTGTTAGAAGTGCTAGCTTCTGAAATAAGCGATTATTTGTATCAGAATTAGTGTGACGCAAACTGGTCATTATAATTTTGAGCCTCAATTTCTTTTTCCTGCGCTATATACTCATTCTCATGCGGGAAGTTAGATTCGAGCGTTTGAGAGTGAGGAATATTCTGAGGAATAAAATCAACGTCAGATCCTGGCTTGCTATAATCGTATGGCCAACGATATACCGCAGGAATTTCTCCTACCCAGTTTCCGTGACCTACGTTTACTGGTGTTGTCCACTCCAAAGTATTTGAATTCCAAGGGTTTTGAGGTGCTACTTTACCTTTAAACATGCTGTAGAAGAAATTCCAAAGGAATATAAACTGAGCAAAGAAAGTAAAGATGGCAGCTATCGAAACAAACATGTTCAAATCAGTGAACGACTTACCAAAGTCAAAGCTTGTGAATTGGTAATAACGACGTGGGAAACCTGCAATACCGATGTAGTGCATTGGCATAAATACCAAATATACCCCAGCAAAAGTAAGCCAGAAGTGAATTTGACCAAGTGTGCTGTTAAGCATACGGCCAAACATTTTTGGATACCAGTGGTAAATACCCGCGAAGAACCCAAAGGCAGAAGCAGCACCCATTACAATGTGGAAGTGAGCTACTACAAAATAAGTATCGTGCAATTGAATATCCAATGCCGAGTTTCCAAGAATGATACCCGTCAAACCACCTGATACGAACAACGATACCAGACCGATTGAGAACAACATACCTGGCGTAAAGACGATGTTTCCACGCCACAAAGTTGTGATGTAGTTAAACGCTTTTACCGCCGATGGAACCGCAATAATCAACGTCAAGAACATAAAGATTGAGCCCAAGAATGGATTCATACCTGTTACGAACATGTGGTGCGCCCATACGATAAAGGCAAGGAATGCAATCGCCATGATAGAGGCAATCATCGCACGGTAACCAAAGATTGGCTTACGGGCATTCGTTGCAATTACTTCTGACGTGATACCAAGGGCTGGCAACAATACGATATATACTTCTGGGTGTCCTAAGAACCAGAACAAGTGTTGGAACAAGATTGGGCTACCACCAACGTTTGGCAAAGCTTCACCGTTGATATAAATTTCTGATAAGTAGAAACTTGTTCCGAAGTGACGGTCAAAAATCAACAACAAAGCTGCTGAAAGCAATACAGGGAAAGAGATAATTCCCAATACGGCCGTGATTAAGAACGCCCAAATTGTCAATGGAAGACGAGTGAAAGTCATACCACGTGTACGAAGGTTGATTACGGTTGTAACGTAGTTCAAACTTCCTAACAACGAAGACATGATAAAAATCGCCATACTTGACAACCAAAGCGTCATCCCCATTTCAGAACCCATGTGGGCTTGTGGTAATGCACTTAGCGGCGGGTAAATTACCCAACCACCTGCTGCTGGCCCTGTTTCAAGGAAGATAGAGATAAACATCAATAAACCTGAAACAAAGAACAACCAAAACGAAAGCATGTTCAAGAACCCTGATGCCATATCACGAGCTCCAACTTGCAATGGAATCAAGAAGTTACTGAAAGTTCCACTCAAACCTGCCGTCAATACAAAGAATACCATGATGGTACCGTGCATGGTTACAAGGGCAAGGTAAAAGTTAGGGTCTAATGCGCCTGTTTCAGTAATCCAATCACCTAGAAATGGCTTTAGCCAGCTCAAGTCTGCACCAGGAAACCCTAGTTGCAAACGGAAGATAACCGACATCGCAGCTCCAATGATAGCCCAAAAAATACCAGTTATCATGTACTGTTTGGCTATCACTTTGTGATCTTCAGAGAAGATATATTGGCGCCAGAAGTTTAACTCGTGGTGCTCATGTTCATCGTGAGAGTGGACATCATGTCCCAAGTTAGCCTCTACTACTGACATTTTTATTTAGATTTTAAAGTTATAATTTCTATTAACGCATCGATGCACTTGCAGCCGCAGCCGAACCTGTAGAAGCAGTGGTACTATCAGCTTCTTCTACGTAAGGAGCATAATTCATTGCCTTTGCACGCAATTTCTCAGGGATTTTAGAGATAAACTTAGGGTTTGCCTCCAAAATAGTCGATAGCAAAGGTTTTTGTTGTTGTTTCCAAGCATCAGCAGAAGCCTTGTCTTCAACAATCAGGCGCAAGCGCATTGCAAAGTGACCACGTCCACATACCTCCGTACATGCAACTTCGTAATCGAAATTAGGATTGTTTAATTCTGCACGCATTTGCTCCGTTGACTTATCTGGAATAAACCAAAATTTTGTTGGCATACCAGGAACTGCATCCATTTTAACACGCATGTGAGGAATATACACACTGTGCAAAACGTCACGAGCACGGATTTTCAACAAGACAGGCTTACCTACTTCCACGTGCATTTCACTTGGATTGATAAAGTCGTCCATTGATGCTTCGTCTGAATAATCAACGCCCATTTCGTTATCTGAAGTGATTAACTTGTAGTTATAGGCTCCAAGCTTATTGTCCTGAACACCTCCATAACGAACAATCCAACCAAACTGTTTTCCCATAATTTCGACCACCTGAGAATCAGCTGGAGCATCGGCCATAATTTTAGTCCATGAACGGAATCCTAAAAATACCAATGATGCCATGATTACGGCAGGAATTGCAGTCCAAATCAACTCCAACTTGTGGTTTTCAGGGTAAAAAGTAGCTTTATAGCCTTTTTTGTACTGATATTTCCAAGAGAAGAAGAAAAGCAAAAAGTTTACGATAAAGAACGCAATCGTTAACAAACCCATATCAAGCCAAAATTGGCTATCTGTTTCCCGACCATGTGGGGAAGACGCTTCTGGCAAAAAAGCATCTCTCGATGCGAGGTAAGACCATACCATTGCTACTGAACCTGCAACCAAAAACACCATCCAAAGTGCGGCATTGACTTTGTTGTTTGGTACAGGAGCATCACTTTCTGATTGAGTACTACCCATTACCTTTTGCAATTTTGCTGCTACGGCTATTGCAATTCCAAGCAGCACAACCAGTAGTAATCCAACTAAATAAATCATTGTTATTGTGTCGTTTTATATTGATTTAGAGATTTTGCTAGTTACGACAAAATCAATTTCTACAAATTACGCAACATCATGGTGAAGAGACTCCTCTAACATTGGATGGTTGCGAGGGATTAGATTGCCTTTCGTCAACTGAGTTGAAACTGACCAAATAAACGCACAAGCAAACAATAAAATAAAGCCAAACTCAACAGGCCCAAAACCAGCATGTTCGCCTACCGTACCTGGCATGATGTTGGTATAAAAATCGAAGTAGTGACCTACAAGGATTGACCAACAAGCGATTTTCAAAATCAATGGCGTACGCTTCGAATCCCTTGTCATTAAAACTAGGAAAGGGGTAACAAAGTTTAAGAAAAGATTGATGAAAAATGGTGCTTTAAAAATACCACCATAACCACTAAAACGCTCACGGTAGTAGATAGCTTCTTCTGGAAGGTTAGCATAGTAGATAAGCAAGAACTGCTCAAACCAAACGTATGTCCAGAAAATAGAGAAGGCAAAACAGAATTTACCTAAGTCGTGTAGATGGCTTTCGTTTACTGCTTTCAAATAGCCACGCTCTTTCAACATAACAATGGTAAGCGTCATTGTTGCCAAACCTGCTACGTGCCAACTAGCGAGTGTGTACCATCCAAACATGGTTGAGAACCAGTGAGTATCGATTGCCATCACAAAATCCCAAGCTGAAGTAGATGAAGTTACACCAAAAACTAGCAAGAACGCCGTTCCGAATTTGATGGCTTTTTCATAATTCTCAGTTCCACCAATTTCGTCTTCTTGAAGCGACAAATTTCTCAATACTTTCCACAAGCCATACCACAAACCGAAATACAATACGAGGCGGATGAAATAAAATGGTTTGTTCAAAAATCCTTTTTTACCTGCGATGATGGCATCGTAGTGTGGACTATTGGGATCCATAATACCTTCGTGCATCCAGTGGAATAATTTATCTCCAAAGCCTACAGCAAGCACCAAAATAATAATAGCTGGTACTGGCAAGAATGCAGGCATTGCCTCTGGGATTCTTCTAAATACGGCCGACCAACCCGCCTGAGCAAGGTTATTATAAGCTAAGAAGAATAAGCCAATGACAGAAATACCAGCAAAATAGACGCTATTTACCCAAAGGTTAGAAATGATACGTTGTGACCAGTGGTAAGCGTGTTCGGCATGGTCGTGTGCATGTTCAGCAGCATGACCCGCAGCCCCATGAGCTTCGTGCCCATGTCCACCACCTTGAGATAACATATATGCTCCGATCAATACCAGCGCAGCGCCAATACCCATCCCAATGAGCAAATTGCGTTTTGATTCGGCGGTAAATTCAAATTGTTCTTCGACAGAAACAACTTCGTGATGATGTGCGCCCATTATAAATCTTTATCTTTAAGTTGTTGTTGGTTATCGCAGCGGCGAACCGCTAACTTGTTCGTAATTAGCGGTTTGCCGCTTCGGTTTATTACAGTAACTTAGTACTAGCCTTTCTGTAATTTATGAATATAGTGAGCAATTTTCCAACGCTCTTCGGGAGTCACTTGTGAACCATGTGCCCACATGCGACCTTTTCCGTGCGTAATTACGTGGAAAATATGTCCATCATTCATATTGAGGTAAGCATCTGCTTTGTAATTAGGTACCCCTTTGTACATGTCAGCTACTGGGCCATCTCCTGCCCCTGTTTCACCATGGCAGTGTTGGCAATATCTGCCATATAGTGCTTTTCCTTCTGCAAGTGTTTTTGCAGTATTTGGAACAGGGTTTTTCAAAACGGCTTCCGCAGTAGCGAGCTCATCTTTACCGATGTGGTAAATCATCAAGTCCACGCTTGAGCTGTCAAATTGAGTTTTGTAGTTACGGCGAGATACCGTTCCTGCTACAGGCTCACGCATGTTTTTACCATCAGCATTGATGGGGTTTTTCTCAATTTGGGTATATGGCTCATAACCAACCGAGTTGTACATGTTAGGAGCATATTCTAAACCTGCATCATCGTGACCACGTTGGCAAGAACTCAAAGCAGCGACGACAGCAAACGTACCAGCAATTAATGTATTAATTTTTTTCATCTTCATTTAAAAACATTAAACCTGTTTAACACTCACCTCTTCTGCTCCTGAAGCTTTTACCAAACTAGCGATTTCAGCTTCTGACATTTTGTTTTTGCTTAGGTCAATCGCCATCACAAATTTATTGTCAGTACAACGTGGGTCAAACAAAAGTGGCTCAACGGTTGGCCCTAATCCATTTGACAGGAAAAAGGTAATTGTCATACCAAAAGCCGTAAAAAGTACCGTAAGCTCAAACATAATTGGAATGTAGTTTGGAAAAGAAAGGGGATCCTTTCCACCAATTACCATCGGCCAATCGATTCCCATTGTCCAAGTAGTCAACGTAATTGCGCATAAAAACCCAGTCAAACCAAAGCAAAATGCCGCAATACCGATACGAGTCCGTGGGTGGCCAATTGCTATGTCCATTCCGTGAATAGCAAAAGGTGAATACACTTCGTAGATTTTCACCCCAGCGCTTTTAATTTTATTTACTGCGGCGAGTGCTACGTCATCATCGTCATAAACACCTACCAAAAACTTCTTATTTGCGTCCGTCATTGTTGTCTCAATTATTTTTTGAAAACTCAATTTTAACTTCCCTTACTCTCTTATTCTGCATCTTTTTTGTAGGCAGGAGAAGCTAATCTGTCTGCTTTAGAAACGCCTGCGATTTTTTTGGGCAATTGCTCAGAAGTTGTCCGCAATACACCCTTCACCTCTGCCATGTTGATTACTGGCAAATACTTAGAGAACAATAAGAAAAGAGTGCCAAACAAACCAAATGAGAAGATATAGTCACCGATGTCAAACATTGTTGGTGAAAACATTGCCCAGCTCGACGGAATATAGTCGCGGTGAAGTGACGTCACAATAATTACGAAACGCTCAAACCACATACCGATGTTTACAATAACGGAAATGAAGAACGTCCATTTAACACTACGACGAAGTGAACGTGACCAGAAAAGCTGTGGAGAGATTACGTTACACGTCATCATCGCCCAGTATGCCCACCAGTATGGCCCCGTAGCACGGTTGATAAATGCGTAGCTTTCATACTCAACGCCTGAATACCAAGCGATAAAGAACTCAGTCAAATAAGCTACCCCCACAATCGAACCCGTCAACGTGATGATTTTGTTCATCATTTCGATGTGCTCAAATGTGATATAATCTTCCAACTTATATACGACACGAGCGATAAGCATCAAGTTTTGTACCATGGCAAAACCAGAGAAAATCGCACCAGCTACGAAGTAAGGAGGGAAGATGGTCGTGTGCCAACCAGGAATAACCGAGGTTGCAAAGTCCATGGATACAATCGTGTGTACTGAAAGTACGAGTGGTGTTGACAAACCAGCCAAGATTAAGCTGATGTACTCGTAACGTGCCCAAGTTTTGGCTGAACCATTCCAGCCCATTGCCAATGTACCATAAATAAATTTAGATACTTTGTTTTGAGCGCGGTCACGGATAGTAGCCAAATCAGGCACAAGACCTACATACCAGAACAAACAAGATACTGAAAAGTACGTTGAAATCGCGAATACGTCCCAAACCAATGGAGAGTTGAAGTTAACCCACAATGATCCGAATGTGTTTGGCAAAGGCAAAGCCCAGTGCGCCATCCACGGACGGCCCATGTGCATCAAGATAAACGAAGCCGCACAAATAACGGCGAAAATCGTCATCGCTTCAGCAGCACGGTTGATAGAAGTTCTCCATTTTTGACGGAACAACAACAAGATTGCGGAGATAAGTGTACCAGCGTGACCGATACCTACCCACCATACGAAGTTGGTAATGTCCCATGCCCAACCTACAGTTTTATTAAGGCCCCAAACGCCCAAACCTTCCCACCAAGTCCAGAAGAGACAGCAAGTACCATACAGTAAAACCACAACAGAAATGGCAAATGCTATTTTCCACTCTTTGGTTGGTTTACCTTCCACCTGCTTGCAGATATCCTCTGTTACGTCAGCGTACGTCTTGCCACCTGTTACAAGAGGGGTTCTTACGGGTGAAGTAACGTGCATATTTTTAAGAGTTAATAGTTATTTTATTGATTTTTCTCTATGTATTTTGACAAAATAGCTCGACTATTTTATCGAGAGCCACTGCTCCGAAAAGCAGTGGCTTTGATTTATTAGTGACCTCCGTGCTCAGCATGTTGGTGCCCTTCGTGAGCCGTAGCTTTAGAAGTATCCACATCTTTGTTACGAATCTTAGTCAAGTAAGAAATCTGCGGTTTGACGTTGATTTCATCCAACATTTGGAATGCACGTCCTTCTTTCTCTTCTGCCAACAACTTAGAGATACGGCTGCTTGGATCATTCATATCACCAAACACAATCGCTTCTGTTGGGCATGATTGCGAACATGCTACTTCAATTTCTCCGTCAATTGGACGACGACGCTCTTTCTTCGCATTCAACTTACCTTCTTGGATACGTTGCACACACATTGAGCATTTTTCAATAACCCCGCGCGAACGTACAGTTACGTCTGGGTTGATGACCATTTTACCAAGGTCGTTATTGAAGTGATAATCGAATTTATCGTTATCGAAGTACTTAAACCAGTTGAAGCGACGTACTTTGTATGGGCAGTTGTTTGCACAATAACGTGTACCTACACAACGGTTATAAGCCATTTGGTTCAAACCTTCTGTGCTGTGGGTTGTGGCCAATACTGGACAAACCGTCTCACAAGGAGCGTTTCCACAGTGCTGACACATCAACGGCTGGAATGTTACTTCTGGGTTTTCAGAGGCAACTTCCAAACCACTCAAATCATCCACTGGTGCATCGCTGCTGTAATAGCGGTCGATACGAATCCAGTGCATTTCACGGCGGTTGATTACTTCTTGGCGGCCAACTACCGAAACGTTATTTTCTGCTTGGCAGCTAATTACGCACGCACCACAACCTGTACATGAGTTAAGGTCAATCGCCAATCCCCAAGAATGGTTTGGTTTTTCATAACCATTCCACAATGAAATTTCTCCTGGTGCTTTCACCCCTTCTGAAGTAACAACGTGCGGGAAGTAACGACCTGCTTTGCTATCTTTTTGATACTCAGCAAGACGAGCTTCTTGAAGCACCGACTTACGCGCCATTACGGTGTCGTGAGTCTGTGTTTGCGCAACTTTGTGTGTATTTCCAGTTTTAGTTAGGGTACCTTCACCTGCACTGAAGCTAACAGCTCCGCCTTTCAGTTGAGCCAGAGGATATACATTTACCCCTACACCATTACCTGCTTTTCCAGCTTTCTCGCGACCGTACCCAATCGCAATAGCGACGGTTCCGTTGGCTTGACCTGGCTGAATTACGACTGGTAATTCAACAGATTTACCTTTTATTTCTACCTTAACAACGTCGTCTTGCGCTATTCCTAGTTCTTTTGCTGTTTTTTGAGAAACACATGCGTAGTTATCCCAGCAAGCTTTTGTGATTGGATCTGGGAACTCTTGCAACCAAGGGTTGTTGGCTAATGCCCCTGTTCCCATTCCTACCTTTTCATAAAGAACCACTTCAAGGCCAGAAGCATTTGCTTTGTATGCACCGTTGATTGCAGCGACTGCGGCTTCTACACCTGCCACTGTTCCAGCACCACTAGCTGCTACGGCTCCTTTTTCATAAACACCGTCATGCAATGCTTTTGTCCAAGCATTTTCAAAATCTGCCCCACCAATTACGTTGGCTTTCCAGTAGTTACGCAAATAAGCGTAAAAGTCAGGATTCAAACCAGCCCATTTCAATAAGCTTGATTGTGCTTGGCGCGTTTTGTAAATCAGTGAAATGGCAGGTTGCTGTAAGCTATAGAATCCAGCAACTGGTTGTGCATCACCCCAGCTTTCTAAATAATGAGGAGCAGGTGCGATGTATTTGCAAAGTGAAGATGTTTCATCGGCACGATCAGCAAATGAAACCGAAAGCGCTACTTTAGAAAGTCCTTCTTTCAATTCAGCTCCACGTGGATGATCATAGACAGGGTTGCAACCGTAGAAAATCACGGCGCTTACTGAACCACCTTTTACTTCATCAATCAACGTGTTCATGGCAGCGTCATCTCCTTGACGGAAGTACGCTGGTGTGCCCAAATCAATCGTAGCGCCATACGAACCAAGTGTTTGGTTAATAGCATTTACTACAACTTGAACACTCGCATCGTTTGAGCCAGATACGACCAACGAAGCCCCTTGAGCAGCTTTTAATTCTCTCGCTGCTTTATCAAGCATTTTGTCAACCTCAGCACCTAACGAAGCGCTTCCGTTGCCAGTAATCTTATTATATAACGCCAACGCTACAAGACCTTCTTGTGAAGGTTTGATGGCTGTGCGATAGTCAGCGTTTGAACCAGTAAGTGACAATGTTGTCTCAAACTGGAAGTGACGCGACATTGATTTATTTCCGCCTTTTGCACTGCTTATTTTACGGCCTTTGGCATATTGGGTTGAGAACGCATCTGGAGCAACCCAAGTACCTAAAAAGTCGCAACTTAAACCTACAATTACTTTTGCTTTACTAAAATCATACGATGGCAATATTGCTTTGCCAAAAGACTCAGCGTTCGCTTTGATTAAGCCAGATGCTGAATTTACATCGTAAGAAATGTGTTTTGTTGTAGGATATTTTGCAGCAAAGTCGCCGATAACAGCTTTTGTTGAAGGGCTTAAAATGGTAGAAGAAACGATACGAATCTGTCCGCCTTTTGCCAATTGAGCTGAGATTTCTTTGTCAATTACATCCCAGTCAGCATCAGCATCCCCTTTTTTAGGGCCTTTCAATTTTTCAATATCGTATAACGCCAACAAAGAGGCATGTGCGCGAGCACTAACCCCTCCTCTGCTTACACTCGATTGTTTGTTCCCTTCAATTTTGACTGGACGTCCTTCGCGAGTTTTTACTAGAATACTAGCATAATCTCCGCCCTCAGCGTACGTCGATGCGTACCAATCTGCGATAGTCGGGAAGGTATCTACTGGCTTGTTGAGATAAGGAACAGCTTTTCTTATGGGAGCTTCACACGCAGCCAACGACACGGCAGCAACGCCAAATCCCAGCACTTTCAAGAAATCGCGACGGTCTGAACCAATACCATCGACGATGCTCTTGTTTTCACTGGAATTAGTAGGTTCAAAGCTACCAAATTCGTTATGGGCGTTTTTTACAAAAGTCTCATCATTCCGAAGCTCCTCTAGTCCTTTCCAATACCTCTTCGTTTGGTTTTCCATATATTTATGAATGTAGATTCTGGATTCTTATATTTTCTAGTTCTAGTAGTGACACTTTGAACATTCCAAGCCGCCAATATCAGCCACTTTCAATGGCTTATCGCTTTTCTCAGCATGAAGCTGAACTAGCTTGTCATAATAGGCGTTTTCTTTTGTGTTAACGTCTGTCTTGCGGTGACAGTCGATACACCAACCCATTGTCAAGGTTGAACGTTGTTGAACAACCTCCATCGTTTGGATTTCACCGTGGCACTGCTGACACTGAAGACCACCCACGTTTACGTGTTGGGCGTGGTTAAAATACGCCAAATCAGGTAGGTTGTGAACACGTACCCACTGGATTGGCTTGTTTTCCTCGATAGCCGAGTAAATTTTTTGAATTTCAGGAGATTCTTTTTTGATAACTCCATGGCAGTTCATACAAATGTTTGCCGAAGGAATTGTCGCAGACTTACCACGGTTAACCCCTGTGTGGCAGTAGTTACAGTCAATTTTATATTGACCTGCGTGCAGTTTGTGCGAGAAAGCGATTGGTTGCTTTGGAGCGTATCCTTGTTGGATACCTACGCCATACAAGCCATCAAGGGTAGCTTTCGTCACCATCAATACAAAGAACCATACTGTTGCACTGCGGATAGCTGAGTTTTTGCTCATGGCTACCAAACCGTTACGAAGTTTGTCGCCAAAAGAACCGCCATCACCAGCACCTACTTCTCCGCTCACTGCTTTTGAGAGAATAGATACAATTGCCAGCAATACTCCAAGAACAAGTAGCATCACTAATAATAATGCAACCAAAATGTACGTAAACAAATCAGACGACTCAGCTGCTGCTCCACCCGCTGCCGCAGTAGCACCCGCCGCTGCAGGAGCTGCCGCCACTGCTGTATTTGCTTTTTCAATGTAAGCTACGATGTCTTTTACTTCCGTCTCACCAAATGCTGGGAAGGCAGTCATCTGCGCTTTGTTGAATTTGTTGTACAAAGCAACTGCATATTCGTCACCTGACTGGATTACTCCGTTCGGGTTTTTTACCCACTTAACAAGCCAAGCTAAGTCCCGACGTTTCTGAATGTCTTTCAATCCTGGCCCGACGACTACTTCGTCTTTTGCTGAGTGACAAGCTTTACAGTTGTTATTAAATAGTGATTCGCCATTGGCTGCATCACCATCTTGAGCTACTGCACTGAATCCAACAGTAGTCAACATTGCTACTACTAATAGCCGACTGATGTTGCGCATTTTTTTGAAAAATAAACTACTCTTCATTCGTGTATGAATTAACAAAAACATGATACTTCTTGACCCTACAAAAGTAATGCACTAATAGGTACGTGCCAAAGTATTTCTATTCTTAATTTGCAATAATTTAATTATTTAGACTTCTTCTAATTAAAGAGCAGAACCCACCTAAAACCTAATTTTATTCTGTATTTGAGGAAAAACAGGTAGAATTAAAAACAAAAATACCATTCAGCTTGTGAAATGGTTATCATAGCTGAATGGTACTTTTTTTTAGAAATATGTATTTTAGTGAGGTCCCGAGCGGATTCGAACCGCTGTACGAGCTTTTGCAGAGCTCTGCCTAGCCACTCGGCCACAGGACCAAAAACACTTGGATAATGTGTTAGATAAATACTAAACTTTGTTAAAAGTGTTAGCGAAATCGCTAACTCATATCCAAGTGCAAATATAGTGTTTTATTTTGAATAATTCACTATTCAGCGTCTGTTTCGTTTGAAACTTTCTTAGAAGTAGTCGATTTTTTCTTTTTTTCGCCTTCTTCTAATTGTTCTTTCAATGCCGAAAGTGCCTCAAGGTCACCTAGTGTAGCTTTCTCTGCGTCTTTTGCTTTTTCAACCTTAGCAGGTTTCGCCGCTTTCTCTTCTACTTTAGGCTCTTCTTTATCTTGCCAAGTTTTGGCGTGAGAAAGAACGATGCGTTTTTCTTCTTTCAAGAACTCAGTTACTTTGAAATCAAGTGACTCACCTACTTCCGCAACCGAACCATCTTCTTTAGCAAGGTTTTTCAACACTGCAACGCCTTCGATACCGTAAGGTAATTCGAGCGTAGCTACTTTGTCACCTTTACCAACGACAGTACACTTGTGAACTGAACCTACTGCGAATACTGATTCAAAAGTATCCCATGGGTTTTCTTCAAGGTGTTTGTGGCTCAAAGACAAACGACGGTTATCAGCGTCAAGTTCAAGTACCATTACTTCAAGTTCTTCACCAACTTTGATGAAATCACTTGGGTGCTTGATTTTCTTTGTCCATGAAAGGTCAGATACGTGAACTAGACCGTCGATACCCTCTTCCAATTCAAGGAAAAGACCAAAGTTAGTCAAGTTACGAACTACACCTTTGTGTTTTGAACCAACTGCATATTTCTCGATGATTTCTTGGCGTGTCCAAGGATCAGCGGTCAATTGTTTCAAGCCAAGAGACATTTTACGCTCGTTGCGATCCAATGTCAATACAACTGCTTCTACTTCGTCACCGATTTTCAAGAAATCTTGTGGGTTACGTAGGTGTTGTGACCACGACATTTCTGAAACGTGAATCAAACCTTCTACGCCTGGCATGATTTCAAGGAAAGCACCGTAGTCAGCTACGTTTACTACTTTACCTTTTACTTTCGAGCCAACTTCAACCTCGGTAGAAAGTGCTTCCCAAGGATGAGGCTGGAGTTGCTTCATACCAAGTGAAATACGCTTCTTATCTTCGTCGAAGTCAAGTACTACTACGTTGATTTTTTGGTCAAGGCTCAACAAATCCGAAGGATCGTTGATACGTCCCCAAGAAATATCTGTAATGTGCAACAAACCATCAACACCACCCAAGTCGATGAACACACCGAACTTAGTCATGTTTTTAATTACACCCTCAAGTACTTGACCGCGCTCAAGGTTTGTAAGGATAAGTTGACGTTGTGCTTCAAGGTCTTTCTCGATAAGAACTTTGTGAGACACGACCACGTTGTTGTTAGCGTGGTTGATTTTCACAACTTTCACTTCCATTTTCTTACCTACGAAGATGTCGAAGTCACGAATTGGCTTAACGTCAATTTGTGAACCTGGCAAGAAGGCTTCGATACCGTAGATATCCACGATAAGACCACCTTTTGTACGACGCTTCACAAAACCATCGATAACCAAATCCTCGTCGAATGACTTTTGGATGTTATCCCAAGCTGTAATAACGCGTGCTTTTTTGCGAGAAAGAACCAACTGACCGTTAGGGTCTTCTTGGTTTTCGATATATACTTCAATTTCGTCGCCGATTTTCAAATCCGACAAATCGCGGAATTCTGAACGCGGTACGATACCGTCCGATTTTGAACCAATATTCAAAATCACTTCGCGGTCATTCATACCGACCACGACACCTTTAACTACTTCTTTTTCGGCGACGGGTGCAAGAGTCCCGTTAATCAATTGTTCTAGCTGGGCTTTTTCAGCTACTGAGTAACCGCTACCAAAGCCACGGTTATCAATTCTATCCCAATCAAAATCAGCTAATTGAGCTTTACTCATGATAAGTTTTAAAATTGCCTTTTGTACATCAACCTATCGGCATTTAGGTTGAAATTTGGTGAAACAAACGTCCGCCTTTTGCAAAACGGAGTGCAAAGGTAGATGTTTTCCAAAAAAAATGCAATTTTTAATACACCTTTTCTCTCTTTGTTAGGAAAGGCATCCATGATTCTTCTACAGCCCCAGAATAATCGCGCAAAAATAGCACAAATGAAGGTTTAAAGGGTCGATGACGCATGGGCATGGAAGCTTCTTCCGGGGTGCAATCCCCTTTTTTGGCATTACAGCGCTTGCAGGCCGTAGCCAGATTTTCCCAGCTTGTTCGCCCTCCCCTAGATTTTGGCATCACGTGGTCTAACGTAAGGTCTTCCGTCGAACTACAATATACACACCGATGCCCATCACGTTTGAAAATATTTTGCCGCGTGAGCATCACGCCTTTGTAGGGAAGATTAATGTAACGGTTGAGGCGAATAACTGTTGGCAGCGGAAATGAAGTGCTTACAGTATGTAATTGAAACACCGAAGATGCAGCAACCAATTCGGCCTTGTCTAAATAGACGAGTAAAAAGGCTTTAGGAACCGAACAAATGCCTAAAGCGGAGTAATCTTGATTCAAAATTAAGACTTTCCTACCCATACCGACATCAAGTTTTTTAGGTTTTCGCAATATAAAAAAATATAAGGTAATAATCTCTCTTTCAGCCAATATCTTAACATAATCTTCTTACGAGAAAACTTTTCAGAGCAGGTTTGGAACAAAATTATAAACACCTATTGTTTACTAAACACTGTTCAGTAAATTGCAATATCAATCAAACATTTATTCTATTTCATGGGAATACTAGAGCGAAAAGAACGAGAGAGAGAAGACATGCGACGACTCATTTTGAACGCCGCACGGGAGCTTTTTTTGGAGCAAGGGTATGAAAAAACAAGTATTAGAAATATCGCAGACGTCATAGAATACAGTCCAGCCACCATTTATCTATACTATAAAGACAAAAACGAATTATTTTTTGCCCTCCATGAAGAAGCGTTCTTAAAACTGATGGAGGAACTCAGTTCGCTACAAACCATCCAAGACTCCTTTGCACGCTTGATTGAAATGGGGCATCGGTACATCAAGTTTGCCGTCGAAAATCCTGAGTTATATGACCTTATGTTTATCATGAAAGCCCCCATTGAAGCCTTAGCTTGTCGCGATGAGGTGTGGGAAGATGGACTAAAATCGTTCGGATTACTCAAATGGGCGATTCAAGAATGTGTAACGGCGGGTTATTTTAAAAATACGGATATTGAGGTTTCGGCTATTACTATTTGGTCTTATATGCACGGTTTGGTATCTATTTACTTAAAAAACCGCATGAGCATGTTTCAAGACAACCAACAATTGCAACGAATGCAGCAGTCGTTTGTGCTGTTTACTAAAATGATTAAAGAGACCCTTTAATAACGTAAGATTAGACACTCGACTAAATTCGTTTTTTTGCCTATTATCTGAACACTGTTTATTAAATAATATATGATTAGAACTATTCACCTGTGGTTACTGATTCTTTGTAGTTTAGGAGCAGTAGCCCAACAATCGGCCATTTTGGAAACGTACATACAAGAAGGCTTACAAAACAACCTTTCACTCAAACAAGAAGGGCTTGAAATCCAAAAAGTGAATGAAGCCATCGTACAAGCTAAATCACTTTTTTATCCAAAAGTGAGCTTCAATCCCACTTACTCCTTGGCCGCAGGTGGGCGTCGGTTGGCCTTTCCTGTGGGAGACTTGCTGAATCCAGTTTATAACACTCTCAACCAGCTCACGCAAACCAACAATTTTCCCCAGGTGGAAAATGTCAATGAGTTGCTGGCTCCTAATCATTTTCATGATACTAAATTGAGTTTCCAATACTCAATTTACAACCCTGAAATTCAGTACAATTACCTGATTCAGAAAACGTTGCTATCCGCGCAAGAGGCGCGTAAACGCGTTGTAGAAAATGAGCTAAAATACACGATTGAAACGGCCTATTTTCAGTATTTACAGTCGCAGGAGGCTTTGCAGATTTTTGATAACGCCAAGAAAACCCTCCAAGAACTTGTACGGCTCAACCAAAAGCTTGTTTCTAATAATGTGGTTACCAAAGATGCCGTGGTAGGTGCTGAATATGAGCTAAGCAAACTCGAACAGCAAGCAATTGTGGCCGCGAAAAACTCAAACGTAGCCAAAGCCTATTTTAATTTTTTGCTCAATCGCGAGCTCGGAAGCGATATTAAAATCGATTCATTGCTTTTAGCAGCTAATCAAAAGCAATTCATTGCACCCTCCCCTGCTCTAAGTTCCTTGACTAGCTTAGCCACTCAAAATCGTCAAGAATTAAAACAGCTTGCTCAATCTATTTTAGCTTCACAAACTGCCATTACACTCCACGAAAAGGCAGCAAAACGACCGTCCGTTTTTATTGGCGGGAACAGTGGTTTTCAAGGATTTGGCTATAAATTTTCGGGACAAGCTTACCTTGTAACTCAAATAGGTTTGCAATGGGATATATTTAAAGGATACGAGCGAAAATCAAAAATTCAACAGGCTAAGATTCAAACGGAGTTGTTAAAAACAAAGCAATCTGAAGTTGAAAAACAGATTGAACTCCAAACGACGCAGGCTTATTTTGAGCTTCAAGCCGCCAAAGAATCGATGAAATCATTGGCCGACGGTGTCCGTAAAGCCGAACAGTATTTCAAAGTCATCGACAGTCGATATCGTAATGGCAATGTCCTACTTATTGAATACGTCAAAGCCCAAAGCGAATTGCTCAACGCCCAATTACAAGAATCTTTGGCACAGTTTGATATACTTTCTAAACAAGCTACTCTCAATAAAATCACAGCCATCAACTAACTAACCTACTTCTTTGACTATGAACTCTTTACATAACACATTTCGCTTAGTAAGTAGCTCATTATTATTTAGTTTGCTTCTTATAAGTTGCCAAAAAAAAGACGAAACCCAACAAAAAAACCCTGAAACAGATGAGGTATTGGTGCCCGTCTCGCTCACTAAAATTGACCAAGCTACCCGTTCTGAAAGTATTGTTGCGTCTGGGTTGGTTGCCTCGTCAGAAGAAGCGAGATTGTCGTTTAAAATTGGCGGAATAATCCAAAAAATATATGTGACCGAAGGCCAAAGGGTGAGCAAAGGCCAACTTCTCGCTTCGCTTAATACTACTGAAATCGACGCGCAAGTGAATCAGGCCAAATACGGCGTTGAAAAATCTGAACGAGACTTTAAGCGCGTCGAAAACATGTTAAAGGACACCGCCGCCACGCTGGAGCAAATGCAAAACGTGACAACTGCCCTTGACATTGCCAAACAGAATCTCCAAATCGCTCAGTTTAACCGTTCCTACGCCCAAATCATTTCGCCCATCGATGGCGCGGTTGTCAAGAAAATGGGTAACGAAGGTGAATTGACGGGGCCTGGGACACCTATTTTTTACATTACGTCCAATCGTCAGGGTGACTGGGTGGTGCGTGTGGGAGTTTCAGACAAAGATTGGGCGCGCTTAAAAGTAGGTGACAAAGCCAATGTGCAGCTTGATGCCTACCCCTCCGAAGCATTTTCTGGCAGCATTACCAAACTCGCCCCTGCCGCCGACCCCATGAATAAGTTGTACGAAATTGAAGTGAGAATTGCGCCCAAAGGAAAGCGTTTGGCCACAGGACTTTTTGCCAAAGTTGAATTAAAACCCGTCCAAAGTCGCACTTATACTGTTGTGCCACTAGAAGCAATTGTGGAAGGAAATGGCAAAGAAGCTTTCATTTATGTGTTGGATGAAACCCGCAAAAAAGTGAAGCGTTTGCCTGTGCAAATTGGCTTTGTGGACGGCGATAAAGTTTTGATTACAAATGGTTTAGAAGGCATTTCAGAAGTAATCACTTCTGGTAGTGCTTTCCTAACTGAGTCCTCTACCGTGATTGTAAAATAACCATTGATGAATCACTTTTTAATCACGCAAAGACGCTAAGAACAATGAATTTATCCGAATTTTCCGTCAAAAACTGGCAGTTTATGCTGGTGATGTTTGTAGGAGTGGTCGCGCTGGGACTCAACTCCCTTTTCACCATGCCCCGCTCCGAAGACCCGACCTTCGAGGCACCTACATTCATTATATCCGTAATTTACCCTGGTACTGACCCCAAAGACATGGAGGAGTTGGTGGTTGACCCCGTCGAAAAACGCCTCAATGAGCTAAAGGACGTTCGCAACATCCGTACAACCATTGACGACGGTCTAGCCGTTTTTATGCTGGAATACGACTATGCGGTTGACAACGACGAAAAGAAGCAAGAAATCGCTCGTGAAGTCAATTCGATGCGGGGTATTTTGCCGAATGATATTTTCGATATTCGTTATTTTCAGTTTGATCCAGGTTTGGTCAACATCGTACAAGTGGCTTTGGTGTCGGAAGTCGCTTCGTATAAAGAAATGGCTCAGTACTCCGAACGTTTGAGAAAAGTACTTGAGAAAAATAAAGACTTGCGCGGAGTGAAAGATTACGGATTTCCCAAAGAAAACGTTCGGATTTCGCTCAATGTTGAAAAAATGGCCCAAGAAGGCATTGCCGTCAACCGAGTATTAGGAGCATTACAAAGTGAAAACCTCAACATTCCCGCAGGAAGTGTTCAGGAAGGAGCGCGGCGTTTCAACGTAAAAACCAGCGGTGACTACGAATCTCTTGACCAAATCCGTAATACGGTGGTGGCTACCAACGGCCAAAAAATCATTTCACTCCGCGACGTAGCCGACGTTGATTTTAACTACGAAGAAGAAACCAATTTTACCCGACTCAACGGGCGCCGTGCCGTGTTGGTGGTAGCCGCTCAAAAATCGGGTAAAAACATTTCGGAAACGGGTAAGAAACTAAACCAAAGCCTAACCGAATTTGAGAAAACGATGCCGAAGCACATCAAGATGGTAAAGTACTTTGACCAATCGGTGAGTGTTGACCGACGCCTCGAACGCTTTGCCAAAGACTTTGGTATTGCCATTTTGTTGGTGGCTCTCACTTTGCTACCACTCGGTTTCAGGGCTGCTTTGGTGGTGATGATTTCGATTCCGCTTTCACTGGCAATTGGACTTACGGCCGTCAACTACTTGGGTTACAGCATCAACCAGTTGAGTGTAGTAGGTTTAATCGTTGCCTTAGGAATTTTGGTGGACGACTCAATTGTCGTCGTAGAAAACATCGAACGCTGGATTCGAGACGGGTTTAGTAAACGTGAAGCCGCCATCAAAGCTACCCGACAAATTACGCTGGCCGTCATTGGCTGTACCGTTACCCTTGTATTAGCCTTTTTACCTTTGATGTTTTTACCCGAAGCTTCAGGAGATTTTATTCGAAGCCTTCCCACGGCTGTCACCATGACCATCATCGCATCCATGATTGTATCGCTTACGATTGTGCCATTTTTGAGCAGTCGTTTGTTAGAAAATAGCCATAATCCCGAAGGGAATATTTTCTTGAGAGCGTTGAAAAAAGTAATTTCTGGTTCATACAGTCGTTTGCTCAACTGGGCATTGCGTCATCCGCTGCCTTCACTTTTATTTGCAGGACTCATTTTTGGCGCATCCTTACTGATTCCAAAACAAATTGGTTTTGCACTTTTTCCAAAGTCGGAAAAACCCATGTTTAGGGTTACGTTTGAGACACCCGAAGGGAGTAGCCTAAACGAAACCAACCGCGTAGCTCGCTTGGTCGAGAATGAACTGAAGCAAGTCCCTGAGGTTAAGTACTTTTCAACCAGCGTTGGGCGCGGAAACCCTCGGATGTATTACAACGTCATCGAGCGCTCTGAGGCAAGCAATTATGCGGAGGTATTTGTCCAGCTTCAAGATGAAATTCACCCTCCTCAAAAAGAGAAAATCATTGACAAACTTCGCGAAAAGCTACGATACATTCCCAACGCGAACGTAGAAGTAGTTGATTTTGAGCAAGGTCCTAATACCGAAGCGCCTATCGCTATTCGCGTTTTGGGCGACGACCTTGAACAATTGCGCACAGTGGCGGCAGACGTAGAAAAAATCTTAAAAGATACCCAAGGCACCATTTACGTTAAAAATCCGCTTACCACACGTCGAACAGATTTACGAGTAAAAATCAACAAAGAAAAAGCAGGTTTGTTAGGAATGTCGATTGCCGATATTAACCGTACGGTTCGTTTGGCCATTGCAGGTTTAAACATCGGAACGTTCAAAGATAGTAACGGTGACGACTACGCCATTAATGTGACGCTGCCCAAAGGAAAAACCACCACGCCTGATGTTTTAAACAATCTCTATATCAACACATTGACGGGCTCGGCGATACCACTTCGCCAAATTGCGGATGTGCAATTTGAAACCTCAACCAACCAAATTCGCCACTTTGACCGTGACCGTTTTGTGACGATTTCCGCTTTTGTAAAAAGTGGTTTTTTGGTGGACAATGTCTATAACGATATTTTGTCCAAACTTGAAAAACATCCCTTCCCGAAAGACTTTAGCTACAAAGCAGCGGGCGAATTGGAAGCACGCGAGAAATCCTTTGGCGGCCTCGGCACCATCATTTTGATTACCGCTTTTGGGTTTTTAGGGGTGTTAATTCTTGAATTTGGCACGTTCAAGAGCTCACTTATCGTGCTTTCTGTCATTCCGTTGGGTATTATTGGGGCTTTCACGATGCTTTGGATTGTGGGTTATCCGCTTTCGTTTGTGGCCGTCATTGGCCTGATTGCCTTGATTGGAATTGAGGTAAAAAACTCCATTTTGCTGGTGGATTTCACCAACCAGCTTCGAGAAGAAGGTAGGCCGTTGTTGGAAGCGATTCAGGAAGCAGGCGAAATTCGTTTTGTACCCATTGTTCTAACGTCACTTACGGCCATTGGAGGTTTGATACCGCTGGCCATTGAAGGTAACCCTCTTTATTCGCCTCTCGCTTGGGTACTGATTGGAGGTTTAATCAGTTCAACGCTGCTTTCTCGGATTGTAACGCCCGTATTGTATCGACTTATTCCGCCGAAGGTGGAGGGAAAAAAATAGAATTAGGTAATCCTTGTCAAGGTTTTGAACCTTGACAAGGGTACCTATTCAGGGATTTGATGTTTTTGGAAAGGCTTAGTAAAATGTCTGCTCTCCATTAACCATGAAAATTGAAAATCAAATTTACAGTTTTCATGGTTGATATATAAAAAATGAATCTCTACTTCTACCAAGAGATTCACAGTTATGCTAAAATAACCTTGAGCTCTACAGCTAAAAACTCATAAAGGTTTATTATTTTAACCGAATGATTCTTAATGTAACAGTCTCCCGTTGGGATAATTACATATTTAAAATCGGGCTTAATATCTTCATTACATTCATAAAAACCTCTCGATACCACTGGCGCATTAGAATATTTTATTTCAATCGCCACTTTTTTACCATTGGGGGCAATCAGTAGCAAGTCAATTTCAGCACCGTTATGAGTACGATAAAAGTAGTACTCCCATTCCGTTCCTGCGACTCTTTTTATTTGCTCAATCACATAACCTTCCCATGATGCCCCCAAAAGTGGGTTTTCCAGCAATAGTTCAAATTGATTAATTCGAACCAAACTATGAAGAATACCACTGTCTCGAATATAAATTTTAGGGGATTTGGTGAGTCGTTTACCCACATTGACAAAATAAGGAAGTAAGCGATTGATTATAAATCCTCCTTCCAAGACATCAATGTAAGACTTAACCGTGGGATGAGTCAAATCCAAGGAGCGAGATAAATCACTGGTATTGAGTATTCCTCCGTGTAAGTGCGACAGCATACGAAGCAAACTCAGTATTGTATTTGAGTTGAAATTATAACTCAGTGCTCTCAAATCGCGTTCCACAAAAGTTTGTACAAAATTACCCAACCAACGTTGGTTCATTGTACCCGTTGGGGCTAAATAAGCATCAGGAAAACCACCTCGAAACCAATGCTTTTGCCAGTTTTTATCACTATTTTCTATCTCTAACAATGACAATGGCGCCAGCTCGTGATAAGCGATGCGCCCAGCCAATGAATCCGAAGTTTTGCGAATTAATTCAGGAGAAGCCGACCCCAATAGTAAAAAACGCATGGGCTCACGGCGAATATCAATCAAATGCCGTAATAAAGAAAATAGCTCTGGCTTCAACTGGATTTCGTCAATAATAACACATTTTTCAGCATGAGCTTTCAAATAAGTTTCGGCATCTTCTAGCTTTTGGCGGTCGCTATCAGATTCTAAATCAAGAAAAAGGCTTGGTTTAGAGAGTTGAGATTGTAGGTTTCTTGCCAGCGTTGTTTTTCCTACTTGCCGAGGTCCAATAATGGCTACGGCAGGAAAAAACGTGGAATCCTCTAAGATTCGGGTAGTTAAATGGCGGTCTATTATCATTAACCATGAAAATTGAAAATCAAATTTACAATTTTCATGGTTAATAACCAACAATGACCTAACCTGCTTTCACCAATTCAATGTAAAACCGTACCACATTCTTGAAATCTTCAACGCTTATGCGTTCGTTGGTGCCGTGGGGGCGTTTGAGGTCTTCGTCGTTCATGCGTACGGGCATAAAACGGTACAAGTTTTTCGACACTTTTCGGTAATAACGTGCATCGGTGGCCCCTACCACCAAATACGGTGCAACAATTGCATTAGGAAAACATGCTTTGATGGTTCGGTGAAGCGAACGAAAACCCACCGTAGCGGTATCAGAAACAGGAGAGGGTTCTGAATCAAATTGTTTGAGCGATTCGACCGTAATTCGGTCATTGCCAATGGTCTTTTTTACGTAATCAATCACCGTTTTGACTGAATCTCCAGGCAAAATCCGAAAATTGATTTTGGCAATGGCTTCTACGGGCAGTACGTTATCTTTCACCCCCGCATGAATCACCGTAGGTGCAATGCTGGTGCGTACCATGGCATTTCCTGCATTCGTTTTTTCCAATATACCAATGATTACTGAGTTTAACAGCCAACGATTGGCCATCGCCAATTTGGTGGAAAAAGGCATTTCCGGGGCTAAATAGTCCTGCATATACCCCGCCGCCCCACCCAATCGAGCTGGAAACGGGTGTTTCTGTAATTTATCTATGGCCTCCGCGAGCATTCCAATGCTGGTTTGAGCGGGAGGCATGGACGAGTGGCCTCCGTCGCCCGTCGCACTTAATTGTAAGGTTGTATATCCTTTCTCCGCCACCCCAATCAGCGCGATAGGTTGATTAATTCCCGAAACACCGTCAATTTTTATCACTCCTCCTTCGTCAACTACGTACTCTAACTCCGCTTTACGACTTTCCAACAAAGCCGCGATTTGCTGCGCGCCGTTTCTTCCCGATATTTCTTCATCGTGCCCAAATGCCAAGTAAAACGTTCGCTCAGGCGTGTAGTTATTTTTAAGTAAATATTCGACGGCTTCGAGCACCCCCATCACCGTCACTTTATCGTCGAGCGTTCCGCGTCCATACACAAACCCTTCGGCAATGTCGCCCGCAAAAGGCTGATGTTTCCACATTTTTTCGGTGCCTTGCACAACAGGAACAACATCATAATGCCCCATCAAAAGCGCGGGCTTCAAGGAAGCATTTTTTCCTTTCCACTCATACAACAACCCGTAAGTATTTACTCTTTCTAACTTCAAACGGCTATGTACCAAGGGATACGTTTTTGCCAAATACCCCACAAATTTTTCAAATTGCGTACTATCCATCAACGACAAATCTTCGTACGAAACCGTTCGAAATTGAATAGCTTCTGACAAGTGGCTCACGACCGAATCGTTAAGCGTAAGCGCGGGCAAAGGCGCGATTCCTTGCATCTGTTTGGAGCTTAGTCGAAGCGTATTAAAAACCAACACAGAAATCAGCGCTAAAAGCAAAACTGCAAGCGCAAGGAAGACCTTTTTCATTGGGCGTTAGAGGTAATTAGTTGATAATAAAGCGTATTCAGCGCTATTTACGAACTAATTCCACAAAATCAAACGGTACCGAATGCTTTTCATCAACCGAATGAGCAACCCGACTAATTTCTTCCCATTCGGTGTTAGAAATGGCTTCAAAATACGCATCTCCTTCAAAATCAGCTTTGACTTCGGTCAGGTAAAGTTTATCCGCCAAAGGCAACATTTTACGGTAAATCTCGGCACCACCAATGACAAAAGCTTCATCAGTTTGCATCTTTTGTGCCACTGCGATGGCCTCTTCCACAGAATGCACCACCACTACGCCTTCATGCTGCCATTCGTTACTTCGAGTAATAACAATAGAAATACGATTTGGCAAGGGTTTTCCAATAGACTCAAACGTTTTACGCCCCATAATGATTGGGTGACCAGTCGTTAGTCGTTTAAACTGTTTGAGGTCGTTGGGTAAATGCCAAATAAGCTGATTATTACGCCCAATTACCCCGTTTTGGGCAACGGCAACAATCATAGATGTAATCATAGTTTGATTCTGGTTAATCTGTAACAGCACAAATGTAACGTGACTAATAGACAGTAAAGCGGTCAAAAGGCAAATTTTCCATCAATTCCTTACTACCATGCTAGATTTAACCACGTTTAAAAATCAAATGATGGCAGCCGTCACCCAATACGGTGGCAAAGTGTTGCTCGCTATTTTTGCGTTTATGATTGGGCGAATGCTTATCGGAACGGTTATGCGTTTTTTAAGCACTCGAATGACTCATGCAAAGATTGACCGTGATGTTCAGCCTTTCTTACTTTCCCTGACGGCTGTCACGTTCAATATCATGCTTTTACTGAGTTGTGCAGGGATACTCGGTGTTCAAACTACTTCATTTGTCGCCATTTTAGGGGCAGCTGGATTAGCCGTTGGATTAGCACTTCAGGGTAGTTTGGCCAATTTTGCTGGTGGCGTATTAATTCTAATTTTTAAACCATTCCGTGTCGGAGATTTAGTTTCCGCCCAAGGCTTCACTGGGCACGTAGAAGCCATTCGCATTTTTGATACCGTTTTGCTTACTCCCGATAACAAAACCATTACTCTACCCAATGGCGGACTATCGACAGGGGCAATTACCAATATTTCTGGCAAAGGTAAGATTCGGGTGGACATGGTTTTTGCCGCAGGCGCTCCAAACGGAGTCGATAAAATCAGAACTTCTATTCAGAAAGTTATTGCCAGTTGCCCTCAGGCGCTCAAAGAAACCGAACATGATGTTTTGGTAACAAAATTAACCGAAAATGCTATTTTCTTCGATGTTCGCGTTTGGACACACCCAGACCGTTACTGGGATGTTTATTATTTTATACACGAACACATTAGCAAACAATTTACCTCCGATAATATCCTAGCACCCGCACCCGCCGAAGTCCACGTCGTGATGCAACCTAGTAAAGCCTGAATAAATTCCCAAGTTGGGCGTTAACAAAAAAGCGTAACCTCTTGCTATGTGAGGTTACGCTTTTTTGTGGTCTATCGAATCAAGTTTTTACTTACGGCTTTGGCGCTGATTTTGGCGCTAACGAGTTGATCCAAGCTGCAATTTTGAGCGCTTCATCACGCGGTACCTGCGGCATAGGAGCCATTGGCGTGGCATAATCTGGCCAGTTTTGAGGCTTAGGATTATAGATAAGCTCTACAATTTTTTCGTTTGAATACTTACGTTTTGCCACCTCTGTATAAGCAGGCCCTACTTGACGTTTGTCAACCGCGTGGCAAGCCAAACACGTGTTTTTGGCCAATAAAGGCTTAATTTCCTCAAACGTTGGTGCTTTACCCGATGCCGTTGCGGTTTTCTTTTCTGTAGTTTTCGTCGCAGTTGTCGTAGCTGATGACTTTGTGCTCATTTCAGCAACTTTCAACTTCTCGCCATCAGGCAAATTATGCAACGTATAGAAAGCCGTTGGGTGTACCAAAGACCAGTACGACGTAGAAGCACGCACTCCGTCAAGTTTCAATTCGTGGATGTAGTGCTCACGCAAGTTGTCCACCACAATACGTGCTTTTAAGCCATCTTCTGATACTTTTACGCCTTTGATAGCACATTTAGCTTCGTTAATTGTAGGACTTCCATATACTGGATGATACTTGTACGTAAAGCTACGAACCGCGTACGAAGCTAAGTTTTCAGCCGATTTTTTATCTACTGGAAGTGTAAACTCTACTTCAAATCCATCAGGCATCGCACGAACTGCTCTCATTTCAAACGGTGTTTTTCCGTTCCATACCAATCGCTGCAATCCTTGGTTGGCATCACCCGACGAACCCCATCCACGGTTGGTTTCACCGATGTAAAGCGACCCGCCGTCATTCGCCCACGCCATACGCAAAACTCCCGACTGGAATCCTGAACGGAAGTCAAACGCAGCGCCTTGGTACTCACCTTTTACTTTTTCTAAGAAAACGCGCATTACCTTACTTTGCCCTTGGTCTCCCACAAAAAGTTGGTTGCTAAAAGGACCAAACTTCCCGCCCGTTTGATCCGCTAAAATCTCAGCATTTGAAACCCCTAAGATACCGTGAGGTAACCACACCGCTGGAAGTTGCGTTTCAGGATATTTTTTCTTCATATCAGCCAACGTCAAGAACTTCTCGTTTTGTACGTTTTCGGGCTTGATGGCATTGCCGTTTTTGTCACGCGTTTTGCGCGGGTCAACCATCGCATATACTTCTTCTTGGGTAATTTTTATGGGAGAATTAGTAAGGCTGTTGGCCCACTTGAGCCCTGCTGGGTGTCCCATAAAAGCACCTTTTTTCACGTGCCAAATACCACCCGAGCCCATCCAATCGCCTTGGTTATCGTCATAAAACAACTCCCCGTCAACCATTCCTAAACCGCAAGGTGAGCGAACACCCGTTGCCCAAGGTTCCATTTGGCCATCAGGGGTAATTTTAAAAATCCAACCACGCAACGGACGGCGGCTTTCTCCTGCCCACCATTCTTCGTCACCAAAAGCAACGTTCCCCGACACAAAATACGACCCGTCAGGCGCAATCTTTGGCCCAAAGCTATACTCGTGGTAGTGCGAAGACAACGGCCAAGCATAGATTGTTTCATAAACATCCGCTTTGCCATCGTGGTCTTTGTCAATCAATTTTGTCAATTCTCCACGTTGCGCACAAACCATAGCGCCGTTTTGGTAAACAAGACCCAAGATTTCGTGTAAACCTGAAGCAAATTTTTTGTAGTACGGCTTTGAGCCTGTCGGGTTTTCGAGCAACCAAACATCGCCTCGGCGCGTTCCAATGGCCAAACGGCCGTCGGGAAGGGTCGTCATCCCTCCTACTTCGAGCAAAATACCCTCAGGAACAGGTGGGGTAACAATTTTGTAAAAATCTTCTTCCGAAGGGGACTCTTGCGCAAAGGATACGCCTAAACTCAGTAAAAGGGAGGTGATTGTGCAGATAACTTGTTTTTTCATTACTACGGTATTTCTAAGATATTGGTCAATACTACTTCAAAATCGACGAGAACTTCCTCGCCTGTTAGGGTTTCACTAAATAATTTAGTTTCAATAGCCGCATACGGCCGATAGATGTACGTTCGTTGTTCACTCATGGCTACCAGCCAACCTAATCGCACGCCATTGTCAATCCATTTTTGCATTTTTTGTTTCAAATCCTCCAAATTATCCGTGTCAGATTCTAACTCAAGCACAAAATCAGGGGCTAAATACGGAAACGATTTTTTTTCAGCGGTTGATAATTCAGCCCAACGTTCTTTCCGAATCCACGCCACGTCAGGCGCACGCATGGAGCGATCGGGCAAGAAAAAACCGCCGTTAGAATCAATTACTTTCCCAGCTTTTGTTCGACGATTCCAAATAACAAACTCGCCATTCAATTCGCTGTTGTTAGAACTGGTTAGCAGATGGGTAGGAGACATATTGATAAAAATTTGTCCAAACTCATTACGCTCTACCATCAAATCGGGGTTTGAAAGGCAGAAGTTTACCAATTCATCATCAGTAAATTGCTCGCGAGAAGGAAGATGCAATGGAATCAGCATGGGTTGCTATCAATTAGGAATCTCTCATTCGTTGAGCAAAGATAGAGAATCATTCCCAATTTCAGCCATCCAAGCCTTGAAACAACCACCTTTGGAGTTTTTTTATAATTTTGTGCAATCTATAAAACCTTTATATGAGAAACCAGTTTGACTTCCGTCGTCTTTTACCACACCTACTTGCCATTATTGGCTTTTTAGCACTTGCCATTATGTACATGAGCCCTGTTTTGAAAGGGCAGCAATTGGCGATGGGCGATGTTGATCGTTTCATAGCCCTTCAGAGCGAAATACGCAAATACGCCAGCGAATACATTGGCTGGACCAACAGTTTATTCGGGGGAATGCCTACTTTTTTGGTGGGAGGCGATTATTCAAACGGTATTTTTATCAAAATTCACGGACTGATTTATACCCTATTTAACATCAAAGCGACCTTCATCGGTATGTATTTAATTGGCGCTTATTTGATGTTGAGGGGGTTTAAGTGTGACCTTTGGACAAGTGTTTTAGGGGCAATAGGATACGCATTTTTTACTTATAACTTTCAAATCATTGAAGCTGGGCACACCGCCAAAGTATATGCTGTGGCGTATCTTCCCTTGATGGCTGCTGGGGTTATTTTTGGGTTTAACCAACGGCCTTGGCTAGGAGCGGTACTTCTTAGTTTGGGGCTTGGGTTACAAATTCATGCAAATCACCCTCAGATTACGTATTATTCAGCCATTGTTTTAGGTATTTTAGCCATTTTTGAAACCATTAGAGCGGTAAAAAATGGTGCAGTAAAATCTCTTCTTATCTTTTTTGGTGCTTCGGCGGTCTTTTGTGCATTGGCTTTAGCGACCAATACCTCACGGCTTTGGACACTTTATGACCACTCCAAAGAAACCATTCGCGGCGGGTCAGAACTTACTCCTGCCAAAGGAGAGGCTTCAAGCGCAGGCAACAACGATAGCAAAGGGCTCACCAAAGAATACGCTTTTGGGTGGAGTTATGGTAAGCTTGAATCACTAACGCTTTTGATTCCTGACTTTTCGGGTGGTAGTTCGGGTGGTGAGTTAGATACCAACTCAGAATCGTACAAAACCCTTACTCGCTACGGCGTGGACGGGCAAAATGCCGCTCAATTTGCCTATCAATTACCTACCTACTGGGGCGACCAGACTTTCGTAGGTGGCGGGGTATATTCAGGGGCTATCATCTGCTTCTTGTTTGTACTGGGCTTATTTTATGCCGAAAAACGCTACCGCATTCCGTTCCTGATTGCAGGCATTTTCACCTTAATGCTCGGTTGGGGAGGAAATTTCACGGCCCTCAATTACTTTTTATTTGACTACGTTCCAGGCTTCAACAAGTTCCGTTCGGTAAGCATGATTCTTTCACTGACGCAGTTCTGTATGATTATCATCGCTTCGCTCGGGGTAAAGCAACTCATTGAGAACCGTCCTTCATGGGAAGAATTCAAAAAGCCATTGTTCATAAGTTTAGGAGCTACTGCGGGACTTGCCCTTATTTTAGCGATTGTTCCTAGTTTAGTCGGTTTACGAAGCGCCAACGATACCGCGTTTATTGAGCAAATTGCTCAAAGTTTTGGCAACAATAAAGCAGCGGCGAATGACCTTTACAATGCCCTTCTCGATGACCGTGCTTCTATGCTTCGTTCGGACGCCTTGCGCACTGTGCTTTTCATTCTGTTGGCGGCGGCGGTTCTTTGGGCTTTTGTTACTAATAAACTCAAAAACACCACGGCCGTTGTCGGAATTATCTCGGCGCTGACGTTGATAGACATGTGGAGCGTCAACAAGCGTTACCTCAACAATGACGATTTCCGTCCTAAATTTGAATCGGCTCAAAACGTAGAACCTAACGCTGCGGATCAGCAAATTTTGAGCGATACCGACCCTAATTATCGCGTGTTGGATGTTACCAGTAATCCTTTTGCCGACCCAAGAGCTTCGGCATTCCACAAGTCGGTGGGAGGTTATAGCGCTTCAAAACTGCGTCGTACACAAGACCTGATTGAGCGCCAGATGGTTAAAAACAACATGGCTGTTTTCAACATGCTCAATACAAAATACTTCATTGTACCTGACGAGAAAAAACAGCCTGTAGTACAACAAAACCCTGGGGCACTTGGAAACGCTTGGTTTGTGCGTGAATTGAAAATGGTCAACAATCCTGACGAAGAAATGGCCGCGTTAGATAATTTCAACCCAGGTAAAACCGCCGTTGTAGATAAACGTTTTGCTGAAACTCTAAAAGGAGCACAACCATCGTCTGACAGCACAGGGACGATTCGTCTGACGAGTTATCACCCCACAAAATTGGCGTATGAATCCAACACATCGAGCCCTCAAATAGCTGTTTTCTCAGAAATGTACTACAAAGGGAACGAAGATTGGAAATCGTACATTGATGGAAAAGAAACCCCTCATTTTAGAGCTGACTACGTACTCAGAGCGATGGTTGTTCCAGCAGGAAAACACACCATCGAATTTAAATTTGATGCAAAAACGGTTAGTCAAGGTCAAAAAATAGATTTGTACGCTTCTATTGCATGGCTACTGCTCATCGGCGGAGCTTTGTTCCTAGATTTTCGTACCAAAAAACAAGCCTAACGCAGTTTGCGTGCAGGTATCAACCACCGAATAATCCTCTTGATTAAATAATGTTAAACGGAAAATCAATCCTTGTAACTGGCGCAACAGGCTCATTTGGCAAGGAATTTATTAGAACAATTCTCAAGCTATACCCTGACGTTAAGCGTTTGGTGGTGTATTCGCGCGATGAATTGAAGCAGTTTGAAATGTCACAAGAATTTAGCCACAGCAAATACCCCGTGATACGGTATTTTATTGGTGACGTTCGCGACGAAGCCCGCCTCACGATGGCGTGCGAAGGCATAGACATTATCATTCATGCAGCAGCACTCAAGCAAGTTCCTGCGGCAGAGTACAACCCGATGGAGTGCATCAAGACCAACATTTTAGGCGGTCAAAATGTCATCACGGCGGCCTTAGCTACGGGTGTCCAAAAAGTGGTAGCTCTTTCGACCGATAAAGCCGCCGCTCCCATCAACCTATATGGCGCGACCAAGCTTTGTTCCGACAAATTGTTTGTGGCGGCCAACAACATCAAAGGCGCGCGCGATATTCGTTTTTCAGTCGTGCGTTACGGAAACGTCATTGGCTCGCGCGGTTCGGTGATTCCTTTTTTCTTGCAAAAGCGCAAAGAGGGAGTTTTGCCTATCACTCACCCTGACATGACTCGTTTTAATATTTCGCTCGAAGACGGGGTAAAAATGGTCTTGTTTGCGCTCGAAAATGCTTGGGGAGGTGAAATCTTTGTGCCAAAAATTCCTTCTTACCGCATCACAGACGTAGCCGAAGCCATTGCTCCTAACGCACGCCAAGAAGTTGTGGGGATTCGTCCTGGGGAAAAACTCCACGAGGAAATGATTACCGAAACCGATTCGCTCAATACCATCGAGCTTGATAAATACTACGTTATTTGCCCCAGTACGCCTATTTGGAGTATGGACGATTACGTAGAAGCCTTCAACGGCCGCAAAGTCCCTTACGGGTTTGAGTATAACTCGGGCACCAATGACGAATGGCTTACAGTCGATGATTTACGCCAACAAATCAAGCAGCACGTTGACCCCAATTTTGAAGTATGATTCCTTACGGAAGACAAAATATTACCGACGAAGATATTGAGGTAGTAACCAAGGCTTTACGCGCTGATTTTCTGACGCAAGGCCCTACTATTCATCAATTTGAAGTCGCATTTGCAGAATACGTCGGGGCTAAATATGCCGTGGCTCTGGCCAACGGAACCGCCGCGTTGCACTTGTGTGCGCTGGCATTGGACGTAACCGAAGGCCAAAAAGTGATTACCACGCCCATTACATTTGCGGCATCGGCCAATTGTGTCCGCTACTGCGGCGGGGAGGTGGTTTTTGCCGACATTGACCCTGAGACGTATTTATTGGACATCGACGCAGTGCGCAACCTGCTAGCTTCCGCTCCCAAAGGGACATATCAGGGGATTGTCCCCGTTGATTTTGCGGGGCGCGCGGTTGATTTAGAGGCTTTTCGGGCTCTTGCTGATGAATACGGCCTGTGGATTATTGAAGATGCTTGCCACGCGCCAGGAGGCTATTTCAACGATAGTCAAGGACAAATGCAGCGCTGCGGAAACGGACAATTTGCCGATTTGGCCATTTTTTCATTTCACCCCGTTAAGCACATTGCTTGCGGTGAAGGAGGCATGATTACTACCAATGATGCTTCACTTTATCAAAAACTGCTGACACTTCGTACCCACGGCATCAGTCGCGATGCGAATGGTTTCCAAAACTCCATTGCTTTTGCCGCAGGCGAAGAGCAAGCCACCAACTACCCAGGCTGGTACATGGAAATGCAAACGCTAGGCTATAATTACCGCCTTACCGATTTTCAGGCAGCATTGGGAATTTCTCAGCTGGCGAGGGCCGACGAAGGGCTTGCCCGACGTCGCGAAATTGCGCAAGTTTACAGCAAAGCTTTTGAGGGTTTATCGTTTATCAAAGGTCAATCGGGCGTGGTTGAAGGCCATGCGTACCATCTTTATGTGGTAGAGATAGAGAACCGTTTGGGGCTTTATACCCACTTACGCGAACACCAAATTTTCGCCCAAGTTCACTACATTCCGTGCCATTTGATGCCGTATTACCGCGCTCAAGGATGGAAAGAAGGCGATTTCCCCGCCGCCGAAAACTATTACCGTCACTGCTTGAGTTTGCCGATGTACCCTACCCTCACGGAGGAACAACAAGCATTCGTTATTCAAACTATTATTGATTTTTATCACTCATAAATACATTATGTCAACAACCACACAGGAAGCGTTTTGGAGCGGAGAGTTTGGCAAAGCCTATTCCGATAGAAACAACTGGACGTCAGCTCAATATGACGACTTTTATCGGCACGAATGGGGAATTACAAAGACTCAGATGAACGAGGACTGCCTCCGTGATCTTCCCAAAGATGCCAAAATCTTAGAAGTGGGCTGTAACATTGGGCTACAATTACGGTGCCTCCAAGAAATGGGTTTCACCAATTTGTACGGAATTGAGTTACAACATTACGCAGTAGAAAAAGCCAAAGAAATCGTTAAAAACGTAAACATCATCCAAGCGTCTGGTTTTGATATTCCTTTCAAGGACAGCTACTTTGATGTGGTAGTAACAAACGGCGTGCTTATTCACATCGCTCCCGACGACCTACCGCGAATCATGTCAGAAATGGTGCGTTGTAGCAAAAAATACGTTTGGGGTTTTGAGTACTTCGCCAGCGCTTTGGTTAACATCAACTACCGCGGCAACGAAGGGTTTCTTTGGAAGGCGGACTACAGCAAAATTTTCCAAGAAAATTTCCCTCAGCTCCAAGAAGTTTATCGTAAAATGTACCCATACGTTTCTGCTTCACAGCAAGGAAATGTGGACTATATGTATCTTTTGGAAAAACAATAGCCGATGAGTTGTATTGCCATCATTACGGCCAGAGGAGGCAGCAAGCGAATTCCCCGTAAAAACATCAAAGATTTTTTGGGAAAGCCAATCATTGCATACAGCATTGAAGCGGCACTTGCCAGTAATCTCTTTGACGAAGTAATGGTATCGACAGACGACGCTGAAATTGCCCAAATTGCCCAAAAATACGGCGCAAAAGTGCCTTTTCAGCGCTCTGAAAAAGCATCTGATGATTTTGCAACAACGGCGGATGTAATCAATGAGGTCTTGGAAGCGTATCAACAAATGGGTCACCATTTCAGCACAGCTTGTTGTATTTACCCAACAGCACCTTTTGTAACAAAAGAACTGCTTCAAAAGGCTTTTCAAACATTAAAAGAGGGAGAATTCGACGCGGTGTTTCCTGTCATGCGGTTTTCGTATCCTATACAACGATGCCTCGTCCAAAAAACTGACCAGCGTTTTGTACTTCGTGAGCCACAGTATTTTAGTGCTCGTTCGCAAGATTTAGAACCATGCTACCACGATGCAGGGCAATTTTATTTCTTTGACGTTGCTCGTTTTTTCATCAATCAGCGCCTTATGACCGATAATACAAGCTGCATTGAAATTTCAGAACTAGAAGCTCAAGATATTGATAATGAACAAGATTGGAAATTGGCGGAGTTGAAATACCAACTATTATATGAGAAGTTATAAATGTTTATCTCGTCAAATTTTTGAAAATGAAGCGTACCAGCTAGTACCTCTAAGAGACGAAGACAAATATTTAATCAGGCAATGGCGAAATGAGCAAATTTATCATTTACGCCAGTCAAAGCCACTTACCCTTGAAGCACAGGAAGCCTATTTTTCAACGGTAGTAAGCTCATTGTTTGAACAAAATCAACCTTCTCAGCTACTTTTTTCCTTGCTTAAAGACGGCCAACTTGTTGCCTATGGTGGTTTGGTTCATATTAGCTGGGTTGACAAATACGCCGAAATTTCTTTTCTGATGAACACAAGTCTTGAAAAAGACTATTTCGAGGAGTTTTGGCTAAATTATCTACAATTAATTGAAAAAGTAGGTTTTACCGAAGTCAACTTTCACAAGCTATTCACCTATGCTTTTGATGTAAGACCTCACTTATATCCTGTTCTTCAAAAGGCAGGCTTTCAACTTGAAGCCCGATTGAAAGAACATTGTTTTTTTGATGGACGATTTGTTGACGTGCTTATTCATTCAAAATTGAATAGAACAATCACATTTAGAAAGGCGACGGCAACCGATGTTGATTTGTATTTTGAATGGGCCAATGATGACGTAACCCGTCAAAATTCTTTCAATTCTGAACCCATTCCGTACGATAAACACGTTGATTGGTTTTTGAAAAAAATACAAGCACCTAATAGCCTGATGTTGGTATTTGAGAACCATTTAAAACAGCCAGTTGGACAAGTTAGAATTGACAAAAACGACGATGAATCCGTAATTGGCATTTCAATTGCTAACTATTTTCGAGGTAATGGATTTGCCACCTCCATGATAGAACAAAGTATTCAAGCATTTTTTAAGACATTTGAAACCGAAATTAGTATCATTGCTTACATCAAGCTCGCTAATCTTGCTTCTAAAAAAGCCTTTGAACGAGCAGGATTTCATGAATTAGAAAACACAGCCGATTATTACAAACTACAATGGTTTTCTCATAAAAAATGTAAGAGTGAGAGAAAGTTGTAAATTTGGTTTTCCACAACTAGATTTTCCAACAAACCTCACTCAGACATTGGAGCAAGAAACGACATTTTACCAAGAACTACAAGGACAATTAGGATTAGATTTACGAGATTGTCGTGGTAAGAAGCATGATTTAGCCTTTATTTTGGTGGGGGTGATGATTAGTTTACTTCGGAATCGAGATGGGAAACTATCGAGTATCCATCGAGGCATGGTCAACACTCATTCACGATTGTGCCAACTATTAGGAGTTGACATAACAAAAGCGGTGTCACGAGCTCAATTACCCAGAATATTGCAAAGGGTGAATCAGGAGCTATTTGAGGTCTTGCTATTGAAGTTCACCAAGGTTGATTTAAGTCAGCAAGAGCGCAAATGGTTTTCGGGAGATGGGAAAGAATTACGAGGCAGTATCCCCAAAGGGGACAAACGCGGTCAGGTATCGGTTCAATTGGTGAGCCATGATGAGCGATGTGTAGTTGGTCAGGCCTTCTATAACGGCACAAAAGAGAGTGAAAAGCCTTGTTTGCAGCAACTGGTGGATACTACGGGCGTGAAATCTCAGAAAATCACCGCTGATGCCTTACATCTAACCCCCTTAATGACGGAAATGGTAGCGCAAGCGGGCGGCGTATTTGTGATTGGTTTGAAGCAGAATCAAAAGCAATTGTTTCAAGACATGGTTAATCATAGCCAAGTCTTTGCCCCAAGAGTGGAGCACAAGACGCTAGACAAAGCTCATGGCCGCTTAGAAATTCGCCAGTATGCTTGTTTCGATATAAGTGGGGAATATGTTGAAAGCCGCTGGGCTAACTCAGGATTGAGCAGCTTGATTAGGGTTGAGCGAACTCGTAGGATATTGAAAAATAATGACTCAAGTCAGCAGGTGTCCTACTATGTTTCCAACGGAAAAAGTGAAAATGCCTTGGAATATTTCCAGGCAGTCCGCAATCATTGGAGCATTGAGGTCAACAACCATTATCGAGATGTTAGTCTTAAAGAAGATCAATTTCGCACAAAAGAAAAAGCTATCACTAGGAGTATGGCCTCTATGAGAACCCTGGTCTTGGATTTATTACGTCGGGTCAACCCAAAAAACCTCATCGCTCAAATGGAAAAATTTCAGGATAACTTTGACCTCCTAATTCAAGATTTGAAGACAATTAGATTTTTATGAGAAAGCCCTATACAAACTACAAACCAAGCGTCAGCCATGAAAAAAATGCTTTTTTTTTTCGTTTTTATAGTTCTACACCTAACTGTTAAAGGACAAGACCCTACACCAGACGCTTGGGTGGAAGACAATTCAAATACGGCCATTACTTTACCTCCAAACTTGGGGATAGGTAGCAATTTAAGAGGGTTAATATCTATTCTTAAAACACCTAGTGATTCTACGTTAGAACAAATCCTTAAAATCAAAGTGGCAGATGCCCCCAAAGACTTCTTGGCATTTACCAATTCTACTATTTTAAATGGGCGCTTTATGCCTTCTATTCTTGCGCACAATGAAACAGATAGACGTTTTTCGATGTCTTTCAGCGTTTCAACAACCCCTGAAAATGATTTTGGCGATGAGCCTATTGTCAAGTTTGATGCTCGAACATACACCAATGGAGAAGCGCTTTTAGGGCCTGGTTTTGTTACAAACCGACCTTTATTTTCGTGGACAAACCTAAACGTGATAAAGATGATTTTATCAGCCAATGGTTCACTAGGTATTGGTACAATAACCCCTCAAGCCCAATTACATACCACAGGTTCTGTTCGGTTTGAGGGTGTACAGGGAGGACTAGGAAGTGCACTTCTTACGACTGACGCTCAAGGAACTTTATTAAGGAACTTCTTACCAAACAATTCAACCGTTGCGATAGCCACTACCGCTCCTGCCGTCAATAGTCTGCCAAGATTTAATCAATCTAACGTACTGGTTAATAGTCAACTGTATGACAACGGCACCAACATAGGTATTGGTGGCGTCCCTGTTCCAAATGCCAAAGTGACCGTTTACGGTGTCATAAATGCTCTTTCTGATGCCCGCACCAAACGCAACATTGCTCCTATTTCTAATGCGTTACAAATAGTGAACCAATTGAATGGCTACTACTACAACTGGAATACTTCCGACGAAAAACAAGTAGGATTAATCGCCCAAGAAGTTGAGAATGTTTTACCTGAATTAGTATCGCACAATGAAAGTGGTACCAAGTTTCTGAACTATGACGGCCTTACCCCCGTTTTAGTAGAAGCTATTAAAGAACAACAAAAGCTTCTTCAACAGCAAGCTTCACAGATCAAAGAGCTTCAAAAAGAAATCGAAAAATTAAAAAAACGATAATGTTTGCCAACGAAATTCAAATTGGTCACGTAACCATCAGCCCCAATCATCGGCCGTTTATTATTGCCGAAATGTCGGGTAATCATAATCAATCGCTCGAAAGGGCGTTTGAGCTGGTGGATGCCGCGGCCAAAGCAGGTGCCCATGCGCTTAAACTTCAAACCTACACGGCCGATACCATCACATTTAATGGTAAATCGGACGAGTTTTATATTCGCGATGATAATTCTCTCTGGAAAAATCAAAACTTACACCAACTGTACCAACAAGCATATACCCCTTGGGAATGGCACAAGCCCATTTTTGACCGTGCTAAATCCCTCGGAATGATTGCCTTCAGTAGCCCGTTCGATCTTTCTGCCGTTGATTTTTTAGAGTCGCTGGAAGTACCTTGCTATAAAATTGCCTCGTTTGAGAATACCGACCATACTCTTCTCAAAAAAGTAGCTCAAACGGGTAAACCTGTCATTATGAGCACGGGAGTTGCCAGCATTGCTGACATTCAAGAGTCCGTCAAAGTACTACAGCACAATGGTTGTACCCAATTGATACTTCTCAAATGTACCAGCACCTACCCCGCAACCCCTGAAAATACGCATTTACTGACCATTCCGCACATGCGAGAGCTTTTTGGATGTCCTGTCGGGCTTTCAGATCACACGATGGGCATTGGGGCGGCAGTAGCTTCGGTTGCATTGGGCGCACGGGTGATTGAAAAACACTTCACGTTACGTAGAGCAGATGGTGGCGTTGACTCCGCTTTTTCGCTTGAACCTGAAGAAATTAACGCTTTGGTGGTTGAATCGGAGCGGGCGTTTTTAGCAATGGGTCGAGTCAATTACGAATTATCGCCCAAAGAACAAAAAAGCCTACAATTCAAACGCTCGCTTTATGTGGTCAAAGACATCAAAGCAGGTGAAGCGTTTACGGCCGAGAATGTTCGCAGTATTCGTCCTGCCAATGGATTGCACACACGTTATTATGATCAAATTTTACAAAGCCATGCTTCGCGCGACATTGAAGCAGGTACTGCATTAGAATGGGGGCTAGTTGCCTCATCATAGGAATGGCCCAAATCAAAAAACAGACGTTTCAAAGTACCATTTTTTCTTATCTAAGCGCAGCAGTTGGCTTGGTAACTCAGGGGTATGTGATCCCTAATTTCTTTGCAACTGACCAAAATGGGCTCATCAGCCTGTTTCTGTCGTTGATGCTACTGCTGCCCTTATTTGCTAACCTCGGTTTTAACGGGGCAGGGACGCGCTATTTCCCCTATTTTCGTGATGCAAAAACCAATGACCATGGCTACGTATTTTTAGCTCTACTGTTTTCCTTTATTGGTTTTATTATCGTCGTTGTTGCGCTCTGGTTTTTCAAAGATGGGCTTATCGAAGAATACCAAAAGAAGTCTCTTCTACTGGTCAGGTATTACCCCTATCTGTTACCTATCGTCGCTTTTATGCTGATATTCAACGTGTTTGACGTTTACTCCCGTCTGCACTATGATTCGGTAACAGGTACTTTTTTAAGCCAATTTGTACTGCGTCTCAACAATTTAGTAGTAGCACTTCTATATGCGTTTCGTTGGATAAATTTCGACCAGTTTATGATGATTTGGTGCGCGGGAATTTCGCTTCCAATGATACTTATTGTGCTCAAAACCATTCGAGAAGGGCGGTTTTCGTTACGCCCTGATTTTGGTTTTTTGAAACAATCCCAGTTATTGGTTCCCATTCTTAAATTTTGTGCGCTCTCAATTATTGCGTCCTTATCCTCCCAAATTGTCCTCTACATCGACAAAATCATGATTACCGATATGATTGATTTGAATGCAGTAGGAGTATATAGTACAGCCTCCTTTTTTGGGACGGTAATCGCCATGCCAATGATTGCGATGCAGCTTATTGCGGGCACAATAGTAGCAGAAGCTTGGAAAAATAATGACCACGAAAACATCGCCAAAATTTACCAAAAGAGCTGTTTGGTTCAGCTTTTCGTCGGGCTGTGGGTATTTCTCGGAATTTGCGTTAATCTCGACAATATTTTCGAGTTTCTACCGCCTGCCTACGAAGCAGGTCGCTGGGTAATCGTATGGATTGGCCTTTCAAAAGTATTGGACATGGCAACGGGTATCAACGGTACGATTCTCAACACGTCAAAGTATTACTACCTCGATACGATTTTCTTTATCGTCCTTATTTTTTGTACCGTGTTATTAAACCACCAATTGATTCCTACTTTCGGGATTGAAGGGGCTGCGATTGGGGCAGTTGTTTCAGTATTCATCTACAACCTTTGCCGTTATGGCCTTCTTTGGTATTTATTTGGATTTCAGCCTTTTAATTCTAAAAACGCCATTGTTGTAGGGATGGGAATTGCCGCTTTTGGTCTAGTAAGTTTATTGCCAAGTTTAACAGGGAGCCCAATTGCCATACTTGGAGACATGGCTTACCGTTCTATTACCATTACGTTGTTGTTTGTGGGCGGGTTTTATGTGAGTGGCTACTCCCCAGAATTTAACCAACAGTGCACTACTATTTATCAAAAACTCTGGGGAATAGTGGGTAAACCTAAATGATAATTTATGGTTTTCTTAACCAATAATTGAGGCAAGTTTGTCCGTGACCGTAGGTTGACACTTTCATTACCTCCGCGGCTTTTCCTTCAAAACCTTTATTGAATTTTTCAATTTTAAAGCCAGCCTTTTCAAAAATCGGTGGGCAAATGGTTTCGGTTAGAATTAACGGGTGCATTTTGTTGGTCACGTAATGCTCATCAAACGACAAAAATGCCCTTGCACCAGGTTTTAGATAGGTATATAAATTGGCGATAATTTCGTCAAAATTATAACAGTGGTCGAGAACGTTGATACTAAAGATAAAGTCAACTTGCCCTACCAATTCGGGAATGGATTGCTCGGCGGGCGTAGAAAAAACTTTCCACGCATCTCGTAAATCCGTCCACGGAATTTCGCGCAATACGTCGTCAGCCATTGGTTCTAAAGCTACCAATTTGGCATTTTTAAAGTATTTACCACGCAACATACTGCCTGCTCCCACATCCAAAACGACCTTGCCCTCAAACTCATCGGCATCAAAGCCCCAAGATTTGAATAATACACTTGTCTGTTGTAGGAAGCTTTCCGTTTGGCGCCATGTGTCGTTTTTGTGAAAAGCAAACTCTCCTTTTTGTGCCTCCGCTTTCCATTTACTCGGATCGGCAGCAGTTTTAGACTGACGTGTTGTTCGAAAAAAGACCTCAATGAGCGGTTCAAATTGGCGATATATCTTCCCGATAAGCGACATAATGTTTCTTTAAGTGAATAGTTGAAAGAAAGTACAAAGATAAAGCAAATAGCAGTCCTTTTTGGCCTAGGCTACATTTATTCCTACCTTTGAGAATTAGTGAACCCCTATTTTGTGACTAAGCGCTACCATTTTCATGGCTCGACATTTATTCAACGTCCATAGTCCGATTACGTATTTTATGGCTTTGGAAGTGATTCGCATCGAAAAAATTCCCGTCGAAGCAGTTACACTTCTCATTAGCCGTAATTTCTTGCCTCCAGACGGCACCTACCAAGCCATAGCACTGCCTTTTTCGCATTATCCGATAGATTCGTTTGCTGTTCAAATCGCTTTTTGGAAATCTTGGGACAAGGTGAGAGCATTCGACCAGTGGCTTGAAACAATAACGCAACAACAACCCTTTACCCTCTACGCTGCTCATGCTTACAGCAGTATTTTTCACCTCATGGTGACGCATCCGCTGTGTCGGGGCTATTATTATATTGAAGAAGGGCTAGTGGCTTATCGACCTCCTGCCGATTGGGACATTCAAAAGCCCTTTAATCCGCTTCGTTCGGTACTTTATTTTCTCAATTTCGGTCAAAGAAACCGTCCAAATCGTAGTTTTTTTACGACACAATTGGGACGCTATTTGGGTGCATTTGGTGTATCACAACACTCATTTCCTACGCTTACCAACCGCCAAATAGTTGGTTTACCTTTTCCTAAGATTGAATCTGATGAGAAGTACCAGTGCGTTATTGTTCATGACAATATCTATGACCACCATGGCTTAACACCCAACACCTACCTTCGATGGATTGAGGTGATTGTGAGCGATGTCCTCAAACGTGGTTTTACGAGTATTCACCAAAAATTTCACCCCGCGCAAGGGCAAGCCTCATTGCAGGCCATTGAAGCGTTTATGCAACAAAAAGTCGCTGGGAAAGCCAGCCTACATACGCTAGATTCCTCTGACTCTATCGAACAAATTTCCCTAAGTCAGCGTCCTGTTATCTATGTGTGTATCAGTAGCGTTGGACTTTATGCTCATTTGGCTGGTGCGGAGGTTGTGAGTATCTACAAAATCTGTTGCCAAGACCAGCCCGTTTTCAAAAGTTTTGGCCATTTATTGCCGAGTTTTTACCTCGAAAATGTCACTTATTTGTCGTATCCATCTCAAAATTAATGCCCAATGAATCAACCATTGGTTTCAGTCATTGTTCCTTGTTATAATTACGGTCGGTTTATTGCCGAAACATTAGAAAGTCTTCAAAATCAAACACTTCAAAATTGGGAGTGCGTCGTTGTGGATGACGGTTCTACCGACAATAGTGCTGAGGTTATACAAAAATTTGTAGAAAGCGACCCCCGTATTCGTTACGTTTATCAGCAAAATCAGGGGCTTCCTGCCGCTCGCAATACAGGGATTCGGGCAACAACGGGGAAATATATTCAGTTTTTGGATTCCGATGATTTATTGCAATCCGAAAAACTTCAACACCATACGGCGTATTTGGAAACACATGCCGAGGTTGAACTTGTCTATGGCGGTTTACGCTATTTTTATGACGGCACGTCTGAGCTCATTTTTTCTCCCCAACATAAAAGCACCCCTTGGACCCTCGATAAGTCGGGCGCTGGAATAGCTCTTTTGCCATTTTTAGTAATTTCATGCGTCATTATGCCTCCCATGCCCGTGATGCGGCGAACGACAATAGAAAAAGTAACTGGGCTTTTTACGGAAGATTTACCTTCTTGCGAAGACTGGGAATTTTGGATTCGGTGCTGTTATAAAAACGTCCAATTTACTTTTTTAGACTTGCCAAATACCTTGCCGCTCATGCGCTTGCATCATACCAGCATGACCCGTAACCGCATCGTTATGGTCAACAGTTTTATTGAAGTTCGGCAACGGTTACGCCCAATTTTACCCACCCCTCAGCTAGTCAAGCTCAACGAAACGTTATTAAATAATGATTTTGTTGAAAAATGTATCTTAACCCTCGAACGTGAAGGGCGTATGGCTGCGATACGCGAAGCATTTTACTTGTCTATTGAACGAAAAAGTAGTATTTTACTCGGGTGGAGTGTTTTGCTTTTTGCCTTACCGCCAACGTGGGCAGTAAAGCTTCTTCAACTCCAGCGTTCATTTCACAAACGTTTTTATCACTGGGTATTTAAAAAGTAAACTTATGAGAACCGTACCTTTATTTCTACTACTTTTCTGTGCTTACGTTACCGTAGCTCAAACGCAGTTTTCGGTCAGTTTTCCCAAATCAAAGGGAAGTACTTTCGACGGGCGCTTGATGCTTTTTCTGGCCAAAGACAACAAATCTGAGCCACGTTTTCAGGTGAGTGACGAGGCCAACTCCCAACAGCTTTTTGGACAAAACGTGGATGCTTGGCAAGCCGACAAGCCTGCTTTGGTAAGCGCCACTGCTTATGGCTATCCTGTCAAATCACTCAAAGATTTTCCTGCTGGAGAATATTGGGTACAAGCGCTTTTGCACAAATATGAAACGTTTAAACTTAAAACGGGTCATACCGTAAAACTGCCGATGGACCGAGGCGAAGGCCAAAATTATCGCACAGCGCCAGGCAACTTGTTTTCAAAGCCCTTCAAAATCAAGTACGACCCCAAGGCTAAACAAGTCGTAAAAATTGTACTTGACCAAGAAAATCCGCTTCTGCCTGAACCCAAAGACACGAAGTACATCAAACACATCAAAATTCAGAGCAAACTATTGACTGAGTTTTGGGGACGCCCGATGTACTTAGGTGCCCACGTACTTTTGCCCCACGGCTTTGATGAACACCCCGAAGCAAAATACCCCATTTGTATCAACCACGGCCACTTCCCCGCTGACTTTGATGGCTTCAAAGAAACACCTCCCCCAGCCGACATGGACACGACCGATTACATCGCTCGTTTTGGGATATATGGGTACAAAAAATTCGTTTGGCAAGAAGCCTACAATTTTTACAAACAATGGACAAGCAAGGATTTTCCGCGAATGCTCATCGTTGAAATCCAGCACGCGACCCCTTACTATGACGATTCGTACGCCGTAAACTCGGCCAATATGGGTCCATACGGGGATGCCATCATGTACGAGCTGATTCCCGAAATTGAGAAACAATTCAGAGGCATTGGACAAGGTTGGGCGCGTTTTCTCTACGGCGGCAGCACGGGAGGCTGGGAGGCTCTTGCGGCCCAAGTGTTTTATCCTGATGAGTTTAATGGCTGTTTTGCGGCTTGCCCCGACCCCATTACGTTTGAAGCCTATACCGTTGTTAATATTTACAAAGACGAAAACGCCTACTTTTTGCCTGGCGACTTCAAGAAAACGGCACGCCCAGGGATGCGCAACTACCTCGGTCAAGTCAAGTGCACCATCGAAGAAATCAATCAACGTGAACTGGCTATTGGCGATAACTCACGTTCGGGCGACCAATGGGATATTTGGCAGGCAACTTACTCGCCAATGGGTGAAAATGGGTATCCAAAGCCCATCTGGGACAAAGAAACGGGTAAAATCGACCATAGCGTAGCTAAATATTGGTCAGAAAACTATGATTTGATGCACATCCTCAAACGTCGGTGGGCTACGGTTGGTAAAAAACTAGAAGGAAAAATCCACATCTACTGCGGCGACATGGACAATTATTACCTCAACAACGCGGTCTATTTGATGGAAGATTTCTTAAAAACGACCAAGAATCCACATTATAATGGCGAAGTAAAATACGGCGACCGCTTTGAACACTGCTGGAACGGCGACCCCAACGTACCCAACTACGTATCGCGGCTTCGTTATAATACCATGTACATTCCGAAAATCCTGAAGCGTATTGAAGCAGGCGCACCCGCAGGAGCAGATTTGAAGAGTTGGCGATATTAATCAAACATCTACAAACTACCGAATCTCTAACATTTCCTAAATCGTATGAAACTACTTTGGGGAGGATTAGTAGGCTTACTGATTGTGTCTAGCTGTCAGCGAGCCAGCAAAGTACCCAAACACAACCCCTATTTTTCGTTGACGGACACCTCAGAAGTACGGGTACCAAACAGTGTTTGGGAAGAAGTTCTGGACGACGGCGTTTATACTGTCACGCGGGAAGGTTCTACCGAAGCTCCTTTTACCAACGAATACCATGATTTTAAAGGGGAAGGAGATTATCACTGCGCCGCCTGTGGCAATTTGCTTTTTCATTCGACCAAAAAATACGATAGCGGTACGGGTTGGCCCAGTTTTTGGCAACCTGCTACGCCCAGTTGTCTTTTGTTCAAACGTGATTTTTCGGAGCGAGAAGAACGCATTGAAGTACGGTGTCGGCGGTGCAATGGGCATTTAGGCCACCTTTTTTACGATGGCCCCGCGCCTACTAGGCAGCGTTATTGTATGAATTCGTTGGCGCTGAAGTTTGTAGCAAATACAACGAAGTGATAGGTTATACCTTTCCCGTATTATTTTTTTCATCTAAGAATTCTGAAAGAAGAACAACGTTTACAAAGCCTCTTTGGCGTAACCCCAAAACAAGTTCTGTGTCTTTTGTAAGTAGAGGATATCCAAACTCTAGTGAAAGAGCTACATAAACAGTATCTTTTTCATCAATCTCTTTACAAAGCATAAATGCCTGATAATAACTTTGAGTTGAGATTAAAAAATTAGGAACAACTATCAACTTTTCAAATAAGTGCAGGGTATAATCGCGAAGCTGTTGGCCTGCCATTGGTGATTTTGCTGTAATTAATTCTTGGTAAATCTGAATCTCAGTTAGGGCAAAATCAGGCAAATAAAACTTATTTTCAGCTACAACATGCAGATATTGATCACGTCCGCTGATGAGACAACTGAAAATAACATTAGCATCTGTAATAAACTGATTCAAGGTTGAAAAAGGTTAGTATTTTCAACCTTGAATTTTTCCCAAGCCTTCTGTCTCGCTTTTTCAACAACTGTATCAGCATCAATACCTATTTCTTGCAAATGTTGTTGATGTACTTCCGCCAAAAGGCGCATTTCTTCCCATTCCATTTCACGTTGCACGCGTTCCTGTAATGCTTTTACACCATACCGAGTCACCAGTGCTTCACTTACTTTAATCTGAATAGTGGTCATAGTATTGCTATAATTCTGTTATCGAAAGTAGGTTTATTTGTGGAAATATCAAAAGCTCCTCAAATTTTTATGTACTATCCACAAAAAAAGCCGCTCCAGTGGAACGGCTTTTTTCTTAACAAGCTTCTCTAAACCTTCAAAATAATTAATGTTCTACTTCTTCTTCCACGTGGTGGCCGTTGCCGTTTGAGGTACCGTTATTGAAAACATAAACCGCTTCATCGGCTGGCTTTTTGCCCAAACGGTATTTCAAACGCTCCACAATCCAGTACATGGTTGGAACTACAATCAACGTAAGTGTAGTACTGAACAACAAACCGTAGATAATGGTATAAGCCAATGGCCCCCAGAACAAGGCACTGAAACCACCGATAAAAATTTGTGGATTGAACTCGGTGAACAACGTCACGAAGTTGATGTTCATCCCCAATGCCAACGGAATCAAGCCCAAAATACAAGCTGAGGCCGTCAATAATACGGGCGTCAAACGAGCGGCACCCGCTTCAATCAACGCTTGGCGTGTAGGGTAGCCACGGGTTTTTAATTCGTCCGTAAATTCAATCAACAAGATACCGTTCTTGATTACAATCCCTGCCAAGGCAAAGATACCTACTCCCGTCATGATGATTGACATGGTTTTGCCCGTAATCATAAACCCAAGAAACACCCCAATCAAGCTAAACAATACGGTAAAGAAAATAATAATTGGCTTGCTGGTGGAGTTAAACTGCGTCACCAAAATCAAGAAGATCAACAAGATAGCTCCTAAAAAGGCTACCCCTAAAAACTGCATTGATTTCATTTGTTCTTCTTGCTCTCCACCTAAACGAATCGTATAGCCTTGTGGAAGGTCTAGGCCGTCCACCACTTCTTGCACTTGTACGTTTACTTCGTTGGCGTTGAACCCACCAAGCACATCCGACGATAACGTCACTACGCGCTCTTGGTCTTTGCGGTTGATACCACTGTAGGTAGTTGCATAACGAATGTTGGTCAATGTACTCAAAGGAACCTGACGCAGCACACCACCAAGGTTCATATCGCGATAGACCACGTTCATGCTCAACAATTTCTCAATCTGGTTGCGGTCTCCTTCTTTCAAACGCACCATGATGGGATAATCATCCTTGTCATCACGGAACTTAGACACTTCCGTTCCGAACAACGCTCCACGAATTTGCAACGCAATCTGCGCCGTACTGATACCTTCACGAGCTGCTTGCTCGCGGTTGATGTCAATCACAATTTCAGGTTTGTTCAACACCAAATCCGATTTCAATTCTTCAATACCCTGAATACCCGATTTGATGATAGCCGACTTTACTTTAGCCGTCACATCCACAAGTTGGCCGAAGTCTTCACCCGCAATCTCAATCGTTACTGGCTTACCTGTTGGCGGCCCGTTACTTTCTGGCTCTGCTGTTACTTGTGCCCCAGGAATACCTTTTACTTTTTCACGAACTTTTGCCAAAATATCAGCCGTAGAAACGCCGTGGTGAATACGCTCTTCTACACTTTTAAAGGCCACTGTGATTTTTCCCTTGTGAGGCACAACGGTCCGATCGGGGTTAAAAGGATCCCCAGCGTTGATACCAATGTTCGTAATCACCGAGGCTACCACTGGACTATTTTTCCCGATAACGCTATACACCCGGTCTTCCAATTGCTTCATTACCTCGTTGGTTTTAGAAGCATCCGTTCCTTGGGGCATCACGCAATACACATACACAAAATCAGGGTCACCACTTGGGAAGAATACCGATTTTGGAGGGAAAGCCCCCATCAAAACAAACGTGCCAATCAAGATTCCAATAACCCCCGCAAATACGCCGTAAGGGCGGCGACCCGTAATTACCCACGCAATCACTTTACGGTAGCCGTTTTTGAGACGTGGAAACACGTTTTCTTGGAAAGGAACAATGATTTTTGGTGTCAGAATGTAATGGTTAAATACATATAGAATGGCAATGAATAAAAGTAAATTACCAATTCCAAAGTTGATCAAATATCCTACTGCCGCGAGTCCTAGCAATACAAATAGTGGAGTACGAATCGACTTGAATGATTTGTCCTCATTGGCATGTTCTTCGACACGTTTTAGTGATGACGCGGCAAAAACAGGGTTCATTACGTAAGCCACAAACAACGACGCAAACAAGGTAATAATCAGCGTCAATGGCAAGAATTTCATAAATTCACCCACAATACCTGGCCAAAACAGCAATGGCAAAAACGGCGCGATGGTCGTCAGGGTACCCGACAATACTGGGATAAATACCTCACCAGCCGCATACGAAATGGCTTCAGTACGGGTAAGTTTTTTGTCGTCGTTATATACGCGGTGGGCGTTTTCAATCACCACAATCGCGTCGTCCACCACAATCCCGAGTCCCAATAAAAACGCAAAGAGTACAATTGTGTTAAGCGTAAACGTAATACCCGTTGCCGAAGCAATGACGGGGAACAGCACAAACGCTACCAAAGTGGACAAAGGCACTGAAAGTCCCACAAAAATCGCATCCTGAACCCCCATAAAGAACATCAATACCAATACCACGAAAATAAAGCCCAAGATAACAGTGTTGAGTAGGTCATTCAACTCTACTTTGGTACGCTCTGAGCTATCGTTGGTCAAACTTACTTTCAAGCCATCTGGAAACTTGGTTTCCTCGTATTTTTTCAAAATCGCCTTAATTTCGTCCGCTGCCGAAATAAGGTTTTCGCCTCCACGTTTGATGACGTTAAGCGTAATTACCGTCTTACCATCCAGGCTAGCGTAGCTTTGTTTTTCGGCAAACCCGTCTTTTACCTCCGCCAGTTCGGCCAAACGAAGCGTAGCACCCGTTGAAGAGCGAACAATGATGTTCTCCAATTGACGCACATCTTTGAACTCCCCTACTACGCGCAAGTTGCGACGTACGTTGTCCACGTTAAGTTCACCACCCGATACGTTGATGTTCTCGCCCTGAATCGCGTTTTGGATTTCGTAAAACGATACCCCCGCAGCCTGCATTTTGTACAAGTCGAGGTTGATTTGGATTTCGCGGTCAAGCGCACCTACGATGTCCACCCGCGTAATTTCTGGCAACGACTCGATTTCGTCTTTGAGTTGTTCGGCATAATCCTTCAACTTTTTCAACGAGTAATTCCCCGCCAAGTTGATGTTCATAATCGGAAACTCCGAGAAGTTAACCTCCTGCACCGAAGGGTCTTGTTTGCGGTCAGACGGAAGGTCCACCAACGCTTTGTCCACCGCATCCGCTACGCGCTGCTTGGCTTCTTGCGCCTTGATTCCCGTCGAAAACTCTACCGTAATCAGAGAGAAGTCTTGAATCGAGTTCGACTTAATTTTTGTTACCCCACTCGCCGCTTTGATTTGCTTTTCGATGGGTTTGGTAATAACAGTTTCAATATCCGAGGGGCTCGCGCCAGGATAAATCGTCGATACAATAACCGTCGGAACGGCAATTTCGGGAAACTGTTCTTTGGGCATCGTGAAATACACGAACAAACCCGCTAGTGAAATTATAGCTGTAAAAAGATAGACGGTGGTTTTATTTTCTAAGCACCAACGCGTCACTTTGAAGTCTTTTAGGGTTGTCATAACCTTACGGTTTAGGTTAATCGTTGTCAATTAATTGGTTACCAACATCAGTACGGTTAACCATTAACGAATAACAATTAACAGTTTTTAGAAACTGATTGCCTGACCATCGACCAAGTCTTGATAGCCGTCTGTGATGATTAAATCGCCTGCTTGGAGTCCTTCCAAAATTTCGACGTCACCGTTGTAAGCTACCCCCATTTTCACCTTACGCCCTTTGGCTACTTTTTTGTTGCCTTCGGTAGTGGCTACATATACCAGATCTCCAAATTCAGTACTCTGAATATAGTTCTGCTTGATTACCAACACGTTCGACTTGTTGATATCCGCGATATTCAACACCGAGAGCATATTTGGCTTAATGTCTGCACTAGTCGGAATCGCTACTTCGATCTTGAAAGTACGGTTGGCAGGATTCACCAACTTGCTAATAAACGTAATTCGAGCGTTGATTTCACGGTTCAAATCAGGCAAAACTACCTTTACAGCGTCTCCCATTTTGACATGGCTGATATACACATCAGGTACGTTGGCAGTCGCTTTGAGACTTCCCAAGTTCACGATGCTTGCCAACGGCATTCCTGGGGCAGCTATTTCACCCGTTTTGGCCATCACACGTTCCACTGCGCCACTGATAGGGGCATAAACGTTGTACAAATCCACTTGTGTTTCGAGAACGGTCAAGTTTTTCTCCAAGGCTTCTTTGTTGTTCTTGGCTTGCAAATACTGTATTTCGGTACCGATTTTTTGATCCCAAAGCCCTTTTTGCTTTTCAAAAACGGTATTCGCCAATTCCATCTGTTGTTTTAAAGCCGCGATTTGGTCGCGCAAAATAGCGTTGTCTATTTTAGCCAACAACTGACCCGCTTTCACCGTTTGCCCTTCTTTTACGTAAACCGTGGTATAAGTACCCGCCATACGAGGCGTAGCTGTTGCCGTATTTTTGGTTTCAACCGTTCCTTGAATTTCGATAAAGCTTCTGAAACTACGCGCTTGAAGCGCTTCTGTAATCACAGGAAATACTTTTTCAGCCGCTTTCATGCTTGGGTCAGCTGCCTTGATTTCGGCATCCAACTTGGCAATTTTTTCGGTCAATGTCTTTGACTCCGCTTTCAATTTGGCAAGTTCTTCTTTTTTACCTGCCAACGAATTATCGGTTTTTCCACCACCACAGGCAGTTACAAAAACCGAGAGGAACATCACCGCTACACCCGCGCGAAGCCCTGTTTTGAAAGGAGTTTTTTTATTGGTAGTATATGTTGTCAACGTACTCATAATAAAGTTTTTAAAGATTAGAAGGATAATTTTCCTTTTGCTTTGTCGAGGTCGATTTTGGCAAGTAGCAAATCATACAACGAAGCGAAATAGTTGGTTTGAGCTTCTTTCAAGGCCGACTCGGCGTTGATTACTTCAATGTTTGACCCAGTCCCTGATTGGTATTTGATTTTGGAAACCCGCACCACTTCTTGGGCTAAATCCAAGTTACGTTTTTGGCTCTTCAAGGTTTCGAGGCCATTGATAATGGTAATGTTGGCGCTACGAATTTGTAAATCTATTGATTGCTCAACCAAGCTCAGGCTTTGTTTTACCTTATCCACCGTAAACTTAGCTTGCTGGATTTTGTACTTCTTCGCAAATCCATCAAAGACAGGGATATTGACGCTTATACCAATGTTAGAGTTATTAAACCAAGGGGAAGTAAAGAGTTCCGAAAACTTGTTACGACCAGTGTTGTATCCATAACCCGCAAACGCCGCTACTGTAGGATAATAGCCTCGCTTATTGTTCTCTACATCCATTTCTGATAAAAGCAAGTTGCTTTTGAGAATGGAGTAGTCAATGCGTTGGTCGTAGCTAAAGGAAGCACTGTTTTCAGCTTTGACATCCGCTTCGATGCGAGCCACTTCATTTTCGTTGATACGGTCGGTCAGTACGATAGCTTCGTCGAGTTTCATACCCATCTGAAACTTTAGCATGTAATAACTCAAGTCCACTAGGTTTTGCACTTTTGAGCGTTCCGTTTTTAGGTTGTTGAGTGATACTTCTAAACGATCAACATCCAACTTTTCTACAAAACCTTTTTGGTTCATGGCGCTCATCTCACGGGTGAGGCTGTCCAAACGCTGAATATTCAAGTCCAAAAGTTTGGCTCTTTCTTCCGCTACTAACACACTGTAATAGGCTTTCGAGACATTTTCCGCTACTTGAATCTTTGATTGCGTTACGTTTTTAACCGCCAACTCACGATACGCCTGCGCTGCTTTTAGACCAAGCAACCACTGGGCATTAAAAATGATTTGGTTCAATTGTGCAGCTGCAGTACCCGAGTATTTTACACCAAAAGGAATCGCAACTGGAGGATCATCAGGTGAACCACCAACAAAGGCCGCTGGTAAAATCGCCTTTTGAATGATTAGGTTGTCTAAAATGTTGACGGAAGCACTCACTTGTGGCAAACCCACTGAACGAATCTCACCGATACGAGATTCGGCGCTTTGTGCATCAGTTTGGGTATTTTTGACATTGATGTTGTGCGTTAGTCCGTACTGAATGGCTTCCTGAAGTGAATAACGCGTTTGGCTGTACGTCGGAAAGAGTGGTAGCATGAGCAGTACCAGCCATTTCCATTGCTGTCGAAATTGTGGCATATAGAATAGTTATTGATTATAAAATTGTGGGGTTATTAAAAAATGAGCTGTTAATAGGTATTCTTTTGGCTAAAAAATGCCATGGTGGATATAGGCGTTGAAAGCTGTTTTGTTAAGTATTTCTCATACAGATTTAGTCCTTCAAAAGTCACGATGCCGCGCAAAAAGTGATCGAGCAGTTCCAATTGAGTATCCAATGGGTTAAACTGTCCCAGTGGAAAGAGGTACGGATCTAAGCCCATTTCGATTTGTTCGAGTCTCAAACGCGACAGTATGTCTGCGTTAATAGTAGAGCGATATAATCCCAATTCAACCCCCTTTAAGAGGTTTTTTTTGACCATTTCCAATACAAATTCCTTTTTGTATTTTGAGAACAAATCCCACGCTTGCGGATAGTATCGCTTGATATCGAAAATAGCCGTTGGGTTCATCCCTGCCATCGTTTGGCGCATCATCTCGGAGGTCATTACCACCTCGGCAATTGGATCGGGGGCTTCATTTTGCAGTTGTTCCGCTATCGTGCGGTCACAGGCAAAATGGTGCTCAACTCCTGCATACACCATTGCGTTTTTATCTTCAAAGTGCTGATAAATGGTTTTTTTAGAAATGCCCAATTCTCTTGCGATGTCGTCCATCGTTACGCTTTTTACCCCGTACCGAAAAAACAATTCTTGGGCTTTATCTAAGATTCTTTCTCTCACTCTTACTGTACTTAGTTTTTCACTTTTTTAATACGAAACTTTGGAAACTCAATGAAAGTTCAAAGTTTCCAAAGTTTTTTTAAAATTTTCATGGCTGTATTTCTGGGCTCTAAGTAGCTAGTAAGTTGATTATTATCTATAATACAAAATAAAAGGACGCTAGTGACAACCCTATGTCAGTAGGGTTAACTTTTTTTTATGAAATTTTGGGGTGATACACAAAAAAGAAATTTTGTACTTTTTAAATAATAAATTTAACCATATCTATTTTTCAAAAATTGGATGATGTCCTGAAAAATCAACCGCTACAAAAGTAAAAACCCACTTTACGGTAGTGTACAAAAACTACGTAAAGTGGGTAAAAACAGGGACGAAAGGGAAGAAAACAAGGATAAACCTGCGTTTACAATTCTTCGTTTAGGAGATTTTCCGCCTTGAGCTTGTTATTTTCTTCTTCAACCAACCGATTGATTTCTTTAATTACATCAAAAAACACAACCAACTTGTCCAAAGGAATTTGATCACGCAACATCGTATTAAACGAGATAACTCCTTCGCGGGCTTGTTCGCGTTTGCGCTTGCCCACATCGGTCAAAAACACTTTCACAAACCGCTTATCCGTTTCGTCGGTCTCCCGACGTATCCAACCGCGTTCTTCGAGCGCTTTTAGTGTTCGGGTCAGACTTCGGGGTTCCATCCCAATCGACGGCCCAATCTTGGTAGCAGGCGTCCCGTGATCGAGGTCTATATTTAGCAGCACATATCCAATGGCCATCGTCATGTCGTAGCGACGAGACGCATAGGTATTGTACATTCTCGAAATGGCGTGCCAAGCCCATTTAATATGAAAATCCACCGTTTTTTCCTTGCGCATTGCCTATTGTGAGTTGGTATCAGTTTAGGCAAATATAGAAGTTAATCTTTAACGTAGTAGGCTTGCATACTATTTTTATTATACTGCCAAACGAAATTTAGTAGCGTACTTACGAACGGCACGGCCAATAAATAACCCACCAATCAGACCTGGCATAATCCAAGTTGCAATATAGACTGCTTGAGGCGCTTCGGGAAAAATATAGCGAATATTGACCAATGCAAACGCGGTAAACGTAGCAATGTACGACCCACCCATTCGTTCAATGTGAATAAAAAACCATTCTTTGGCACCGTACTTTGCTTTTTCGGGAGCAAGGTACTTTCGAATATCGTACAACGCATTGGTACCGCTAAAAAAACCAAATGCTAAAAATAATATACTCATCGATGAAAAGTGCCCCGTTTGAAACAAGCGCTGCACAAAATACAACCCATAGGCCATCATTATCAATGACGCCGCTCCCATGACCGACGAAATCGCCCAATCATACCACCGAACGGGCTCACTTCCACGTTGTTGCAAGGCTCTTTTTCCTGTAAAACACATGTAAAAGCTAAAAACAGCAATGCCTGTCAAAAACAAGCGTCCATCTGTAAAAGGGCTTACTAAAACCAAACCCACCGAAGAAAACGCCACAATCACCATTGACCAATAATACACTAATCCAGTTCGGTTATGCAGGGTATTACCTTTTTTGGACAACATCGGAACAATGCCCACGCCAAGTGCTAAAAAACCAAAAGCAATGTGTGTGATAAGGAAAAAAGTTTTCATGGCCTGACTGGTTATTGGTTGATTGATGAACCAAAACTCGTACAAAATCAGGCACAAGGGTAGCAAAACACGACGAAGCGTCGCATCTTGAGCGTGAAGTGTCATCCCAAAAGAATGAAGAAATTAGCGTTTCGTCTCCGCAAACGCCCGACAAGCTTTTACTAAGGTTTCAATGTCTTCGTCGGTATGCCAAGCGCTCAATACAATGCGGGTATTGGCCCTGTCGGTTGGCTTGGGATAAGCAAAACTATACACAAAAATACCCCGCTGAAGCAAAAACGGGTACAACTCGTCGTAGGGAGTATAAAACACTGGAAATAACCCGTTGGAAGCATTAAAAAGTCCTATAGAAGCAAGTTGCTCAGCGCAGTGATAGACGTTTTTGCGCAAACGTTGGTAGGCATCTGCATAGAGGTCGGTGGCGTGTAAATACGCGTACAGGTGATCGGGAGCGATGGGGGAACAACCACCAAAATAAGCCGTCGAACGAATTTTTTGCAGCGTAATTTTGTCCGAAAAAATGACCCCGCCAGGCAACCCCATCGCTTTGGCCAAAGACGCCGTAACGATGACCCGAACGTGGGGTAACGACGGAATTTGCCCCCAAATACCCTTCCCCTCTTCACCAATCACCCCTAATCCGTGCGAATCGTCAACGAGCAAGACCCATTCTCGGTCTTGCGGAAGGCGTGTTATCCAATCAAACGCATATAATTTCCCGCGTAAAGCATCCACGGAATTAGTGACTAAGCATACCTTAGCAGTATCCTGAAAAGACGATGATTTCACTAAGCTTTCTACCCAATCCTCAAAACTCACCGCTGGAATCGACACCTGAGGTACATGCCACACCGCAGGGTGTACATCGGGTGAATACACAAACTCATACCCATCCAATATCAGCTGCCGAATCGCTGCCTGTCCTGCCAGCATTCCCGACGATAACGTCAAGGCTGCCTCAGCGCCTGTCCAAGCAGCCAATTTGACTTCAGCGTGTTCGTAGATACCCAACTGAAGATTACCATTGCGAGAACTTCCATACACGCTACCGTATTCGCGCAATCCTTCTTGAATCAGTGTTTGAAAAGTAGGATGCTGCGGCAAACCTAAGTACGCCGTACCGCTAAAAAAGAGGTACATTTTTCCCTCAAGCTCAATCGTCCGATTAGGCAGATGGGTGATTTGGTGATAACTAGCAGAATTCAAAACAAATCAACATTGGTGTTCATGCAATTGCGCACCTGTACCGTTTTCGGTGGCAAAAATAATTTTTCCAAAATCAAATTGAACCCCCGTTGCAGGATCGTTAGCGATAAGCAACGTACCGTCCATGTCCACGTAGTCGAGCATCGGCAGCAAGTGCGCAATGGCCGAAATTCCAACGCTACTTTCGTTCATACAGCCTACCATCGTTTTCAAGCCAAGGGCTTTGGCTTGGGTCAGCATACGCCGTGCGGGCGTAAGGCCACCGCATTTGGTCAGTTTCACATTTACTCCGTGAAAGTAACCCGCGCATTTGGCCACATCTGCTTCTACAATGCAACTTTCGTCGGCAATGCAAGGCAAGGCACTTTCGGCATAAACTTGTTTCATTCCCGTCCAATCGTCCGCTTTCAACGGTTGCTCAATAAACTCCACGCCGAGTGCTTTCAATTCGTGACTATACTCAATGGCTTGCGTGGCCGTCCAAGCGCAGTTCGCATCTACCCGAAACACTGCGTCGGTATGGCTCCGTAGGGTTCGGACTATTTCCAAATCTTCGGCGGTACCTAATTTAATTTTGTACAATGGCCACGGAAATTCTTTCATTTTTGCCACCATTTTATCAATGGTATCAATCCCAATCGTATAATCGGTAATCGGTATTACGTCGGCCGAGAGCCCCCAAGCATCGTAGAGCTTTTTACCTTGTTTTTTTGCCCAAAGGTCGTTAGCCGCCTCATCCAAAGCACATTGCGCAAACGGCATATCGTGCAGGTATTGATTTGTCAACTGCCAAAACGCTTCAGGAGACTGTAACGCATCGTTCTCAATCACGCTTCTTAGTTGCTCAAGGCGGCCTATCATTCCATCGATGGTGATGCCGTAGTATTTGTTGGAAGTAGCCTCTCCAAAGCCACGAAAATTTCCTTCGCGGAGTTCTACAATGAGGGTCGGCTGTACATCGCGCGAATCGTGTGCGATGGTGAAAGTATGGCGAAGCCGTAAGTCGAAGCGATGAAAGTGTAACTGCATACGTCTAAAAACAAAAGAGGAGACAAAAGTAACTCTTTTCTCTCCTCTTTGCGTTGGTTAGTCCGTTGAAAATCCTGGCGGACAAATAATACTATAAAACGTGTAACTGAGCGTAATCGACGTGTAGTAATATTTATCGCGGGTAGTTGGGTTTCCGAGTTGTATTTTTTGAGCTAAAGGTACATTATCTCCTAAGTCATCCAAATAATCGGTAAAGAGTACCCGAGTTCCAAACTCAAACTCTAAACTCCACGGTCGTTTGAACTCCCACTTGACCCCTGCCCCAAAAGGGATATTCATTTGGGTTGTTTTGTAGTCAGCTGTTTTTGTGCGCGGTTTAAATTTATAAAAACCCAGTCCGCCCATCAGATAGGGCGTCCAATTGACGTCTTTGCGGCGTTGCGAGTAATTCAGGAAGTTATACTCAAGTATTAAGTCTCCTTCAGTTACCCTAGAGCGAAACGAGCCATTCCGTGCCTGATTGAAAGGATCAGATGAGCGACTGTCTTTTGCCCCAATGATTCCCATGTTTCCACCTAGTCGCAACGAAACTGCTGGCGACGCATTGTAACGCACAAAAGCATGACCTCCAGGCAAATAGTTCTTAGGGTTAAAAAAGGGAGCATAGTCTCCTTTGTAATTAAACCCTCCTAGTCCAGCGCCAACATTCCACCGCTGAGCTTCGGCCTGTAAAGAAAAGGCTCCCAAAAGGAAGCCGATAAAATAAGTGTGCAGTTTGCTATCCACGTATGATGAATTCTTGGTTTTTGCCCTTGTTAACTTTTAACGAAGTCCAATAACTTAACGAAGCGGCGGGCATTTAATTTTAGTTGGTAACACATAGGTTACTGTGATGCTCGAAAGCATGTATGTGTCTTTTCGAACAGGGTTTCCTCTGAAGTCCCCTTGTTGCCAACCGCCCAAAGGGCCTCCCGCAAATGGATCAGCGGTCGGATTATTCGGATCTACTATTTGTGCTACCGTAGAGGTTCTATCACGCCCAGTGCGTGCTGCAATTCGTTCTAGTGTACGATTTGACATGGCCCGTGCCATGTCATTTTTAAGAATGTCAGGATTTGGATAAAAACCACTTGCATCATCCAAAAAATCTGACCCAGAAAAACGAAAGCCACCTTCTACCCCAACGTTCCACTGGTCATTGATTTTCCAAGTAAAGCCCAATCCCAAAGGAATAGAATATGTTACCAATGAGTAAGGTTTCTCAAAGCCTGGTTGCCCTTGCCCTTCAGTACCAAGCGGTTGCAGGGCTACCCAACGTTTATTTTTAGGATACCTGTCATAAGATGTTGAATCAGGAACCATTGCTTTCGGATTATGCGCCAGTAAAGCAATCCCTGCAAAAATGTAGGGAGTAAACTTTGCACGACGATTGGGGCTACGCCCATCTCCCCAAAATTTGTAAATACCTACTAAGCTAAATTCTTTGAGGTTGTTACGAAAGTGCAAGTTCCGAACATAAGCACCTGAAAATGGCGTTCCTCCTCGGTTATAGTACTCATCATCGCTAAAAATTTGTGCCCATGTAAACCCCAAACGCGCTGCCAAATGCGGAGTATAATGCTTAGTATAAGCGGCATTGATGTTCCAACGCATGGTTTTAAACAACGTATTTACTGGGCTTCTATAGGGAGCCAAATCACCCGCATAGCTAGACGTCCCCGCCCCAAAACTCACGGTAGCGTACTGCTCAAATGGCGTTCGACGACGGCGTTGTGCTTCCGATTGGAGCGTCACAAACAGCGTAAACAACACGGTTCCAACAATTATCTTATAATTCATTCGCTTTACTGATTGATGCGTGACTTTGTGTTCAACGCAAAAATGAACCTTTTTATTGAATATCTCCACAAAAATCGCGCCTAAGATTAATTGCGGGCATCTAACCCCCAGTGGAGTTTTGTGCGTAGGGTTTGTACAAAATTATCTTGTTTAAACTTGACAAGGCGCGCTTTAAAAACAGCTTTTTTTACGGTCAAAGCAATGGTAGAATCCACAATCCGAAACCGCGAGTCGAGCGAAACAAGGAAATTATTACTACGGCTTTCTACCCGAAAAGTCAATTGGCTCCCATCAGGAATAATCATGGGGCGAACGTTCAGGTTATGCGGACTAATGGGAGTGATGACAAAAACATCATTGGTTGGTAATACAACAGGTCCACCGCAGCTCAACGAATAACCAGTCGAGCCCGTAGGTGTAGAAACAATGAGACCGTCAGCCCAGTAAGAATTCAAAAACTCCCCGTCTAAATACGCGTGAATGGTAATCATCGACGAAGTATCGGTTTTTGTAATAGTAAAATCGTTTAGGGCAAAGTTATAATCTTCAAATAAATCGTTGTCCGAATTTACACTAACCAATGCCCGCTCTTCGATTTGGTAATTTCCTTCAAAAAGCGCTGCTAATTGGGCAGGAATACACTCGGGTGAAACCGTTGCCAAAAAGCCTAGACGCCCCGTATTTATCCCCAAAATAGGTATTTGACGCGAACGAGACTGCATGACCGACTCCAACAACGTACCATCACCACCTATGCTAAAAATAAAATCAGCATCGGGCGCCCCGTGCGGATGGGGGTAGGTTTTGGGCGTATGTGGCGCTACTCCTGCTTGAAGAAGATGCGTGTAGAAGGACGCAGAAATTGAGAAATCTACCCCTTTTTGTTGAAGTATATCAAATAAAGCCTGTACGTGAGGCTGCGTTTCTGTGGTAAAAATACGTCCGTGAATGGCGATTTTCATGGGTATCGCTTCTCAAATATGTAAGGACGCAAAGGTAGAACTTTCTACGATTAGGTTTCTAAATAACGTAACAATAAATCAAGACGATGACGGTCAGGGTTTTCCACGGGTGCATTGCCAAAGACATTCTCTACCGTGTAGCCGAAGCGCTCTAGGGTGGCTACTACGGCCGACACTTCCGTACGATTTAGCTTCAAAGTCAGCGTGGCTTCATCAAGCGCGCCGTATTCAGCTCCCGAAAAAAAGCTGCTAATAATTTTTGTGCTATTGGATTCTACTAATCGGCTAATTTCGGTCAATGAATAATCTCGATTGGCCATTTTAAGCACAACCACGGCTCCTTTTTCTTGGACCCCAAGTAAGTTGGCAAACTTAGAAATCATATCGCTTACCAAAATCGTACCTGCGTACAAATTGTCTTCGTCCAGTACGGGAACCGTATCTAATTGATAATGGGTAGCAATTCCCATTACTTCAAAAATGTGTTGAAATGATGTGGCATGAACTGGGTTTGGCGGAAGGCTTAAGTCCGAAAGCTGCTTTTCGTCGTCAGGTAAACTCAATAACGTGTCCTCACTGAGCAAGCCTTTATATACTTCCTCTTCCACCAAGGCCAACTGACGTAGGCCATACTCGTCCATTAAGTCAACCGCCTGCCCTACCGAATCATACGGTCGTAACACGGGTGTCGTAGCGTTAATAAGTTCTTCAGCGAGCATGTTGATGTGTATTTTTTGGAAAACTTAGAAAAGTTATTTAAAGTTTCCAAAAATATTGTGTGAATTTATTACAAACAGTACCAGTGCCTACCAATATTAGCTTAAAGTTTCTCTACGATAAACTCAACCCTACGGTTGCGACGGCGCTCTGCTTCGGATGTTCCTTTGGAAACGGGTCTGGTAGAACCCAAGCCTTTTGCTCCCACCCGCGCGGAATCAATTCCTTTGGCTACCAAATACTTTTTCACGGCGTTGGCGCGGTTTTGCGACAATTCTACATTTTTATCAAAATCACCAAGGTTGTCGGTATGACCTTCCACTCGAATTTCCATGTTGGTATTATCGCGCATGAGCTGAACAAGGCGGTCAAGCTCTGAAGAAGAAGCAGGTAATAAATCATACTTACCCGTATCAAAATAAATATTGTTGAGCGTGATGCTTTCTCCTACCGCTACGGGATTGAGCACAATTTCATTCGTGATTTCTTCTCCTGCCTTAGCTTGGGTCAAATCAAATGCACCACTGGCAGGAAAATACCCTTTAGCGGCGGCTACATACGCGTACTTGTTTCCCGCATCCAAGCTAATTTTAAATTTCCCCGACGACGCAGCCAACTGCATCGAATCCAGCCCATTGTCTTCGCTCGGAACGACGTAGCTTATTTTTGAGGCAATAGGTTTTTTCGTTTTAGCATCTATCACCGTTCCCCGCAATGTGACCACTCTGGCCACAGGAGCTTCTGGTTTGCTCCCAATTGGCGGCACGGGTGTGGGTGTATTGGCAATAACGGGCGGTTCTTCTTTTTTAGGTTCAGGCTTGGGTTTAGGCGGCACTCTCCTTGGGTTACGAATGTGTACACCAAAGTAATTCCAATACCGTTTTGTTCCGTAATCTTTTCCCTCAAACATATCAAATACCTCAATACCAGGGTCTAATCTTTCATAATAGACCGAAAATTTCACCACATCGCCTGGGTAAACCGTGCGGGTTTCTGGGGCTACGGGAATCCCTACTGCCTTGATAAATTTGAACTTCTTTGCTGTATTTTTAGGTTCGTACAAGCGGCTTTTAGGGTCAACCTCAATGTAGTTTCTGTCTAAATTTCCTTGACGCTCGCCAAAAAAATCGCGAAGGGAGGGAGTGCGCTGTGTAAACTCAAACCTAAAATGCAATATCGTGTAGTCATCGGTCAGCTCCACCTTGGTAAGCGCCACTTCGGGCTGCGATTGTTCTTCAACGTAGGGGCTTAACGTGGTAATTTTCTGAGCCATCGCCCCAAATGAAACCCATAAGAATAATAAAAAAGTGTAGCGTAGTCGTTTCATGGTCTTAGCAAAGATTCTTTTTACTCGCCCGAATAACGTCTCTGAAAAAAGATTAGTGCTATTTGTTTGTTAAAAATCGTTAATTCTCCGCCATTCAACTTACTTTACACCCCCAATACTACCGTTTTAGACGAATTATTATCCTGGATTTTCACCCTTAAAAACCAATGAAAAAGACCTTAGAATACCTCGCCTGGGTCGCTATTGTGCTTCCCCTTGTTTATCTGTTTTTGGTGTGGAATCAACTTCCCGACATCGTCCCAACGCACTTTGGCCCAAGTGGTAAACCCGATGCTTACGGACCCAAATGGACGCTTACAATATTAAGCGCGGTTTCTATTGGCGTATATTTTTTGTTGCGGTACGTTCCTCAGCTTGATCCTCGTCTCAACAAAGCTAGTTTATCAGAACATTATCCCAAATTAGTACTGCTCATTGTGACCTTTCTGGCCTTGGTACATTGCTTGGTTATTCGCGCCTCCCTTTCCGAAATGGCAGGTGAGAGCTTTACGACGATTTTGCTGGTCGGGGTATTTTTATTGTTTGCAGGGATTGGGAATTACTTCAACACCATCAAGTCCAATTATTTTGTAGGCTTCCGTACTCCATGGACGCTCGAAAGCGAAACCGTGTGGCGTAAAACCCACCAATTGGCCGCCAAATTGTACTTTGGGATGGGGCTATTAGGGGCTTTCGTGGTAATCTGGCTGCCCGAATTGTGGAAACTTTTTTGGACGCTAGGGTTAATTTTTGGCTCAACAATCTGGATTGTGGCGTATTCATACCGTGTATATCAACAAGAAAAAAAATGAAAAAGTGGATAAAAGTACTCTTGTGTTTAGGAATTGGACACACGAGTTTTTCGCAAACGTGGTACGAGGGTACAATCTCAACGCTCAAATTTGGGCTCAAAATAACTATGAATCCCCAAACCATCCAGGTTTTTATTCCTGAGCAAGGCATGTTTGAACAGCCCTTAAAAAACACTGTATTTCAGAGAGATAGTTTGCAAGGTGAGTTAAAAAGTGCCAATGTTTTGCTGAGTGGAAAAATGGATTCTTTGTCGTTTGAAGGTCAGTGGAAACAAAATGGTTTTCCTACACCGTTGCATCTAAAACGGGTAGCAGAACTATCGTTCTTTAAACGCCCCCAAATGCCTAAAGCACCTTTTCCGTACCGCGATGAAAAGGTCAAATTTACGAACAATGATGGTTCAATTACTTTTGGCGGAACGCTCACTTTGCCCCAAGGAAAAGGCCCATTCAAAACCGTGGTACTTATTTCAGGTTCTGGCCAGCAAGACCGTGATGAAAGCCTTTTTGGGCACAAAGCGTTCTGGGTCATCGCCGACCACTTAACCCGACAAGGCATTGCCGTGTTGCGCGTTGACGACCGAGGTGTAGGCGAAACGACGGGTTCGATAGGAACGTCGGCCGACTACGCCCAAGATGTTTTAAATGCCATTCGTTACCTCAAAACGCGGAAAGAAGTTCATCATAAAAAAATAGGTTTAATCGGCCACAGCGAAGGCGGTGTCATTGCACCTCTTGCAGCGGTACAATCAAAAGACGTGGCGTTTATTGTCTCCTTGGCGGGTTTGGGAATGAGTGGAAAAGAACTACTTCTCCGCCAGAGCGACGATATTTTGAAACAAATGGGCAGCAATGAAACCTACCGAAATCAAGTGCGTAGCCTTAACGAAATCATCTACTCAACGGTTGCTCGGCTACCGCTGGAAGGCGACATCAAAGATAGTCTCCAAGCCACTTTTGACCAATGGGTGAAAACCCAACCCGAGCGTGTGTTGGGGCAACTTGGCTACAGAACTGAACAAGGTCGCAAGGGTTTTCTGAAGCAAATCGAAGCCATGAACTCCTCTTGGTATCGGTATTTTATCAAATATGACCCGCAGCCTGTTTTGTCGAAAATCACGATTCCTGTCCTTGCCATCAACGGCAGCAAGGACGTTCAGGTGGCTTCTCAACCCAATTTAGAGGGTTTTAAACGCGGTTTGACGGCTGCTGGCAATAAACAGTTTGAGACGATTGAACTGCCTGGACTCAACCATTTGTTCCAAAAATGTACCAAGTGTACCTCCGCCGAATACGGTCTTTTGGAAGAAACATTTTCCGTCGAAGCCCTTGATTTAGTAACTAATTGGGTGAAAAAGAGATAGAATTGCACCTTCCCGAAAGTTCTTTACCTTCCCGAAAGTTTTGAACTTTCGGGAAGGTATGGTTATTTCAAAAACTGCTCCCAAAGTAACTTGGCCGCTACACCCAAAAATACCACGCCCGTAATGACATTGACGTACTTCATCCGCTTAACCGTAATAAACTGACGAAGGCGTTGAGCATAAACAGCTAGGGCTGTCTGGGTACCAAACACCCCTACGAGACTCATACTGAAGAAGATAACCATTTCGGTCAGATCATAACGACCTTTGGTGCGAAGGTACGTAGCAATGGCCGCCCACGACATAAAATTGACGGGGTTGAGGGCATTGAGGGCCACGCCTTTTAAAAACAATTTTACCATCGAACGCTTACTACGCGGTTCGTCTTCTTTATCTTCCGACGCAATGGTCGGGACTCGAAAGAAGTTTTTCACCCCCAAAACCACCAAAAAAATAATCCCAATGGCCCCTACCCATTTGTCAAAATGTTCAATTTGGGGTAAAAATGATGTTCCGAAAATGGCTGTAAAGCAAAAAAAAGCGTCGCTCGCCACCACACCTAAAACGATTTGAATTCCGCTTCGGTAGCCGCGCTCAACGCTGGTTTGAATCAATGAAAAAAAAACAGTTCCAAAAGTAAGACAGAGTAAAATCCCCGTGACGAGGCCATAAAGTGCAGCAATAAGCATTCGTTTTTAGTTGTTGTTGAATATCTACTTTCTAAATTCCTCGCAGTCGGGCTATTTTTAATAAACCCATCACGCTGAGTGAATCCGTAATTTCGGAGCGCATGACCATCTCAATGGCTTCGGTAAGAAGTATTCGCCGAACGTGCAACTGTTCGGTATCTTCGGGCTCGGCTTGCGCTTGGGTGAGTTCTTCGGCTATGTACAGAAAACCTTCTTCGTCGCCTACAGAATTAGACAAGTGAACCCGAGCGATTTTGGTCCATTTGGCCGCTATTAAGCCCGTTTCTTCCAGCAATTCTCGTTTAGCGCCTTCGATAGGGTCTTCGTCCATCGGGCCACCACCTTCGGGGATTTCCCACGAGTATTCGTCTAATGGATAACGGTACTGCCCCACCAAATAAGTGTAGCCTTCACTATCGATAGGAATTACCCCAATGGCTTTGTTTTTATAATGAACTACCCCATAAATCCCCTCACCCCCACTTGGATTTATCACGTCTTCGTGCCGTACCTGAATCCATTTATTGTCATAAACTACCTGACTTTTAAGGGTTTTCCAAGGGTTAATAAGTTCGTTAGGTAAAGACATACGATTGGTCTATTAACAAGTTTTAATGGTCGAATTAGTATTGGGCAGGGCAATTGTTTCCCCCGAAACTCGTACCTTTGCGGCCAATTACTTTTGAAAAAGTCGTGCAAGTTAGCCAAAATTCTAAATTTCGCTGGATTATCGTCTCCCTTGTGTTGAGCATAATCTTGATGAGTATCAAGTTCGCAGCGTACTATTTAACTCATTCCAACGCCATTCTTAGCGACGCGCTTGAATCCATCATTAACGTCATTGCGAGTGCCTTTGCGTTTTATAGTATTTACCTTTCTTCTCAACCCAAAGACGACGACCACCCCTATGGCCATGGGAAAATTGAGTTCTTTTCGTCGGGTTTTGAAGGTGCACTTATCATCATTGCGGGGGCGTGGATTGCCGTCGAAGCCATTCAACATCTACTTCATCCTCAGCCCGTAGAACACCTCGACTGGGGCGTTCTACTTATTTTGTTGACCGTTATCATCAACGGGGCTTTGGGGTATTATTTACAAAAAGTTGGAAAAACAACCCGCTCGGAAGCCCTCATTGCCGACGGCAAACACCTTGTTACTGATAGTTTGAGTAGCGTTCTGATTTTGGTAGGATTGGGATTATTGATGCTTACCAAAATCCAGTGGATTGACAGCGCCGCCTCGTTAGTGCTTTCATTGGTAATTTTTTATAACGGGTTTAAACTCATTCGTACCTCAGTAGGAGCATTGATGGACGAAACTGACCCCGAATTATTTGAACACGCCGTAGATATTCTGCGCAACCACAAACAAGACTATTGGGTGGACGTACACAACATGCGGATTCAAAAGTATGGCTCAGACCTCCACATCGACTGCCATTTAACGCTGCCTTATTACTGGGATTTGCAACAAGTACACCAAGCCGTTCACGAATTTGAAGACGCACTTGAAGCCAATTACGTTGGCAACGTCGAGCTTTTTATCCATGCCGACCCTTGTCTCCCCGACTGCTGCAAATATTGCCGCCTCGAAGGCTGCCCCGTGCGGAGTAAAGCCTTTAAAAAAGACATCGACTGGAGCATTCATAATTTGTCAAAAAATCAAAAGCACTTCGTAGAAGCGGATTGACTGCAAGGCCAATTGGCAGAAATAGACCAACAAGAACTAGAAGAAGTACTTTGACCTATTTCAAAATTTGCCAAACGCCGTACACACTCACCATCAAAATCGACAAGACACTTAGCCAAAAGAAAAAATTGTAGGTAGATGTGGGGAAAAGAGACGCGGGCAGTTCTCGGTAGCGAAACACCAACGCCACCCAAAGCACCAATAGCAGCAGAATAGAAGTGGCAATTCCGCCCAAAAGAATCATCGTCACAGGCATTTGAATCACCAAAAAAAGCAAACACCAAATAATAGGAAAAGCCCACGAAAGCATTCCTATCACGCGTTTGCGCGAGGCTTCGTCGTCGAATTTGACCCAGCCTAATTGCCCAAACGCATCGCCAAAAATCCGTGACCAACTGGCCGTAGCCGTAAAGAGGGTAGAGTAAAGCACAAAGAAAGCACCAATCAAAAAAATCACTTTGGCCCATTCGCCCAGTGTTTGGGTAAAAAGTTTTGAAAGGGTTTCGACCATGGCGTAGCCTTCGGGGACTTCGCCGTGCTGGTGCAGCAATGCCGCTCCCAACAGATAGAAAGCGGCCGTAACGAGGGTATAAACCACCATCGAACACACGGCATCCAAGTACATCACTTTTATCCAACCTTTGGCTCGGTCGGCCCATTCGGGCGTGCCGTCGTTGGGGCCTGCATAAGCCGCGTAGCCTTTTTCGATGCACCAATAATTGTAAAACATGATTTCGTCGCCTCCTACGCCCGTGATTCCAAAAGCGCCAATCGCCACACCTGTCACCGCAGGAGGAAGCGAGAATGATAACCCACTACTCAACTGCTCCCAGCTAATGGCGTAAGGAGTAAATTGCAGCAAAACGAGGGAAATTAAAACCGTTATAGTGAAAAGAATAATCATGATTAAAGCCCCTTGCTCAACGGGTTTGTAAAAACCACGATAGACCAAAACGGCCGTAACGAGTGCTGCAATCGCCGCCCAAAGGTTTGTTCCCAAAAACGGAAACGCCATGTTGAGAACAATGGCAACGCCCCCTACTATACCACCCACTTGGAGCAGTTTTAAGCCTTGCAGCGACAACCACAGCCAAATACTCCAGTGCGCTTTTCCCCACTTTTTACCATCAAGGCGATTGAGCGATTGCATGGTAGGCACACCCGTATAAATCGCATTCTTTCCAAACTCCAATTGCAAGGTTACTTTGACCAAACAACTCACCAACACCACCCAAAAAGTAACAAAACCCGCTTTGGCTCCCAACGCCGTCGTCGCAATCAGCTCGCCTGACCCCACAATAGCCGCCGAAAGAATAAAACCAGGGCCTAAATAACGAAAACGCTGAAAGAGGTTTTTGGGAGGCGCAAGCATAGCAACGGGAGATTTATGCCTTGGGATGGGCTTGTTTGTAGATTTTTTTGAGTTTTTCAATCGAATTGTGGGTATAAACCTGGGTCGCCGCCAAGCTACTATGCCCAAGCAAATCTTTAATCGAATTGAGATCAGCGCCGTTGTTGAGTAAGTGCGTCGCAAAGGTGTGCCGTAGCACGTGTGGGCTACGTTTTTGGAGCGACGTCACCGCCGATAGGTATTTTTTCACAATGCGCTGAATCAGCACGGGATAGGCGGGTTCGCCTTTGTTGGTCAAAATCAGGCTTTGACCTGGAGGATTCGAAAACTGCTCGTTTCTAAATTGTTGGTACTGCTTAATCATCTCGACCAAGCCTTTATAAATCGGCACCACACGCTCTTTGCTACGTTTTCCAAAGACCCGCAACGTTTGGTCATAGGCATTGACATCGCCGTCGCGGAGGGTTATCAACTCGGCCAAACGCATTCCTGTGCCGTACAACAACTCCAACACCAAGCGGTCGCGCGTGCCTTCAAAATCGAGCGGAAACGTCATTTCATCAAAAAGCAATTGTAGGCTTTTTTCTTCCACAAACTGCGGCAATGGTTTATCAGTCTTGAGCGACGACACCCGCAGCATGGGATTAATCGTAATGGCTTTACATCGCAACAAATACCCATAAAACGACCGCAGCGTGGCCAATTTTCGGTTCACGCTGCGGTGGTGTAATTCGGCTTCCACCATGCTTACTGCCCACCCTCTAATCATTCGAAAATCGGCCTTGGCCAAGTCTTGCAGTTGGTAGGTTTTCTCCAAAAACTCCTTAAACTGCTCCAAGTCTTTAGCATACGCCGTAAGCGTATGCTGACTGAGCCGCTTTTCGTACGTCAGGTGTTGTAAGAAGGTTTCTATCATTTTTTAAAGTTTTCTAATGCGCATATTTTTGTACCAAACCTCATCCCCGTGGTCTTGGAGCGCGATTTTACCTTTGGCGTGCGGAGTCGCGTAGGCCCATTTTGTAAATTTACTTTTGGCCAACTGCGCCTTCCACGCATCGCCACCGTACTCGTATTCAACCACTTTTACGCCATTTACCCAGTGTTCGATGTGATTTCCGTTAATTACAATTTTAGCTTTATTCCACTGACCCGCAGGTTTTGCCACCCACTTACTCGGCGCTTGCATGTCGTAGTTAGCCCCCGTTTTTTGCTTGTCGTTGATTTTCACCATTTTACCGTTATCGTTAAATGGCGGATACCCTTCATCGTCAATCACTTGAAACTCTGGGCCTGAGTAATATGGCGGATGTTTAGGATCTTCAATGACTTTGTACATTACCCCGCTATTCATCTTCGCTGGAATTTTAAATTCAAATTCTAGCTCAAAACTTTCAAACTCTTCATCGGTCACCAAATCACCCGATTTTCCGTGGGTCATCAACGAACCATCCATGACCATCCAGCCCGTTACTCCTTGTTTCCCGTAGGTATGCCAACCTTTGGTAGTTTTTCCATCAAACAAATTTTTCCAAGGCCCTGGCTTTGTTGCCTGCGCAGTAGCCCCAACAATCATCAATGAGAGGAATAATGCAATACGACTCTTTTTCATCTTTCGTATGAATTGGGTTTTAGTTTTCTGCTAAAGTTACTATTATAAGTTCTTTTACTCGCTTTTTTGGTAAAACCACGGAATCCAAGACTTTACCCTTTCTTGGGGAACGCCCTCAAAAAACTTTTCGGTTGCCATTCCCATCCAAAAGCGGGGGTCGAGCAAAAGCGTTTCACCGTTCTTTAATTTCACTTCCAAGTAACTGAGAGCAAGGCGTGAATCGGTTGCATGAATGATTATTTTTTCGATTTCGTTCACCGAAAAAACACGCTCCCTATCCGCCTCCCCCACTCCCATCATTTTATGGATGGGATCAAAAGTGACGGGGCGGTTTTTGGTCAATACCCGATAATGGTAATTCGGGTAAATAAGCAATACAGCTACGCCAAACAACATCAGTGGAACGAAGCCTGCGACTATCATTATTTCAGTGCTATTGTTCCTTGGGAGATGGGTCAGAAACATCACGATGAATACAAGGCCCAGACAAATGAAAAGTCCCCCAGCGATGGTATCAAAACATATCCAATACTGTTTATCCGAAATATCATAGGTTTTTACTTGCCCCACCAGTTCGTAGTCTTTTTCTACTCCTTCAATGAGTTTTTTGCTGCCATACACCAGCCAGCCGAATAACCCAAAAATGAATGCAAAAATCCAGAAAACGAACATAACTTATTTCTGTTTGCTCACAGCCACCCCGATTTTTGAGTCGGCCGTGCCGTAATATAAAAACCATTTTCCTTTAAACGACGCCAAACCTTCCACAAAACACACTTGGTTGATTTGCCCCGTAATTTCGTAAGGTTTGTCGGGTTTTAAAAAGTAATTCTCCGAGCGGTCTTTCAACTGAGTTGGGTTTTCGGGGTCAAATAAGAATTGTCCTGCGGCGTAGGTACCTTCGGGCAAGCTAGCGTCTCCCGTTTGGTTATAATTCATTCCGTTGTAAATCAACACAATCCCATCTTTGGTTAAAAATGCAGGCGGCCCCGACTCCAACAACCGAGAATCGTGTTTACCGTTACGAGTAGTAGCCACGGGTACGCCATTGACATCCGAGACGTCCAATGGTTTATAATCTGGTTGAAAAGGACGCGTAACAGGATACCAGTTAATCAAATCGTCGGAGGTTGCCACGTACAAACGTGCTTGATCTCCCCAATACATCCAGTACCTACCATTGATTTTAGTCGCAATCATTTTATCCCCTACTTTTCGGCAAACGATTGACCCCGATTTCGACCAAAAATCGCGGGTTGATTTGATAAAGTTTCCGAAAGCTAATCCATGTTTTTGCCAATGAATTAAATCAGCCGATGAAGCCACGCACAAACGCGCCAAATTACCATCGTAAGAAGTGTAAGTCATTACATAGCGCCCGTCCTCGGTTTCAACGATACGCGGATCTTCGCATCCTCCTTCCCATTCGTACTTTTTCATAAAATCGTTGTCAGGATAAAAAACGGGCTCGGGCATTCGTTTGAAATGGATACCATCCGTACTAACGGCCAACCCCAAACGCGACGTGCCCGCATATTTGCCCACTTTATCTTCAGCCCGATACACCATATACACTTTGCCATTTCGCACCACCGTTGCTGGGTTGAAAACATCCTTTTCTTCCCAATTAACTACCTCGTTTCGCACAGGACATTTAAAAGTAGTACCTGCTTTGGCCTCCAAGATAGGATTGGCGGCATCCGCTTTTTGGAAAGGCCCAATCATCCACGATTGTGTTTTTTGGGCAAATGACAATGAGCTTATTAGGCTCAGAACAAGTAATAGCTGTTTCATGGTTTTACGTGTCGAATTTTCGTGCATCAGGTTGCTCACCGTTGTGTATCAGGTTGCTCACAACCTGATATTTCCACAAACATCTTTCTTTCGCATTTTTACCCTACTAAAACACAAAAATCCCGTAGAGCAAGCCAGCACTTTGACTTTTCTACGGGATTTGAAGAAGTATAAAAACGTACTTAGTCGAAGCAAAGAGACGCCGCGCCCAAAAGGCCCGCATCATTGCCCAATGTAGCACGTTTAATCGTCAGGTCTTTCAAATAATATGGCGTCAGCCAGTAGTTGAGACGGCGCTCCACGGCTGGGAGGATATACTCAAACGACGCGGACAAGCCACCACCAATCAAAATCAACTTAATATCCAAAATGCGAATCATCGCCACCAAGCCATCGCCCAGCATTTCGCCTACTTCGTTCCAGATATTCAGGGCCAATTCGTCGCCTTCTGCGGCAGCGGCTACCAAACCTGTTGTCGAAATAGACCCATCGCCTGGCAACTGAGTTTCGCCAGTGTAACGGCGGCGCATGTCATTGGCAAGGTCGAGCAGTTCTTTTTTACCAATGTTCCGCTCCAACACTTTCCCGTTTTTCGACGGAACGTGCCCAGGCTCCATGGCGTTGCCATCGCCACCCACAAATACCTTGCGGTTGATGATTGCTGCTCCGCCTACGCCTGTTCCCAGGGTGATGAAAATATAATTTTCGTCGATTTTTTCTTCGGCAAAATAAAACTCCCCAAGTGCCGCCGCATTGGCATCGTTTTCAAGGAAAAACTGTACTCCTTCAAAACGGCCAGAAAGGTAATCTACCAACGGAACATTATCAATTTCGGGGATAGCTGTAATTTCTAACGGTACGGTACGTTTGCGGTTAATCATCCCAGGGAGACCTATACCTACTTTTTTAATGTTGGGGTATTCGTGCAATTGAATCGCAATAGCGTCACCTAAATGTTTTTCGAAGTGTCCCATTTCTCTCCAGCTTGCCGTATCGTGGCTGTAGAAATTAGAAATTCGACCCGTTTCGGTGTCAACAACGCCCATTTTAACGTTGGTGCCACCAACGTCTATACCCAAGTATTGTTCCATCAGTGCGTGTAAATCGTTATCGGTGAATGATAATAAAAAAGGAGACTAAGTGCGCAAGTTACCAATTTTCGACCCAAAATTCCTAAAATCATCCAATATCTCCTAATTGCGGGCGTATCAAAATCTCTTCAACCACCGCTCCAGGAGTTAGGTTATAGGCCGACCAAATGGATTCTGCCACGTCTCTCGCTTGAATAAAGCGTTCTTCTGGCAATTCTACTCCTTCCCAACTTGCCGTTAGGGTAGCTCCTGGCAAAATAGCCGTTACTTTGAGCCCGTGCGGCTTCAGTTCTTCCCGCAAAACTTTGGTCATGCCATAAAGGGCAAACTTTGAAATGCAGTATGACCCGCCGTTGGTGTACGCGGTGATACTTGCCGTAGAACAGAGATTAAAAATATGGCCTTTTTTGGCTGAAATCATCTTTTCAATCACCCCACGCGTCAGGTAATAGGCACTGTATAAATTGGTATCAATCATGCTTTCGAGCGTACCTTCGGGTTCGTTGTGAATTTGCCCTGGAGCAAACAAGCCCGTGTTGTTCACCAAAACCGCAATAGTCCTTTCCAAACTATGAATATATGCCACAAATGCCTCTACTTCAGACTTTATGGCCATATCAGTCGTTTTATAAAATAGTTGTTGTTGGGGAAATTTAGTTTGAAGTTCGTGCTGGAGTTGCACCAAATCGGCTTCGCGGCGTGCACAAGTGGCCACGTCAAATCCTGCTTCCATAAAGCGTTCTATGGTTGCCCGCCCGATTCCTTTTGTTCCTCCACTGACAATTACAATAGGGGTCATCTTAAAAAAATGTTATTTTCGTTAAACAAAGGTTAAGATAAAGTTTTACTTTTGTTGGCTTTTTTAGAATAAAAAGCAATATTTAGCTCATAAATACGATTTTGATTCAACTTAAAAAACTTACACTTCTTTCATGAATTTCTGGCACGTGTGTTCGGCCTTTGTGACCGCTTACCTGTTGGGATCTATTCCCTCTGCCATTTGGTACGGTGAAGCGTATTTTGGGATTGATGTTCGGAAATTTGGTAGTGGAAATGCAGGTGCCACCAATACATTTCGAGTTTTGGGGAAACGCGCAGGAACCATTGTTCTTTTGATTGACGTCTTAAAGGGTTGGACAGCGACGATGCTCGCCAACATTCTTTTTTTCTTAGAGGTAATCGACGGCCCCCAAATTCTGACATTCAAGCTTTTACTCGGTGTAATGGCGGTTTTAGGCCATTTATATCCCGTTTTCACGCGTTTCAAAGGTGGAAAAGGGGTTGCGACTTCGTTGGGAATGGTGCTTGCGATTGACCCGCAAGTTGCTTCCGTCTGTATTGCCATATTTGTATTGGTCTTATTGGCTTCCAACTACGTTTCTTTGAGCAGCATCGTCGCCGCTTTTGCCTTCCCAATGATGTTGGTCTTGGGAGTCTTTGGGCAAGCCAGTACTCTTTTAATCGTTTTTGGGTTTCTTTTGTTTGCGATTGTGGTCTTAACCCACCAAAAAAACATCGTTCGGCTCTTCAACGGCAGCGAAAGTAGGGTCTATCTCTGGCGACGACGCAATAAATAACGAAACATTGGCGGTTTACGGTAGTTCCATTATGTTTGTGTTGTAATGTTATCAATTTCAACACCTTTTTGAACTACCCTCGCTGTAATGTCGCTTACTATCGTCATCATTCTTGTTTCTATTGGTCTAAGCTGGTACGCTTGGCAAAACCCTTCGTTGCTCGACAAATGGGTTTTTAACCCCGTTCGTGTTTCTAAATACAACGAATACTACCGCTTTCTTACTTCGGGCTTTATTCATGCCGACGTGGGGCACCTCATTTTCAACATGTTCAGCCTTTACTTTTTTGGGGAAGCGATGGAGATGTTTTTGCAGGGGTATTTTGGCGGCAACGGAACCATTTATTACCTCCTTCTCTTTTTGGCAGGAATTGTGGTGTCTGACATTCCCACATTTTTGAAGCACCGCAACAACAGTAATTACAATTCCCTTGGCGCTTCGGGCGGCGTGTCGGCGCTTTTGTTTGCGTTTATTCTTTTGGCTCCACTCCAAAAAGTGTGCCTCTATTTCGCGATTTGCGTACCTGGTTTCATTTTTGGAGGAATTTACATGGCTTATTCGTTTTACGAATCTCGCCAAAATCGTGGCCGCATCAACCACGACGCCCACCTGTACGGTGCGCTTTTCGGCATCGTATTTATGGCCTTCCTTCTGCCCGAATCTATTCCTAATTTTATCAACCAAATAGCCTCTTGGCGGTTGTTTTAGTTGATATTTTCATTCATCCAAGCCAAAAACCATGAACAAACTTTTTTTGAAAGCAGTACCTCTATTGGCACTGTGTTTTACACAGGCAATTGCCCAAGACGCCTCTACCCAATTTGCCCAAACCATCACGGCCCAAGACCTCGAACGCCATTTGAGGGTCATTGCGCACGATAGCCTCGAAGGACGCGATACGGGCTCGCCAGGACAAAAAAAAGCGGCCAATTATGTCGCCAATTTCTTCAAATCCGTCGGCCTACAGCCGATTGTTACCGCCGTTGACGGCTCAAAATCGTACTTTCAACCCTATGCCCTCTACCAAAAAAGCTGGGGCGAAGTGTATTTAGCCACTGAAAAAGAACGCTATGAACTCCAAGACGATTTTTACCTCAACGGCATCATTAATGTACTTTCGGAAGAAAAAGTCCCCGTTGTTTTTGCTGGTTACGGCATCGAATCTGAAAAATACAACGATTACGCCAACCTCAATGTAACGGGAAAAGCTGTGCTTATTTGGGAAGGCGAGCCGAAGGACAGCAAAGGGAACTTTTTGCTTTCGGGCAACGATAAAGCCACTAAATGGAGCAACGACAACATGGCGTGGCAGCGCAAAGCCAACCTCGCTAGCAGCAAAGGAGCCAAATACGTGTTGATTGTTTCGGAACTCACTGGCGACGACTTTACCAAAGAACTCAACCGTCGAATGTTGATGAGCCAACGCTTTAACCGTCTTTCGATGAAGCCCTATACCGAAACCCCTAGCAGCTACGCCACCTTTACCATTTCAAAAAAAATGGCGCTTGATTTACTGGGAATCAAAGAAAAAAAATGGTCAAAAATTCAACAGGGAATTACGAAAACGGGCCAACCACCCGTAAACGCTATTTCTGAAAAAACCATTCGTCTCAAAGCCGAACGCAAAGACAATATCATAATGACCGAGAACGTCCTTGGGTTCTTAGAAGGCACCGACAAAAAAGACGAAGTCATCGTCATCTCAGCGCACTTAGACCATATTGGCATTTCGTCGGATGGACAAATTAACAACGGCGCCGACGACGACGGCTCAGGGACAGTGTCTATTCTTGAATTGGCCGAGGCATTTTCTAAAGCCAAAGCCGCAGGAAATGGCCCCCGCCGTAGCATTCTGTTTATGACCGTAACGGGCGAAGAAAAAGGACTTTGGGGCTCCGAATATTACACTTCTAACCCTGTTATTCCGTTGGCCAATACTGTCTGTGACCTCAATATCGACATGATTGGTCGCGTGGATGCCGCTCACAAAAGTGACCCAAAATACGTCTATCTGATTGGTTCTGATAAACTTTCGTCGGAGCTTCACGCCATCAGCGAAGCCGCCAACGAAAAATATACCAACTACAAACTAGACTATACGTACAACAACCCCACCGACCCCAATCGTTTTTATTACCGCTCCGACCACTACAACTTTGCCAAAAACAAAGTACCCGTTATCTTTTATTTTACGGGGGTTCACGAAGACTACCACCGCCCAGGCGATGATGTCGAGAAGATTATGTTTGACAAGCAGTCAAAAATTGTTCAGCTTGTTTTTCATACTGCGTGGGAGCTTTCTAACCGCGATGAACGAATTAAAGTCGATAGCAATAAACCTTAAAGACACATGCTGACTTTTGAAAACCTCGCCGCATTTCGGGCTCACGTAGGCCAAGAAATTGGCACAAGTGAATGGGTGACAATTACCCAAGAAATGGTCAATGATTTTGCCAAAGCCACTGGCGACCACCAATGGATTCACGTAGATACCGACATGGCCGCTAAGTACTCCCCGTTCAAAACGACCATTGCCCACGGTTTTTTGACGCTATCGTTAGCGCCCAAGTTCATGTATGAATTGTACCAAGTCAAATCGGCAAAAATGGGGCTCAATTACGGCACCAACAAAGTTCGGTTTACTTCGCCCGTACCCACAGGCAGCCGCGTGCGAATGCACGCCACCCTCAAAGAAGTCGAAGACCAAGAACCCAACGGCGTAAAATCTACCATGGCGCTTGTCTTTGAAATAGAAGGACATTCCAAACCTGCCTGTGTCGCCGAAATGATAAGTTTAGCCTTTGAGTAACTGTTAAAACGGCTTTACCCCAAAAAGTCGGTGTAATATCAACCCAATAACTCCCCATTGGGGCGGGGGGCTTCCAATCGTCATGCGTTTACAAGATAAAGTTGCCATCATTACGGGAGGTGCCCGAGGAATCGGTAAAGCCACTGCCGAAATTTTTACGCGCGAAGGCGCCAAAGTGATTATCTGGGATATGCTCGACGCAGGCGAGCAAACCGCCGAAGAACTGCGGGGTAAAGGCTTTTCTGCCGAATTTACAAAAATCAGCGTCACGGATGTACCTGCCATTGAAGCCGCCGCCCGCGATATTTACGAACGCTACGGACAAATTGATATTTTGGTCAACAATGCAGGCATTACCCGCGACAAATCGTTGCTCAAAATGTCGTACCAAGAGTGGGCACAAGTGATTGATATTAACCTCAACGGGGTCTTCAATTGTACCAAAACCATTGTTCCGTACATGGTAGAAAAAAAATACGGCCGCATCATCTGTACCTCTTCCGTAGTAGGCCAAACGGGCAATTTTGGCCAAACCAACTATGTAGCTACCAAATCGGCCATTATTGGAATGGTGAAAACGTGGGCTAAAGAACTCGGTAAATACAACATCACGGCCAATGCCGTGGCGCCTGGTTTCATCAAAACCGAAATGACTGATCTGATTCCCGAAGAAGTCCGCAACCAAACTGTAGCGGGCATTCCAGTAAAACGGATGGGACTTCCCGAAGACATCGCCAACGCCTACCTTTATTTGGCCTCCGATGAAGCTGGATATGTCAATGGACATACGTTGAGTGTAAATGGTGGAGTTGCTTAAAAGTATGCTTGCATACTATTTTTCAAAATTGTATTTTTGACCCAAAGTCAAAACAAACTCTTACACTTCACAAACAGTAACGCACGATGGTATTAGAAGGACTCAACTTCAACTTGACCGAAGAGCATTTGGCGGTTAAGGAAGCGGCACGCGATTTTGCCCAAAACGAACTTCTTCCTGGAATTCTTGAACGCGACAACGAACAAAAGTTTGACCCCAAACTCCTCAAACGCATGGGTGAGCTGGGCTTTTTGGGCATGATGGTTTCGCCCGAATACGGCGGAGGTGGAATGGATACCGTTTCGTACGTACTGGCGATGGAAGAATTGTCGAAAGTGGACGCGTCGGCTTCGGTCATGGTATCGGTCAATAACTCTTTGGTATGCTATGGTTTAGAAGCTTACGGTACTGAAGAACAAAAACGCAAATACCTAGCTCCACTCGCAGCGGGTGAAATCATTGGGGCTTTTTGCCTCTCTGAACCTGAAGCGGGCTCTGATGCGACGTCGCAACATACCACTGCCGAGGATAAAGGCGATTTTTATCTGTTGAACGGTACAAAAAACTGGATTACCAACGGCAACATTTCGTCAGTATGCTTAGTGATGGCCCAAACCCACCCCGAACTCAAGCACAAAGGCATCAACTGCCTTATTGTGGAAAAAGGATGGGATGGTTTTGTAGTGGGCAAAAAAGAAGACAAAATGGGGATTCGGGCATCGGATACGCATTCATTGATGTTTACTGACGTGAAAGTGCCGAAAGAGAACCGCATTGGAAACGATGGTTTTGGGTTCAAATTTGCCATGAGTACCCTCAACGGTGGGCGAATTGGCATTGCGGCCCAAGCCCTCGGCATTGCGGCGGGAGCGCTGGAGCTTTCACTCAAGTACGCCCACGAACGCAAGGCTTTCGGCAAACCTATCTTTGAACACCAAGCGATACAGTTTAAACTAGCCGAAATGGCGACTAAAATCGAAGCGGCTCGTTTATTGGTATATAAAGCCGCCCGCCTCAAAGACGAACACAAAGACTACGTCCAAGCCGCCGCGATGGCCAAGCTCTTTGCTTCGGATGTAGCGATGTGGGCCACGACCGAAGCCGTGCAGATTCACGGAGGGTATGGTTACGTCAAAGAATTCCACGTAGAGCGATTAATGCGCGATGCAAAAATAACTCAGATATACGAAGGTACCTCAGAAATACAAAAATTGGTAATAGCCCGAGAATTGCAAAAAGCCTGAATAATCCAATTTTAGGGGGTTTTTCAAAAAAAAAGTGCGCGTTTCCTTGCAGGATTCGCGCACTTTTTTTTATATTGAAAAAAATTCCACACTTGTATTAGATTTGTACAATTACAATTTTTGTACAAATTTTCAGAAAAACGCTAATTTTGCATTTACTTAATCGGGAAGCACTTAACCCATTTTCAAATGGAAGATTATAATAAAATCATCGAATCACTGGGTGTGAAGTTTATCAAGGCTCGTCACATTCGGATGTTACAAACTATTACCATTAAAAACTTTTACGACGTAGAGAACTCACTCATGATTCTCTATGACGGAGAGGTATCTTTTGGCAATGAAAAAATCGACGTTGGGGACATGCTTTTTATACCTGGAGGAAAGCACGCCACTGTTACTTACAGCAGCGGAGATAACGTTCAGCCAAAGGTTGTTAGCAATGAAGAGTTCTTAACCCGCCGCGAATTGTATTTTGATACGCTCCGCGACTCTTCGCAAGTGGGCAAAATACCGCACTCGTTTGGGTTGGTAGCCTTCGACGCCAAGGTGTTCGACTCGGTCAACTTCTTTACGTCGTTGGACATTCCGCCATTCATCATCAAGCACAACACCTACCTTGGTCGATTGATTGGTGAAATCTTACAAGAAGATTTCAACGACGTTGCTGGTCGCGGACGAATTATCAAAATCAAAACCGAAGAGCTTGCCATTGAGGTTATTCGCTACATTTTGAAAAACCGTCTGTTTGTTGAACAATTGGTCACCAACAGCACCTACTTCAAAGATCCTCGTTTGATTGACATCTTTGCCTACATCAAAGACAACTTGGGAGGCGATTTGTCGAACAAGGTGTTGGCCAACGTCGCCAACGTCTCGGAAGACTACGTAGGTCAGTATTTCAAAATGTTGACCCAAATCAACCCACAAGACTACATCGAATACCAGCGCATGGAAGAAGCCGTTAACTTGCTTCGTACGTCGAAGAAAAGTATTCGCGCCATTGGAGCCGAAGTAGGTTACAAAGACACGGCGTATTTTTGTCGCCGTTTCAAAATGATGTTTGGTATTCCTGCGGGTAAAATGCGCCGCCGCGAATCACTCATGAACGTCTAATTTTTCAAAGCGCTTTCATCGCTGACAATACAAGTGAAAAAATAAATTACCCCAATAAAGCAACTTTCATTCGTGAGGGTTGCTTTATTGTTTCTGGGAGGTTTTGGATTAACTTTGCTCAAAATAAAAAACCCTCTCACTCGTATGAAAACACTATTTCGCTTCTCTTGCTGGATGTTAGGTTTGGGGCTTTTGCTCAGCTCCCCCGTGTTTGCCCAATTAAAAGGCACTTGGCAGCAAAAAGGTGACGATGGAACCATCACTTCGCTCATCTGCTCGGATGACTACTTGATGATGACCCGTTACAAAGAAAAAGAGTTTATTTATACCGAAGGCGGAACCTACAAAATCACCAACGGCACCATTGCTTACAAAAGTGAATTTAATTCTGCGGATACCTCCAGAGTTGGCAAGACCTTAAATTTCAAAATAACAATCTCGGGGAAAAAATTATCGGTTGAAAACGTAGGGGAATGGCAACAAATGGACGATGGCAGCACCCCTGCTTCAGCTTTATATCGCATAACTGGACGCATGGGCAACGACGGCAACATTTCGCCAATGCAACGCGGCCCTCGTAAAACCCTCAAAATGCTCACAGGAACACGTTTTCAATGGGCTGCCATCAACCCCGAAACCAAGCAGTTTTCGGGTACAGGAGGTGGTAGTTACGTCATCAAAGATGGTAAATACACCGAAACCATCGAATTTTTCAGTCGTGACAACAGCCGTGTAGGTGCATCCCTCACCTTTGATTACGAACTCAAAGACGGTAAAGATTGGCACCACAGTGGCCTAAGCAGTGCAGGAGCTAAAATTTATGAAGTCTGGAGTAAGGAGCAATAAGCAAAAGGCAAATGTAGCGTGCAGAGGGTTTCTCAAAACCCGACCCTTTGTGAAGAGGGTTGCTCACAACCCGACCCTCCGCGCAAGCGTGCAGAGGGTTTCTCAAAACCCGACCCTCCGCGCAGCAGCCCTTTTTAAAAACATAAAATGAAGTTAAACTCAAATGACGATTTCTCAATTATACGATTGCTTTTTGGCCTGTAATGGCATTTCAACCGATACTCGACAGATTGTTGAAGGTTGTTTGTTTGTAGCCCTGCGGGGTGATAAGTTTGATGGAAATGTCTATGCCAAAGATGCCCTAGAAAAAGGAGCAAAATACGCCATTGTGGATAACTCCGAATACGCTGTGGATAACCGTTTTCTATTGGTGGAAAATAGTTTGGAAGCACTGCAACAGTTGGCCAACCACCACCGTCGTCAACTCAACATCCCTGTTGTGGGTTTAACAGGTTCCAACGGAAAAACTACTACCAAAGAGCTGATTGCAGCTGTACTAAGCAAAAAATACCGTACCTACGCCACCAAGGGCAACCTTAATAACCATATTGGCGTCCCGCTCACTTTATTGGCTATCGACAAAAGTTATGAAATCGCGGTGGTGGAGATGGGAGCCAACCACCAACAAGAAATTGCGCTACTCAGTAGTATTGCCGAGCCTACCCACGGCATGATTACCAACATTGGCAAAGCCCATTTGGAAGGTTTTGGCGGCATCGAGGGGGTGCGTAAAGGCAAAGGAGAACTATTTGACTGGCTTTCAGCGTCAGGCGGTACGGTTTTTGTCAACGAAGCCAACGCTACCCTCCAAGAAATGGCCAACGAGCGCACATTTAGTCAGAAAGTCTTGTACCTAGCCGATGCGACTGCCCCTCAACTGTTGGAAGATGCTCCTTTGGTTATTTATAAAGATGCTCACCAACAAACCGTTCATACTCACCTGACGGGTCGGTACAATTTTGAAAACATCGCCGCAGCCTTGGCAATTGGCGCTTATTTTGGCGTTTCGGACCAAGACGCCAACGACGCCGTTGCGGAGTACAATCCGACCAACAACCGCTCACAAATTATCCAAAAAGGGAGCAATACAGTCATCATGGACGCCTACAATGCCAATCCATCGTCGATGGCCGCCGCGATTGAGAACTTTGGTAAACTCAAAGCCGAGCGTAAAATGGTGATTTTGGGTGATATGCTCGAACTAGGCGACGAATCACCTGCGGAACACTTAGCACTAGGGAAATTGGTAGCAGCACAAAAATTTGACATTGTCATTTTGGCGGGGAAACTCATGCAAGATGCCTTGTCTGCTTTACCAAAAGCCTATTATTTTCCAGATAAATTCTCATTACACAACTGGGTTATTGACCATCCTCAACAAAACACCCATGTGCTTATCAAAGGCTCAAGAGGAATGGGATTGGAGACCGTTGTTCCGTATTTGTAGGCAGTTGTTTTTGATTTAAATCATACCTATATGGCACGCGACAAGTTTCACTTTATAGTTAGAGAAGCTCTTGAAAACGACGGATGGGTTATAAAAAACGACCCTTTTATAGCTCGTTATGGTGAGCGTAAAATTGAAATTGATTTAGAAGCAGAAATGATTTTGGCAGAAAAAGGAATTGAGCGTATCTTAGTAGAAGTTAAAAGTTTTCTGACTGCTTCTGCTTTTTATGAATTTCATGGAGCATTAGGTCAATACAAAAACTATAGCCGTATTCTCAAGCTCATAGGCGAAACATCATCACTTTACTTGGCGATGCCCGAAGACGTTTATAATGTCCTTCTCAACGATGATTTCGGTCGTTTGACTATTGAAGAAGAGAACCTCAAACTAATTTTATTCAGACCACTAGAAAAAGATATTTCAAAATGGATAAAATAGAAGAATACAAAGCAATCATAAAAAAAGTACTCCATCAACACGCATCTGGGTATCAAATGCCGAATACAGAGGAATATAGCGAACAACTAATTGTTGATGACGAGCGTGGTCATTACTTACTTATGGGAGTAGGTTGGCAGCAATACAAGCGCTTACACGGTATTAATTTGCACATAGATGTTATTGGGGACAAAGTATATATTCAGCAGGACTGGACTGAAAGAGGTATAGCCCTAGAGTTAGAAGAACATGGAATTCCCAAAAAGGATATTGTTTTGGCATTTCATGCTCCTTACCGTCGCCCGTTGATTGAAGATTACGCTGTCCGTTAAATTGCATTAATCAGCTACCTTTTTATATTTTTCAACTTTCTTGTAATTTAACACAAGGTTTTGGAATCTGATTTCTTAACTTTGTGTTAACAATCCGTCACACACTTCATACCCTCTGATGAGCGACGTAATCAAGCACGAATGCGGCATTGCCCTCATTCGCCTCCGGAAGCCGTTTCAATATTATATTGACAAATACGGCACACCCCTCTACGCAGTTTACAAATTACACACTTTGATGGAAAAACAGGTCAACCGCGGTCAAGATGGCGCGGGCGTGGCCAACATCAAAATCGAAGTTCCACCTGGGCACCGCTACATTAGCCGTTACCGTTCGGTCGATCAACAACCTGTAGCAGAGATTTTTTCGAAAGTCCAGAAGAAATTCAAAAAGGCTTTCAAAGAACTCAAAGGCGACGATAAAGACCTTCGCTACGACGCTAAATGGCTACAAGAAAACGTGGCATTTACGGGTGAGGTTTGGCTCGGACACCTTCGCTATGGTACCCACGGGGCTAACGAAATCGAGAACTGCCACCCCATGCTCCGTCAAAATAGCTGGCGTAGCCGCAACTTGGTGGTAGCAGGAAACTTCAACATGACCAACGTTGACACGCTTTTTGATAAGCTTGTTTCGCTGGGACAGCACCCCAAAGACCGCGTGGACACGGTGACGGTGATGGAAAAAATCGGGCACTTCTTGGACGAAGAAAACCAACGCGTTTTTGACCGTTTCAAAGGAATCTACGAAAACCCTGATCTCTCGGACGTCATCGAAGACAACATGGACATGGTGCGCGTTCTTCACCGCTCATGTCGCGATTTTGACGGTGGTTTTGCCATGTGTGGCATGACAGGCTCAGGACAAGCGTTTGTTGTTCGCGACCCATCGGGTATCCGTCCTGCGTATTTTTATGCCGACGATGAAGTCGTGGTAGTTGCGTCCGAAAAACCTGCCATCAAGGCCGCATTCAACGCTAACTATGCCGATATTCAAGAAATAAAACCTGGTCATGCGCTCATCATCGACAAATATGGCGAGTACGATCAGCACCAAATTTTAAAGCCGCTCGAAAAACGTTCTTGTAGTTTTGAGCGGATTTATTTTTCTAGGGCCTCGGATCCAGATATTTACCACGAGCGTAAACAACTTGGCCAACTTCTGATTCCTCAAATTTTGCAAGAGGTAGATTACGACCTCGAAAATACCGTCTTCTCTTACATACCCAATACGGCCGAAACCGCTTTCTTTGGTCTAATCGAAGGCTTGGAAGATTACTTAGCTAAACAACGGAAAAAGGCCGTTGCCGATGGCAATCTTTCCCCCGAAGAGCTGGATAAAATTCTTTCGTTCCGCCCGCGTATCGAGAAGTTAGTCTCAAAAGACGTTAAACAACGGACTTTTATTACGAGCGACGAAGCGCGCGACGAAATGGTGTCGCATGTGTATGACATGACTTATGAGGTGGTGAAAAAAGGCGTAGATACAATCGTCGTTGTTGATGATTCTATCGTCCGAGGTACTACCCTCGAAAAGAGTATCTTACGTTTGCTCGACCGTCTTGGACCGAAGAAAATCATCATTGTATCGTCGGCGCCGCAAATCCGTTACCCCGACTGCTACGGTATCGACATGTCGAAGGTGAAAGATTTTGTGGCTTTCCGTGCGGCATTGCAGTTACTCAAAGAACGTGGGCTCGACAACCTTCGTGAAGAAGTGTATGCCCAGTGCGTTGCCGCCCTTGAAACAGGTAATGCCACCCAACAAAACTACGTCAAAGCCCTTTTTGATCAGTTTACGGACGACGAAGTTTCGCGCAAAGTAGCCGAAATCGTTCGCCCCAAAGATCTCAAAGCCGAACTGACTATTCTTTTCCAAACGGTAGAAAACCTGCACAAAGCCTGCCCCAACCACAGCGGGGACTGGTATTTCACAGGAAATTACCCAACTCCAGGGGGTAACCGCGTTGTGAACAAAGCCTACGTTAACTTCTATGAAGGACGAGGTGTAGTAAGAGCATACTAACCTACTTTAGAAATAACCATACCCTCCCCTATTTGCCTCGGCGAATAGGGGATTTTTTTTAGCAGTAGTTCTATCTCAAAATTTGAACCCATCCATCTTAAGAAAAACTAAAACATAGTAGTATAACACTATTTAAAAACTTCGACCGATAGCTAAAAGAGGCCATGGAATAGGAACAGAAATTTGAGGTTTTATACGGCCTTCAATATAATCACTATGTACAAGATCAAACACAGCATTAGCCCTGAAAATCCAACCTGAATTAAGTTTTTGAAAACGATAACCTAACCGAGGATTAACCGAAATACTGGGAATAAAGGGTTTTGCAGTGGTGAACTGCGGCGTAGGCAGTGGTGTTTTTTCTCTAAAATAAGCAAGTTGTAAGCCCGCTTCAAAATGATGCTTACTTCTTGTAGTAATCCCTCCAAAATCAACATAAATACCTTGACGCAGTGGTTTCCCTCCTTTGACTCCTAAGCCTACTTTACTACTCCACGCTATTTTTTTACCTTCACTCAAAATACGCTCATAGCTTAAAGAATAAATTGTACGGCTTGGGCCTTCCAGTTGAATTGAATTACGCGCAACAAAAAAACGTTCTTGTGTATTACCCCTAAAAGAACATACAAACAATAACATTATAAAAGCTATCTTTTTCATTTTGAGTAAGTAAGGGATACGTAAATAAAACGATTAAACTTAAAATTTATTATCAATGATGCGTATAGAAACTTGATACCACACTTTAGAAATTGGCTTAAACTAAATAACACCCAAATACACATTCAAAATGCTTTCGCGTCGTCGTTTTTTGCAGTCTGCGGGTGGTTTCGCGCTTATGAAGCCTCTTTTTTCGTTTCCAAAAAGCACACAACCACTGTACCTTGGTGGACCTATTTTTCTAAAAAGCGAAGACCCCGTAGAATTAGCGAAGGAGCATCGACGCTTAGGCTACAGTGCTGCTTACGTCCCCAAGGTAGAACTGAAAGATACTGTTAGAATCACAGCACTGCGAAAAGCGTTTGCTGAACAAAAAGTCGTGATTGCCGAAGTTGGAGCATGGGTAAATATGCTCGACGCCGATAGCGAAAAACGTAAGAAAAACATGGATTACGTCATTGAGCGTCTTGCGTTGGCCGAAGAAATTGGGGCGTTGACCTGCATCAACATCGCGGGTTCGTACAATCCCAAACAGTGGGATGGCCCCGACGCCCGCAACCTTACCAAAGAATACGTTGACGCAACCATCGAAAATTGTCGTAAGGTCATCGACGCCGTCAAGCCTAAAAAAGCCAAATTTGCCTTAGAAATGATGGGGTGGAGCTTACCCAACGATGCTGATTCATGCTTAAAATTCATTAAAGCCATCGACCGCCCCGCGTTTGCTGCCCACATCGACATTGCCAATATCATCAATTCCCCCCAGCGTTTTTACCAAAATACCCAACTCATTAACGATACATTCCGCAAACTCGGGCGATGGATTGTCTCTTGCCACGCAAAAGACGTGGTAGGAAAAGATGTCCATTTCGCAGAAACCTTGCCAGGTCGGGGTGGAATGGATTACGTAACTTATCTACGCAACGTAACCGCACTTCCACAGCGCGTTCCGCTCATGTTAGAACACCTACGCACACCCGAGGAATACGACGAAGCGCGGTTGTTTATCATGAAAATAGCCCAAGAAACAGGTATTCCATTGGCCTAGACTAATTCTCTCGCACGTACCTACTTCGGCTAGAATTAATACACAGGCTTAAAACAAACGTATCTGCCGTCCATTCAATATCCCACGTAGCACAACCAATACAATCTACCAACGCACACATAGGGTTGTCGGGAATCGTACTTTTGGGGATAATTTCAAAACGTTTGCCATTGACTGTCAACGACGAAGGGGCACAGCAGAGCTGCAGGCCATTGCCTGTCAGTAGCACACCATCTTCTCGAATCTGAATATAGTTCGCCGTCGAAGCGTTGATACTGGTCAATGTCCATTCTTTTTTCCCGTTTACAGTCGTTTCATACGCATCCAAACGCCACTTCCCTACCAAGGGTGCGATGGTTTCGGGAACAACAGCTTTGGGCTTACAGCTTCCCAAAACCACAATCAACAGCAAAAAAATAAATGATCTCATCGGGTTTCGTCTCTTTTCTTAAAGGACGTTTGAGAGGGCTCTTTCGTTGGAATTTTACGTCATAAAGTAAGTACCGTTTTGGTTTTTCCCCTTTCTGCCCCAAATTTGACAGGATTCGTCACAGATTTTGCCCCAACGTGCTTACTGGTTCTACTTTTGAGCTGTCTAACCAATTAACAGCCATTTTTTTCTTAACCAATCACCGCTATGACCATCGAACGTTTTCGCACTTTAGAACTTTGGGGACTCAGCCTTTTAGCTGGCATTTATGTACTCATTTCCGTTTCTACCGATTACAGCCAGTATATCAACGTATTGCGCGTTATCAATGCTGACGAAGAACACCGCATTTTTCTGAATTACAACTGGTGGCTCAACGGCTTTTTGCCTTTTTTAAACCTTGGCATAGGGGTTTGGAGTTGTTGGTTTATCCAATCTCAGTACGTCGTCAGGCTATGGCAACGGGATGAGCAACTTAAAGCGCTCTTGGCATTTACTGCCGCAGGCATTGTACTGTTGGCAGGGGTTTGGAGTTATTTGTTTTTGCATGATGAATTGGAGTTTCGTCACGACAAAAACTACAACGTCATCGGGGCTAAACTCTACAACCTGTTTCGTCTGCGCAACGTGGCCATGATTTCGAGCGGGCTTTTTATTTCTACATCCATTTACGTCACTCTTTCACAGCTGTACCAGTGGGTATTACAACACGAGCCCGACGAGGAAAACGCACTCACTCATCGAATCATCAAAGAAGGAAGCATTTTGGCATTGGTTGGGTTTTTCGCTTTTTCAAGTTTTCAAATTCTGATCAACGACTTCTTTATTATTCCAAGTTCTATGTGGGTGATTGGTTCGTACCTGCACACCTATTTGTACCACCATCATTTTTTGCGCTGGAGAGGTTTTCGCTTTTACCGCTACCCCGAAAGTCGAGCAGCGGTAAAAAAAGTACTGCTTCTGTTTGGAGCCAGTTTGGTAGCAAGTTTCATTGGAAATCTTGCCTATTTTTTATTCCACATCTACGACCCCTACATGGTATGGCCTGTGGAAGTAGATGATGTTTTCCTGCTAAGTCTGATTGCTTGGATAGGGGCGATTGTGGTCACCATTATGCGGCAGGTGATGGTGAAACCATTGGAAACCAGCCTCAATCGCAACCAAGCGGAGTTGTCGGCGTTACGGGCGCAAATCAACCCACACTTTTTATTTAACGCCATGAATACCCTTTACGCCACGTCTATTGAAGAAAATGCCGAACGCACGTCGCAGGGAATTCAGCAACTGTCGGACATGATGCGGTTTATGATGCACGAAAACAATCAAGACCAAATCGACATTCGACAGGAGGTACAGTACCTCCGCAATTACGTGGATTTACAACGCCTTAGAATCAGCGAATCCGACAAATTTGAGTTAAAAATTGAACTCGACGACTCGCTGTGTTTGCGCTCGGTGGCGCCCATGATGCTCATTCCTTTTGTGGAAAATGCCTTCAAACACGGGGTTAGTTTGCGCAATCATTCGTGGATTTTTGTCAAGCTGCACTGCGACACCGAAAAGCTCCATTTTACGGTCAATAACAGCCTACACCCCCGCAGCGACCAAGACCCCGAAAAATACTCCTCGGGCATCGGATTGGTCAATGTCCGCAAACGATTAGAGCTTCTTTACCCCAATCGCCATCATTTACTGATTCATCAAACGGAAAAGGAATTTTCAGTCAGCTTAGAGATTGCTATTAACTCCAAAAAAATACGTACCAAAAAGGCATCACGCGTCGCAGGTCTTTTTTCTTTTTTGGCGTAATTATCTCGTCTTCTCCTACCCTTCCTCGCCGCTAATCAAGCTTTTTTGTTTTTTGGCACCTGCGGCTTGGTTGAGGCGGTACATGACGGTCAGGTTGATTTGGCGAGCGCGCATTCCAAACGTTCCCTCCGAATAGAAGTTAAGCCCTTCGGTAATCGTACGCATGTAGCGCGAGTTAAACACGTCAATGACGTTAAAAGTAAGCGTACCTTTACCTTTCAAAATCTCCTTGCTAAAGGCTAAGTCCACAAACGTGCGCGACTTGCGGCTACCCTGCGGAAGTTGCTGAGGCGCTTCGTAGTTGGCACGGATTTGTAAGTCAGTTCCTTTGCTTAAATTGAAACGAGAGGTTTGGCGGGCAAACCAACTGTAAGTATCCGCTTTGAAGGTTGCATCTAGGTTTTGACCGTTGGTAATGGCGCGGAAGAAGTTAAAGTTCAAGTCTAATTTCCACCACTTAAACGGCGTGTAGTTGCTCGTAAACTCTGCTCCGTAGGCATCTTCCGTGGCCAAGTTTTCGGGACGAGTGTTTGAAATGCCTTGCGCATCCACCCGACGAATCCGAAGTACTTTCCCGTTGGTATGACGGTAATAGACCGACGACGTAAACGAGCCTTTTTCAAAGTAATAAATATGTCCTAAATCAAACGAATTAGTAAACTCTGGGTTCAAATCGGGGTTTCCTGAGAAAAAGTTACGTTGGTCCGATAGCGTCACGTACGGGCTCAAATCGTTGTAAGTTGGGCGGCGCACGCGGCGGCTATAACTCACCTGAAACGCATTGTCTTGGTTGAGGTTATAGGTAAAATGCGCACTTGGGAACAAATTGCTGTACTTACGAGGATTGGTTTGGTTGGTTTCCCGCAGAATGGTGGTTACGTCCGTAATCTCTGCCCGCAAACCCGCTTGGTAGCTAAACTTCTTGGTTTTATTTCCCAAAATCCCGTAAACCCCGTGGATGTTTTCTTTGTAAATGAAGTAGTTGTCCAAGCCTGGCAAGGCGTCAAATCCGCCTTGGGCGTTTTGTTGGGTCACGATGTAGTCGTTGACCATATCGCGAAAACTAGAACGAATCCCCGTTTCAAATTTACCATCTTTCCCGATGGGCTGCACATAGTCCAAGGTCGCAATGAGTTGATTTTCGTACTCATCGTTCAGCGATTTTTGGAGTAATGAGCCATTAGCATTAGGCGTTCCGTCGGCAAATCTGCTGTTTTGGGTATAAGTTTGATCGGAGCGCTCCCAGTACGTCAAATAACGCACATCCGCAATCAATTCCTGATTTTTGCGATTATACGTTTTTTTGTACGACACCGAATACTCTGAATAAGGCTCGGCTTCGGTTTCACGTTGTTGGCGGTCGGTGATGGTGCGCAAGTTCGACAACGAATTGATGTAGTCTTTGTACGTATTGTCAGTAATCCGCAGCACGTCCGTTCGACGGAATTGGTACGAGGCCGTCAGGATGTTCTTTTCGTTGAAAAAGTAATCCAACCCCCCACGGATGGTATTGGCAATGGTTTTTACGTTTCCGCTGGTGTTTTGTTGCAAAATCGCCGTGGTATCCTTGCCATACACCTCCTGATATAACCGTCCTGCTGAAATCGGCACACGATACGCAATGCCGTAGTTGAGGAATAAATTAAGCTTGTTTTTGCGGTAATTAATATTGGCCGCCACTCCGTAGTTAGGTCGAAAACCTGTCACGACTTCAAAGGAACCGTTGATGCCTTGTTTCCGCTCTTTTTTAAGAACAATATTGATAATCCCCGACAAGCCTTCTGCCTCATACCGCGCCGAGGGGTTCGTAATAATTTCAATCCGTTCAATCTGATTTCCTTGCAATTGCTGCAAACCCGCTCCCCCCTTAAAACTCACCAAGCCCGACGGTTTTCCATCAATCAAAATCCGTACCCCATCGCTTCCGCGTAGTTTCACATTTCCTTCCGTATCGACCGACACAGAAGGAACATTGCTCAAAATATCAATTGCTGTTCCACCCGCGTTGGCTAGGTCTTTACCAACGTTGAATATTTTTTTATCCAATGCCAATTCCATCGAACTCTTTTCGGCTTGTACCACCACTTCATCTAACGTTCGGGCCGAAGCGGCTATTTTCAGCGTTCCTAAGTCGTGTGAAGGCTGTTCTTTGGAAAGCGCAAATACACTGGTTTTAAACGGTTTATAACCAATAAACTCGACTACAGCATAGAATTGTCCATAGGGTACATCCACTGTCAGTTGGCCTTTATCGTCGGTGATAGCGCCCGAAATGAGCGTACTGTCCGTACTTTTTAGGATTCTAATGGTTGCATAAGACAACGGCGCGTTGGTTTGTGCGTCAGTCACGGTGCCCTTGACTTTCGCCAATTTCTGGGCATTCTGGGCTTGAACAGAAGTGAGGCTTAGCCATGATAGGCTAATTAAAACAACAATTTTTACAAAAAAGGGGGTGGGGATAATCGTTTTCATCATACTGTGTTAAAGAAGGGAATGACGGTTTTGTACTCATTAAAAAGCCCCGAAAATGTAATTTTTCGAGGCTTTTAGGGTGAAAACAGGGGTTTTGATTCTATTTTTTTGCGTAATAGTCGAGTTGTGAGCAACCCTCGGCACGACAATCGGGTTATGGGCAGCCTTTCACACGTTATCATCGGGTTGTGAGCAACCCTCCGCACGGTAAGCCGCACGGCGCTCACTATTTTCCTTGCGGGCGGCGCAACACGAGGCTATCGGCAGGATACTGTGCTTTGAGCGAGTCCATGTTGGTTTGTGCCCAGTTGATAAGCGTTTGTTTTTGCTCTTCGGTCAATTTAGCTCCCGAATGGAGTCCAAAATAAGTGTAAGACTCCAGCGGCATTTCTCCTTCTTTAATCATCTCGATGGTTTCCTCAAACTTGTGATTTTGGTACGCCACCGAGCGCGACGTAAAGTTTGAAAAGTTGAGGTGGCGTTTTCCGTCAGTGACATGGTGATCCAAAAACCAAGCCACAGGCTGAATATTTGAATACCACGGATATTCGGTTTTATTGCTGTGGCAATCGTCGCAAGCCACTTTCAAAAGGCTTTTTACGTCCGCAGGAACGGCATATTTGGTCGATACATCGTAGGTACGGTCGTCAGAAATATTTTTCTCAGGTCTGATAAATTGGATGACAACCAAAACAGCGCCCAATCCAATCAAGATTTTATTTTTCATAGTGATACGTAGCTGAATTTTAAACTGTTTTTACCATCGGCTTGCTTTGCTTCGTAAGCCACAACCAACTGATTTCCAAGAATAATCCCAGTTGAATTGGTCGCATTGGTAGCATCGGCTATCCACGTCGTTTCCGACACTTGCCCCTCCGCAATTTTACGATACGCGAGTTGCGTAGGCGTACCTTCGCCTTTGCTTTGCTCCCAAAGCATCACTGCCGAATTGGCACCGCTAGTTAAAGCAGGGTTTTTAGCTGACGCATCCGTCAAGACAAAGAATTTTTTACCTTCTCTGGTCGTCAGGCGAATGCCTTTTTCTTGGTCTGAACCCGAAAACCACGCCAAAAGCTCACTTTTGCCGTATTGGGCAGAAATCGCACCGCTGTGAGGGCAGCCCATGATTTTCCAATTGTCGTTATAGACAATCGCTGACTTTGAAAACGTGGTCGCATTATCTGTCGAAATCAAACGAGCCATGTCGCGAATATCATCGTTGTTGTCGCGGTACACTACCGTAAAAGCTCCGCTTGCATCCACCGACAAATTGATAGGGCAGCAATCGCACACCACAGCATCCAATAAACGTTCAGGCTGCATTACGCCATCTTTTGAGACGACCAAGCGCAAATCCCGTTCTTCGTGTTTGGTGCTATTGGCCACATCCTTCAAATAAGCCACCGCGATTTCATCATTGGGAAGAATCACTGCGTCAAAAAAGCCGCGAACAATTCCTTGTTTTGGGTCAGAATCCACCGATTGGGGGGCAGTCCAAGTGTTGCCACCATCTTTTGAAATACAATACACAATGTTAGAAGAACGTCCTCCGCCGCGCCCCGAAGCAGGTGCGGCACCAGCTTCTCCGCGATTTGAAAACACAGCAATGAAGCTACCGTCCTTTTTAGAAAGCACTTTCGCACGCATCATTCGACTATTACCAATGCCGTTACCGCTAAAAATGGTCTTCTTTTCGGAGAAGGTTTTACCCTTATCTTTTGAGAAAGCTACACAGAAAGAGGTCATTCCTGAAGCATCTTTTTCAGTCCACGATAGCATCAGCTCTCCTTTGGTCGTTTCGGCCAACAAGGGCATCGAGTACGTTTTTGTCGGGTCAAGGTCAATGGGAGAAACAGCAAAGTTGGTATTGGTAGGAGCCCAAGTTGTAAATTCGGGCGTACTTTCACCGTGACAAATAACAATTTCGGAGGGCGTCGGAGTGGCTGTTGGGAGAAAACTTCCCAATACGCCTACCAACACGAGCGGAAGAAATGCGCTTACATTCATCATTTTACTAAAAGGTTTGATTAAAAAAAGAGTAAGTAGCTAACAATCACTGAAACGAAAGTATTTCTTTTCTGAATGATTCAAAAAAGAACTATACCGATCATTGATTTTGATAGATGGCTTACCGATTTTGCTAGACAAACTCCTCCTTGTTTTCTATATCCAATGTTTGCGTTTGAAGAAGAACCACATCGCCGCCATCGAAAACACCATCAGCAACAGCGAGAACCAAAATCCATAGGGATGGCTGCTACTGGGTAAAATGGTGTAGTTCATGCCAAAAATGCCCGCAATCAGCGTAGGAGGCATAAAGATGATGGTAAAGACCGTAAAAATCTTGATAATCTGGTTTTGTTCGAGGTTGATAAGACCCATGAACGTATTTTGCAAATACTCCAGTCGTTCAAAATTGAAGGTACTGTATTCCAAAAGTGAGCTAATATCTTTCAATACAATACGAAGACGTTCTTTACGGTCATCTGGGAAAAACTGGCTTCGTAAAATTCCTGATAATACTCGCTGTTTATCAATGATAGTTTCGCGCAAAAGCATGGTATTCTCCTGCATCATATTGATTTTCAGCAGAATTTCTTGTTTCGCTTTTTGCTCTCGATTAAGGTCTTTACTTATTGTACTAATATCTCGCGAAAGTCCTTCTAGTACGTCGGCATCGCTTTCAATACGCGTTTCGAGCAAAAGGAGGAGAATATCAACCCCATTTTGAAAGGTCTCTTGGCTCACTTTCATTTTGCGAACTGTATCGGCAAACGTCTTTGAATCGCCATTACGGTAGGTAAACAGCACTCCTTCCCGAATCAGGAGCGAAACGGGGTAAATCGCGTAGCCATCTGCGTTGATTTTCAGAAAATTAGAGTTGGCGTTGATGGTATCGTTTTGCTCAAAATACCGTGAACTACTCTCAATCTCGACAATTTCTTGGGGCGTCTGAAAACTAATATCACACTTAGTTTCGACCCATTCTTCTTCTTCTTGCGTAGGCGACTGCAAGTCTATCCACAAAATGTGCTTGATGTTCCCAATCTCGCGAACGTCGTTTTCGCGTTTGATTTGCTTTCCTTCACGATAAAAAATACGTACCATACCTCACTGCATTTGCGCCAAAGTTAGTGATTTGGTTGATGAAACCTATAAGGTTTACGCTTGTAAAGCTCATAGGTTTTTATAAAATTGCTCAAATACAAGATTTTTTTTTCAGCGAGATGCAACATCTTTTAAATCAGATTTGTCATTACTACGAAATTACAGCCAATTGGAATCTAAACTATACATAGACAAACACGTCGAACTCGTAGAAAGATGCAGACAGGGCGAGCGCAAGGCGCAGTACGAACTCTATAAGTTGTACTCAAAGTCCATGTTCAACATCTGTATGCGGGTGGTCAATCACATCGGAGAGGCCGAAGACGTACTGCAAGAGGCATTTTTGGATGCTTTTTGCCACTTACATACGTTCAAGGGGCAGTCCACGTTTGGGGCGTGGCTGAAGCAGATTGTGGTCAACAAAGCCATCAATCACCTCCGCCAACGTAAAATGCAATTGGTTGATATTGAGGGCTACGGCAGCGACGACCAAGACATAGCCGACGATGCCCCTTTCGACGAGGAAGGGATTCAGATGGATGTAGAACGGGTTCGTAAGTGCATTGAGCAGCTCCCCGAAGGTTACCGTGTTGTTTTATCACTCTATTTGTTTGAGGGATACGACCACGAAGAAATCGGCGAGATCCTCGGTATCAGCGAAAGCACCTCGCGTACGCAGTACATGCGGGGGAAAAAAAAATTATTAGAAATGTTACGCCCTCTTTGAGTTTCTTAAAAAAGACACACCGTTTTAGAGAAAAGAGAGCCGCGTTAAATACCAAAGAAGATGAAAGACAAATTGCAACGATTCGTAAGAGACAACCGAGAGGCGTTTGATGTATATGAACCTTCCGACGACCTTTGGAATCGGTTGAACCAACAACTACCCGTCGGAGAAACCACTAGCGATCCAGAAATAACTGCGCCCCCACTTCCAGTGGCTGAGGCGCCTAAAACAGTCAATGAAGACGCCAAGAATGGGAATGCTTACAACCCCTTCAAACGTACGTGGCAAAACCTCAACTGGCGCGTAGCGGCGTCGATTGCCCTGGTCGCTGGACTTGGATGGTTTGGGTACCGCATCAACCAAAACTACGGTATCACAGAAGCTCCCGAAGTAGCGATGGCCGACCCCACTTTTGCCAAACAGGTCAGTCAATATACCCAACTCATTGATAACAAGCGGAGCGAGCTCCGCCAAATGACCGAAAGTAACCCTAATTTGTATAAAGAATTTGCCGTAGAACTGGATCAGCTTGAGCGCTCATACCAAAACCTGAAATCCGACCTTCCGAAGAACCCCAACCAAGAAGTGGTGATTCAGGCCATGATTCAGAACCTACAGTGGCAAATTGATTTATTAAACCAACAGTTGGACATCATCCAGCGCATCAAAAACAAGAACAACCATGCAAACGATAAAATCATGTAATTGGCAGTTAGTAAGTATCTTTTTGGTAGCTTTCTGTCTGTTTTCGGCCTTTGGAGCAACGGCGCACGAATGGGGCACCATCGAAAAGAAAAAATCGGTGATTAAGATTTACGATACTTCATCCAAAGACAATTTATTGCTCGACAATCAGTTTGGGCAGGTAAAAGTCAACCTTTGGGACAAAAACGAGATACGAATTGATATTCATATTGTGGCTAACTCAAGCAGCGACGACCGCGCCCAAGAATACCTCGACGGCGTAGTGATTGAAGACAAACGGGAAGGCAACCAAATCAATGTCCGCACGATTATCAACAAATCGAACAACTCAAACGGCTGGAGCTGGAAAAACACCAACAACGAAAAGAATTATGTGCAAATCGACTACAATGTGTCGATGCCCAAAAATACGCCTTTGACGGTTAAAAATCGTTTTGGAAATACCAACATCCCTACGTTCAAAGCGCCGTTGGTGGTCGTTTCTAAGTACGGGACTTTTATGGCCAACGATTTGCTAGGTAGTAAAAACGACATAGATGTATCGTACGGGAAAGCCGAAATTCAGCAAATTTCTAACGGAAATCTTGACATTTCGTACTCAACACTCGAACTCGAAAAAGCGGAGAATATCACGCTCAACAACAAGTTTGGCAAAATGAAAATCGGCGAAGTAGAAACCCTCGATGGTCAAATCAGCTATTCGGGTGGACGTATCGGTACGCTCAAAGGTTCGAGCAAAATTAAGCTTAGTTTCTCAGGCGGCTTCCGCATCGACCAACTGACGCAATCAGCTGATAATGTGGACATTTTGGCCAATTATTCGTCGGTAGTGATTCCGATGGAAAACAACGAATGTAACTTTGACGTGACGGTAAGTTACGGCGGTTTCAAATACCCCAACGACCGCAAAGTGTCATTCACTCAAAACGACGACGAACGCAAAGACAACGAGCGCCATAGCCCAAAAATGACCAAGCAATACGTAGGAAAAATTGGAACAGGCAAAGGCACTAGAGTAAAAATCGTCTCAAAATATGGCGAAGTAAGTCTTCGATAATCGTAAATTGGCTTAAAATACAAACCCCCGTGCTTGCCAAGCGCGGGGGTTTATTATATGTATGATTATATTAAGTAGTTGAGCATAAGTTCTAGAGTAATTCAAAGTAGCCTCGGTAGAGGCGTAACATTTGTAGTAGCAGCAAGAGTTTTTTTATTTTGCTTCGGACAGGGCCGCCTGTGCGGAAGCATAACCTGTTGCTTTATTATGCTTCGCCGAAGCGATATAAACTACACTAGAATTTATATACAATTTCTTAAATAGCCAAACGAACGTTTTAGGGCATTTACTTTAACATAACTTATTATTCATTGACTTTGAACGATTAACAAATAACGGTTAACGCTTTCCCCCTACTCCTCCACAAAATCCAAATTCCGACCAAAGGTTTCATCGGTTTTGTAAATCGCTACTAGCGCTAATCCGTAGCAAAGTACTCCCAACAAAGCGGCTCCACCCAGCGCTCCAAACGAAGGTTTTAACCCTTGAAAAGCCAGCGTCATCGGGATAGCCATTCCTCGCACCACGCTCGGTACCGAAGTGGTCGCTGTGGCGCGAAGGTTGGTACCGTACAGCTCGGCAACCATCATCAAGTACAAACCAATGTACCCCGTACAGATGCCCGCTAAGAAACAAATCACGTAGAGCATATTGGCTGACCTAGCCCCTCCGTACAAGTAAATTCCAACAAAAATTGCCCCAATAGAAAGCAGAAATAAAATGGCTTTGCGCCGCGATTGTAGCCAGTGACTCAGCGGCCCGCTAAAGAAGTCGCCCGCCGTAAGACCGAAGTAGATAAACATCACACACTTACCAGGCGAAATCCCTTCCTCGATGCCTAAAGCTTTCCCAAATTCGTTGCCAAATGTTCCCAATATTCCCACCACAAACCAAGTCGGGACGCCGATGAGCACGCAACGGAAATATTTGACCAGTCTCGGCCAACTGCTGAAAAAGTATAAATAGTTGCCTCGGGAGACCTTCGTTTCTTTCAGTTGCAAAAACAACCCCGACTCAAACACGCTTATTCGCAACAGCAGCAGCAACAAGCCCATACCTCCGCCTACCATGTAGGCCGTTCGCCACGTAAACCATTCTTGGGTCAAATAAGCAGCTCCAGCGCCTAAGTAACCAATCCCCGCCACCAACGTCGGCCCAAGGCTGCGGATTTCTTTGGGGACAATTTCGGTAACAAGCGTCATTGCCGCCCCAATTTCCCCCGAAAGCCCCACCCCCGCTACAAAACGAAGCAACGCATATAAGTTGGGATCTTCGACAAATCCACAAGCGATGTTTGCCAACGAATACGTAATGATCGAACCGAATAGTACCGACAAGCGACCTCGTTTATCGCCCCAAATTCCCCACAAAATCCCTCCGACCAATAAGCCCGCTTGCTGACAGTTGAAGATAAACGTTCCAATTTTAGAAACTTCGGCTTCCGAATAGCCCAGTGATTGAAGACTCGGAACGCGTACGATACTGAAAATCAGCAAGTCGTACACGTCCACAAAAAAACCTAGCGCCGACACAATGACGGGCAAGGTAAAAAGAGCACGGTATTTCATCCTCTTTAGATTTCTACAAAGTCAAGGTCTTTGCCGTGGGTTTCGGGAACGGTGAGGGTAGAGTAAAATCCTAAAGCATAACTCAAAATCCCTACCAACGTACCTGCTCCAATGACGCCCAATTGAGGAACAGTGAGCGTAAACCAACCAAAAACATCCAATGAGCCCGTTTTGAAACCCGCAAACAGCGTAGTCATCAAAATCACCATTCCGCGTACCATGTTGGGCACAGTCGTAGCAGCCGTAGCCCGAAGGTTGGTGCCAAATTGCTCGGCTCCGATGGTCACAAACATGGCCCAGTAGCCAATGCCAAAGCCCATCAACAAACAAAGCGTATAAAGCATGGTCGAAGATTGAACGCCCGCAAACAAATATACGATGCTAAACACGCCCGAAAACGCCATCAATACCGCCACGGCTTTTTTGCGCGAATGGAAATAATGGCTAATAAATCCACTGGCCAAGTCTCCTCCTGCCAAGCCGACGTAGCACCACATAATGGCCAACCCTGGTTTGATGGGTTCGGTGATGCCCAAAGCTTTGCCAAATTCGTTGCTGAAAGTCGCCAAAATACCAATCACAAACCAGGTCGGAAGGCCAATTCCGATACATTTCATGTAGCGCACAAAGCGTTCCCAGTTGGTAAAAAATGAAAGAAAATCGCCTTTGGCCACATGTTTTTGGCTGGAGACTTCCGTAAACATTCCTGATTCAATGACGCCCACGCGAAGCAAAAGAAGGCCAAAGCCTAGCCCACCGCCCACAAAATATGCAATGCGCCAGTCGCCAAATATCTCGACCGTAAAATAGGCCACTACTGCGCCTAAAAGGCCAATGCCCGCCACCAACGACGTTCCGATGGCACGCAGTTCTTTAGGTAAAATTTCGGACACAAGGGTGATTCCCGCTCCCAGCTCTCCCGCCAATCCAATTCCCGCAATAAAGCGTAAGTATTTGTACAACTCAGTGGCTGGCAAAAACGAGGTATCTTGGATAAATCCACAAAGTACGTTGGCAATGGAATAGGTAATAATAGAACCAAACAACACCGAAAGGCGTCCGCGTTTGTCGCCCAATACTCCCCAAATGATTCCACCGAGCAATAAGCCCCCCATTTGCCAATTGATAATAGATGCCCCCACGGCCGACACGTCTTGCTCACTCAAACCCAAATCTTTGAGGCTAGGTACGCGTACAATTCCAAATAATAGTAAATCGTAAATATCAACGAAGTAGCCTAGTGCGGCCACAATAACAGGAAGCCCAAAAAGGGTATTTTGGTTAGAAGATTTAGGCATTGAGTGGATGTAGGTTATGGTTTTTCTGCAATAATAGCAAAAATATGCTCCTAAAACTTCTTATGCCAATTTTGCGGTGTTATAATTAGCCCCAATGGGCAATAATTGTCCTGCCACACTCACTTCATAGCGGTCGAATCGCTCAACTTTACCCTTTGCTACAATGTACGACCGATGAATCCGCACAAACTGCTCGACAGGAAGCAAGCTTTCTGCCTCACTCATCGTCATGCGCGAAGCAATTTTTTGAGTTTTAGTAACAAAAACAACGTAGTTGCCGCCCGCTTCCAGATACAAAATATCGTCGAGCATCACCCGCACTTGTTCGTAGCCATTTTTCACAAAAATACTTTCGGTGGGCGCAACAGTCGCTGGGCGGGTTTTAGCTTCTTCCGAGGCCAATTCGCGCATTTTTAGCGTTTCGTGGGCTCTGTTGCACGCTTTTAAAAATCGGCTCAATGCAAAGGGTTTTAACAGATAATCAACTGCATCAAAATCATAGCTCTGTACGGCGTGTTCGGCGTAGGCAGTGGTAAAAATCACTAACGGAGGATTAGGTAACGCCCGCAAAAACTCCAGTCCCGAAATGTCAGGCATTTTGATGTCCAAGAAAATCAAGTCCACCGATTGCTTTTGCAGAAAATCCAGCGCCTCAAACGCATCCTGAAAAGTAGCTTGAAGCGCTAAATAGGGCACTTTTTGGGCAAAAACTCGCACTATGTCTAGCGCTTTGGGCTCGTCGTCGATGGCAATGGCAATCATGGGTTTTGAATTAAAGTGTTGTTGGTTGCTCACAACCAACAAGCATACGCGCAACTTTTTTATTTCTCGGGCGTCGGTCAGGTTGTGAGCAACCTGACGCACGGTGGTTGGGGTTGCTCACAACCCCAACGTCTTGCACAAAAGTCGGCTTTTTATGGTCCCTATGTAAATATATGGGACGAACCACCTTACAAATGGGATAAACTCAACTTTGCCCGATGAGCGAAAAAAACGCTTGCCGATAGCTATCAGAAATTGGAATCATCGTTTCCCGAATCCGAATGCGGTCTTTTTCAATCGAATCAATTTTCGAAATCGCCACCATGTACGACTTATGCACCCGACACAAAAGGCTCGGCGGCAACTCTTGTTCAAACTCAGCGAAGGTCTGCAACGTCATGGTTTTCTGGGTAGCCGTATGAATCCTTCGGTAGTTGCCCATGCCTTCAATAAACAGTATTTCGTCCAGCATGAGCTTTTCGAGGCGGTATTCGGTTTTGACAAAAATAAACGACCTTGAATTTTGAGGCTCCGACTTGGGCAGTAAACTTTGTGCTCGGTCAACAGCCTGTACAAAACGCTCAAAGGTGTAAGGTTTGAGTAAATAATCGGCGATTTTGAGGTCAAACCCTTTGAGGGCATACTCATGGTAGGCTGTCGTCAGAATGACCTGCCCTTTCAGCGAAACACTTTCTAACAACTGAATACCCGAAAAATCGCCCAAATGAATATCCAAAAAGACAATATCAATCGGGTTGTTTTTCAAAAAGCTCAATGCCTCCAACGCACTTTCAAACGTGGCTTTTAAGCTCAAAAAAGGCACTTTCTGAACATAATCTTTGGCGCGTTCGAGGGCCAAAGGCTCATCTTCGACAATAATACAGCTATGCTTCATGGCGACTGATTCGTAATCTTACCCGATAGTCTTCTTCAGAACTGACAATATTTAGTTGGTGTTCGTTGGGGTACAGCAAAGATAGCCGCCTTTTGATAAGTTCGTTGCCCAAACCGCCATATTCGGTGGTACTGGGCTGTAGCCTACGTTTATTAACACATTCAAACACAATGGCTTCGGATGATACCTCCACCGAAACGTCGATTACATTGCCTTGCTTTCGCGCATCGGCGTGTTTAAAGGCATTTTCCACAAAAGGAATCAACACCATGGGGGCAATCGTGGCCTCTTCTACCCTGCCTTCTACCCGAAAGCGCGCAAAATCAGGATTGGATGTTCTGATTTTTTGCAACGCAATGTATTTTTCCAAATAGCCCAACTCTCGGCCCAACGGTATCTCTTCCGCTTTGGTTTCGTACAACATAAACCGCATGATATCCGACAGCTGATTAAGGTAAGCCGATGCTTGCGGCGCGTTTTTGACAATCAGTACGTCGATGTTGTTGAGGGTGTTAAACAAAAAATGGGGGCTTATTTGTGATTTTACCAAGGCCAGTTCCATTTCAAAATTCTTCTGCATTAGTTCTTCTTTCAACTTCATTTCGGCGTACCAACGCATAAACCCTCGCATAATAAGTGCCACTGCACCGTTTAGCACCGCAATAATCGTAATGACCACCAACAACGCCAACGTTGTACGAAGTCCTTCATGAAACACTCCTGGGCCGACTTTGAATGAGTGCAATACTGACATTACGGCCTCGCTGACAATTCCGCATCCGATAGCGGTAAGCAGCCCAACGACAAACAACAGCACGATTTTACGACGAAGCAAAAAGTAGTCGAACAACCACAGGTAGAAGCTATAAAAACCCAAAAACGCGGGCAAAACGGCAAACGTACTGAAGAAAACGTGAAACCGCCACTGGTAAAAAAAAGGCTGCCCTTTGATGGGCGAGCCAAGTTGAAGGCATACCAGTATCAACGAGAGCAACAACAAGTACAGCACCCAGTACCCAAAATGCAATGAAATCACTACGCCTCGCTTCATGTGGTTTTGCGTCTTATTTTGAAAGAATACTCGTCTTAAGTGTCTAAGTAAGTTTGTTTAACTATTACCCACTGATTTACGCCGATTGAAAGTCGCAGATGACGCTGATTAATAACCATATAAAGCCCTTTTTCAGCGAAAATTAGGGTTTGTAATTCAGCGCTTTTCTGCGGGTAAAATATAAAACCACTTAGCTTTTGTCTTTTTTAAGGATATAAAAGAAGTAACTCAAAAGCGTAAATCCAACGAAATACCCCAACGCCCATTTCGAAAAAGCATCGACGGGCAATGTACCCATTTTTGCCCCACGTAGGCTAAAAAAATAATAGGAGCAATAACTGTACGGCAGCCAATGCCCATGCTCCCATTCGATGCCAATCAAAGAGGCCAATAACAACCCGATTCCTGCTCCTAATGGTACCAAGAAATTTTTAAATTGAAGACTCACTAAGTATTGAAACCCTATAATAGGCAAGCAGTTTACCAAAAAATGTCCGCTTGTTTTTAGATACATTTCCCACGGGAACGCTTGTTTGGGTAGCGAAATTCCCCGCACCAAGGGCGAGAGTATCCCCGACAAATACATCCCGAGGTTGAACAATATAAAAAATTGAACAAGCATGGTTAGCAAAACGCCCAACTTTGCCACAAAAATGCTCGTGTAGCTTTGCGGGGTCGTGTGGAGCTGCTTCCACGTATTGTTGCGAAACTCCATTTGGGTCAGCAAGCTCGTGGCCAGTACAAGTCCCATCGGCAGCATCAAAATAGCCATAAACTGCCAGCTTTGGCTCAATACTTCCTCCCAATACGTGGGGGCAAGTACCGCTTTTTTTAATTTTTCGGGATATAGCACCCGCGCCCAGAAAAGAATAAACGGAATAAAAAAACCGCCAAGCACGACCAACCATGCGGCCAAACTTCGCTTGGTTTTGAGCCATTCGCTCTGATAACTTGCGACAAACGTTGTCATGTTTTGGAGAAGATTAGGGGTGAGTTAAGGTCATAAAAATGCTTTCTAAATCGCTTTCGACAGTGCTGATTTCGTACACATCGAGCTGATGCTGTACCAATGCTCGGTTAAGTTGGGCAATTTCCGAACGAGCCAACAACGGCAGTACGATTTTGCCCTGCTCCTGCCTTGCGTCCAGCCCTTGGGCTATCAGACGCTCAACGGCTTCGGCATTATTGCTCGTATCCAGCCGTATTCCTCCCGCAGTCCGTTGCCGCTGCATCAATTCGCCCAACGACCCCTCAAACAGCATTTTCCCGTGGTTGATGATACCTACCTCCGTTACCAATTTTTCGATTTCGGACAGCAAGTGGCTCGAAATCAAAATCGTAATTCCGTGTTCTTTGTTGAGGCGTTTGAGCAATTCCCGCATTTCCACCATTCCGCTCGGGTCCAAACCATTGGTAGGCTCGTCGAGCACCAACACCGACGGGTTATGCAGCAAAGCCGTGGCAATGCCAAGGCGCTGTTTCATCCCGAGCGAAAATTGTCCTGCTTTTTTGGTGCCCGTTTCCCCCAATCCTACCAATTCCAATACTTCCTGAATACGCGCTTTGGGACAGGCATAGAGTTTTTGCCAAACGCTGAGGTTTTCCGTAGCCGTGAGTTGGCTATAAAGGGAAGGCGACTCAATCAACGAGCCGATTTTTGACAAAACAGAAAGTCGGTGAGGCATAAACTCTTCCCCAAAGACCTTAATCTGCCCTTGTTGTTTTTTTAATAAGCCCAAAATGAGCTTGAGTGTGGTAGTTTTTCCCGCACCGTTGGGGCCTAAAAACCCGTATATACTCCCTTCTTTCACCCGAAGGTTGACACGATGAAGCTCGTTGCCCTGTCGGGAGTACTGGTACGACAACTCGCTGGTTTCGATACAATACATGGCTGTTGATAGATAAACGTTTTGAATTTCGATGTCAAAAATCGAAGTTCAAGTATTTTCCATCAATTCTATTACGTGAATCAGCCCAGTTTGTACGTGAATTTGGGAAATAACGGGGTCAGTGCGCTAGCTTAGTTCTTACCCAAGTTCAACGCTGCTTTGGCGCGGTCGTAGAAACCTGTACTGCGAAAAGTAAAGGTTTTGTGCAAAATGAAGTTGCTCACAAAGCTAAAGCCCATCCCTACCAAGGTTGAGGTAGCTTCGGTCACGTTGATTTCGTTAAATTTTTTAGGAGTCCAACTAAATGGAATGGCAATAATATAGTTATTGGGATTGACCGAGTGGAAAAGATTTAATGTTAGAGTAGCAAAACCAACAGTAATAGCGTACGAAATAATAACAACTATCCCAAACTTTATCATTTCACGCTTAGTCTTGCTGGTGTTTCTAGCATCGAAAGCAAACATTTTGGTCAGTACAAATCCAACAAATGCAGAAACGATGTAACCCAAAGAAACAGAAGTCGAATATTCTGTATAATTTCTAAAAAAGCTTCCCGTTACAATTTGTACAGCGGCCCCAGTTCCTGCAACAAAAAAATATACGACGAGGTCTTTTATGTTAAATAGAGTAGTTTTCTTCTTCACAAGTGTGCATAGTAAGTGAGCAAAATAAACGCATTTTTGACAGCCTCCCAAAAATAAACTAGGGTTTTTATCAAATAGCCTCTTACAAAGAAAGCGCTCGGTAGCAAACCAAGCGCTTTCAGGGGTATTTTTAAGACCAATTACTTCTTCTTTTTGACGGGCGGCGGCGGGGGTGGTGGTGGCGTTCCTGCTGCTTTAGAAGTAATGGGAGCCACGGCCTTCACCGCAGATACGGGCGTACGAATGGCACGTGGTGCGCGAGGAGTACGGGTCGCTTTGGCACGAAACTCGACTGGTGGCGGCGGAGGCGGAAACAAATTATTCAACTCGTCCGAGTAACGTTCCATCTCTTGCGAAAACTTCTCGTTTATCGCTTCCAACTTACGTTGTTGTTCTTCCAATTCCTCGATGGGCTTGCGGGCGGCCTTTTCTTGCTCCGACAATTCGGCCATCTGCTTATTAAACTGCTGCATCTGGCTTTCAAACTGTTTCACCTGTTCTTCGTACTGCACCAATGCCTTTTCAATCTGGTCGTCTGATAGCTTTTTGGCCGCATTTTCTTGGTGAAGCAACTGACTACGTTTTTCCAGAATTTGACTGCGTTCGTTGGAGGCTTTGTTCTTTTTCCATTCGAGCACTTCACGCTTACGCTCCACTTCATTTACCTGAAACTCGTACTGCTCCATCTTTAGACGTAGCTCGTTCATTTTTTGCATCTGTGGCTCCATCAATCGGTGAAGGCTGTCTATTTGGCGGTGATAATATGCCATTTTTGCCTCGTCTATGTTAGCTTCAAAGGCACTACCAGTGGCAACCCATTTTCCATTGACTAGAATGGAGTCGGCTATTTCAACTTCTGCCAGTGCCTCAACAGGCTCAATCACATCTTCTACTGCTTCCATGATCTCTATGTTATCCAGCGAAATGTTGCCCAAAGCCGACAAACCCGTTGATAATTCCTCTTCAACCTCCGTAATCCGAGACAATATAGCCCTAAAATCCGCTTGTTTAATATCGCTAAGCGCTACCGTTCCCTCTGCCAATTGCTCTTTTAGCTGCTGTAACTCCGCCACTTGCTTTGACGATAAAAAACGATTTTTCCATTTTACTTTGGTCAACTTGCCTTGTTCATCCATCACAAATTGCATGTCTTTCAAAGTATGGCTGGTGTTTCTAAGTTTGGCGTCTTTTTTGGGCTTATCCTGCGGCTGAAAAGCATACACAGAAACTCCAACCACCAAAAGTAATACCAACAACAAACCACTCGCATTTAACCTTTGCTGCGGCTTTTCAGTCACGCCCAATACTCTTTTGACGCGGTGCAGCATAGCTCCTTTTTTATTGGCAAAAGCCATCGCTAACGCGGGGGTGGAACGGTAAGCGGCTACTTCGGCTAGGGCTTTGGCCATCGCCATTTTGTCACCACAAACGGCAACGGCAATGTCGTCGCAGCAGTGTTCGCGCTCTTGGCGGACGCGCCCCGACAACCACCATAAAGCTGGATGAAAGAAATAAACGACTTCTACCAACGACTGGAGTAAGTTGACCAAATAATCGTACCGCTTCACGTGGGCGAGTTCGTGGGCCAATACTGCCTCAATTTGCTTAGGACTCAAGCCCGTGACCAAGCCAACAGGCAAAAGCACGACGGGTTTCACAAACCCAATCACCATGGGCGTACTTACCCGCACCGACTCAAACAAATGGACATTCTGGCGAATGCGCAACGTGCCCAGCACCCGACGAAACAATGACTGTACACTAGCCTCAGTCAGTTGAATGCCTTCGGCTTTGAGTTGTTGTACATACACCCAGCTCCCCACCAAACGTACCAATAATACCGAAGCACCAATGCCCCAAAATAGCACAATGGTGTCCAAATGAAGTTGGAGAAATAGTAGCACTTCTTTGTACCAAGGCAAAGCCACTTTGGCGTAGGTCATGCCCGAGACCCAATAACGTTGCGTATGAAGCGTTGTCAATGAGGACGTAGCAACGGCGTTTACTGGCTGGTAGTAAAGCACAAAGGTAGCCACCGAAGCAAGCACTTGGGTAGCCAAACCGCTGATACCTACCCAATACCGCGCAACGCTAGAGCGCTTACGCAAGGCAAACAACGCAACTGCGGCAAGAAGCACTACCACTCCCCCTTGCCAAAGAGAATGAAGCAATGTCCACCCCAAAGCCGAGGTGATGGATTCTGAAAGAAAAGTGGTCGTTTTCATGGCTGTTGTTCGATTTGGTCTAAGAGTTTACGAATTTCGTCCAGTTCTGCGGGGGTTGTTTTGTGATTACCAAGTGCTTGCATGACTAGCTTGCTCGCCGAACCCCGAAAAGCCGTGCCCACAAATCTTTCCAAAAGCGTAGCTTGGGTTTCTTCTTCGCTCACGTTGGCTTCATAGACGTGTGACCGTGCATCTTCGGTACGGGTCAGAATCCCTTTTTCGTACATAATTTGCATTAGTTTGAGGGTGGTGGTGTAACCCACGTCGCGGTTTTCGGTCAAACGCTCGTTGACCTGCCGTACGGTACAAGGGCCTTCTTGCCAAAGCACTTGTAAGATTTCAAGTTCTGAGTCTGTTGGTTTCATGGTTTAAGTACGAATAATTTCGTAGCAAACATATACGAAGCGTTTCGTATTACCAAATTTTTTATACGAAATATTTCGTAGGACACGATTAAAATCTATTTCCCCTTGTAACGTTTAGTAGAAAATCCTCTTTGGCCATGATAAAACAGCTTTTACTTTTTCTCTTTGTATGCCAAATTGTAATTGCTCAAGAAATCCGAATCAAAGGCATCGTCATTGACGCCAAAGACAACGTGCCCTTACCTCAGGCCAGCGTGCGCCTCAAAGGCCAAACTTCAGGAACTCTCACCGACATGGAAGGTCGGTTTTCGCTGCGCCTCAAATCGTCGTCCGACACGCTGCTGGTGAGCATGGTTGGCTACGAGACAGTTCAAGTTGCCCCCAAAGGCACGACGATTACCATCAAACTCCGCCAAAAAGTCAACGAGTTGGCCGAAGTACGCGTGCGTCCTGGCGAAAATCCCGCCTGGGCGATTATTCGAAAAGTACTGGCCAACCGCCCCCAAAACGACCCTAACCAACTCGATACCTACAAGGCAAGTGCTTATACCAAAATCGTGGTCGTGGTCGATAGCCTCAATCGGGTATTGAAAGATTCGACCAAGAAAGTTATTGGTTCTAAAAAAGTAACGGCACCTATTTACATCGTAGAAAACATCAGTGAATTGATTCACAAAAAGCCCAATAAAAACAAGGAGACAGTTGTGGCTTCGGTCAATAACCTCGCGCAAGTATATAGTCAAATGCTCAACTATCTTCCGCTCGATTTGCACAAAATTGATTTTTATTCCGAACTCTACAACTTCACCCTCCTCAAGCGGTTTTACGTCAATCCGCTCAACTCAAAAACGTTCTCGCAATACGATTTTGCGCTCGAAGACACCCTCTTTCACGAGCGTGACTCCACGTTTATCATTAGTTTTCGGCCTTACCCCAAAACCAATTTTGATGCCCTACAAGGCGTAATGCACATCAATACCGACGGCTACGCCCTCGAATACATTAACGTAGCGCCCGTCGATACGTTACAAAATTTTGGTTTTCGGATTCAACAACGCTACCAGCGGATTTCGGGGCGATGGTTTCCCCAAACCGCTACCACGCGGCTTTTGGCGGGGTATTCGTCCAGCGGTTACACGGGCGCTTTTCAGGTAAAGTTTACCACGCAACTCCACAACGTGGAACTGAACACCCCGCTCGACGACCAACTGTTTGACGAAGTGCAACGCGCCATGCGCCCCTCCGCCACACGCCATACGTACGAGACGTTTAAAGCCCTGCGCCCCGATACACTGGCCGATTGGGAGCGTAAAATGTATTTCAATTTCAAAAAACCCAATGGGTTGGCAAGCCGCCTCGACTCTACCTACGGGCACATCTTAGGGAGTATATTGAGCAACGTGTTTGAAATAGGCCCCATTGAACTCCAACCCAGTGATTTCTTGGTGGGCAACTCCGCTGAATATGTGCGACTTGGAGGAGGTTTTCAAAATAAACAAAGCAACCGCCCGAGGTTTCGGCTGTACGGATATGCTGGTTACGGCCTAAAAGATCAGCGTTGGAAGTACAAACTATTGGCCAGTTGGCACATCACCCGCGACCGCTACAATCGACTCAGTATTTATCACCAGCGCGACCTTGTCCAACCAGGCACGACCGAATTTTTAGGTCCCAATTACCTCATCGACCCCAAACCTTCGCTTCCTTTTTTCTCCCAGAAAGACTCCATCCCTTTTCAGGCCGACTACTACCAGCGGTACGGTGTATCGCTGCATTTTAAGCCTTTTCCGTGGACGTGGTTTCGACTCGCCCTCAACCACGAGCAACGAACCCCGAGTTATCGCTATTTCTTTCAAGACCAAAACACCTTTGAAACCACCGACCTTACCCTCGACTGGCGTTTCGCGTTTCGGGAGGCCATTTACCGAACGGGACGCATGGAATCGGTCGTCAATCGCTATTTCCCGATTATCAACGTGCAAATTACCAAAGGCTTGCCTTCCCTCGGTAGCCAATTTGACTACTGGCGGTTAGCGATGCAACTTTACTTTCAATTTAGAACCCGACGCCTCGGCTTTAGCAACGTCAAACTAGCAGGAGGTTTCACCAGTGGCGATATTCCTTACCCTTATTTGTTTGGTTCGTTAGGGAGTTCGGGGCTTATTAACATCACAGGGCTCAATTCTTCCAGTTTCCCGCTGGCCAATTTCCGTACTTTACCCACTTATGCCTTTATTGCCGACCGATACGCGGCGTTCTACTACAGCCACGACTTCAGTCGTACGCTGCTTCGTCTCAAAAGCAAATACAGTCAGCCTCGGCTGTTGGTCTATAACAATCTCATCGTGGGGAGCTTCCGCCGTCCTGAAAAACATTCCTTTTCGTGGCAATACCAGTCAGCCCCTTTCCATGCTGAGGCGGGGCTTGAAGTACGCGACTTAGTGCGGATTCCTATTCGGAGTATTTTTCTAGGTACGGGCATCGGACTGGCTTATCAGTACGCTCCTGCGCCCGTAGGTCGTTGGCAAAACAATACCCAGGCGTATTGGTTAGGCGTAAATTTGAGCCGATAACCCTCAAAGTTGTTATCTTTGCGGCTCAATCTCTTTTTTATGACAACTACCATCGTACCCCAACTTCAAGCCACGCAACAAGCCGCCGCGCAAGTGCGTCGCTTGACTAGCGAGCAAAAAACGGCCTTGCTCAACCGCCTCGCCGATTTGCTGCTAGAACATCAAGCGCTTATTATGGCCGAAAACCAGAAAGACATGGAGCGAATGCCAGATGGCGACCCGAAAAAAGACCGTTTGTTTTTAAACGAAAAACGGATTCAGGGACTAGCCGACAGCCTCCGCGACGTAGCGCTGTTGCCCGACCCGTCGGGGCAGGTGTTGTTGGAACGAGAGATTGAACAAGGGCTTAAATTGAAAAAAATTGCGGTGCCCCTTGGCGTCGTCGGTGCCATCTACGAGTCGCGCCCCAACGTGACGGTGGACGTGGCTTCGTTGTGTTTGCGTTCGGGAAATGCTTGCGTGTTAAAGGGCGGAAAAGAGGCCGATTTTTCCAATCGTTGTTTGGTCGGTTTGATTCACCAAGCGCTGCAAGAAGCAGGGGTGGACACCAGCGCCGTGATGCTACTTCCTACCGACCGTCAGTTTGTGACCGAGCTTTTGACCGCCACTCGCTATGTCGATATTATCATTCCGCGCGGTTCGGAGTCGTTGATTCAGTTTGTACGGAAAAACTCCTTGATTCCTACCATCGAAACAGGGGCAGGCGTATGTCATGGCTACATTGAGTCCACGGCTGACCTTGTCAAAGCACGCGACATTGTAGTGAATGCGCGCGTCTCGCGGCCTTCGGTTTGTAACTCCATGGATTGCGTGATTGTTGACCGTGCCATTGCCACTGCGTTTTTGCCTATGCTCAACGACGATTTTATCAAGTGGAACGTAGAAGTCTATGCCGATGATGTGTCTTACCCGATTTTTGAAGGCATCTCTTACCCAAAACTACAGCACGCTCAACCCCAAGATTTTGGACGCGAGTTTTTGGATTATAAACTAGCCGTAAAAGTAGTTGACGGCCTCGACGAAGCGCTTTCACACATTCAGAATTATTCGTCGCGCCACTCCGAAGCCATCGTTTCCCAAAACCAAGCAGCGGTTGACCGCTTCCTAGCCGAAGTCGATGCGGCAGCGGTCTATGCCAATGCTTCTACGCGTTTTACCGACGGAGGGGTGTTTGGGCTTGGGGCTGAAATTGGTATTTCTACCCAAAAACTCCACGCCCGCGGCCCCTTTGCCCTCGAAAAACTCGTGACGGAGAAATGGATAGTGGTGGGTGATGGGCAGGTGAGATGGTAATTTTAAAATGGCTACATTGATTTGGGTGCGGAAAAAGAAGTTATCGCTGCTCAAAAAGGAAATGAAAAAATTGCAGTTGAAATTAAAAGTTTCATTGGCCATTCTGATTTAGATGACTTTGAAGATGCCTTAGGACAGTTTTTGCTTTATTGGAAGGCTCTAAAAAATACCGACTCCGAAAGAACCCTGTATTTAGCTGTCCCCAACGGTTTTTATCAACGCTTTTTTGATGACCCTTTTTTTATTGATGTGGCCACTACTTTTGATGTAAAAATGCTAGTTTTTGATGAAATTCAACCGTGTATCAACCAATGGATAAAGTAGCTTTTTATAAAAAAATTACTCGACAAATTGTTGAAGAAATCGCGAGTTTATCTCCCCCCGTGGAAGATGGCATTGACAATCAAATCATAACTGACGATGAACATGGACACTATCTCTATTTTGGGGTAGGTTGGGCCAAAGAAAACAGTGGATGGATATACGCTTCTTTTATTCATGTTGATGTGAAGTCAGATGGTAAAGTTTGGCTTCAACATGATGGTACAGACCTGCGTATTGCTGAGAAACTTCAATCCTATGGTGTCCCCAAGAATGACATTGTGATAGGTTTCCAAGCTCCCGCCGTCCGAAAATACATGGATGGCTATGCGGCAGCATAAAAACTCCACGCCCGCGGCCCCTTTGCCCTCGAAAAACTCGTAACGAAGAAATGGGTAATGGTGGGTGATGGGCAGGTGAGATGGTGATAATCCTCTAGATGCCTTTAGTAAGAGAAACAAGTTAGCCAATATGACAAAATATTCAAGTAGAATATAGAAGCTGTCATTTCCAATCTGATACAAAAAGTGTTGGGTATCACGGCTATCTGCATGCCTTTTTCGTACATTTGTTGGTATGCTTATTAAACCCTACCTTCACTATGCCTAATCAGCAAATTCAAATTTTAATTATTGAAGATGAAGCTATCTTAGCGATGTATGTCAGTGACCTTTTGGAAACTCAGGGATATGAAGTGGCAGGCGTTGCGGATAACGGACCCGAGGCATTATCACTCTATCGCCAGAATCGTATTGACTTGATTTTATGTGATATTAACCTAAAAGGAGACTGGGACGGCATTGAAACCATTCGACATATTTTGGATTTCAAACCGGTTCCGGTTATCTATCTTACTTCGCAAACCGATAAAGAAACCATTGAACGGGCAAAAGAAACGTTCCCCGCTGCTTATCTTGCGAAGCCCGTCCGACCGGATAATTTGCAGATTTCGGTTGACCTCGCCATTCATAATTATGTCATGAATCGTTTACCGTCGGCGGCCGGAAAAGAAACCAAAGCCGGTACGCCAGAGAAGGAAGCATCAAGTCGTGAATCTATTCTCCGCAGTGGTGATCAGGTGTTTATCAAACATAATTATCAGTTTGTCGGAATTTCTCTCAATGACATTCTGTTGCTGGAGGCCGACAATACCTATACAACCATCCAAACCAAAGGCCATAAATACACGCTTCGGCTTTCACTGAGCAGCTTACTCGAACGCCTTGATTGTTCGTCGTTGGTACGGGTACATCGTTCTTACGCGGTTAATGTAAATCAATTGAAAGGATTCAATGAGCGAGAGATTTTTATTGAAACGATGACCATTCCTTTCGGACAACAATACAAGGAAGATTTTATGCGGCATTTTCAAGCTCGTTGACCTTGCACTATTGATTCTTGGCACAATAAATAAGCCTCATATTATGAAACTCTCTATATTGACGGCGCTCTGTTTCTGTTTGTTTGCCCACAAACTTATGAGCCAGTCCGACACATTGCTTCCTTTTCCGGTATTTCAACATCAGATTGAAACCTTATCGGATTCTGCCCGCTTTGAACGGCTTTATGACTACAGTGTCACTGCCTTAAACCAAAATAAGCCTCCCGAAGCAGCCCCGGCAACAAAGGAAATGCTGCAAATTGCCCAACATGCCAATAATAAGATTCAGCTGGGCAGAACGTATATGGCAATGGGAAATATGGAACGCAATCAGAATAATCCGACAAAGGCCATATCGCATTATTTAATAGCACAATCCATTTTTGGTTCCGTTGGTGAATATCGGAGGCAGCTCAGAGCGCTGCAACGAATAGAGGGCGTTTATATCAGTCTCCGGGAGTTAGAAAAAGCACAATACTATTGCGAACAGGCACTGACCATAGCCCGGCAACAAAAGCTTGAGTTAGAGATTGCCAATATTTATAATGACCTGGCTTCTATTGAAGACATTCGTAAGAAATATAACCAAGCTCTTCACTATAATGGTTTAGCCCTTCGCATATTCCAATCGCTCAAGGAAGAGGATTCTTATACTGTGGCGTTATTTAATCGGGCTATTACTCTGAAAAATTCGGGACAATACCGGCAATCGGCAGACATTTATCAGCAATGTTTAAGAGCTGCAAAAGAAAAAAAGGATGTAGAATTGGAAGGTATGATTTATGTCAACCTGCCGAATACACTTTTGCTGTTAAATCAGCTTAATGAAGCCGAGGAGTATATCCGAATGGCCTTGACATGGGCTGATTCTCAGTCAAAAACGCCACCCTATTATCAAAATATCTACGAGACCCTGACGGCCATTTACGAAAAACGCGGGCAATTTCAACAGGCGTTTCAGTATCAAAAGCTGAGTATGGTGTATCGGGACAGTGTTATGAATGTCGAAAAAAGCCGCCAATTGATCGAAACAGAAACTCGCTTTCAAACCCGTGAAAAACAACTGCATATTGAACGCCTTGACGAAGATAATCTCCGCCAAAGACAGCAATTGGCCTGGCTGACGGGTGGTGCCATACTGCTGACCTTTCTGCTCGGCATCATGCTTTTACAATACCGTACTATACGACGGGTTAATGGTAAATTGACAGTAACAAACCAAACACTTTCTCTTGCTAACGAACGTATCAATAAACAATCCGGCCAATTGAAAGAACTCATGCGAGAATTGCACCACCGGGTCAAAAACAATCTGGCCATCGTGTCCAGTCTGTTATACCTGCAATCCAACCGACTGGAAGATGAAAACGCCGTACGAGCTGTACGGGAAGGACAGCAGCGGGTGGAAGCCATGTCGTTGATTCATCAGCAATTGTACCAAACCGAAAACGTCACTCGGGTGAATATGCAGACCTATATCGACGAGTTGGTGCGCGGATTAATGCAATCGTTTAACCACCAAGACAACTTCGACCTCCGGTTAACTATTGCTCCGATTGATTTGGATGTAGAACTGGCGGTACCGTTGGGCTTGATTTTGAACGAATTGACAACGAATGCTTTCAAACATGCCTACAAAGGGATTGATACGCCAAGCCTTAGCATCCGCCTGTGGGAAGAAGATCAGCTATACCTCGAAATCAAAGACAATGGCCCGGGCATGGATGTGAGCCAGTGGCAAAAACCGAGTCGTTCATTTGGGAAGCGACTGATTACCTCCCTGACCAAACAGGCCGGTGGACGGCTGGAAATAAGTGGCGAGAACGGTACTCGTTTTCTGTTGATTCTGCCCGTTCCTGAAAAGAAAGCAATACTTACTACCGAAACAGAACCGGCAGTAGCCTGATCTACTGAGCGTTGTGCATTAGCTAAATGAGAGCTCGCTTGCATCTACAAAAAGGTGACCTCTAAATTAGAGACCGCCTTTTTGTAGATACTTGTCTGATCATTTCAGCTTGACAATCCAGTAATTTAAAATCCCTTTGGCATTTTCACTTTTATCACTGCGCGCACCGGAATAAGGCTGAGACGAACCCGCAGCAATAATCCCTCCGTCAGTAGTTATTAACATATCAGAAAAACTATCCGTATAGGCCCCACCCAACGTTTTATCCTGCCACAGATAGCTTCCATCTGCTTCCACTTTGGCAATCCAGTAATCGGTTCCTCCTTTAGGCATTTCAATTTTTTCTTCACCGGGAGCAGAAGGCGAATCGCCACCTATCCAGACACCTCCATCGGCTGTGACGGCCAGTGACTTAAAGGTCTCATCTCCTCCTGCTCCAATTGTCTTATCCCACAGTTTATTACCATTGGCATCAATCTTGACCACCCAGTAATCATTATGGCCAGCAATACCGCGTAGCCCTTCTGACTTGTCAGCCCCGGCGGCCGAAGATGAGCTACCTCCCAATACAAATCCACCATCGGGCGTAGCAGCAGCCTTGGCTAATTTATCGTCCTGTGTTCCTCCGAACGTCTTCTCCCACTGCCTGTTGCCATTGGCATCAATCTTAACTACCCAATAGTCATAACCCCCTTTACCGCTGGCCGTTTTGTTACCTGCTGCTCCCTGAGAAGAGGAGTAGCCGGCCAGCAGATAGCCACCATCCGCTGCTTTTACGACCGATTGCAAATAGTCATTACCTCCGTTACCCAAGGTTATATCCCATTGCTTATTTCCATTGGCATCTACTTTTACAATCCAGTAATCGTAGCTCCCGTTACAACTGTTCATTGATTTGTCGCTGGCTGTCTTATTTTGAAATGAAGCTATTCCACCCAGCGGGTTTCCGGATGGCAGAGGAACGGTATTAGCCTGCGAGGCCGAAATGCCCCCTAACAGAAAGCCCCCGTCGTCTGTTGCCACCATTGAGGTCAGGTGGTCTTCATTGGTTCCTCCCAGTACTTTATCCCATATCCTATTTCCGTTACGGTCCACCTTGACAATCCAGTAATCATGACCACCTTTAGACCCTTGAGTTTTATTAGGAGACATAAATGGTGAATTGGAAAACCCGCCTAACAACATCGTCCCGTCCGACAGTGGCACGATAGATGTTAACAGGTCGTCACCTGCACTGCCCATAGCACGTGCATACGATTTAGTACCATCTTCGGTTACTTTAACCACCCAGTAATCATTCCCTCCATAGGCATCTAACTTATCGTTAAACGGTGAAACGGCAGAGGCCGGCGAATTGGAGTAACCGCCAAAAATATATCCTCCGGCAGGATTGTTTACGGCGACAGTTAATATATCAACACCAAAGCCACCCAGTGTTCTATCCCATTGTTTAGGAGGGGCTTCAATACGCGCACTTGAGTGCTTAACGGCGGCCGTTGGGGAGTCAACAGCGTCAATTTCAGTCGGCTTGCAATTCCACATTAAGACTGTTGCAGCTACAATGGCGTATGTAATTTGCTTTTTCATTGTTTTTTTATCGTTTAAAAATGAGGAAAATTCGGTTGTTTTTAAAGTATTCAAAATTCAGCAGGCTGTCATGTTTTATTCACCGCCCCGTAAATCCGATACAAGATTAAGCCGATAAAAAAGTGCAAACCGAGAATTGTAGGTAAACTCCGATTTTGTGTGGGTAACACTCAAAGGTTTTGTGTGCGAAGTCCATTCTATTTTTATAATCTACCTTTTCTTAAGCCTCAACTATCTTATTTACAGTAGACAATTACCGAATTAACTCATTTCCAAATTTGCTCACTTACCTATGTCGCTAATTGACCACTGACGATAGGATTATCTTGTTTGCGTTAAGAAAAGCCTATTCACCTACAAAATTGGCAGGTTTCACAGCTTCACAGCAGGCATTCACACCCTATTTACAGCACGCCCTTGTTTGGCAAACTACCTTTGAATCATCAATCCGCCGAGGACGAGGTACTTCAAGGAGAAGCACGGGTAGCCAAAGCACGCACAAATCATGTTAGCACAATTTGAAAAATTCGCCATCTCAAAAAATCAGCAACAAGCCGTACAAGGTGGAGCCAGTGTTACGGGCGCAGCATTAAACGTTGCTAAAATAGGAGCCAACCTTCTGAATTCAACCCTGGAATTGCAACCAAACATTTCGCCGGAAGCACTACAGGAAGTTCAGAATACGATGAATGCTTTTAACCTTGCCACTCAAACTCAGGCAGCAATTGTAAAACAAACGGGTAACGTACTGAGTAGCATCGTTAACAATATCAGATAATACAGACAAAATCGCTTGCCGAAGTGCTTGGGTGAATTCATCCGGGCACTTTGTTTTTTTAGCCGTTGCCCATCTATTACTACCGCTTCACAAACACGATGAGCAAGTACCGGCACTTGCTGATTCCCCTACAAAATTGGCAGGTTTCACAGCTTCACAGCAGGCATTCACACCCTATTTACGGCACGTCCTTGTTTGGCAAACTACCTTTGAATCATCAATCCGCCGAGGACGAGGTACTTCAAGGAGAAGCACGGGTAGCCAAAGCACGCACAAATCATGTTAGCACAATTTGAAAAATTCGCCATCTCAAAAAATCAGCAACAAGCCGTACAAGGTGGCACTTCTGATTCTGAATCAGAAGACTTTCAGACGCTACTAAACCAAGCAAAACAGGCTGAAGCCGAAAGACAGGCTGAAGCCAAAAGAAATGCAGCCCAATACCGGTTTAATGCGGCACTCGCAGGTGCTTCGATGCAAATAGCGGCAGGAATATTTAGTATGGCCGGCGCAATGACCAAACGGTAAATGATTTCAATTTTTGGCCGAAGTTCAATTCATTAAGCTCCTGCCTTTTTATAGCTTACTTCGAAGACTATGTTAACAAAATTTGAGCTTTCAGCCCTCCAACAACAGTCCATTGTTGGAGGCAAGGGATTGGAAACGATACTATCCATTCGGAAATCAGGCTTGTCGTCTTGCCTTCCCGACAGCCCCTTTTTACCCAAGGAAAAGCCCCCCATTTGTGGTACTCCATTTCCAATGGCAGATATCACTCTCGACGGAAACCCTTCAACAATTACTCGTTTTCCCTACCTTAGTGAGAAATTCAACTAATCTGCCAAGCCGGCTCTAATCCTTGCCCAATATGAGCTTTCCTGTTTATCGTCAACTTGATCAAATGGATTGTGGGCCAACCTGCCTGCGCATGATTGCCAAACATTATGGTCGCTCGTTTTCGTTGCAAACGCTCCGAGAGAAGTCTCAAATCAACCGAGACGGTGTATCGCTATTGGGTATTGCCGAAGCAGCAGAAAATATTGGCTTTCGCACCATGGCTACGCAACTGCCGTTTGAGGTACTGGCGCAGGAAGTACCTCTTCCCTGCATCGTACATTGGCAGCAAAACCATTTTGTAATTGTTTACGAAATCACTGGGGCGGGGAAATCAAATCATCCTACATGGCTTTGGGGCAAGCGACGCCAAGCTGTTAGAGTAGCCGATCCTGCCAAGGGATTAGTTGATTATTCGACCGAGGAGTTTTGCCAAAACTGGGCCACTAATTCACCCAATGGCTCCTCAAATGGTATTGTGTTACTGCTCGAACCTACCCCTGCTTTTTACCAGCAGGAAGACGAGAAAACGGGAGCCTTGGGTTTACGACAATTGGGAAGCTACTTGATTCAATACCGTCGGCTCATTGCGCAAGTGCTGCTGGGGCTTTTAGTAAGCAGCGGCATTCAGCTAATTTATCCTATGCTGACCCAGTCATTGGTTGATATAGGGGTCAATACCGGAAATTTACCTTTTGTATATACACTACTAGCTGCCATGGCTTTTTTGCTTATCAGTCGACAAATCATTGAGGCTATTCGAGGGCGAATCATGCTCCATGTCAGTACCCGACTGAACCTATCCATTCTTTCGGATTTTCTGAACAAACTAATGCGGTTGCCTAACTCGTTTTTTGAAACAAAACGGCTTGGGGATATTCTTCAACGCATTGGCGATCACCAACGCATCGAAAATCTGCTAACAGGGCAAGCTCTGACAATTCTGTTTTCTTTGGTTGATTTGTTACTCCTGAGCTGTGTATTGGCTTATTATCATCTAAGCATCTTCGCCATTTTCATGATTGGCAATCTATTCTATATCGGCTGGGTTTTTCTCTTTATGCGCCAACGTCGGAAAATAGACTTCAAATCGTTTGAATTAGCTTCTAAAGACCACAACAAAATTGTCCAAATGATTTCGGGCGTTCAGGATATTAAACTGGCGGGTGCCGAACGCTTTTTTCGTTGGGATTGGGAACGATTACAGGCTCGGATATTTCACCTACAGGTTCGTACATTGTCACTAGGGCAGTTTCAGCAAACCGGTACTTTTACGATTCTCCAGGGAATCAGCTTGGTTATCTTATTTATGAGTGCAAAAGCAGTTATCGACGGAGAACTTACTTTCGGAACCATGCTCGCCATTCAGTCTATTACGGGTCAGTTGAGCGGCCCTATCGGGCAGTTGGTAGGTTTTGCCCATAGTTGGCAAGATGCCAAAATCAGCTTGGAACGACTCAATGAAATTCATACCCTTGAGGACGAAGACCCCGTTGAACGCCCCAAAATGAACTACCTTCCCGAACAGCGCGCGCTAGAATTACAACAGCTTTCTTTCTCCTACCCTGGCATGGCCGACCGCAAAGTCTTAAACGGTATTAACTTAACCATTCCTGCCAATAAAACCACCGCTATTGTGGGCATGAGCGGCAGTGGAAAAACCACCCTTTTAAAGCTCCTCTTAAAATTTTATGAACCCACCGAAGGCACAATCCAAGTAGGCGAATCGCGGCTTCGCGATATGAGCCATGAGATGTGGCGTAGCAACTGCGGGGTAGTGATGCAGGAAGGCTTTATTTTTTCGGATACCATCGCGGCCAATATCGCTTTGGGGGAAGAACATTTCGACCAAAGTCGTTTACGAAATGCCATGCGAGCAGCCAACATCATTGACTTCGTTGATGCACTGCCTTTGGGATACAATACCAAAATCGGGGCAGAAGGAAACGGCCTCAGTCAAGGCCAAAAGCAACGCTTGCTGATTGCCCGAGCTATTTACAAAAACCCACAATTTTTGTTTTTCGACGAGGCTACCAATGCACTAGATGCCAACAACGAAGCAGCCGTCATGCACGCACTCAATGATTTTTTTAAAGGCCGAACCGTCGTGGTGGTGGCTCACCGACTAAGTACCGTCAAAAATGCGGATCAAATTGTGGTGCTCGATGCAGGTCGAATCGTAGAAGTAGGCTCGCACAATCAATTAATTGCCCAACACGGGGCTTATTGGGAGTTAGTTAAAAATCAATTGGAATTAGACTCTTAAACCTATGCCAAACCATTCATCTTACTCGTCGGTCCGTTCTGAAGAAGTAGAAGAACTTATTACCCGTATTCCACATTCGCTGGTTCGGTGGGGTACCACGGTCATATTGTTGTTAGTCATTGCTTTCTTTATAGGTACGTGGGTCATTCGTTACCCTGACGTTGTTTCAGCGCCCTTCCGTCTTACGTCGGTCAATGCTCCCAAAAGTATAGTCGCCCGCAGTGAAGGTCGGTTGGTTCGTTTGTTTGTAAAAAATGGGCAAGCGGTACAGGCAAATCAAGTCATGGGCTACCTGGAAAGTACGGCCCACCACGATGAAGTTTTGCGATTATCCAACGAACTGAATCGAGCATGGCAAGAGGTAAATGCAGGCAGACTGGAAACGTTGGCTCAGCATCGGCTGACTGACTATCGTCATTTGGGTGAATTACAGCCCCAATTTCAGGTATTTGAGGAGTCACTGACGGGATTACAAGCCTACTTGGCAGGACATTTTTACAGCCAGAAAAAAGAACTTCTTTTAAAAGAAATAGAAGACTTAAAGGCCATGACCGACAACCTACGACAGCAACAGCTTCTTCAGCAAAAAGACAGTCGGCTGGCACAGGAAGAATACGCTGTCCAAAAGAAACTAGCCGAAGAACGGCTCATTGCTCCTCTGGAATTGAAACGAGAAGAAAGCAAGTTACTGGCTCGAACCCTTCCTTATCGTCAAACGGAAACGATAATTCTACAAAATGAAACAGCTCAACGGAACAAACAAGGTGATTTATTAGTACTGGACCAACAAGTACGCGAATACCGCGCTAATTTTTTACAGCGATTAAATACGCTTCGCAGTGCTGTAGAAGAGTGGAAAAGCCGCTACGTACTGACTACCTCCATCGCTGGGCGGGTCTCTTTCCCGACTTTGTTGGAAGAAAACCAATTTATTCCCAACCGAACTGAATTGTTTTCGGTTATACCCACAGGCTCAGATTATATTGGACTACTTACCATTCCACAGCAAAATCTGGGAAAAGTAAAAGTGGGGCAATCGGTATTGATAAAATTTGCGGGCTATCCTTTTGAGCAATTTGGGTACGTTAAAGGAATCATTACCGAAATCTCAGAAGTACCCCTTCAAGACGGTGTTTTCCCCGCCAAAGTAACACTACCTAATGGTTTGGTAACTACTTATCATCAAAAACTACGTTACCGTACGGGTATGGTGGCAAATGCCGAAATTGTCACAGAAGACCTTAGACTATTACAACGGTTTTTGTATCAATTGAGAAAAGTCGGCGAAATTAGATAAAAATTTAACTCTTCACCGTTTCAACCATTTATCCAGCCGCTCTTTCTCAAACGGAGAAAAATGCTCCACGTAATTTCCCGCCGTATCCATGACCACTACCAGCGGGCGCTTGGCTCCAAACATTCCCTCTAGTACCTCCGTTTCTCCGTGACGCGCGTATAGATGCGTTCCTGTTTTGGACGCAGGCCAGTTTTTTTTCAACGCTTCTTTCCAACTGTCAAAATGGTTGCGGACTCCTACGGTGGCAAAACTGAGGTTGGGGGACATGTATTTTTGTGCCAAAGTTGCCCAAGTAGTCAACGCAAGTTCGCAGCTGTCTTCCCACGTATTCCAAATCAACAGCAGCGAATGGGTAGTTTTGGCAAGGGTCGGTAAAAAGACTTGGTTACTATCTACCGCCAAAAGTGGCAACGAAGGCATGGAGATTCCAGAAACAGGCTTCTGATTTTTCCAAAATTCGTACTTCAATTCTTTGAGGCGTTTAGAATTCGGGAAATCTCGTTCAAAGCGACTAATAATCTCGTATTTTCGGGGATAATCTCTTTTCCACAGCAACCAAGGTACTAGAAGAGTTTCGCGAGTGACGGGTAAATGGGCTAATTGATGATCCAGTACATTATACAATTCGCTCATCACCTCAAACAAGTCTCCTTTGGGAGTAATGTCTTTTTGAAGATGTTCCGAAAGACACCCTTGGTAATCCAATGACAACACTGCGTCGTCAAAGGGCAAAATACGCAACGGCGGATGATATACCTCCGACGAAACAAAAGAGGGTTCATTCCCTTTACGGTACTCCTCAAACATGGCCTCCGTCCAGTTTTTGGTAGCGACAAAAAACTTGGTACGCTGGTAATACTGCGCTTCCAAAGCCGCTCTTACAAACGCATTTTGCCCTGTGTCGGCAGTGTCTTGTGTCGCCTTGTAGCGTTCCCAGCTCTCTTCGGCCAAATCTTGCATTAACTTGGTATAAATGTCGGTAGAAACTTTTTGCATCAACGGCCGCTTCATCAAAGAATCTCCACCAAATACCCCCTGCTGGTACAAAAAGCGGTTGATAATCGCAGCCTTGTTTTTGCCTTCAAAATCAAACTTTCCATTGACTTCCTGCCCTTTGAGAGTATCGCCTTTGGGTAAGAAAAAACGGTGGATGTACGTACGGTTGGTAGTATCCATGTAATGGACATACACCACCTGCGAGCGCTCGATGGGCACGTTTACGCGCAAAAAATGTTGCTTGTCGATGGGGACATCGCGGGCTGTAAATTGGTAGTTTTCCCAATCTATCAACGGCGTATAATTGAGGTTCGGTGCTTCAAATTTAAGCTCAAGCACGCTCGCGGGTGGTTGACTACGCAACTCAAAAGCTGTCAAGAGTAAGACGATGATTAAGCATTTCATTTTCATGGGCTAATGGCTGATTTAGCATTCATACTTGCGAACCTCCGCGAAAGTTCAGAACTTTCGCGGAGTTTTCACAATATCTCCTTTAAGATCATGAAACACCTGTTATTGGTGGTTTCTTTTTTTTGTATGTCTGAAACCATTATTGCCCAGAGTAACCTCGCTCAGCGCCTTTTCGACGCGCACGATTTATTTAGAGAAAAGAGCGTCAGTGTACGTCGCGAGTTTAAGCACCGCCACTTGGTGCCGTTGATAGAACGTCTCAAAACGAGTCCTAACTTTGCCGTAAGCGAAGCAGGAAAATCGTTTGAAGGACGTAGCATTTACCAAATCAAATACGGCAAAGGCGCACCTCCTGTGCTTCTTTGGTCGCAGATGCACGGCGACGAAGCTACTGCAACGATGGCACTACTCGATATTTTCAACTTCTTGAATGCCAGCGGTGATGGTTTCGACGACCTTCGCAAAAAGCTTTTGGAGAAAAGTACCTTGTATTTTGTCCCGATGCTCAACCCCGACGGTGTCGAACGTTGGCAACGCCGCACCGCCCAAGAAATCGACATGAACCGCGATGCTGTGCGTCTTCAATGCCCTGAGTCGAAGCTGCTTAAAAACCTCCAACAAACGCTCAAGCCGTTGGTGGGCTTCAACCTTCACGACCAAAGCCCTCGGTACAGCGTAGGAAATACCAAAGAAGTCGCCGCGATTTCGTTTTTGGCAACGGCTTACAACGAAGAACGTACCATCAACTCCGTCCGCGAACGAGCCATGCAGCTCATTGTGGGCATGAACCGCGATTTACAAAAATTTATTCCTAACCAAGTGGCACGGTATTCGGATGAGTTTGAACCACGGGCCTTCGGCGATAACATTGCCAAATGGGGCACCAGCCTAGTACTTATTGAGTCAGGAGGTTACAAAAACGACCCTGAAAAGCAGTATTTGCGTAAAATGAATTTCATCGCGATTTTGACCGCGCTTGAAGCCATCGCCGACGGAACCTACACGCGTCAGAATCGGAACGACTACGAAAAAATTCCGCAAAACGAGAAAAATCACTTCGACCTCATCATCCGCAATGCTCGTACCGAACTCAACGGCGTAAGCTACACAGTGGACGTAGCCATTAACCGCAACGAGGCCAACAATGCTGACGCGACGGGCTTTAGCTATCGCAGTAGCATCGAAGATTTTGGTGATTTGTCGGTATTTTATGGCATCGACGAAATCGACGCCCAAGGAGCGCAACTACTCGACACCAAAAGTGGTAAACCTATGGTACTAAAACTAGGCGACCGCGCCAATTTCGAGTTGCGTTCGGACAAGAAAAACTGGAAAATTGACAACGGATTTTTAAAAAATTAAACTTCTACGTGTTAGCTAAGTTTGTTTAAAGTTTTACCCGCAGATTGGCGCAGATTTAAATCCGCCGATGGACGCAGATTAATCGCTTCATAAAGTCCTTTTTCAGCAAAAATCTGCGTTTGTATTATTCAGCGGGCTTCTGCGGGCGAAATAAAGGAGACTATTTACTTAACAATGAACTTAAAAGTCAATGAAAAAAGCAAAGCTGGTTTTAACATTTCTCTTCGGAGCTGTAATGATTTTGGCGGGCGTTAGTCACTTTTTAAAGCCAGCAATGTTTTTGCCGTTCATTCCTGATTTCTTACCCCAAGCCGCGATTAATTACTTGGCAGGTATCGCAGAAATTGCTGTAGGCGTAGGCACATTTATTCCCCGTTTTCGTTCGTTTGCCGCACTTGGCATCTTAGTCATGATGCTGGTATTTTTGCCTCTACACGTTATTGATGTTTTCAAAGAGAACCCTGCGATTGGCAGCCACCAAGCCGCCTTGGTGCGTTTGCCCATTCAATTTGTATTGATTGCGTGGGCTTGGTTTATTTATAAAAAGTAAAACGTAAAATGCACATTTTCCCCACTATAGCCGATTTGCGGGCCTATTTACGGGCTGAACGCGCACAAGGCAAATCTGTTGGATTTGTACCCACGATGGGGGCGCTTCACGAAGGACATTTGTCGCTCATTGAGGCATCTAACGCCCAAAACGACCTGTCGGTTTGCAGTATTTTTGTCAACCCGATTCAGTTCAATAACCCCGACGACCTTGCTCGGTACCCTCGTACGTTGGAGGCAGATTGTGAATTGCTCAAAACGGTTGGTTGCGACGCCGTTTTTGCACCCTCGGTTCAAGAAATGTATCCCGAAAAGTCCCTTTTAACTTTCGATTTTGGAGATTTGGAACGTGTCATGGAGGGCAAATTCCGCCCTGGGCACTTCAATGGCGTGGGCGTCGTTGTGTCTAAACTATTCAACATTGTTCAACCCGACCGTACGTATTTTGGGCAAAAAGACCTGCAACAAGTAGCCGTTGTGCGTCGAATGATGATTGATTTAGGTTTCCAAATTGAGCTTCACCCCCGCCCTACCCTCCGCGAAGCCGACGGCCTTGCTATGTCATCGCGAAATCGTAACCTTACGCCCGACGAACGTGCCATTGCTCCGCACATTTTTGCGGGCTTGAGTGCCGCCAAATCACAGCTATTGTCTGGGCAAACTCCCGCCGAAGTAAAAGATTGGATGGAAGCTCATTTTGCACAACAACCCGCTTTTCGCTTAGAATATTTTGAAATTGTGAATGCTTTCAGTTTGCAAGATGTTACTGAGCTACAACCTGAAGGACAAACCGCGCTGTGTATTGCAGCCCACCTTGGAAAGGTCCGTCTGATTGATAATATAGTTTTTTAGACTGAAATTTGCCGCGAAAACAATCCAAACAACAATGTTTGTTACCCTTTTTAAATCAAAAATCCACCGCGTTAAAGTAACGCAAGCCGAACTCAACTACGTAGGAAGCATCACCATCGACGAAGCCCTCATGGAAGCGGCGGGTATCTTGGAAAATGAACAAGTACACGTAGTCAACAATAACAACGGCGAACGACTCATCACGTACGTCATTAAAGGAGAGCGCAATACGGGAATTATTTGCCTCAATGGTGCCGCCGCCCGCAAAGCCCAAGTGGGCGACGTGGTCATTATCATTTCGTACGGAATGATGACCGAAGAAGAAGCCAAAACCTTCAAACCAAAAATCGTTTTCCCCGACGAAAATAACAGAGTTTTATAGTCGATAGTCGATAGTTAATGGTCCACGGTCGATGGTCAATAGTAGATTCGTTGCTCCCTATGGACTATAGACCATAAAACTACAAACAACATAAAATGAAAAATATTCTCAAATACTGCCTTTCGCTTGCTGTAGCGGGTGGGTTGATGTGGTACGTTTTTAAAGACATGGACTTGGCTTCCATGTGGGCAAAATTCCAACACGCCAACCACAGCTGGCTCATTTTGGTTACCATTTTTACCATCGTTGCCGCTTGGAGTCGCGCTTACCGTTGGAATATGCTCCTTGAGCCATTGGGCTATCGCCCCTCTGCGTTCGACTCCACAGTTGCGGTATTTACGGGGTATTTTGCCAACCAGCTTATCCCTCGTGCGGGCGAAGTGACGCGTTGCGGCACGCTCAATCGCCTCGAAAAAGTACCCGTTAACGTGGGCTTCGGTACCGTCGTAGCCGAGCGCGTTTTTGACGTTGTGACGCTTTTGTTTTTGATTGGACTTGCTTTTGTGCTCGAATTTGGGCGTTTGAGCAATTTCTTCATGGAGTTGTTTGGCGAAAAGTTGGGCATCGGCCAAGGGAATGGCAGCAATCGGATAGCCCTTTTGGGAGGTTTGGCGGTACTAGGAATAGGCTTTTTAGGAGCTGCGTGGTGGTTTTACCGAAAAAATGCCGAGCGTTTGCGTCAAAATTCGCTTTTTGCCAAAATCGAAGGATTTGTATTGGGGTTAATTGATGGTTTGTTGAGCGTCCGAAAACTACGGAATCCGTGGCTGTTTTTGTTCCATACCATTCTCATCTGGACCATGTACTTGCTCAGTTCGTACGTATGTTTTTTTGTACTTCCTGAGTCATCACACCTTACCCTTTTGGCAGGACTAACCATTCTTATCATGAGTGGTTTGGGAATGTCGGCACCCGTGCAAGGAGGCATTGGCCCCTATCATATTTTGGTAAGTAGCGCATTGGTACTTTACGGATTATCAAAAGAAGATGGCCTTGCCCTCGCGACGTACATCCACGGTACCCAGATGATTTTGATGCTCATTCTCGGTGGTATTTCGTTTATCATCACCCTCGTAAAAAGCCCCAAAACCACAGTATAATTTGAAAATGAATCATTTTGAAAATTTGGGAATAAATATTCTGAATTGGCACATTTTCAAATTTTCCAATTAACACATTATCCTCGTAACAATCTCATGTTTAATTCCGCCGCTAAAATCTTATCTTGGGAAGAAGGTGCACAAGCCGCCCGCGCTTGGCAAGCAGAAGGTCAAAAAATTGTATTTACCAATGGATGTTTCGACATCGTTCACTTGGGCCACATCGACTATCTCGAAAAAGCCCGTAACTTAGGCGACCGAATGGTGCTTGGCCTCAATACCGACGCCTCGGTAAGCAGCATCAAAGGCCCACTTCGCCCTGTGGTCAACGAATACGCCCGCGCCCGCTTGATGGCCTCATTGGGGTTTGTGGATGCTGTCATTTTGTTCGGAGAACCTACGCCATTGGAGCTAATTCAGACAATTTGTCCTGATATTTTGGTCAAAGGCGACGATTATTCAGTAGATAACATCGTTGGTGCAGATTTTGTCGTTAATAGAGGAGGAGCCGTGAAAACCATTCCGTTAGTAAAAGGTTATTCTACGACTTCGCTTATCGAGAAGATTAAAAATAGTTATTGACAGCGCAAAATTTAAACAAACATGGGTGGTTTAATTCTCATTGGAATTGTCTTTATGGTCATTGGTATGATTGTCCAATGGCGCTTAAAAAGCAAATTTACCGAATATTCACAGGTAGGATTAATGAATGGCATGAGTGGTGCAGAAATTGCTTCACAAATGCTGCGCGATAATGGCATCTACGATGTGCGTATCACGCAAGTAGAAGGAATGCTGACAGACCACTATAATCCCACGGATAAAACCGTCAACCTAAGCGCTGATGTTTATCACGGACGCAGTGTGTCGGCGGCAGCCGTGGCTGCCCACGAGTGCGGACACGCCGTTCAACATAAAGTAGCTTATGCTCCCCTGAAGATGCGTTCAGCATTGGTGCCTGTGGTGCAGGTGTGTAGCAACATCCTGAACTTTTTCAACATGGCAATGATGTTTATTGGTGGGTTTATTTTCTACAACCAAGGTCTTGTTAGCACCACCATTCTAACTGTTTTGGTAGCTGCCAACTTAGGGGTAACCTTGTTTGCCATGATTACCCTTCCTGTCGAATTTGATGCAAGCCGCCGCGCCTTGGCATGGGTTGAACAACGTGGCGTTGTCAATCGTAACGAGTACGGAATGGCCAAAGATGCACTCCAATGGGCTGCCCTCACCTACGTAGTAGCTGCGTTGGGAGCGTTAGCTAACTTACTATATTACGCAAGCTTATTGCTTGGTCGTCGTAGCGATGACTAAACGTGTTTGAGGTTGCTCACAACCTCAAACACACAAACAGTTACAACAAAAAAGCGGCCGAAAGCCGCTTTTTTGTTGTAGTATCGTTATTCGTTTCTATTCAATTACTTGAATCCAGCCTTTGCAAGTTGAATTACCTGGCAGCGTGAGTTGGTAATAATACGTGCCATTTAGTACATCTTTGCCCCAATCATCACCGTAATTGTCGCTCGCAAATACGCGTTTTCCCCAACGGTTAAAAATTTCAATGCGGGTACTTGGAGCGCCTACTACGAATGTATCGTTTTTGCCATCTCCATTGGGGGTGATGACGTTCGGAATTTTATCTAAGTTCAACACCGACACCGACTGCGTCACGGTGCTTGCACAACCGCGCGGCGAATACGCTTTGAGTGTTACTTGATACGTTCCGTTTTGGGTATAGTCCAACGCCGCAGGTGCCGCTACGCCCGACTTTGTTCCATTGCCAAAATCCCACTCATAACGCGATGCTCCCGTTGTTTTATTCACGTATTGCACCATTGTCGGTTTTCCGCAAGCGTAGGTCGGTGCTACGTCAAAACTGGTGTTTTGTGGCCCACTTTCCACGTTTACCGTTACCGTTTTACTTGGTTTACAGCCATCAGGATAGACAGCTGTCACGGTGTAAGTAGTAGTTTGCAAAGGATTGGCAACGGGATTTTTGATTGTCGTATCCGACAAAGTTGGTGAAGCTTTCCAGCGAATTGTCCCTGCACCTTGCGCCAGGAGCATGGCCGTTTGTCCTGTACAAACCGTCGTGTCGGGCGTTACCTTAAAATCAGGTTTATTGTTATCAATGCGAACAGTAATGTTTTTTTGTGGCAAACAGCCGTCGGCATATTGCCCTGTCACGGTATAGACGGTTGTCACCAGTGGTTTGGCCGTTACCCGCGTTCCGACCGAATCGCTCAACGTCAACGAAGGAGTCCAACGATAACGAGTGGCGCTACCTTGCGCGCTCAACACCGCACTTTGTCCTACACAAATCGTGGTATCTTTAAAAGCCGCAAAATCAGGCTTATCGTTGTTAATTTTGACCGTTACGGTGCGCGTTACGACACAAGCCGAATCCGTAATGGTACAGATAAAATTGGTAGTGGCATTTACTTTGGCGATAGGATTGGCAATATTCGGATTGCTCAAACCCACCGAAGGCGTCCACGAATATTTCAATCCGCCTGTCGCTTTAAGCGGCACACCTACGTTGCTACAAACGGTGGTATCTCCACTGGCAGCCGCTTTGCTTACGCCTACTTTGATAATTTTGGTCACGACATCTTGCCCACGACAAACCAAAGGGTTAAATGCCCGCAGCGTCACACGGTACTCGCCTGGTTGGTTAAAGGTGTAAGTGGCTTTCAACGGATCACGCGAGATGTTGTTCCCTTGCACGTCCCAGGTATAAGTCTTTCCTCCCTCACTTGTATTTAAGAAATCTAGGGTCATGGGTGCACAGCCCGAAAGTACATTTTTAGCCGCACCTTGATAAACATCAAAATCCGCTTTGAGGCGGTCGATGTCAAACTTGAAGGCAGCGTTATTACAATCAGCACTGTTACGATTTACGGCCCACACGTTGGGCGTAGAAGGGAAATTGGCTTGACGACACACGCAAGTGGCCTGATAAATCACGCCATTTTTGGCAAAGCGACTCGTTCCACCGTCCACGTGATCACCATCGGTGCTCGAAGTTGTGCTTCCAATAAACGTACCGTAAAGCAGCGATTTTGCTCCTTTTTCTAAAATAGCAATGTAAAAATTGCTTCCTGTGGTTGTCGTCCGAAACGCGTCAGGCGTCGTTGGCAGACCAATGGTGCTACTTGTTGGGTTATAACCATTTCGTGAATTGACAACCCCTCCCCAACCCGACAAATAGATATTACCACATTCGTTGACTAAAAAAGCGGTCGGCGCAATATCTGGCCTCGCTCTGGATGAGCCAATGGTGGTTGAAAATATCGTTCGAGAGAGTGTTTTATCCAAGGCATGAATAAACTGCCCCGCATTGGTATTGCTGTAAACTCCTGTGGTGGTGGGGTAGCGGCCACGTGTTAGTCCAAAAACGTGAACATTTTCTTCGGCATCCACATCCAACAAATACGCCACGTCTGAGCTATCCGTCCCGAGGTAAGTAAGTTGTTCAAGTTTATCGTTGACAAATTTGGCCACAAAACCATCTTCTTCCCCGCTTTTGGTGCTTTTAAATGCGGTTGTTTTGGCAGGTAAATTTGAGCTTCGGGTCAAACCAGCGACGTACAAAGCCCCCGACGGTGCCCATTTCACACCGTATGCTCCATCGGCAGCTGTACCTCCCAAGTACGTACTCATGACCATCGTTCTGAGATCTGAACTCAACTTAAATACCACCGCATCTTGACGCCCTCCACCGTACTGAGCCGTGGTAGGGTTGACGGTTGGGAAATTGGTCGAGTTGGTCGAAGTAGCCACATAGACGTTATCTTTGTCATCCACTACTACTTCACCCCTAAACTCATCGCTGTAGTTTATTAAATTGAAATCAAACGTTCGACAGATTCCGTCATTACCGTTTCCTCCTACCAATGTACTGGCCGCTAAAGTTGACCCATCGGCACTCAATTTTAACACAAAAATGTCGCTACCATTATTATATCCAAATCCACCTACAGGTTCAACGGCCGTTCCACCGCCAAAACGCGTTTGATAGGCCCCAGATGAGAGTGGGAAATTTTGGGAAGAAGTCGTGCCAAAAATGACCAGTTCTCCTTTGTTATTCACAATCATACTGTGCGGCACGTCAACGTCGGAGCCTCCGATGTAGGTTCCGTAAAGAAGGCGAGTACCGTCAGGGCTAAATTTTAACAAACCCATATCCACACTCAAAGTCGATTGTCGCTGAAAAGCTCCCGCAGTCGCTGGAAAAGGTCCCGTTGAATGCAATGTACCAATCGAATACAAATTTCCTTGTTCGTCGTAAGTAGCAGCGTGCCCAAAGTTATTGGCAAACGAACCCGAAAAAGTTGAAAACACCAACTCAGGATCAATCGTTAAGGCTTGACTGCGGTCATATCCTTTGGGAAAATTAAACGACAACTGATTGCCATCTAACTGATAATGAGCTGCTACTTCACGGGTACGGTTGTTAATTTCTTGGTACGTATAAGGTTTTAATTCCCGAAAAGTATTGATGGAAGTTTCGACCGCTAATTGATTATCTTCCAACTTCAACGACTTACTACCCTCGTAACGAAGCTTAATTTTAGAGGCATCAGCCTGAGGATCGACCAAAAATTCGTACTTGAGGGTTTGGCGAAAAGCATACATTTTAAAGTCGATGCCAGGATAGACATCTTCATAGACAATCTCGCCAAACGAAGGAACATCTTTCGCCCATTTACTGGGGTCATTGCCCAAAAAGTAGTTAAACTTGGCGGCGTTTGAATGGTCTTCTTTTACTTTTATGGCCGACGACGCCCCGTCAAACATCACTTCTACAGCATGCCCGTTTATAAGTGGACTTGTACGAGCATTAGACAAGCGTTCACCCGTGGCGTGGGCACTCCGAAGGGGGTTTCCCTCAAAAAAAACGTACATCAACGATTTTTCTTTCAGGAGTAAATAACCTCCTGGAATATCGGCGCGATAACGTACGTCGGCGTCCCATTGGCCTTGGTTACGCACAAAACGCACCGCTGAGGGGGTTTGCGCACGCCCCTCTCCCCACACCAAAAACAATACAACTAAAATGCGTACAAAATGCTTCATGTAAAACAAACGAAAAAAGCTTCGTTGAAATTATGCAATCTATAAAGACAAGACTTTCCAAAGTACTAGAACGTTGGAAAGCCTTGTTATTTTCTTTAAAAATCAGCGCCTTGACCTAAATCTATCCTTTTGAAAGTTCTTTGGCACGGCGCTCTGCGGCCAAAATCCCCGTTTGGAGCGTTTGGGCTAAACCACCTCCTTCAAACTCGCGTAAAGCGGCTTCGGTTGTTCCCCCTTTGGAAGCTACCGCTTTAATCAAATCATCGAGGCTTTTATCGGCATTGTTGATGAGGTGGAAAGAACCCAACATGGTTTGTTTTACCAACAACGTCGCCATCGACTCCTCAAAGCCCATCTGCTTGCCTGCTTCTACCATCGCTTTGACCAAATAATAGAAATACGCAGGACCACTACCACTCAAGGCCGTTACGGCATCGAGCATGGATTCGTCTTCCAAAAACACCGAGCGCCCCGTGGCATTGATGAGGTTATCTACTTTCAATAGTTGCGCAAAACTCAACTCTTTCGCAGCCGAAAAGCCCGTGATACCCATTCCCAACATAGCGGGGGTATTAGGCATGGCCCTGATGACCAAACGATGATTTAGGGTTTCCTGGATGGTAGAAATCGGAATCCCCGCCATGATTGATAACACCACCTGCTGCGGTTGAAGTACCTCCCGCAACGCGTCCTGAACCATGCCGAAATCTTGCGGCTTAACCGACAAAATCACAACGTCGTACTCACCCACGTGCGCACTGATGGTTTCGACCACTACGCCCGTATTTTCGGTTCGCAGGTTTTCCGCGCGATTGGCGCTTTTTTCAATCAAAAGAAGGTTTTCTTTTTTTACTAAATCATATTGCAAAAACGACTTGGCAAAGGCCATTCCCATGTTTCCGCAACCTACAATGGCAATTTTCATCAGTTTCGACTAAGAAGTTGTTGGTTAAAGTGCAAAATTGCTGATATTTTGGTAATAAAACTTGTTTTTGAGTAAGTTTACAAAAACAAGTAGGCAAGATGAATCAAGAAATCGCAGGCGTTTATTTAAGTAAAGTTACTATTTCAGACTTTCATTGCTTCAAAGGAGAGAATGAAATTAACTTCACTCGCCCTGATGGACGTTATCAGCAGTGGAATGTAATTTTGGGTAATAACAATACAGGGAAGACGACGATTTTGAGGTTATTGAGTGGGTTGAGTGTAGAGGAATACAACCCGATGCATAATACAGTAGGTGCTATACCCATCATATTATTACATCAGCAAAATTTGTGGCATTCTCTCAACACAGACATACCATTTTCAATTATAGCTGACGTACAAGAAACGCTCCTTGACACCTTTCTTCCTGTTGGATTTAATTGGAAATACTACTTAGATAACGAAAAAAAAATTATCACTAATGGCTTTCCTCGTGAATCAAAGGAATTTAACGTCATAAAAAAATTGCATTTTTATGGGTATGGCATATCCCGAAAAATGAAAACATCTAACCTATCAGAATCATCAACTGAAGACAATGTTACAGGATTATTTTATGAAAATTACGAACTTGCAAATGCAGAAGAATGGCTGTTACAGATAGACTATGCCGCAAAAAGTGGATATAAAAATGCAAAAGAACTGGTAGATAGAATAAAAGAAATTCTAACCAGTGGATTGCTCCCCGATGTCAAATCCATAGAATTAAAATCTGAGCTTGACGAAAAAACCAATAGCGTCAAAAACTACGCCCTCTTTGACACCGACTATGGTAAAGTTCGGTTAAAGGAGTTGGGTTACGGCTACCAATCAACCATGGCATGGGTCGTGGACTTGGCAAAAAAATTATTTGAACGCTATCCGCAGCTCGATAATCCGCTCACGGGGCCTGCCATCGTTCTTGTGGATGAAATAGATTTGCACCTACATCCCGATTGGCAGCGCAAAATCATTAAGCATTTAAGCACTATTTTCCCCAATACCCAATTTATCGTCACCGCGCATAGTCCACTGGTGGTACAATCAGCGGAAGACATTAATCTTATCATTTTAGAAAAAGGCGAAAACGGCCAAACCCATATTCGCCAAGAATTTGGCACCTACCAAGGCTGGACAATCGAGGAAATTTTACAGGATTTAATGGGGTTAGGAGAAAAAACTTTATCCGACCGATATTTATATCTATTGGGCGAGTTTGATGCAGGACTCGATTCGGAAGATTATCCTAGAGCCAAAGCCGCCTACGATGAACTCATCCCTCTTTTACACCCAACCAGTAGCCAGCGAAAACTCCTCAAGCTGCAATTAGGAGCCATCGCACCCGCCACCGTATGATTCGATTACACGACGTACCTCCTCCCGAGGAATTGACCGACGAGTTGGTTGTTCAATTAACTCATGAGTTCAAAAGTACAGGCAAAGCTGTCTGGAAAAAACCATTTATTACTGATAGGTTGCTAGAAATGACGCACCAAAAATGCGCTTTTTCTGAATGTTTATTGAACCAAGAGGGAAAATACGCCGAAGTTGAGCATTTTCACCCAAAGTCATTATACCCCGACGAAGTTGTCGATTGGAAAAACCTGCTCCCCATTAACGGCGCTTGCAACAAAGCCAAAGGCAACCACGACAACAAAAACGCCCCCATTATCAACCCTCGCTACGACAACCCGAAAGAACATCTGTGTTTTCAAGGCTACCGATTTAAAGCCAAAAGTGAGCAAGGACAACGTACCATTGATGTGCTCAATCTAAATGACCGTTCACATTGGGTCAACAAACGATATAAAATCGGAGATGAGGCCATAGAAACCTTAGAAGAAATCAGAGATACGCTCAAAGAGTACGATTCAAGCCATTCTAAAACAATCCCAAAACGCAACAATATCGTAAGGCGGTTGCGGAATCTTTTTTACGCAGGTACGCCACGTGCCGAATACAGCTCGGTAGTAGCCTCGTACCTTCTGCACGATGATGATTTTATCGTTATTAAACAGCTTATGCAAAAAAATGCGCTTTGGGACGACGAATTCGAATCGTTAGAAATGCAAATGCGTTTTTGTGCTTTGGACGTAAAAGAGTAAAAGTCATAGTCACACTTTCGCCGTTCGTCGCAAAGTTGCTTCTAAGTTCGTTTGACATCAATCAATCTTACCAAATTTGAAGTAACAAACTAAAAAACAGCTTTTTTACGTATGAGAAAGTGTGTACTTCTTCTATTTTGTGGAGTAATCAGTTCATCATTGATTGCCCAAAAGAAACCCAAAAAGACAACGCCGCCCCCCGCGCCAATTGCCAAAAAAGCCCTCACGCACGATGTGTATGACTTTTGGAAAGATATTCCTGAGCGCGTCGTTAGCAACAACGGACAATGGTTTGGCTATGCCCTCAATCCCCAAGAAGGCGACGGCAAAGTCGTTTTTCAAAATTTTGTCACGAACCAAATCGACTCGGTAGCACGAGGCGGTGAGTTGCGTTTTTCCAGCGACTCAGAATTTGCCATTTTTAAAATCAAGCCCCAATTGAGCGCTACCAAAGCGGCCAAACGGGCCAAAAAGAAAAAAGACGAAATGCCGAAAGACTCGCTGGGCATCTATACACTTTCGACCAAAAAAGTCAGCAAATTTCCTGCCATTCAGTCATTCAAGTTACCCGAAAAAGGCAGCGAATGGGTGGCGTACTTGGGCGAAAGCCCCAAAGTAAAGCCTGACACCACAAAAAAAGCCCCCGCGAGACGCGCCAAACGCGAATCGGACGACAATGGCTACCGCTTGGTGACGCGTATGCTCAAAACCAATACCGAACGCGCATTCGGTTTTGTGACCGATTACGAAGTAAGTAAAAATGGAAAACGGTTGGCCTTTTCGACCACGGGCAGCGATTCTACCAAAGCAGGGGTTTATGTATTCGAACCTGCTTCCAACCAACTTCAACAGGTCTATGAAGGGCATTCAAAACACAAATTCAAAAAGCTTTCTTTTGACGAAAACGGCGAGCAATTGGCCTTCATTGCTGATTTGGACACCAATAGCAAAGCTCAGATTCGTTTGCCCAAATTATTCTACTGGAAGGCTGGTCAAGCTACTGCCGCTCGCCTCGCCGATGAGGCGAACCAACCTGCGGCGCAAGGCTGGCTCGTAAGCAGCGACTACACCCCTCGTTTTGCCAAAGATGGCTCTAAGTTATTTTTTGGCACTAACCCCAAGCCCATCGTACAAGATACCACCTTACTTACCGAAGAGATTGTCAACGTAGAAGTATGGCACTGGCAAGATGAACGCCTTCAAACCCAACAAAAAGTGAGCCTCGAACGCGACAAAAAGCAGTCGTATTTGGCCGTTGCTCACCTCAATGACTTAAAATTGACGCAGTTGGGCAGTTTAGAGGTTCCTGACGTTACCCTTGTCAATGAAGGCAATGCTGATTTTGCAGTTGGTAAATCCGACCGCCGCTATTCGCACCAGCATTGGGATTGGAATCCCGTGGAGGATGCCTACATCATCAGCCTGCGCGATGGTTCTAAAAAAATGGCCAAAGAAAAAATAGAAGGCAGTACTCGTACCTCTCCAGAAGGCAAATATTTGTACTGGTTTTCTAACCCTGACACAGCTTGGTTTGCACACGATATTGCGGCCAATCAAACCATACAGTTGACCAATAACAAAACTGTTAAATACGCTGACGAAGAAGACGACCATCCCGATTTTCCCAATCCGTACGGCATAGCGGGTTGGACCAAAAACGACCAGTACTTATTGGTGTATGACCGTTTTGATATTTGGCAAATTGACCCTAAAAAGCCAGCATCGCTCGTAAAATTAACTGATGGACGCGCCGCCAAAAACCAGTATCGCTACGTACGGTTGGATGCCGAAGAACGCAACATCGACCTCAGTAAGTCACTTTTGTTGCGTACGGTCAACGAAACTACTCGCCAAGAAGGTTTCAGTCAGCTAACGGGCAATGCAATCCAGCGTTTGTACGAAGGAGATTTTAAAGTGGGAATGGCCGTATTGAAGGCCAAAGACGCTGACCGTGTTCTTTTTACGAAAGAAACATTCAAAGATTATCCCGATTGGTACGCGACAGATGTGAGTTTCAAAAACGTAAGACGCGTTACCGAAGCCAACGCTCAGCAAGCCAACTACTGGTGGGGAAGCGTCGAAATCGTCAATTGGCGCGCGGGTGATGGTACACCATTGCAAGGATTACTCTATAAGCCTGAGAACTTCGACCCGACCAAGAAATACCCAATGATGACGTATTTCTACGAAAAAAACTCAGAAAATATCCATACCCACTACGCCCCTCGCCCAATTCGTTCGTACATCAACTTCTCGTATTTTACCAGCAACGGGTACTTGGTTTTTGTACCTGATATTGTCTATAAGGACGGTTACCCTGGCCAAAGTGCGTACAATTGTATCGTGCCAGGCGTATTGAGTATGATTGACAAAGGGTTTGTGGATAAAGACAAAATTGGTATCTCAGGCCACAGCTGGGGCGGCTACCAAACGGCTTACCTTGTGACCCAAACCAATTTGTTTCGTGCAGCCGAAGCAGGCGCTCCTGTCTCTAACATGACAAGTGCCTACGGCGGAATTCGCTGGGATTCAGGGATGTCGCGTCAGGCACAGTATGAGCGTACGCAAAGTCGTATTGGTGGGACACTTTGGGAAAAGCCGATGCAATACCTCGAAAATTCCCCACTTTTCCACGCCCCAAAAATCGAAACGCCCGTGTTGATGATGCACAACGACGACGACGGTGCTGTGCCTTGGTACCAGGGTATTGAATTTTATATGGCTCTAAAACGCTTAAATAAGCCCGTTTGGATGCTTAATTATAACGGAGAAAAACATGGCTTAACAAAACGACAAAACATGAAAGATTTTGCCGTACGTTTGTACCAATATTTTGACCACTACCTCAAAGATGCTCCCGCTCCCGAGTGGATGTCGGAGGGCCTTCCGATGGTCGAAAAGGGAATCCGTCAAGGACTAAGCCCCGTTTCTTCTCAAAAGGCTTCGCAGCTTGGTAGTGGCTCACAAAAGTAGTCCTCTATCTAGACCTATAAGGTTTTTAAAACCTTATAGGTCTGGTCTGTTTTTAAACGATGCCAATTGAATGTATTACCTATCTGCTTTTTTTTATTACTTCCTTCTCATCCCTATCTCTCGCCTTCCGTTTAGAGTTTTGTATGCCATTGCTGATGGCCTAAGCTGGCTTTTTTTCAACGTAGTGGGTTACCGCAAACAAGTAGTTGTAGAAAATATCCGTAACTCTTTCCCCGAAAAATCAGAAGCTGAAGTACAGCAAATCGCCCGCGACTTTTACACGCATTTGTGTACGCTTATCATCGAGACCGTCAAAGCCTTCAGCATGACCCGTGCCGAATTTATGCAACGGGTATCTTTTACGGGATTAGACCTGCTCGACCATTATGCGAAACAAGGCAAAAGCATTATCATAGCCGCAGGGCACTGCCACAATTACGAGTGGCTCGTGACGGGCATCGACCCGCTGGTAAAGCACAAAGTAATGGCATTGTATCGTCCTTTGAACAATCGTTTTTTTGACGAAAAAATCAAGCAGAGTCGTAGCAAATTGGGCTTAAACTTAGCATCAATTTACGAAATCAAATCGCAGTTTGGGGAGCAAGTAGTCGAGCAACCTGTGGCGGCGGCCTTTGCCATGGACCAGTCACCGTCCAACCCAGAAAGTGCTTATTGGATGCAATTTTTAAACCAAGACACACCCATTCTGTTTGGCACCGAAAAATACGCCAAAGAATACGACCTTCCCGTGGTTTTTGGACACATTCACGCCACAAAGCGCGGTTATTACTACGCCAATTTTGAACTACTCACCGAAACCCCGCGCGAAACGGCCTACGGGGAAATCACCGAAAAAATGATGAAGTGGCTCGAAGCCGACATTCGCCAAGAACCTGCGACTTGGCTATGGAGCCACAAGCGCTGGAAGCACAAACGCACTACCGCCCAATCGCCACTTTCCGAAGGATAGAATCAATCACAAAACGAGTAGTGATGCCATCGGCTTCGGCTTCGTAGTTGAGCATAATGCGGTGGTTAAACACATCGGGGGCTACTTCCTTGATGTCTTCGGGCAGCACATAGTCACGCCCGTCCATGTATGCCAAGGCTTTGGCCGCTAGGTTGAGTTTGATGGTTCCGCGCGGCGACACCCCAAACTGAATATAGCGTGCTTCTTCGCGAAGGGCATAATCCAACGGGCGACGCGTGGCAAATACCAACTCTACGATGTAGTTTTCGAGGGTTTCGGACAACGTAATTTGGTTGATTTCTTGGCGGATTTGGGCAATGTCTTTTTTAGACAAAATAGGCTTAGGCTCATAATTATAATCCAAGTTCGACATCCGACGCATGACCTCCAGCTCTTGAGGCTTTGTTGGATAATCCACAAAAACCTTCATCATAAAACGATCTAACTGCGCCTCAGGAAGCGGATACGTACCTTCCTGTTCTACGGGGTTTTGGGTCGCCAACACAAAAAACGGTTGATCCAATTGGAATGTTTCTTCTCCAATTGTCACTTGTTTTTCTTGCATGGCTTCGAGCAATGCTGACTGCACTTTCGCAGGCGAACGGTTGACCTCATCGGCCAAAATCAAATTGGCGAAGATAGGCCCTTTTTTCACTTCGTAATCGCCCAATTTGGGTCTATAAATCATCGTCCCGACAATATCAGCAGGCAACAAGTCGGGCGTAAATTGGATGCGTTGAAAATCAAGACTTAGCACACGGGCTAGGGTGTTTACTGTCAGTGTTTTGGCCAACCCAGGCACCCCTTCCAACAAAATATGGCCTCCCGTAAAAAGCCCTACTAAAAGGCGGTTGATAAGGGTTTCTTGCCCTACCACTACCTTGCCCATTTCTTCAAAAACAGCTTTTATTTTTTTTTGTGACATCTTGGTTTGTCGCTTTTTTTCAAAATCTCAAAGCGTAAAGTTAGGCATTTAGGGCATTATTTTCACAATTCTATTTACTTTGTACATCAACCCAATTTTCCACCACTGTGTCCGATTTTCGATTAAGAGTTTTTTGTAGTGTAGCCCAACACCTTAGCTTTACCAAGGCAGCGAGTGAGTTGTTTGTTAGCCAACCCGCCGTTACCAAGCACATTCGAGAACTCGAACAACAGTACGGCACGCGCCTTTTTGAGCGCAAAGGCAATTCAGTCGTATTGACCGAAGCGGGCGAAATTTTGAAACGCTATTCGTCGCAGATTTTGCATTTATACCAAGAAGCCGCGTTTGAATTAGGGACACTGCAAGACAAGCACAACGGTGTCCTTCGACTGGGCGCGAGTACGACCATAGGGCAGTATTTGATTGCTCCCCTTTTGGCCAAGTATTACGAAAAGTTTCCTCAAGTGGAACTTTCTCTGCTCAACGGCAACACCGAAATGATTGAAAATGCCATTCTTACCCACCAAATCGACTTGGGAGTGGTGGAAGGAAAAAAACACCAATCAGGTATCAAATACGTTGATTTTATGGACGATGAACTCGTAGCGGTAGTGCATGTTAAAAGTAAGCTAGCCACCCTCAACGAAATTTCGGTACAAGAATTAGTAAAAATTCCGCTGGTACTGCGCGAACGAGGCTCAGGCACATTGGAAGTGATTGAAAGCGCCCTCAGAGAACACAACCTCAAACTATCGTCGCTCCAAATCGTGATGCACTTAGGAGGTACCGAAAGCATCAAGTCGTTTCTCGAACATGCCAATTGTATGGCGTTTTTATCCATTCGCTCGATTCAAAAAGAACTGGTAACGGGCCAATTGAAAACAATCAAAATCAACGGGCTTCCGCTTTTACGAAAGTTTTGGCTCATTCACCTGCAAGGCCAGCCCGAACCTATGGCCGAGGCATTTATGCGGTTTGCCTTTCGTGAATATCCTAAAAAATAACAACGTATCCATCTAACCTATTTCGATTTCTCTATGAACTCACACATTCACAATCGCCGAGGTTTCCTCAAGAAAAGTGCCCTCACTACCCTTGCAGGCATGGTGGGGACGGAGATTGTTTTTGCCAAAAACATGCCTCCACACCACGTTCCATTGGCTTTCGACGAAGGGTTGGCAGGAAAGCACCCCGACATGGTCGTCTTGAGTGACAAACCGTGGAATGTAGAAACGCCGCCCCATTTGTTAGACGATGCCATTACCCCCGTCGAACGGATGTTTATTCGTAACAACGGCCTTGTCCCTGAAGAAAAAATCGATCCTTCGGCTTGGACACTCACCATCAAAGGTGAATCCGTAAAACAAACCAAAACCTACAAAATCAGCGACTTAAAGGCCAAGTTCAAAACCTACACTTACCAATTGGTATTGGAATGTGGCGGCAATGGCCGTTCGGGGTATGTTCCTCAAACCTCTGGAAATCAGTGGGATCAAGGGGCAGTGAGCTGTGCCGAATGGACGGGCGTACGCCTCAAAGATATTTTGAATGACGTGGGTCTAAAAGACGATGCCGTTTATATTGGGTATTATGGCAAAGACCTGCATCCGAGCCGCGACCCGAGCAAAGTCGTGATTTCGCGCGGGGTTCCGATCAAAAAAGCCTTGGAAGACGAGACCCTCATTGCGTGGGCGCTCAACGGCAAAGACCTCCCGCTCATGCACGGTTTTCCGCTGCGCCTTGTGGTAGGTGGCTGGCCTGCGTCGGTATCGGGCAAATGGCTTCACACCATTGCAGTTCGCAACAAAGAACACGACGGCGCGAAGATGGACGGCCACAGTTATCGGGTACCGCGCCAGGCTGTCATGCCAGGGGAAAAACTAGCCGAAACGCCCGAAAATTTCCGAATCATTGAGTCAATGCCCATAAAATCGCTTATTACTTATCCCAAAACGGGTGCGATGATTGACTTTGGGAAGTCGCTGTCTCTTCGCGGCCATGCGTGGGCAGGCGACGTGGCAGTCAAAGAACTAATGACATCGATTGACTACGGGGCAACGTGGCAAAAAGCGACGCTCAACGCGCCCAAGAATCGTTTGGCGTGGCAGCAATGGTCGGCTCAAATCTCTTTCCCTCAAAAAGGATATTATGAAGTATGGGCGCGCGCTATAGACGCAAATGGCGTGTCACAACCGATGGTGATTCCTGCGTGGAACCCAGGAGGGTATCTTAACAACGCTTGTCACCGTATTGCCGTTAAAGTCGTTTAACCCCATTTTACTATGAAAACAAACATCGTATTCTTTTGTGCAGCTGTGGTGGCGTTTTGTTTCGCGGCCATTCGCCGCGAGCCGTCCGCCCATTCGTCAACGAAGCTGACTGCCGCCGTTGCCGACAGTGTCGATAAAGAAACAGGATTGGCCCTCGATCCTAACTTCATGATTGTGAAGGCCCAATGTACGAGTTGTCATTCCCCAAAACTCATTCTTCAGCACCGTTTTACCCGCGACGAATGGTTGAGTAAAATTCGCTGGATGCAGCGTAATCATAAATTGTGGGATTTGGGAGAATCAGAAAAAACGGTTCTCGATTACCTAGCCAAACACTACGCCCCCAGCCAAAGTGCCTACTCTCGGCGCGAAGCATTGCGTAATGTAAAATGGTATAAATTAGAGAATTAGCTCCAATGACGGCACGTGTTCAAGGCGCGTGCCGTTATCATTTTTAGCAATATCCAACTGCATTCGCTGCAAAAACTCACAATACACGGGCGTAATCAAATTCTCAGCCTTGGAAGTCATCAACCCGTGAAGTCTCAGTTCGCCCTTTGCTAGTTCGCTACCGAATATACGTTCAGCACTTAGTTCATAGAGTTGTTTACGAAGTAATTTCTCGGTCAAAGAAATAGGGTTATCAGTTTCTGAACATAAATGACGAATAAACTCTTCGCACGATAAATAACCCACCTCTCCCGAAACCAACGCATTTTTCACAAATCGACAAGAAACGTCTCCCACCAAGTAAATGTCCTGAATGTTTTCACTGCGAATCGTCTTCTTTACCTCTTTCAAATACGCATCATCCTCAAAATCAAACACCGAAGCGGATGAGGTTAGAAAGAATACGTCGCCAAAATGCTTGCGAATAAATCCTTCCATTTGGCAGAAAGGGCATACCAAAAATAACTGATTTGAAGAAATGGAATTCATAGCATTTAGTTGTTGATGAAGGTGGGTTGTTCCAGTGATTGGAACAACCCTTTGGTAATGGTACTTCTCTTAAAATACAGGTAGGTTAGTTGATTTTTATCTCGGCATTCAGCCCAGTCGTTGGTTGCTTCAAAAGCTGTTGTTTGGTTTCAAAAAAAACCTGCTGAAGTTGCTTGATACGTTTTTCACGCATTTTTATGTCTTCTTCATTTTGGCTTTTTTCAATTTTATTTTCGTGAAACCGCACCTTTACCTGCACAAACTGCGCCAAAAGGTCAATTGCCTCCGATGACGAAAAATGGCCATTCAAAAGTTGTATATTCATTTTTTCAGAAAGTTATTGTCCTTGTCCCAATGAAAAAGCAGGTGTACCATCAAAAGCGTAGAGATTTTCGGTCTTGATGATGTCAATGTTGTACTCGCTTGCGGCCTCCAACAGCCCTACGATTTGTTGCTTGTCTAACTCGGTTGTTCCGACGGGTTTAAAGCGGCAGCGCCAGTGGTCGGTACAAAACGTTTCGGGAAAACCTTCTGGCCAAACTTTGATACCACGATTGGTAATCATGCTCAATGTTGCTTCGGAGGTATTGATTTTCTGCACCATAGCTGCCAATTCATCAGCACTTTCGCCGTCCCAATGCACAAACAAATCGACCCCTAGCAGTTCTTTTTTCTTGGGAGCTTTGCGTTGGTACTTTGGTAGGTTAAACGAAGCGCCTGCGGCATAACTTACGGCATTGAGTTGGCTAGGCTTTTCACCCAAATTTTTGATAACTGCCTCGGCAAACTCTTTGGTTCCTACTTTTTGTTTGCTAACCCCTTCTTTGTAAATATCGTAGGTATGGATGCCTTCTTCGATGGTTTTGAGCCACGCATTTTGTACTTTTTCGGCCACGTCAGTCTGCCCAATGTGATTGAGCATCAGCACCGCTCCTTGCAATAAGCCCGACGGATTGGCCATGTTTTGACCTGCTCTTCGGGGTGCCGAGCCGTGAATCGCCTCAAACATAGCACACTCTTCGCCGATATTGGCCGAACCCGCCAAACCTACCGACCCCGCAATCTGAGCGGCCACGTCGCTAAGTACGTCTCCGTACAAATTCGGCATCACAATGACGTCAAAGGCTTCGGGCGTGTCAGCCATTTTAGCGGCCCCAATATCAATAATCCAGTGTTCATTTTCGATGGTAGGGTATTCTTTCGCAATTTCATCAAAGACTTGGTGAAACAGTCCATCGGTTTGCTTCATGATGTTGTCTTTGGTAAAACACGTCACTTTTTTACGGTCGTAGTTTTTGGCATACTCAAACGCATAGCGAACGATTTTTTCACAGCCTGGGCGGCTAATCAGTTTCAAACATTGCACTACCTCGTCGGTTTGTTGGTGTTCGATACCTGCGTACAAATCTTCTTCGTTTTCGCGCACAATCACGATGTCCATTTGCGGGTGTTTTGTTTTCACAAAAGGGTGTAAACTAATACACGGACGGATGTTGGCATACAAACCCAAAAACTTACGCGTAGTTACGTTCAAACTTTTGTAACCACCACCTTGGGGAGTCGTAATGGGTGCTTTCAAGAATACTTTGTTGCGACGGATAATGTCCCACGATTCTTTGGCAATCCCTGAGGTGTTACCTGCTAAATACACTTTTTCACCCACCTCGATTTCATCTACTTCAATTTGCGCCCCTGCGGCTTTGATAATGGAAAGAGTGGCATCCATGATTTCGGGACCGATGCCGTCGCCCTTTGCTACCGTAATTCTTTTCATTAATAGATTTGTTTTTGGTTGACGGTGCAAAGGTCTGTAGTAATATTTATAAATTTTTATTTAACTTTACAATAGCTATCATAAATATTTTTTATGAATTATACCCTTAATCAGCTACGAATATTCCTCAAAGTGGCACAAACACGCAGCATTACGAAAGCTGCTGAAGAGCTGCATTTGACGCAGCCTGCGGTTTCGATTCAGCTCAAAAACTTCCAAGAGCAGTTTGATATTCCGTTGATTGAAGTACTCAACAAAAAAATCTATGTCACTGATTTTGGCCGAGAAATAGCCGAAGCTGCCGACAAGATTTTGGCTGAAGTGTATGCCATCAATTACAAAATGCACGCCCACAAAGGCCAACTTACGGGTAAACTCAAGTTTTCGGTGGTATCGACGGGCAAGTACATCGCCCCTTACTTCATTACCGATTTTATCAGACAACACCCTGGCGTAGAGCTCCAAATGGATGTTACCAACAAAGTCCAAGTGGTGGCTAGTCTCGAAAAAAATGAGGTTGATTTTTCGTGGGTAAGTGTCTTGCCTGACACCCTAAAAATTGAAAAAATTGAGCTCATGCAAAACAAACTTTTCGTCGTAGGAAATACCGAAACGCAGTACAACGAAGCGCTTTATGATAAATCCATTTTTGAAAATATCCCACTTATTTATCGAGAACAAGGGTCAGGTACGCGGCATGTGATGGAAAAGTTTATTCTGCAAAACAACCTTCCCGTCCGCAAAAAAATGGAATTGACCTCCAACGAAGCCGTCAAACAGGCCGTGATTGCGGGACTTGGGTATTCCATCATGCCGCTCATTGGCATCAAAAACGAACTGGTCAATCAGCAACTACGCATTATTCCCGTCGAAGGTTTTCCTATTACTTCTACTTGGACATTGATATGGTTGAAAGACAAAAAGCTTGCGCCCGTTGCCCAAGCTTACTTGGACTACGTGACGCAAGAAAAACAGAACCTAATTCATGAAAAGTTTGCTTGGTTTGAAAGTTATTAAGTAAAAAAAGGGCATAACTGAGTTTCAATGATAATGTACAAAAACCCCATTCATGATGCTTAGTCCACTCTTCGTCAGCATTTTACTGTTTATCAGTATTTTAGCCATCATCATTTTAAGCTCACGATACAAATTCAATACTTTTTTTGTGTTGGTACTCGTAGCGATGGGCGTAGGATTTGCCGCAGGGATGGACGGAGAAATTGTACTCAAAGCCCTTAAAACTGGCTTTGGAAGTACACTCGAAAAAATTGGTTTACTGATTATTTTGGGGGCAACGCTGGGCGTTATTTTGGATAAAACCAACGCTACCCTTAGTCTCGCCCATTTTGTTTTAGCTAAAACGGGCGAACGCTACGCTCCCTTGGCCGTGAGTATCATTGGTTTTTTGATTGGACTACCGATTTTTTGCGACTCTGGCTTTGTCGTGTTGAGCGGGCTTGTCGTTTCTTTGGGGCTTCAATTGCCCCAAAAGCGAATATCTCTTATCGGCTGTTTGGCTACTTCGCTTTATGCGGTGCATTGCTTGGTTCCTCCACATCCTGGAATTACTGCCGCCGCTGGCGTCCTGAATGTCGATTTAGGAAGAGCCATGTTACTAGGCGTAGTTGTCGCATTACCCGCTGCCATCGTGGGGTATCTGTACAGCCTTGCTCAGCCAACTCCCATTCTTGCAAGCAGCGATAAAGATACCTTACCTACACCGACAATTCCGACCAAAAATCTTCCTTCTCCTTTGCCCTCATTTCTCCCGATTATCGTTCCTATTGCCCTCATTTCGCTCAAATCAGTCGTATTGCTTAGCCCCGAAGCATTACCTCCTGTTTTACTTACAATGGTCAAGTTTTTGGGTGAGCCCATTCCTGCCCTTATTGTTGGCTTACTGCTGACCTTACCATTGTTTCGTCCACTGCAAAAAGACCAGCTCAATGCCCTTTTCGACGATGCCATCTCCAAAGCAGGGCCGATTTTGATTGTAACGGCAGCGGGAGGTGCTTTTGGAGAAATCATCAAAGGGCTTGAACTCGGAAAAGTCTATGGTTCGGCCATTGCTTCGGGTGGCTGGGGACTGCTTATACCGTTTGGATTAGCCGCTATCTTCAAAACAGCCCAAGGGTCTTCCACGGTTGCCGTTGTTTCCACTGCTTCGTTAATTGCGCCTTTGTTAGATTCATTAGGTTTTGCTTCCGAAACTGGCACGGTACTCGCCCTACTTGCTACGGGTGCAGGTTCGATGGTGACTTCACACGCCAACGATTCTTACTTCTGGGTCATTTCTCGCTTTGGCAATCTGAGCGTATCTCAGACCTTACGTCTCTTTTCACCAGCCTCTACCCTGATGGGCCTGGTCGCATTGGGGATGGTTTATCTCCTGAAGTTTATACTTCTGTAAGCGTGCTAAGGGTTGCTCACAACCCGAGTAACCCTCAGCACGCCATTATGGGCACCCTTCGGTACAATTATTCGACACGCTGAATCGCTCAGGCGCCCCCGTCCACCTTCGACATTCGCAGAATTTCTTGTACTTTTGAGGAATATTTGTCCATCTTCCCCGAATGAGATACCACCGTGTGTTGGTCGAAGCGATTGTTTTTTCGCTCGGCGAAATTTTTGAAAAAGGCCGTCAAGCCGATAAAGTGATTGAGCAAGTCCTCAAATCAAACCGTAAATGGGGTGCTCGCGACCGCGGTTTTATCGCCGAAAATACCTACGAAATCGTCCGCTGGTGGCGGTTGTTATTGTTTGTAAGTCAAGAAGAACGACCCGCTTATAGCGATATTTTTGCCATTTGGCAGACGCTCAAAGGCAACGAACTTCCCGCCTGGACCGAATTTGCCCACATTCAGCCGCAGCGTATTCGTCAAGCTTACGAAGAAGCCAAGAAAATCCGAAAAGTCCGCGAATCCATCCCCGATTGGCTCGACGAAGTGGGCGCTGCGGAATTAGGACAGAAATGGGATGATGAGCTGCACGCGCTCAACCAAACCGCCCCCGTTGTTTTACGCGTTAATACCCTCAAAACCAACCGCGAAGCACTTCAAAAGCAGTTGGCCGAAGATGGCATTCAGACGAACCCGCTTCCTTCGTTGCCGTCTGCATTAGCGTTGTCAGAAAAGAAAAATGTATTTCAAACGGAGGCGTTCAAAAACGGCTTTTTTGAGGTTCAAGACGCGGGTTCGCAGGTGATTGCTCCCACGCTCGACGTTCAGCCTGGAATGCGGGTGATTGATGCTTGCGCAGGCGCGGGTGGAAAAACCCTGCATCTAGCAGCATTGATGCAAAACCAAGGGCGATTGATTGCCATGGACGTAGAAAACTGGAAACTAGATGAACTTCGCCGCCGCGCACGTCGCAATGGAGTAAGTAACGTAGAAACGCGCCTCATCGAAGCCAAAACCATCAAGCGTCTTCGCGAAACTGCCGATCGGGTACTGTTAGACGTACCTTGCTCAGGTTTGGGAGTGCTTCGGCGAAATCCTGATTCTAAATGGAAGATTATGCCCGAATTTTTGGAACAAATTCGCCAAACGCAGTACGATATTTTAAGCCATTACTCACAAATGGTTAAACCTGGCGGCAAATTAGTCTATGCCACTTGTAGTATTTTACCCTCAGAGAGCGAAAATCAGGTGCAGCGTTTTCTGAAAGAGCAAGGTCAACAATGGACGCTTGAAACCGAAACGCGCACCTCTCCCGCCCGCGACGGATTCGACGGGTTTTATATGGCATCGTTGGTAAAACCTTGTTAAAAACCACCTTTTTTACGTTATTTGTCCAAGGAACCACTCACCCATAATGCTTACCATTCAAAGCAACGTTTCACTCAAGCCGTATAATACCTTCGGTATCGATGCCACCGCACGCTACTTGGTAGAAGTAGAAAACGAAGAAGACATTCAGACACTCCTTCAACTTCCCAACGCACATACGTCCCCAATGCTCATTTTGGGCGGTGGCAGCAACCTTCTCCTCACGCAAGATTTCAACGGGTTGGCGGTCAAAATCAACCTCAAAGGCATTCAAGTTGTGAAAGAAGACCAAGAACACGTGTGGGTACGGGCTGGTGCTGGTGAAAGCTGGCACGGTTTTGTGATGCACTGCGTCGAAAAAGGCTGGGCAGGTATCGAAAATTTATCTTTGATACCTGGTACTGTCGGAGCTGCCCCCATGCAAAATATTGGCGCGTACGGTGTCGAAATCAAAGACACCTTCGACCGCCTCGAAGCAATACAGTTATCTACGGGCGAGAAACACATTTTTACCAATGCCGATTGCCGCTTTGGCTACCGCGATAGTGTGTTTAAAAACGAAGTGAAAGGCCAATATATCATCAGCAGTGTTCAGTTTAAGCTGGCTAAACAACCCACTTTTCAGGTGTCGTACGGCGACATTCAAACGACCCTTACGCAAATGGGCGTGAAAGAATTGAGCATTCGAGCAGTAAGTGAGGCCGTCATCAAAATTAGACGTAGTAAACTCCCCGACCCCGCCGAAATCGGAAACGCGGGCAGTTTTTTCAAAAACCCCGAAATCCCTGCTTCGCAGTATGAGGCACTTAAAATCCAATACCCAGCCATTCCAGGCTATGTTATCAATGACAGTACCGTAAAAGTGCCCGCAGGTTGGTTGATTGAACAAAACGGCTGGAAAGGAAAACGTTTTGGTAGCATTGGAGTTCATACCCGACAAGCGCTGGTACTGGTAAACTACGGCGGAGGAAAAGGCGCTGATATACAACAGCTTGCTTATAAGATTCAAAACTCAGTCGAAGAGCAATTTGGCATTCGGTTACATACAGAGGTGAACTTCATATAAAAAAAAGTTGGCCAGAAACTAGCCAACTTTTCGGAACCTTCCTCTTTTTTAACCAAAAATTAAAATTTTTGATGTTTCCTTAAAAAACAAACCTCTATATCTTTTTACTCTCCTTTTTTTGTCTTTTTGGTTTATATTTATTGGAGAGTTGTTAAAACTTATCTGTAGCAGCTTAATTTACTCACTGCGCTTTTTATAACATAAAATCTTCGCCAAATCGTTCTAAAGACAACTGAAAAGTTCCCTTTAAACGGCCAACTGCCCGAATCTGTCTATTCTCTCCTAAAATGCGTGTTCGTACACGTATAATTTGTCTTTCAATTCTTTTCGGGCAATGTGAATTCGGTTTTTCACTGTCCCAATCGGAATACGCAAACGCTCCGCAATTTCATGGTATTTGAACCCTCGGTAGTGCATCATAAACGGCGTACGGAACGATTCTTCTAACGAATCTACGGCGCGGTTGATGTCATTCATTATAAATGTCGAAGGCGCTTCGTTATCAGTACTATTCTCAAGCGAATTGATGTAATACAAATTTTCAGATTCGTCGATGAAAGTATTCTTTCTTACCATGCGCTGATAGTTGGTAATGAAAGTATTTTTCATAATTGTGTAGAGCCACGCTTTCAGGTTAGTTCCATCAGCATATTTTTCTCGGTTAGTAAATGCCTTCAACAAGGTATCTTGAAGCAAATCATTGGCATCATCATTGTCTTTGGTGAGGCGCATTGCAAAAGGTTTCAATGACTTTGAAACTTTTGAAATATTGTAAGTGAATTCTATGGCGGTCATGGTCTTGGGATTGTTGATTTTTGTTTAACCTTTATGAAGCAAAGTTAAACAATAACATTTTACAATACCAAACCTATTTTGGAAATTATAGAACAAAATCCTACTAATTTTATTCTAAGCGACCAATTTTAATGTCTTTTACAATGCCTTTTTTCCAAAAAAATACGCCAAAAGAGCCCAAAAAAAGGACTTTAACACAAAAAAGTACAATTTTCAATTTTGTTTAATTTATAGGAAAATAAGTTAAACAAAATCTAAAATTCTAATGTCTGTTTAATATTGTTAACAATACATTAAACAAAATAACCCCTATTGACCAAAAGAAGCAACAAAAAAACGCCACTTTCGATGGCGCTTTTTTTGTGTATCTACCTACCTCAAAATGAGAGACCTTTTAGAGTGCATAATAAAAATCTAGAGGGTTGGGGTACAGAAACGAATAAGGAAGGTGCATTTGCAGGCGCTCCGACGAAATCAATTTGTAAGGTGCCGAAGCATCATCTTCAAACGTTGGAGGAATATACCCAAACGGTTCGCAACTCCCCAAATAAACCTCGCGGCGAGTGGGATGCTGGGGCGAAACCACATTATAGGTTTGATTCCATGCTTCGTTGGGTAAAGATAAAAACGTTTCAATGATTCCGATGGCGTCGTCGCGGTGGAGGTAATTGACGGGTAAATGCCCCGTCGTCAGATTTTTTTTGCCCGATACGTATTTTGCAGGAATGCGCTCGTAGCCCATCAAGCCACCGCAACGAAGCACTAGCCACGTTTTTCCTACATTCTGTATGATACGCTCGGCTTCCACCAAGGCGGGTGCCGCCGACTCCTCGGGCGTTGTTACGTCGTCTTCTACCGCCGTCCGATTGTCATCGGCATAGACCGACGTTGAACTTACATAAATCACGCGCTGCACCGAGCTATTTTTTATCAAAGTAGCCAAGTGCTCGATTTGGGCAGGATGAAACGTTGCGCCCGTCTGCGCCAATCGCGGCGGGATGTTTACCACCAATACTTCGGTATCCAACAAATAATCCCAGCCTATTCCTTTCGGTTCGGGCGATAATTGCAGCCAAAGCGGCTCAATCCCTGCTTGACGCAGTTCGCTCAATTTTTCGGCACGGGTTGTTGAGCCCCTTACTACGTGTCCTTGTTCTATGAGTTTTTTGGCCAAAGGCAAGCCCAGCCAGCCACACCCTAAAATGCTTACTTTCATGGTTTTTCAAAACGTAAAGTTGCCCATTGGTTGAGCGTTTTTTGAACTGCTAGCTTTAGCCCAACTTCTTCGGCCTTTTGCTTAATATCTTCAATATCAAACTCGTAAAACCCACTCACCATCAGTGTACCACCCGCTTTCAAAAACGTTTCATAGATAGGTATTTCTCGAAGCAAAATGTTGCGGTTGATATTGGCCAACACAATGTCGTAGGTATCGTGGGGACAGTCTTCGATAGTTCCTTGAAAAACGGTCATGTGTTTACAACCATTCATCTCGGCGTTTTCAACGGCGTTGAGATACGCCCATTCCTCGATGTCGAAAGCGGTGAGTTTAGTCGCTCCCAACATTTCTCCCAAAATCGCCAAAATACCCGTGCCACTTCCTACATCGAGCAACGATTTTCCCTGATGATCCAGCGAAAGTTGCTGTTCCATGACCAACGTAGTGGTTTCGTGGTGCCCCGTTCCAAACGACATTTTGGGGTCAATCACAATTTCGTACTGAAACGCAGGATTCGGTTCGTGGTACGACGCACGTACGCGGATTTTTCCCGCCACTTCAATCGGCTGGTAGTTTTTCTCCCACTCTTCGTTCCAATTTTTGGGTTCGAGCTGTTGGTATTCCACCACAATCGGCGTCATCGACTGGTAGTCGTCAACCAATTGCTGAAGTTGGGCAGCGTCAAATTGTTCATCTATAATATAGGCCAAAAGCCCTTCGTCGGTTTCGACAAACGACTCGTAGCCAATTTGGCCTAATTCAGCCATAACGATTTCGTTAAAATCAGGATTAAGCGTCAAACGCGCTTCATAATAAGTAGCAGGCATAGTTTCATAAATTACCGTTTCGCTGCAAAGGTACGCCCAATCTGATTTTAAACTACATTTGCACAAACCATTCATGTCTGATGTTTTACGTTACCACTACCCAACTTCCTTTTGAACAACTTACCTCTGATTTTGAGGGAGAATTGTATTTCGACACCACCACCCCGCACCAAGCCATTCGTAAATTGTATTCTACCGATGCTTCGGTTTATCAAGAAATGCCCTTGGCCGTGGCTTTGCCGCGCAGTAGTAAGGACATTCAACAATTGATTGCGTTTGCAACCCGCCATCAACTTACGCTTATTCCAAGAGCCGCAGGTACATCGCTTGCGGGGCAAGTGGTGGGCAATGGCATTGTCGTCGATATTTCTAAATATTTTGATAAAATTCTGGAAGTCAACCCACAAGAACGTTGGGTTCGGGTTCAGCCTGGCGTCATTCGTGACGACCTCAACGCCTTTTTGAAACCTTACGGCTTGATGTTTGGCCCCGAAACATCCACGGCGAGTCGGGCTATGGTTGGAGGGATGATTGGCAACAACTCCTGCGGCCTCCACTCCATCAGTTGGGGCACTACCCGCGACCATTTATTGGAAGTAAAAGCCCTGCTTTCCGACGGTACCGAAGTTCATTTTGGTTCCGAGGTTTCAAAAGTTAATTCACCCAAAAATACCGAAGGCGATTTGAGACAAAAAATCGACAACGAGATTTTTGCCCTGCTTTCAACGCCTTCATACCAAGAAGAAATCCATAAAAACTTCCCAAAAAAAACCGTCACTCGACGCAACACAGGCTATGCCCTCGACGCCCTGCTCGATACAGTTCCTTTTGGGGGAACGGAAGCGTTTAACCTGTGCCGACTCATTGCAGGTTCGGAAGGAACGCTGTGTTTTGTGACCGAAGCCAAACTGAATTTATTGCCGTTGCCTCCTGCCGAGTTGGGCTTGTTGTGCATTCACTGCACGTCGCTACATGAGTCGTTGTTGGCCAATGGTCTTGCTATGCGTCATCAACCATTGGCGTCGGAATTGGTGGATAAATACATCATGGATTTTACCAAAGGCCACAACGAATACCGGCACAACCGTTTTTTTATCGAAGGTGACCCCGCTGCTATGCTCATGGTCGAGTTTGGTGCCGCTACCCGCCCCGAAGTAGAAGCCATGGCCAGCCGCCTTGTAGCCGAGCTAAAAGCGGCCAATTTGGGTTATGCTTACCCGCTTTTATTTGGCGACGAATCGAAAAAGGCGTGGGATGTGCGCAAAGCAGGTTTGGGACTTATCCGAAACCTCCCAGGTGACACCCAGCCCGTCAACCTCATTGAAGACTGTGCCGTAGCCGTAGAAGACCTTCCCGATTACATTCAAGACTTGGGCGAAGTGCTTCAAAAACACGGCGTTCATGTGTCGTATTATGCCCACGCGGGCGCGGGTGAGTTGCACGTAGAGCCAATGGTCAACCTGAAGACGTCCGAGGGAAAAGCTACTTTTCGGGCGATTTTGGCCGACACAGCCGTATTGCTCAAAAAATACAACGGTTCGCTCTCAGGCGAGCACGGCGACGGACGGCTTCGCGGGGAATTTATTCCGTTTATGATGGGTGAGCAGGTGTATGAGCTGTTTAGAAAAGTCAAAGCTATTTTTGACCCTAACGGCGTATTTAACCGTGGTAAAATCGTGGATACGCCGCCCATGAACGAATTTCTGCGCTACCAACCCGACCAAATTGCACCCAAAACCGAAACCGTTTTTGATTTTAGCCACCAAGAAAGTATCCTTCGATTGGCAGAAAAATGCAGCGGTTCGGGCGACTGTCGCAAGACGCAAATCACGGGCGGAACGATGTGCCCCAGCTACATGGCCAGCCGCCGCGAACGCGACACTACCCGTGCTCGCGCCAATATGCTTCGCCATTTTTATACCGAGGCTACGCCTACTTCTACCAGCGCCGAAGAAACGAAAGAGATTCTTGACTTGTGTTTATCGTGTAAAGGCTGTAAATCGGAGTGCCCATCGAGCGTGGACATTGCCAAAATGAAGGCAGAGTTTCTGCAAAGCTATTATGACAAAAATGGCGTACCGTTTCGCGCGCGTTTGATTGCCAATTTTACGCAACAAATGAAGCTTGCGAGTCTCGTGCCATGGGCGTATAATGCTGTTTTTGGCACCGAAAGCCTACGCAAAATCGCCAACCGCATCGTCGGTTTTCACCCCGACCGCACCATGCCGATGCTGAGTAGTACCACTTTGAAAAATTGGGCAAAGGGCAAAAGACAGGTGGCAAAAGGCGATAAGCAAGGAGTAAAAGGGCAGGTTTATCTTTTTTGTGATGAGTTTACCAATTTTAACGACGTAGCAATTGGACAAAAAGCGATTCAATTGCTCGAAAAACTAGGCTACGAAGTTATCATTCCTAATCACCTCGAAAGCGGGCGAACATACCTTTCTAAGGGACTGGTTAAAGAGGCCAAAAAGATTGCCATCCAAAACGTAGCGTTGCTGAAAGACTTGATTTCGAGTGAGACGCCGTTGGTAGGCATCGAACCTTCCGCCTTATTGACTTTCCGCGACGAATACCTTGATTTAGTCCCCGAAAATCTCCGTCAAGACGCCCAAAAATTAGCCCAAAATGCGTTGTTGTTTGATGAGTTTATCGCTCGCGAAATCGACGCCAAAAACATCCGTAGCAATCAATTTACGGGAGACCGCCAGCTTATCAAACTACACGGCCACTGTCACCAAAAAGCCCTTGGTTCGCTGACCCCTACGAAGAAAATGTTGTCATTGCCGCAAAACTATCAGGTACAGCTGATTCCGTCGGGGTGCTGCGGAATGGCGGGGTCGTTTGGATATGAGCAAGAACATTACGAACTTTCGATGCAAGTAGGCGAATTGGTGCTTTTCCCTACGGTTCGACAACAGCCCGACGATGTGCTCATCGCCGCCCCAGGCACCAGTTGCCGTCACCAAATCAAAGACGGTACGGGCAAAAAAGCCCTCCATCCCATTGAAATTTTGTGGAATGCCTTGCGTTAAAGTTGACCCTTAATCACTATTTATTTACACCAAATGAAGATGCGATTTTTGTGTACGTTGTTATTGGGAGCGATGCAGTGCCTTGCGCAACCCAATGTTCACATTCGGGGGCATTTTGAGGGTTTTCCGTCCTCAAATTACCAAATTTCGATCAGGCCCTCGAACGCTCTCTATTCGTCGAGTTCGATTGCGAAAGGACGCACAGATAATCATGGCAACTTTGAAACCGATATTCGTTTAGAAACAACCCAGAAAGTTTCCATTGATTGCCTCGGTTATCGGGTTGATTTTATTTTATCGCCCAACGATACCCTCGTTTTTTGCAACCCGAGTCGTACGCAATCACCTCAGGTGCAAGGTCGTACGGCCGCTTTGCATCATTTTTTGTACGAAAGTATGCTTCTTGGGCGAGATTCTTTGGCCGATAAACCGCTGGTGAGGCACATGTCGTTGGATAATTATAGTACCATCGTCAATGACCTCGCGGATCAGTATTGGGAGCGCTTCCAACGAACGTGTGATACTACCCATTCGTTTGTGAACACCTACGTCATGGCGTCCATTGAAGGACAAAAGTATATTCGTAAACAAGCGCACATTCGGTCGCAGGGTGAACTGTACATCAACGAAAAACCGCCGTTTAAACTCCTTTCAGACGACGCCCGCGTCGCTGATTTATATATCTCGTCTGTTAACCAGCATTTTTTGGGAACGAGTTTAGACATGGGTATGGTGCGAGGGGCATTGGTGATTGCCGACAGCAGCCAATGGGAAAAGTCTTACGATACGCTTTCGGAAGGGCTCCAACACCTCCCTCACACGCGCGAGTTGACCCTAGCCCAGCTTACCCACCGATCGCTTTTTGCCCGTATGACCGTAGGAATGAACCGCAAACCGACCAACTTTAAGCGACTTTTGGAACGTTTTCAGAAAGAGTTTCCTTCTTCTCCTTATTTAGACGCTATCAATGACGCAGTCTATACCACTGAAGTGCGTTTTAAACCCATTGAAAAGCCCAAAAATTAAGCCAATTTAAAATATCGAATGTAGAGTGCAGAATGTCGAATTAAATCCACTTATTCGACATTCTGCATCGCACAGGCGACCCTGTCTGCCCTCGACACTCCAAAATCAGTTTTATTTCAACTTCGTCAGTTCCTCTTTGACAAAATTCATTAACTCAGTGATGTAGCCTTTTGAGAAGTCAAAAGGAATGTTGGCTGCGGCGTAAATCTGGCTAATCGGAACGGTGTAGCCCAATTTCAAGGCGTTCAAATACCCTTCAAGACCCTTTTGTGGGTTTTGTTTGTAATTGCGCCACACCCCTACGGCTCCTAGCTGCGCCATGCCGTATTCAATGTAGTAAAACGGTACTTCGTAAATGTGGAGCTGTTTTTGCCAAATGTATTTTTTCGCGTCTTCGAGCCCGTTCCAGTCGGTTATGGAGTCACTGAATTGTTCATAAACCGCTAACCACGCTGCTTGCCGTTGCTCGACGGTATGAGTAGGATTTTCGTACAACCAATGTTGGAATTTATCAATCGTTGCTACCCAAGGTAAAGTTTCGATAATCGACTCCAAGTGCTGGATTTTAGCGCGGCGCAGGTCATCTTCGTTATCAAAAAACACATCCCAATAATCCATTGTCAACAATTCCATGCTCATTGAGGCCAATTCCGCCACTTCAGCAGGAGGGTTTTTGAAGGCGTTGAGCATCAAATCCCGCGTCACGAAATTGTGTACGGCGTGGCCGCCTTCGTGCAACAAAGTCACCAAATCGCGCAGGTTGGAGGTAGCATTCATAAAAATGAACGGCACTCCTATTTCCTCCAACGGATAATTGTACCCGCCTGGCGCTTTTCCCTTTCTTGATTCGAGGTCGAGATGACCCATGGCTTTCATAATCCGTAGATAATCACCCAATTGTGGATCAAGGTTCGTAAAACAAGTAATCGTTTTTTCCAACAATTCTTCCCCCGTACTAAACGGTTTTAGCGGCGGGCGGTTTTGGGGATCCACTTTAAAATCCCACGGGCGAAGCGCTTCCAATGCCAACGCTTTTTTACGCTCTTGGGCCATGTCATTGAGCATAGGCACCACTGCTTCTGCCACCGATTCGTGAAAGTTGAAACAATCTTGTGGCGTGTAATCAAAACGACCAAGCGCCGCAAACATATAATCGCGGAAGTTAGTAAAACCTGCGTTGGTAGCGACTTCATGCCGCAAATCGCGTAGTGAATTGAGTAATTGGTCTAGCGTATCTTTGTCGGCCAAGCGGCGTGATTGAATTTGTTGCCAAGCTTCTTCACGCACCGCACGGTCGGTTGATTGCAATATATCCGATGCTTTTTGGAGCGTCATTTCTTCCCCATTTATTGTCACCGTCATCGCCCCGATAATCGCGCCGTATTTGGCTTGCTCGGTCTGGATTTGCGTTTGTAATGGAATATTTTCTTCCCTAAAAATCTCAATCGCTTTTTTCATTCCGCGCAGCGCTACCTCAAAACCTTGGTCTTTGAGTTCGTTCAAAAAAGGGCTGGCCAAGGCTTTCTTATCCAACTCATTTCCGTAGGTACTCAACTGTGGCTGAAAGTTTTCCACAAAATCGTTAAACTCTTGTTGATATTGTTCGCTGCTGGTATCGCAGGTCATGCGGATGTATCGCCACGCGAAATTTTCCGACAAGTACGACTCCAATTCACTTTTATCCAGAAACCACTGACGAAGCTCGTCGGTCGATTCAATGACGCGGTTTTTTAGATTTTCATAAAAAGGTTGAAGTTGTTCCCAAGTTGTCAAAGAAAATTCCTCCCCCAAAAACGGACGGGGCGGTCGCTGCGGTATGGTAAGTGCTGACATATAGCTAATTTTGCAATGTTTTGATTTTGTTGTCTAACAAAAGAACCTAAAAATTGGTTTTTCTGAAAACATCGGACATATATTTCCCATGCTACTCAATTTTCTCCTTGTGCTCGGCACGTTTGTTTTTATGGAAGGCTTTGCCTGGTTCACGCACAAATACATCATGCACGGCATCATGTGGAACTGGCACGAATCGCACCACGTACATCACAAAGGCTGGTGGGAAACCAATGACCTCTTTGGCATTATTTTTGGCGCGTCGGCTACCGCCCTCATCGTAGTGGGCTCAGAAGTGGAATCGCTTCGTTGGTTGATGTACGTTGGTTTTGGCATTACCCTGTACGGCATTGGGTATTTTCTTTTTCACGACGTGATTGTTCACCGTCGGGTAAAAATCAAATTTAAAACCAGCAATCGTTACCTCAACCGAATCATTCGGGCGCATTATATTCATCACAAAGTCCACGAGCGCGACGGCGCCGAGGCATTTGGGTTTTTGTATGCCCCCAAAAAATACGAGAAAGCCTCCGTGAAGGGTGAATAATAACTCTCAACTACTTCTCAGTTTTTATAGTAGTTTTCATTTGGGCGCGTCTTTTTTCCCAAAATACCAGATTAAGATTATGACAAGATTGTTTTACTGCTGCGCTTTCTTGTTGGCGCTCACGGTAAGTTCGTTTGCCCAGAAAAAGAAAAAAGCCGCATCAACGACGAAAGATGCGATTTTAGTTTTTGCTAAAACCAAGGGATTCCGCCACGCTTCTATCCCCAAAGGGAAAGCCGCGTTGATGTTGCTTGGTGAACAAAACAAATTCGCCGTAGATACGACTGAAGATGCGAGCGCATTTACGTCCGAGAACTTAAAAAAATACAAAGCAGTGGTGTTTTTGAGTACCACAGGCGACGTCCTCAACGATGCTCAGCAAACTGCTTTTGAGCAATACATTCGCGGGGGAGGCGGCTACGTAGGGATTCACGCGGCGGCAGATACCGAATACGATTGGCCTTGGTACAATCAATTGGTGGGTGCGTACTTTTTAAGCCACCCCAAGCAGCAAAGCGTGGACGTGGTGGTACACAGCCAAAATCACCCTTCGACGTCTATGCTTCCTGACCGTTGGAAACGTTTTGACGAATTATACAACTATAAAAAAATTGTGTTGGGGATTAAAGTCCTCGCCACGCTCGATGAAAGCACCTACAAAGGAGGCGCAAACGGGGTCAATCACCCGTTTATATGGTATCGTGAATTTGACGGAGGGCGCTCGTTTTACACAGGTGGCGGCCACACCGACGAATCGTTTGTAGAACCATTGTTTGTCCAACACCTTTTAGGCGGCATCGAATACGCCATGGGACGCAAGTCCGTAAAGAAACCAATGTAAGGGGTTACGTTGGCACCTGAGTACAATCACGAGAAAGGCAGGCCCGCAAGGAACCTGCCTTTTTTATACACCAAAAATCAGCGAAAATGATGCTAAAACTGCGTTTTTTTTGGTACTTTACACAAAATTCTATTACGACGTTTCTTACCCATGAAGATAAGAGGTAAAAGTGTATTTAAGTACCAAATACACACCCCTACAACCGTTCAAATGCTTCTTAGTCCCCGACGCCAAGAAGGGCAAGCTGTCTTAAAAGAAGAATTTCACATTGAGCCTTTCGTTCCTTTTAGTACTTACAACGATTGTTATGAAAACCATTGTGTACGCGCCGTTTTGCCCGTCGGTCAGCTAACGATTACTACCGAAATAGAAGTGCTGGTCAACGAAGAAGAAGCGCCAAATGCTCCTTTCCCTCCTTACATTTTGGTAGAAGATTTACCCATCGAAACGTTGGTATATCTTTCTCCGAGCCGCTATTGCCAGTCGGACTTACCAGAACTCCAAAACCTAGCAAGCCAAATCGTAGGCGATGCCTCTTGGGGCTATGAGCAAGTAGAAGCCATCAGACGCTGGATTTATCAACACATTCGTTACCAATACAATACCACCCACTCAAGCACTACTGCCTTAGATTTGGTTTATCAACGAGTAGGCGTATGCCGCGATTTTACGCATTTGGGCATTGCCTTATGCCGAACGCTGTCTATTCCTTCTCGAATGACCGTCGGCTACCTCGACAAGCTCAATTTCATGGATTTACACGCCTGGTTTGAAGCCTACGTAGGCGACAAATGGTACACTTTCGACGCCGTTCAATCAGAAACCCACGGCTACCGCGTTGTCCTTGGCTACGGCCGCGACGCCGCCGACGTCGCGATGGTGACACAATTTGGCAATGCCACCCTCAATTCGCTGGAAGTAGAGACGGAGCTGTTGGAGGAATGAAAGCGGCAGATTGTTCTTTCTAGAAACCTTTTAGGCTACTAAGATGACATTCCTACAGAACTGCAAAAGCCTGTACTTGCCTTACTTGAAGGTTATCCCTCCCTTTCAAACGCGTTTAGTCTAAAAATAACATCTACGCTAATTTTTCTCTAACAACAAAATATCTTGAAAATTAGTAGAGATAATTTTCAAATTCTCATCCACTAATAATGTGTATGGAATACCCGTAATTTTGAGCTTTTGTACAAGTTCACCTTTAAAGCCACCCTTTAGCTCTAAAAGTTGAGGCCAGTTCAGCCCATCTTTTTGAATTGCTTTCAACCAATTCTCCCTCTCTTCATCTAATGAAATACTTATTATCTCTATTGATTTTTTTTCTAGTAACTTTTGATGCTCTACTAACACCTTATTCTCATACCGACAAGGCCCACACCAGGAAGCCCAAAAATTCAATATTGTTTTTCCCTTTATCATTGTACTTAATTGCCTCATTCTTCCTTGTGTATCAAAAACTATGAAGTCTGTTAGTATTTCGCCAATGGCATTTTGTTCGTTTTTTTCGATTTCTTTTTGCAAATCACGACCTTCTTCTGAATTTTGCAATTCTTCGGAAAGCCCCAAAAATTGCTTTTTAGTCCTTTGTACTCCGCAATAATACATTGCTTGATTTACTAAAAAGAGAGATAAATAGGACGTCTTATGAGTATTGGCATACTTTTCAACTTCATCACCAATCATTATATTCCTTTTAAGTACATTCTTTTCAGTCTGTACGATTTTATTTTGCACGTTCATTTGCGAAATAAAATCTTGAGATTCTTGTACACCCTCAATGAACAATGTTTGCAACCTATACTCCTTCTGACCTTCATACTTATACGGAGCTAAGTTTACTTTAATTACTCCATTTGTCAACCATACTCCTAGTCCTCCCTTCACTTTATCTGTATTTATTATTGCAAGGCAGGGGTGTTCTATATAACCTTCAAAAACAAATTTTCCATCAATAACCTTTGAGGTAGGCTGCTTTATTTCATTATTACCGATAATCATAATAGTAATTGTTGATACACTATCTGCATTACTAATTTTTCCCTCTAGCCGAAATACTTGTTTCTGGGCACATAATTTTAAATTAATGCCTATAAAAAGTAAAATAAAAAAACTTCTCATAACTATCTCTGGGTTTAAGTAAAAATCACTTATTATATTAACTAATTTCTATAACGTTGTAATCATTATATTATTTCAATAGGTTAACGCATTAAAAATAGCTTCATAGAGTCACCCCCTTTCATAAGTGAGTTACAAGCGACCCGTCTAATCATTCTTAGATTTTTATTAAAAAATTTTATTTTATATATAGTATATTTATATATAAAAAATACTTTTATTAAAATAAAATTCAATTATTTAGAAAACCTCCTTTTATGCTCTGGCACTACCTCACTTTTGCTTGGCGCCGCATTCGGCGTGAGAAGAAAATCAACCTAATCCGCATCGCTAATTTAAGTATCGGACTGGCGAGTGGCTTGGTCATTTTTCTTATCGTCAACTACATGTTGACATTTGACCGTTATCACCCTGAGGTAGAACGCTCGTATTGGGTAGTAACCGATCTAAAAAGAGAAAAAACGCTTCAAACCGATGCTGCTCCTCGCCCTCTGGCCGAAGTGCTCCGCCGCGATTATTCGTTTGTAGAAAGCGCTGTTAAATTAGAAACCTTTTTTGGACGTACCATCAGCATTCCTAATGGCCAAGGAGGTTGGGAAAAGAAGTTCAATGAATCGCGAAACATGTGCTTCACTGAGCCTCAGTATTTTGATTTGTTTGGGGTAGAATGGCTCAGTGGCGACCCTCAAAAAGCCTTGGCAACGCCCAATGCCATCGTCATCAGTGAGCGATACGCCGAGAAGTATTTTCAAACCACACTCGCCCTTGGAAAAACTGTACGCCTAGACAATCGGGTCAATCTGACCGTTACGGGTATCATTAAAAATCCACCCTCAAACACCCAACTTCGTTACGACGGGCTCGTCTCCTACGCAACTCTCGCCAATTTGGAGCCAGCTGCTGCTCTCAACGATTGGTTAGGGCTTCAGAGCATGTGTTTTGTGCGACTGCGCAAGGGCATTTCTCCCAATCAACTAACCACTGCCTTGGCAGCCGTTCAGAAGAAGCATTTGCCAGCGGCTCAAATTCGCAACTTTTCTTACCAAGTACTTCCACTGACGGAGCTCAATCACGCTCGAAGCGGCATGGCACCTCGCCCTATTTTGTTTGCTCTAATGGCCGTTGGGTTGTTGCTTGTGGCAGCGGCTTGTATCAATTACGTCAACTTGGCCACCGCCCAAGCCTTGCAACGCGCCCACGAAACGGGCGTTCGCAAAGTGGTGGGTAGCAATCGCTGGCAATTGATAAAGCAGTTTATGACCGAAACCGCCCTGCTAACTTTCGCCGCCGTACTTCTTGCCTTAATTTTGACCCAGTTGGCCTTACCCGTAGTCAATGACACGCTCACTCAGCAAGACCAAACGCTACATCCCAACATTTCGGTCTTAGATTTGTTTACCCCCAATGCGCTACTTTGGTTTGTTCCGCTGGTATTGGGTGTGGTTTTTTTGGCGGGTTTTTACCCTTCTTGGGTGCTCTCGGGTTTTAATCCAATCAAAGCCCTCGCGGGGCGATTGACCAGGGCCAAAGGCGGGTTCACCATTCGGAGAACACTGATAACGGGACAATTTTTACTCACCCAGCTCTTTTTGATTGTAGTATTGGTCATTACCAGCCAACTTCGGCACATGCAAAAAGCCGATTGGGGCTTTAGAACCAACGACAAATTGGTGGTTTGGTTACCCAAACAAGGCCCTATTCCTTACGAACGGTTGCGCAAAAGTTGGTTAGATACGCCTGGGGTACAATCCGTTACCTTTGCCAACGAACCGCCCGTTTCTCCCTACAACCGTCCCAGCCCGTTCAGTTATCATACCTCTACAGAACCCGAATCGTTTGAAATCCTCGTCCGCACCGCCGATGAGCACTACCTCTCTGCTTTTGGGCTTTCTCTCGTCAAAGGGCAGAATTTTAGCAAAAAGGATACCTCTCGCCACGAAGTACTGGTGAATGAAACTTTTGTAAAACAGCTCGGCATCGCTTCCGCTTCCTCCAATGAAATCATCGGAAAACCCATTCGTATCAAAGGTGCGGAGCACGTTATTGCGGGCGTTGTTAAAGATTTTCGTACGGGAAATTTGCACGAGCCCATCCGTCCAATCGCGCTGTTACATGACTTATCTCACAGCTCAATGGCGATTCTCACCTTTGCACCCTCGGCAGTGTCCTCGGCTAGTAACGCAGTTGAAGCAATTTGGAACAACACTTTTCCAGAAGATATTTATAGAAGGAGTTTCTTGAATGAACTGCTCGACTCTTTCACAAAAATGGAGCAACTATTGGCTGGTTTTGTACAGATTTTCGCCTTTATTGCCATCGCCATGAACTGCCTCGGTCTGTATGGCTTGGTGACGTTTATGGCCGAAAAACGGGCGAAGGAAATTGGCGTTCGGCGAGTGCTTGGCGCGCGAACCGAACAATTGCTGTGGGTTTTTGGGCGAGAATTTAGTCGCTTATTGTTGGTAGGATTTGCCATTGCCGCCCCCCTAGGCTGGTGGCTTACGTCGGGTTGGTTGCAGCAATACGCTTATCGCATCCAAATGAGCGGCTGGTTTTTGGTGGCTACACTCGGGCTTATGGTTGCCATTACCGCCGCCACCATCATAGGCCATGCAATGAAAGCCGTCGTGACCAATCCCGTGAAACACTTACGAGCAGAGTAAATAACACGATTTGAAACCAATAAAGTAATGCTCAAAACAAAGCACCACGCTCAATGATGAACGTGGTGCTTTTAACTTGATACCTCACTAATTCTTCTTCAATTTCTCTTTAAACACCTTACGGAACTTATCCACTTTGGGTGCTACCACGAAGGCACAATAGCCTTGGTTTGGGTTGTTGGCAAAATAGTTTTGGTGGTATGCTTCGGCCACATAAAACTTCTCTGCTTTTGCCACTTCTGTTACAATAGGCTTGCTGTAAGCTCCCGAGGCGTTCAGTTCTTTAATGGCTTTTTCGGCCAACTGTTTTTGCTCATCGTTGTGGTAAAAAATGACCGAACGGTACTGCGGCCCAACGTCGTTGCCTTGGCGGTCTTTGGTCGTTGGGTCATGGACGCGGAAAAATACTTCCAATAGCTCCACGTAACTTACCTTTTTAGGGTCGTATTTGATTTCCACGCATTCGGCATGGCCCGTTACTTTGCTACATACTTGTTCGTAAGTAGGGTTTTCAATAAAACCACCCGAATACCCCGACACCACCGACTCCACACCTTCCATCTCGTGATAGACGGCTTCGGTACACCAAAAACAACCCGTACCAAAGGTCGCGGTGGCCAATCCTGTCAGCGTTTTTGCTTTGTCTTCCATTTGTTCGATTTTTTTTGCCGACTGTCCACACGACGAAAGAGCCGTCAACGTCAGCGTTCCGAGAATAAGTTTTTTAAGGAATGTCTTCATAATTAATCAACAAAAAAGGGGTTGTGAAAGTGCCTTGGCGTGTTTCCCGCAAATACATACGAGAAAAGACGTAATTTTAACGAACTTTGCAGCGAAAAGTTTTGTGATACAATTATCTGACTTTTAATTCAAAGCGAATGTCAGCCATCTGACACTTTTTCCAAAATGACGAGAACCGAGCTTTCCACTTTAGGCGAATTTGGGCTAATTGAGCGCATCAATCAGCAATTTACTCCTGTTTTGCCCCAAACCATCAAAGGAATTGGTGACGACGCTGCCGTCATCGACACGGGCAGTGATGAATATACTTTAGTTTCGACCGATATGCTCATCGAGGGTGTTCATTTCGATTTGAGCTACGCCCCTCTAAAACATTTAGGCTTTAAGGCCGTGGCCGTCAACGTCTCTGACATTGCTGCCATGAACGGCACTCCCCGCCAAATTACGGTGAGCATTGGGCTAAGCAACCGTTTTTCGGTGGAAGCCATTGATGAGCTGTATGCAGGTATTCAAGCGGCCTGTGAAGCCTACAAAGTTGACTTGGTAGGAGGCGACACGAGTGCGTCGCGGTCGGGGCTAGTGTTATCAGTGACGGCCATCGGAACGGTCAAAAAAGACAAAATCGCGTACCGAAGCGGCGCCCAGCCCAACGACGTCATTTGTGTGACGGGCGACTTAGGCGCGGCGTACTTAGGACTTCAATTGCTCGAACGCGAAAAAAGGGAGTTTTTGGAAAACCCCAACATGCAACCCCAGCTTGAAGATAAGGCTTACTTGGTAGGCCGTCAGCTCAAGCCTGAAGCACGTACCAACATCATTTATGAGTTGAATGATGCCGATTTGGTACCTACTTCAATGATTGACGTATCCGACGGATTGGCGTCCGAAATCTTACATTTGTGCAAACAATCAGGAACGGGTGCCCAGATTTTTGAAGAACATATCCCTGTCGCCGATGAGACATTCCTCACCGCCGATGAGTTTAAATTAAGTCCTTTAACGGCGGCATTGAACGGTGGCGAAGATTACGAGTTGTTGTTTACGATTAAACAAACCGACTACGAAAAAATCAAAAATTCACCGCACATTAGTTTTATTGGCTTTATGACCAATGACCCCTCTGCCGTAGAAATTGTGACCAAAGGAGGTGGCCGCTTCCCCGTGCAGGCGCAAGGTTGGCAGCATTTGACGCAGTAGTGTGTTCGGGTTGCTCACAACCCGAACTGCGGCGTGTGGGTTGTGAGCAACCCACACCACAATACTACATATTCACGAGGGTGCTTCCGCGAAGTACGGGCACAACGTCGTATAAGTCGCGCTGCAAGCAGTAGGCAATGTCTTTATGAATTCCTAAACGCTGCAAACGACGCACGTGCGACGAGTTGGCGACGTATCCTAACAAGTCATTTTGGGCTTGTTGGTACGCCCGCATGGCCATCAAAGCACTGTCTTCTCCGATAATGTATTCGTCTTTAAGGGCATCGACCAACGCTCCCGCAAACAATGTATCTTCCAAATTAACCCGACCTTTCCAGCCCGCACACAACACGAGTACGTCGTAAGGCTGCGATTGAAGGTGGTTAACAATGGCTCCTAAATTCAAAAATGCGCCCACCAATACTTTCACCGCCGAAGTTTTGGCTTTAGTGATGGATAAAGTACCGTTGGTGGTCGTCATCGCAATGTTTGCCCCCACTAGGTCTTCGTCCATGTAGCTAAACGGCGAATTGTCGAGGTCAAACCCTTCGACTTTCATGGCATTCCGTTCGGCAGCGGCGATGTAGCCTTTTTGTTGAAGTTCAAAGCATTCTTCCACCGTGGCCACGGGCGTGATACTTCCTACGCCATAAGCCAGGCCCGTCACCATGCACGAGGTAGCCCGAAAGATGTCCGTTACTACAACAATCGTATTATCAATATTATGAAGGTGAAGCAAATCGGGGGTTAAACAAACATCAATTGATTTCATACAAAAAATATTAGACCGTTGGTTTTACAAAAGGCAATTTCACTACTTGGGCTTTGAGCAAACGCTCGCGTACTTTTACAAAAATTTCACTTCCGACTTTGCTGTTTGCCAATGGAACATAGCCGAGTCCAATTCCTTTTGACAAAGTTGGCGACTGCGTTCCTGAGGTAACATGCCCAATCACATTTCCGTCGGCATCACACAATTCGTAGTGCCCGCGTGGGATTCCACGGTCAATCATTTCAAAACCTACCAATTTATTGGCAAGACCCGCTTGTTTTTGGGCAAGAAGGACGTCTGAATCAATAAAATTTTTGGTAAACTTAGTAACCCAGCCAAGTCCCGCCTCCAACGGCGAGGTCGTATCATCAATATCGTTTCCATAAAGGCAATAGCCCATTTCCAAACGCAGCGTATCGCGTGCGCCAAGGCCAATTGGTTTGATACCCAGCTCTTTGCCTGCCTCAAAAATACCTTTCCATACTTCTACAGCGTATTCTTTTGGTATGTATAACTCAAAACCACCCGCACCCGTATAGCCAGTGGCAGAGATGATGATGTCAGGCAAACCCGCAAACGTACCTTTTACAAAGGTATAATAGTCCATTTCTGACAAATTAACCTCGGTGAGCGATTGCAGCGCTTCGGCAGCTTTAGGGCCTTGAACGGCAAACAAACAAAGGTCGTCCGAGATGTTCTGCATTTCAACACCTTCGGTATTTTGGCCCTGAATCCAATTCCAATCTTTTTCGATATTAGAAGCATTGACGACCAAAAAGTATTCATCCGCACTCACTCGATACACCAACAAATCATCCACTACCCCACCTTTTCCGTTGGGGAGATAGCTGTATTGAATTTTTCCGTCAAAAAGCACCGAAGCGTCGTTGGCCGATACGCGCTGAATCAAGTCTAAAGCTTTGGGTCCTTTGACAATAAACTCACCCATGTGCGACACATCAAACACACCCACTCCGTTGCGAACGCAGTGGTGTTCTTCGAGGTCAGACGAATAGCGAACAGGCATTACGTAGCCCGCAAATGGTACCATTTTTGCCCCCAACTGTTGGTGTAGGTCGTTAAGAGGAACTGTTTTTAGTTGCTCAGTCATGTTCTTGGCTTGTTGAAATTTTGGGTGCAAAGCTACCTTTCTAAATTGACAATCAGAAAAGTGCAGGTTTTGAAAAACGAGTTATTTCAAAAAAATGAACAAGACGCTCTAGCTGCATTTATAAATTCCACGTACTTTTGTCTAGGAATCAAGCTTTTAAGAAAGCCATGGGAAAGAGAAAGCCACCTGTCAACCAAGTAGCCATTGATTTTCATTTGCCCAACCGCACGGTGCTGCATTTGGGACAAATCGCGGCACAACGTGAAGGAGAGCATCTTTTTCAAACGCTCTTGACAGAGGAGTGGCTACTCGAACCCGCTGGCGAGGCCGCCGATGTATCGTCGGGGCAGGAGATTATTCGGCAAATTGGGCGGCGGTTAGCGTATCCCGAAGACGTAAAAGTAGCCCAACTTCACCACGTCGAAAACGATTTTGTAGGCTTTTCGGCCTTGTATCAAAACAAAGGATGGGTTTTTATCAATGCCAAAGCGTCTGATTACGAACGCCACTACTACACCTGTTTTTTGGTCACTTCTTTGGGGTTATACATGAACTACCCCGCCGCCGAACTCAGCACCCGCGCCGAACAGTTGGTGTTTGAAACCTTCCTTCCTGAGACCGACGTGCGTAGCTTTTTTCACCGAGGTATCTCCAAACTTTCGCCGTCGTTGGCAATGGACATTGCTGATTTTTTCCAAATGCCTTTTACGGTTATTCTCAAACGTGCTCTTTTACTCGAAATCATTTCGGACGAGCAATACCGTAACTTCCGAACCGTCAAACCAGAACGCCCCGTCAAAGCACGGCCTTTGTTTGTTTCCAAGTCAAGTGAAAGTGAATACGCAGATGAGCAATGGGGATAAAAAGTTACCAAAAGAACTTTTCCAAAAGCAACATTTTTTATACCAAAATAATAACACTTATTTGTTGACATTTATAAGGACTTTATCTAAATTTGCTTCGTGAGTTTTTACCAGTACGTCCTATTTATTGGCATCACTTACACAGTTTATTTTATTACTCAACGTCAATGTTAATTATGAAAAAACAATCATTCTCTTCCCCATTTTCGTCCACGGCTTAATCTGTCCAAGCCTTATCGGTTTTCGCCTTTTCATGGTGCTTTTGTAGCAGCATGATTCTCTGTGGTGTTTTGCTTCTGTTTTCATTTGAAAACAAACGGAAATTACCAGTCTGTTTTGGTAATTGGCTTTCTATTGTTGGGCCTTTTCCCTCCCAAGAAGCTACTGCTATGCGCTTACGGGTAGTAGCCATTGAAGAACATGTAAGCAAATCACCTCAACGTTATTTCTTTTTACTCAACCTTTTTTAAAACAACAAACAATCATGGCACTTGCATCAGATGTAAACATCGGCAGTTCAAACGTACAAACAGGAATGAGCAACAGTATGTCAACTTCTATTATGCTCCAAACGTACACCAATACGGTACTACAAACTCCTGACATCAAACTTCCTTCCCAAGTTGATACTGACTCAAAAAGTACTGTAGTCGAAGATTTGCCCGCCCACCAAGCCCTTGCCCGTACCAACGCTACCTATTACTTAAACACCCTCAACCCACTCATTGTCAACACGATTGCCGATGTCATTGGGTTTGGAAATCTATGGTCGGCCGAGTATAACCTTTTGTATTCGTTAGCTGAAAACATTAGTCAAGGGGACAATGCCAATACGTTTACTCAAGGAATGAATAACCTTATCAATAAAACGCAAAAAGCCGAAGCAAGCACGCAGCCCGTTATTGATGCTCTTAATGCCTTTTTGCCATTGATTCAGACGGATGAGCGCAACTTTAATCAAGATGCTACCAACGTAAACAATGCTTTAGGAGGAGAACAGGGAGAAATTGCGCAGTTACAAAAAGAGGTTGCCGCTTATAACACCGCCATGAACAAAGACCTCGCCATCATTGGCGCGGGTGCCACCGCCGACGTGGTGGGTGGTTTGATGATTGTGGTAGGGATTTTGGGAGAAATCGAAACCGCAGGGGTCAGCACGGCTCTAATCGTTGGGGGGCTTGCCGTAGTAGCGGGGGGAACCACTGCAATGGGGGTAGCAGGTGCTGATTACTCTAAAACCAAAAAAGCCTACGCAGATGCCACCGCTCAGTTGGCCCAAGACCAACAAGTGATGACGTCCACCCAACAAGCCGCCGCTACGATTTCGACCCTCGTCAATGCCGTTGCACAAGGAATTTCAGCCGTTGAAAGCTTACAAAAAGGATGGAACTCGTTACAGGCGGATTTCAATCAAGTGGTTCAAGCGTTGGAACAAGCCGATGACCCAAGTTTAGGTGCTTGGTTGACGAGTTTACTCTCTGCCGCAAACGCCGACTGGGAAACGACCCTCGAACTTGCTAAGAGCATCCAACAGTATGGAACACTACCAGTTCAGAAGTCAACAAACTAGTTATTTCTTCAAGATGCTGTCTCAAAAGTAACAGGCCACACAATATTCTTTGGTTTCAACCTCATCCCAACCCTTCTCCTTTCTGGAGAAGGGCTCTAAAAGTCCCCATCTCCAGAAAGGAGAGGGGGATTTAGGGGACGGTCGGCCGCTGCCGTGAGGTTAAACATAAGCCGAAGATAATTTGGTCATACTAGGCTTTTTAGACAGCCTCTTGCTTGCTATTTATTTCGCTATCTTTTTCACTCAATTTTCAACGTTATGACCAACGCATTTTCAGCGGCTCCGATTGCAATAGCTACTGCAAACATTGCCACCTCCTCCATCCTACTTCAAAATTACAGTCAAGCTATTTCTAATCAGCCCGAAGTCACGCTTGACTCAGTCCCTGAGTTTACGGAAGATCAACAAAGTGTTCAACAAAACGCTGTTTTTTGCCTAACCAAGATAACGCCAGAATTAGTCGCCTTATCGGCTCAAGACATCGGCTTTGCAAACGAATTTCTCCAAATGTACCCCCATTTGCTCAGTGATGCCCAGCTCATTGATGATGCTACTGCCGATGCCAACGCCCGCACCAATGCCACCCATGATTTTTGTACGGGAATAAACCAGCTCATTGCTACCATCAACAACGGTACAGCCACTCGCAACAGCATGGCTAGGGATTTGACCCAGTTCATCGACTTATCAGCGAGCAATCAAACCGACTTAGATGCTGACTTAGAAGTAGCCCAAAAACAACTTCTGGGCGGCGATATTACTAAGCTTCAGGCACAACTTGCTACGATTCAGCAGGCCATTGATTCCGACAACCAAATTGTAGCTTCAGGGGGAGTATATGGCGTGGTGGCAGGGTTAAAAATCGGCGTAGCTATTCTAGTGGGTTGGTACAAAGACCCTGCTAAAGGCTTCAATACGATTCTGGGCGAAATTCAAGGGATTGTGAAAGAATCCGATAAGCACAGCGCCGCGCTAGCTGACCTAACCACTCAGAATCAGGCTTATATGGACACCATTACGCAATTGCTTTACGATGAAGCCGTGTATGCCGTTGTGCAAAACCTTGCCTTCAACACCGACTTATTGGCAGCCCATGCCAAAGGCGCGGCGTTGGCGGTTCAGGCGTACTCCGATGGTTGGAACTCACTTGCGGGAAGCCTAACAGACATCTATAATCGACTCCAACAAGGCCCTACTGTCACCCTCAATTTGGCCCAGTCGCTTCAAGGTGCTCAACCCGAATGGACCAGTTTATTGGCTCAAGCACTTGCCTTCCAACAAATGGGTATCATCCCCATTAATGTCAAAGACATCAGTCATTCGTAACACATTTCATCCCAATTCTCGACGTAGCATCTTTTCCCATGATAAATGCCCAATTATCTCCGCCGCCTGGTTTTACGGCCAGTGTCCAGACCACAGGAACATCCATCGGCAACATTAATGCTGCCTGTCAGAATGTTCAAATTATGCCTATTTATAGTTCTCCGTATGCACCTAGCTTACAGCAGGATATATCCAACGCCAAAGCAGTAGCAAATCAATGGACGAGTGACATCCTTCGTCAAGTGATGATGTCACTGGAAGGTATCGTTGGTTTTAATGACTTATTTCAGAGTGTATTCAATGGGCTTTACAGCATCGCAGAAGCCATAGCGAAAGGAGACACCACTCAAATCGCCCAATTTCAATTTTTTCTGTCGGCGCTGCAAAACGCTACTCAAACGCAAGAAAATCAAGTAAACTCGACACAAAGCGCCCTTACCAATTACTTGGTTCAGGTAGATAACACCATGCGAGCGCTCAACAACGACAATTCGCAGCTACAAACTGCCGTCAACAGTCTGAATGCGCAAATGCAAAGTCTTGAACAGCAAATGAATGATGTTCAAAGAAAAATCAACGAAGAAAGCAGCAACCCATTTTCTGAGTTGTGGTACAAACTTACGGGCCAACTTGATAGCTTGAGAAATGAACAGAACCAACTCAACAGTGAGTTAAACAACATCAATCAGCAGTCTTCTCAAGCCCAAAATGCGTTGCACGTTGTCACTTCTTACCAAAATTCGTTTGGGCAAATTCAGGGAGGCATCAACGGGCTCGCCACGGGCTGGGAATCACTCAATGCGGACTTAAAGGAGACAATTTCTGACGAAAATATCAGTGATTACAACGCCTTTACTCCCGCATTGGTACAGGCTGCTTCGTCTGATTGGCAGCAAGTCGCCAACCTAGCCAATTCATTTATAAGATAATCAACTCCCCTCACATGAGGGGAGTTTTACTGTATTAACCCACCTAAACCTCTACAACCATGCATCGCCTTTACCCACTTCAAGCGATTATAAAATGCGCCTTAGTCATTTTTATTACCCTATCCTTCTGCTCTTGTCGGCGCATCGTAACAGGAACAATTAATTGCAAGGACATCGCCACTTATACATCGCCCTACGGCCTGTTAAATTCCATTCAAGCGACCGTCGGCGACGTATATTACATCAATCAAAAAGACAAGTTTGTGGGGTATATATTCCACCAACAACCCGATTCGAGCCATATTCTGGTGGATAATTCCATCAATTCTTTGATGATTTCGGCCGATATAAATTTATCGACCTCACTTGATTCGGAGACGCCAAAAATCAAACTACTCTCGGCTAAAGTGGAAGAAAGTCTGGAGCGAAATACCCAACTCAAACTCAAAAATGCCACCCGTGTACGGCTTAATCGACCGTATTTTTTTCTCCAGAAAATCGAAACCGAGCAAAACGAAACATTTGCGAAGCTCAACCAAGACAACGTTTTATTTATGGTGATTACGAGCGTCGTCTATTCTGATTCTCTATCGCTCCAAACCAAAAACAATAGCACAAACCAGAGCGGGATCCAGACCCTCAAAATTGAAGGCATCACGTTTCAGTTGACTTCTAACTGCAACGATTTAATCAACGTCGAAGGCAAAAAAACGGGGGTGTTTTTTAAAGCATTGTTTTTCAGCTACGATAAAAACACCCAAAAACTCGTTCCTTATACCCAACTTTTCGATTTCAAAAATTACGTTGTAAACACTGTTAACCAATAACTCAACCTTATGTCTATTTTTCCATTTCAACACCTTGTTTTCAAAGGCGGCGGCGTCAAAGGCATTGCCTACGTAGGTGCCATGAAAGCACTCGAAGAAGCCAATATCAGTTCCCAAATTAACGGCTTTGCAGGTACGTCGGCAGGCTCCATTGTGGCTGCCCTAGGAGCTTGCCGCATCTCTTCCGATACCCTCAATACGTTTTTGGCCTCCACCAATTACGAAAACTTCAAAGACAAAGGAGGTATCTTCAATTTTGTGGATGACCTTGCCAGCAAATTTGGCCCTTATGAAGGCGATTATTTTTTGAACAATTGGTTCAAAGTTTTTCTCCAACAACAGAACATCAATCCCGCCATTACTTTTGAAGAAGTGTATGCCCAGTTTGGAACTACATTAAAGGTATTTTCAACGGACTTAAACACGCAAAAAATTCAGGAGTTTTCAGTAGCAAAAACGCCCAATGTTCAAATCGCGATGGCGGTGAGGGCCTCCATGTCAATTCCTATGTTTTTCAAAGCATGGCAATTTCCTGACGCTAACCCCAGCAGCCATCTGTATGTGGACGGCGGCGTGATGTATAACTATCCCATTGATACGTTTGACAGTTCTTCGACCTCTCCTCAAACAACGTTGGGCTTTTTTCTGACCGACTTACACAACGTCTCTCCCCCGAATGATTTAACGTACGGCATTGACCATTTGGAAATCTACATCAAGTCACTGTTTGAAGCACTTTTAAATTCCCAAGATTTAATGATTCAAAAAGACCTTTACGAGGAAAAAAGAACCATCCAAATCGACGATTTAGGAATTTCAGCTACTGATTTTAGCATTACACCGCAGCAAGTACAAGCTTTGTACCATTCGGGTTATACCTCCACCAAAACCTTTTTGCAAGCTTTTCCAGGCTGATTTTGCCTCTAATTTAGCTCCTCTTTTTTGGCCTAACCTTTTTGGAAAGTATTCCCAAAAAGGTTAGGCATTTTTAAATCAATAAATTCAAAAAAATAATTTGAAAAATAATAGAAAAGAGGGTAATATTGTGTCCAAACGACACATTCAGAAGAATGAACCAATACCCTCATTCAACCCGCTTACTGGTTGCCATCGACTGTATCATCTTCGGATTTGACGGAGACGAGATCAAACTGCTAGTTATCAAACGTAATTTTGAACCAGAACGCGGCAAGTGGTCATTGATGGGCGGGTTTGTAAACCAAGAAGAAGATTTAGAAGTAGGAGCTGAACGGATTTTGCATGAACTGACAGGACTAAATAATATTTATGTCGAACAACTACTGACGTTTGGCAAGGTCAATCGTGATCCTGTTGAGCGCACCATTTCGGTTGTTTTCTTTGCGCTTATCAACATCCACAGCCACGACGAAGAGTCGGTTCGGGCACACAATGCCCATTGGGTAAGTTTAAAAAATATGCCCCAACTCATTTTTGACCACGAAAAAATGGTTCAAAATGCCCTTGAGCGTCTGCGCTATAAAGCAGCCCTCCACCCCATTGGTTTTGAGCTCCTGCCCGAAACATTCACCATTCCCCAGTTACATAAACTTTACGAAGCCATTTACGGTATGCAGTTGGACAGACGTAACTTTAGTCGTAAGATTTTGTCCACGGGCTTACTGGTAGATACGGGTGAAAAAAATGAAAACTCAGCGACCAAAAAAGCCATTTTGTACCGCTTAGACAAAGAAAAATACGAAGATAAGTTTCACTCTTTTTGGTATTTTATGCCAGAACCTTCCGCCTAAATATTTAATATTCAACGAAATAGAACAAAATATATCATGCAACATCAATACACTATTGGGCTCGACTACGGCACTGATTCGGTTCGGGCTTTGGTTGTGGATACCCAAACGGGTGAAGCGGTGGGTACAGCCGTACATTATTACGAGCGTTGGAAAAAAGGGCTCTACTGCCAACCTGAATTATCTCAATTTCGCCAACACCCGCTCGACTACGTTGAAGGGCTTGAGGCGTCTATCAAAGGGGCATTACAAGGACTTCCAAGCGAAGTGGCGGCCAATATTGTAGGAATTTCGATTGATACGACAGGCTCTACGCCCGTGGCCGTCGATGAACAGGGCACACCGCTCTCACTCCTTCCCGAATTTGCTGAGAACCCTCACGGCATGTTTATTCTTTGGAAAGACCATACGGCCAACGCCGAAGCCGAGGAAATCAATGAAGTAGCGCATCGCTGGCCCATTGATTACACCAAATACGTTGGGGGTATTTATTCTTCTGAATGGTTTTGGGCAAAGATTTTACGTACCCTCCGCGTCGATGAGCAAGTACGTGCCCGTGCTTTTTCGTGGGTAGAACATTGCGACTGGATTTCGGCCGTGCTAACGGGCAATACCCATCCGTTAGAAATGAAACGCTCACGCTGCGCTGCGGGGCATAAAGCAATGTGGCACAATGAGTTTGATGGCTTACCCGCCGAAGACTTCTTGGTAGCCATCGACCCACTGTTAGAAGGGTTACGTGCTCGTTTGTTCCAAAACTCTTATACCTCCGACCAAGCCATGGGCGTAATTTCGGAAGAATGGGCCGCTCGCCTGGGTCTTCCTAACAGCGTCGTGATTGGCGTTGGGGCGTTCGACTGCCACATGGGAGCCGTTGGAGCCGAAATTCAGCCCTATGATTTTGTACGGGTAATGGGTACTTCTACCTGTGATATGCTTATCGCTCCCAATGAAGAAATAGGGCACTTGTTGATTCGCGGTATTTGTGGGCAGGTCGATGGTTCGATTATCCCAGGAATGCTCGGAATGGAGGCAGGTCAGTCGGCTTACGGCGATTATTACGCGTGGTTTCAGCGGGTCATCACCGAACCTGTACGCACATTACTAGGTGAAGCTGCCGCCGAAGAGCTCGCCCAAAAACTGATTCCATACCTTTCCGAAGAAGCAGCAAAACTACCCGTGACGGACAAAGACCCCGTTGCGCTCGATTGGGTCAATGGCCGACGTACCCCCGACGCTAACCACTCGCTCAAGGCCGCAATTTCTGGACTTAACCTCGGTACGGGCGCCATCAAGTTGTTTAAAGCCATTGTAGAAGCTACGGCATTTGGTTCCAAGGCCATTGTGGACCGCTTCATCAACGAAGGCGTTCCTATCAAACAAGTAATTGCAATTGGAGGTGTGGCAAAAAAATCCCCCTTTGTAATGCAAACGCTCTCTGACGTTTTAAACATGCCCATCAAAGTAGCTAGTTCGGACCAAGCCTGTGCCTTAGGCGCTGCCATGAACGCCTCTGTAGCGGCGGGGGTACACGCCAACCTATTTGACGCGCAAAAAGCGATGGGCTCGGGTTTTGATGCGCTTTACGAACCAAATGCCGACAAATCCTCTGTTTATCAACGGCTTTATCAGAAATACATCCAACTTGGCGAGTTTGTTGAAAAGGGCACTATGGCAAATTAACCTTGCAAATCTTACATTGAAATGTAATATTTACAAGGTTAATTAATTAAATAAATGATTGCGAGAACTCAAGAAGCGTATATTTCGACACTGTTAAGCTACTTTCCTGCCGTGGGAATCGTAGGCCCAAGGCAAGTTGGGAAAACAACATTGGTCAAGCATTTGGTGGAATCATTTCCAAAACCCTCTATTTATTTTGACTTAGAGTCGCCTAACTCTTTTCGACAGATTAGCACCGACCCTGAATGGTTTTTGTCACAATACCAGAATCAAACCATCATTATAGATGAGGTTCAAATGTTGCTCCCTTTATTTCCTGTGCTACGGTCACTTATTGATCGACACCGAGTAGCAGCGAGGTTTATTTTATTGAGGTCAGCCTCGCCTGATTTTCTAGCCCAAAGCTCAGAAACACTTGCAGGAAGAATTGCTTACGCCGAGCTTAGTCCCATTCATGCACAAGAAGTAAATAGTAGCCATATTGACTTAAAAAAACATTGGTTTAGAGGAGGGTACCCAGATGCCTTATTATCCCCTAACGATATGATTTGGCAAATTTGGCAGCAAAATTTTATCAAAACATACGTTGAGCGTGACTTAGGACGCTTAGGAATGAGTTCTAATCCAATCGTTCTATTCACACTGTTGAAAATGTTAACGAGTATCCAAGGATCATTACTAAACTATGCAAACTTGGCTAATTCAATGCAGTTAGACCAAAGAACCATTGCTCGGTATCTCGATATTTTGGAACAAGCGTTCATTGTTCGGCGTCTCCAACCGTGGTTTGTAAATATCAGTAAACGGCTAGTGAAGTCACCTAAATTTTATTTTAGAGATAGTGGTAACTTCCATTTTCTAGCAGATATATCTGACTTTCAATCACTAACTCACCACTTATCTGTAGGTAATTCGTGGGAAGGTTACGTCATTGAGCAGATTTGTTGCCGCCTCAATGCTTCTGTCAAACCGTACTTTTATCGAACGGTCAGTGGTGCTGAAATAGATTTGGTACTCGTCAAAGGCATCGAGCCGCTGGTTTCTATTGAAATTAAATTATCAACGGCAACTGCGCTTACCCGTGGCTCGACAGAAGCTGTGAATGATTTAAAAACCAAGCACAATTTTATCATCACCACCGAAGGGGGTAATTACCTCTATCGACCAGAATGGAGGGTATGTAGTGTCCTCGAAATCATCGAACATTTAACAACATTAAATTTAATTACCTAATATGCTTAAACAGTTTGAAGTCTGGTTTGTCACAGGAAGCCAGCATTTATACGGAGAAGAAACGTTGCGTCAAGTTGACGAACACTCTCAAATCATTGCCGATTTTTTCAACGACTCCCCTACCATCCCCGTACGAGTTGTTTTTAAACCCGTCGTCAAAACACCCGACGAGATTTTGACCATTTGCAAAGAAGCTAACAGCACTCCCAACTGTGTGGGTATTATCACGTGGATGCACACATTTTCGCCCGCTAAAATGTGGATAAATGGCCTCAATGCGCTTCAACTTCCTTTGCTTCATTTACACACCCAATTTAACCGTGACATTCCATTCAACGACATTGACATGGATTTCATGAACCTCAACCAATCGGCGCACGGCGACCGTGAGTTTGGGTTTATTATGACTCGGATGCGCCTCAACCGCAAAGTGGTGGTAGGACACTGGCAGTCGGAGAATGTTCTCGAAAAAATCAATATTTGGAGCCGCGTTGCCGCCGCTAAATACACCATGCAAACCATGAAAGTGGTACGTTTTGGGGACAACATGCGCCAAGTAGCCGTAACAGACGGCGACAAAGTAGCGGCTGAAATGAAGTTTGGATTTTCGGTCAATACCCACGGAGTAGGCGATTTGGTGAAGTACATTAATCAGATTTCGGAAGCCGATATTTTTACCCTTCTTCAAGAATACGAAGACACCTACGAGATGATGCCTTCGTTGCTCAACGGCGGCTTAATGCGTCAGTCGGTCTTTGAAGCAGCACGTATCGAGCTCGGTATCAAAGCATTTTTGGAAGAAGGTGGTTTTTCCGCTTATACCAACACCTTTGAAGACCTCCACGGAATGCGCCAACTTCCAGGCATTGGCTCGCAGCGCATGATGGCTGCAGGCTACGGCTACGGTGGCGAAGGCGACTGGAAAACCTCAGCCATGGTACGCGTTATGAAAGTAATGGCGAGTGGCTTGAAGGGTGGAAACTCATTTATGGAAGATTATACCTACCATTTCGACCCTGCCAACCCGATGGTACTCGGCTCGCACATGCTCGAAATCTGCCCAAGTATTGCCGCCAATAAAGTCAAATGCGAAGTCCATCCGTTGGGCATTGGTGGCAAAGAAGACCCCGTTCGTTTGGTATTCAACGCTGCCGCAGGGCCTGCCCTCAACGTTTCATTGATCGACTTAGGTAACCGTTTCCGTCTGTTAGTCAACGAAGTAGAAGCCGTAGAAGTAACCGAAACTTTCCCAAAACTTCCAACGGCTCGCGCTCTTTGGAAACCACAACCAAGCATGGAAGTTGGCCTTCAAGCGTGGATTTTGGCGGGTGGTGCTCACCACACAGTTTACAGTCAAAACTTGACGACCGAATACATCGAAGATTTTGCCGAAATGCTAGGAGTAGAGCTTGTTGTCATTGACAAAAATACCACCATTCGTGGGCTCAAAAACGACCTGCGTTTCAGTGAAGTAGCGTACAAATAGTTTTTGTGTTAGAATTTTAGCCACCACCAAGTATGAGTATTTACCAATCGCTGAAAGAAGAGTGTTTTGAAGCCAATATGCAACTTCCCAAGCTCGGGCTAGTGCTTTTTACCTTTGGTAATGTAAGCGCCGTTGACCGCTCGAAGGGAGTTTTTGCCATCAAACCAAGCGGAGTTCCGTACGAAAACCTACGTCCAGAAGACATCGTAATCATGGATTACGACGCCAAGGTCGTCGAAGGCAGTATGCGCCCGTCGTCTGATACAAAAACGCACGCTTTGTTGTACAAAACTTGGGAAGACATCGGCGGAATCACCCATACGCACAGCACCTATGCCGTGGCTTGGGCGCAAGCGGGGCTCGATATTCCCATTTTTGGCACTACCCACGCTGACCATACGCACCAAGACATCCCTTGTGCTCCTGTCCTTACCGACGCGATGATTGAGGGCGATTATGAACATGAAACGGGCAACCAGATTTTTGACGTCTTCAAGGCCAAAGGAATTTCGCACAAGGAAGTTGAAATGGTTTTGTTACAAAATCATGGGCCATTTACGTGGGGAAAAAACGCGGAAAAGTCTGTGTATAATGCCGCAGTGCTAGAAGAAGTAGCGCGAATGGCTTACCTCACACTACAAATCAACCCCAACACTCCTCGTATTAAAGATACACTCCGTATGAAACACTATGAACGTAAACACGGCAAAAATGCCTATTACGGACAAGGATGTTAGGGAATGTCGAGGATCCAGTGTAGAGTGTCGAATTTCTACTTTCTTATCAGTGCAGCGGGGTTGCTCACAACCCCGCCCTTTCACACAAATCCTTTAAAGCCTAAGTATATTTCCCCCAAAGAATGGTTTAGTTTATTTCAACCCCCTAATCAGTTATTCCATGAAATCTACCTTTTTGCCCCTCCTTTTGGCTGGGCTAGTCATTTTCCAAAGTTGCTCCAACAAATCTTCAGAAAGCAGCGAGTCAACCACCGAAACGCAAGCGCTCAAAATTGAAAAAACCGATTTTGGTAAACTTCCCGACGGGCAAGCTGCCGAGCTTTATACCCTCAAAAATACCAATGGGATGGAGGCCAAAATCACCAATTATGGCGGCATCATTACCCATCTTACCGCCCCTGATTCTAGCGGTGTGTTCGACGATGTAGTTTTAGGCTATGATTCTTTGGCAGGTTACCTTAAATCAAGTCCATATTTTGGCGCAATTGTAGGTCGTTATGGCAACCGTATCGCCAAAGGGAAGTTTACCCTCGATGGAAAAACCTATACGTTAGCTGTCAACAACATGGTCAATCACCTTCATGGTGGTACAGTGGGCTTCGATAAAGTTCTTTGGAAAGCCGAACCGATTGAAGGCGAAGAGCCTGCGCTTAAACTTTCGTACGTAAGTAAAGACGGTGAAGAAGGCTACCCAGGCAACTTGAACGTAACTGTCACTTATACGCTTCAAAAAAACAACTCGCTTAAAATTGATTACACTGCCACTACCGACAAAGCGACAGTTGTGAACTTGACCAACCACACGTATTTCAACCTAACGGGAGCAAAACGTGATATTCTCGATCACCAGCTGACCTTGAACGCCGACCGTTTCTTACCCGTTAATGAAACATTGATTCCAACGGGAGAATTAAAACCTGTGGCGGGAAATGTATTTGATTTTACCAAAGCGACAGCCATTGGTGCACGTATCAATGACCCTAAAGACCAACAAATCAAATACGGTGGTGGCTACGACCACTGCTGGGTGTTGAACAAAAAAGACAAGGAGCTGAGTTTAGCTGCTACGGTATATGAGCCTACAACGGGCCGTATCATGGAGGTTCAGACGACCGAACCTGCGATTCAGTTTTACACAGGCAATTTCTTGGATGGAAGCATCACTGGAAAGAAAGGAACAAACTATCCAAAGCGCTTTGCCCTCTGCCTCGAAACCGAGCATTATCCTGATTCACCTAACCAATCAGCATTCCCAACAGTTGTGCTAAAACCAGGTGAAACGTACCAAACAACAACGATTTATACGTTTTCGGCGAAGAAGTAAAAAACGAAAGGCAAATAGTAGTGAGTCGGGTTGCTTACAACCCGACTTTTTATTTTTATCCGTGAGCTAAGAACACTTTCAGACGGTTACTTTATCATTGAAAGCCCTGACAAGTTGAGCAATTTCGGGAAGTAAATCGGGATTTTGTTCGATGCCATTTCCTACCACAATCACGTCGGCACCTGCTTCGAGGGCGGCTTGTGCTTTAGACGGAGAATTGATTCCTCCTCCCACAATGATAGGCGTATCTACTGCTTTGCGAACAGCCGCAATCATCTCGGGCGATACAGGTTTTTGAGCCCCACTACCTGCATCTAAGTACATCACTTGAAGCCCCAACAATTCCCCTGCCATGGCCGTACAAGCGGCTACGCTAGGTTTATCGTGCGGAATAGGCGTGGTGTTGCTGATGTAAGAAACCGTCGTCGCACGGCCACTTTCCACCAACATATACCCCGTAGGTAATATTTCCAGTTGACTACGTTTCAACAAGGGAGCTGCCACTACGTGTTGGCCAATGAGAAGTTCAGGATTACGTCCCGAAATCAGCGACAACAACAAAATGGCGTCGGCCGAAGGCTCAATGTGAAGGCTATTCCCAGGAAATAAAATGGCAGGGATGGATGTATGCTCGTGAATGGCCTTGATGATGTCATCGGCAGCATAGCGTGTAATGAGGCTTCCTCCGACAAAGAAGAAATCAACCCCGTGACGTACACTCTCGGCCAATAAAAAAGGAAACGACGAGAACTCGACCTTATCGGGATCGAGCAAAACGGCAAACGCCTTACGTCTTTCTTGAAGATTATCCTGGAGTATCGTTCGTATTCTTGACCTCATTCGTTTGTTGCTGTGTAGCCAAAAAATCCATTAATTTTTGACGTGCTATATCCAACGCCCACGTCATCGCCAACGAAGTCGCTGTTTTTACTAACCACGACGGTTGGCTGTTGGTTCGTTCGGGCAATGCAAAAGATGCTTGCTGTTTGGTTTTGACTTCGGGCTCATCGTCTGGTAACAGTAGCTCTAGCACTAAATAAACCGCCGCAATTGCCCCGCCTATCACCAAAGCCTGCTTACCGACACGCGCCGCGTCATCTTTCAAATCCGTCATCTTTTCTTCCAAGAGTTTACGGTACCCTTCCGATACCTCCTTCAGCTCAGTTTTGCGGCTGTTGGTATCTCCGAAAGGCTCTTCAAACGAAAGGATATTTTTAGGAAGTGATGCCATTGGGTGGTTATTTTATCGTTAAGCATTAAAATCTGCTTAAAAAAATCAGCTAATTCTTTCTCAAAAGTCGTAAAAACCTCTTAGATGCCCAAAACAGAACCTTATTTTTAAAGAAATTGTAATGCAAACACGTCGAAGCGCGTACCTTTGTAGTTCCTATACATTACCAATCATTCCTTATTTGAAACAAAATGCCACTCGATCAAGAATTTGACAACCCCACCCACGAAGAATCAGAAATGACGTTCATTGAGCACCTCGAAGAACTACGCTGGCACGTTATCCGAGCCGTAGGTGCAATTATTGTTTTTACCATTGGGGCATTCATTTTTATTGAGGAGATATACGATAAAATTATCTTGGCCCCCTCTCGTTCGGATTTCTGGACCTACCGCATGTTGTGTAAAATTGCAGATTTCACAGGCGCCCAGGGGCTTTGCATCAACCAACTTGATTTTGAGCTTCAAAGCCGCGAAATGGCAGGACAATTTACGATGGCTTTGATGTCGGCGCTTATCATTGGCCTTCTCTTTGCGTTTCCGTATGCGTTCTGGGAAGTTTGGCGCTTTATTAAACCAGGTCTGAAACCTACTGAGCGCAAAATGTCGCGCGGGGCAGTATTTTACGTTACATTTCTGTTCATGTCAGGAGTGCTTTTTGGTTATTACATTGTTGCTCCATTGGCCATCAACTTCCTTGCCAATTTCAAGCTTGACCCTCGCATCAAAAACCAATTCGATATTACCTCGTACGTAGGTTTAATTTCTATTTTGACCCTCGCCTGCGGTCTTACTTTCCAATTGCCTGTTGTCGCTTTTGTACTTTCTAAAATTGGTTTTCTCAATCCACGCTTCATGCGGGAATACCGTCGCCACGCCTTCGTGGTGATTCTTATCTTAGCCGCAATCATCACGCCTTCGCCTGACGTTCTTAGCCAAGTATTGGTGGCCTTACCGCTTTCGTTGCTTTACGAAATCAGTATTTTTGTATCGGCCTGGGTAGAGCGTAACAAGAAAGCCGACGCTGAACTGGAAGCCAAACAAGAGGAAGACGATGCTTTTAACAACCCTTGGACACCCGACGCTGATGTCTAATGAAAATCATAGCATAAATGATTCAGTTTATTGATATACAAAAATCGTTTGAAGGACGAATGGTATTGGGAGGTGTCTCAGGCACATTTAAGCCTGGCGACACCAGCCTTATCATTGGCGGTAGTGGTACGGGAAAAAGCGTTTTGCTCAAATGCTTGATTGGTCTTATTCGCCCCGACAACGGCCAAGTACTCTACAACGACCGCGATTTTTGGAACAGCGACGAAGAAGTACGAAAACAAGTTCGCCGCGAAATGGGGGTTTTGTTTCAGGGGGGAGCACTGTTTGATTCTAAAACAGTAGCACAAAACGTGCGTTTTCCGCTCGATATGCTCACCGACATGAGCGAAAGCGAGAAAAACGACCGCGTGATGGTTTGCCTTACTCGTGTAGGTCTCGATCATGCCGTTAATCGAATGCCTTCCGAAATTAGTGGGGGGATGAAAAAACGCGTCGGTATTGCTCGGGCGATTGTGATGAACCCTAAGTATTTGTTTTGCGACGAACCCAACTCGGGTCTTGACCCACTCACCTCGATTAAAATTGACGAGTTGATCAAGGAAATTACGGACGAATACAACATCACCACCGTCGTCATTACGCACGACATGAATTCTGTACTCGAAATTGGGGAGAAAGTAATGTTTCTCTACAAAGGCTATAAACTTTGGGAAGGCGACAACAACACCATTCTCCAAGCCGATGTTAAAGAGCTCAACGAGTTTGTCTTTGCCAGCAAGCGTTTACGAGAGATGGGGAGATAACGCAAACGCTTTCTTATAAATGGGTTTTCGGTAGGCAAACTGCGCCCACAACAACGGGTACATCAAATAGTCGGTTACCCACAAAGGCGTTTTAAATTCAATTTCGTCTGCAATGATTGTACCGCCTAATTCTTCACGGATGATTCGGTGGCGATGCCGCCAAAAGCGCAAGAAAAAAGGCAATTTTGTTCCCTCATCAACAAAATAAATCTCCGATTCGGACGACTGTTGCTCCGTAATCCGACTAATCCATTGCTGTTTAAAGAGGAGAAAATTCAGTTCTAATACTACCATATCGCCCGCCAGGCAACCATCAAACCGAACGACCCGCACGGGAGGAAACGGCGGACTAAGTTTGCGAAACAGTTCCTCATTAAACCCTTGCCAAACCACTTGGTAGGGCTGGCTTACATGCGTTTGAATCTGTAATTTCATACAGTATAAACTTCCTGCTCTGCAAAAAGTTTTAAAGTTTCAGAGTTCTTGGCAAACTATCACCAACTCTTGCAACTAGGAAAAATTTTGTAATTTTACCCAATGGAATACTGGAATGAGATAAACAACAAGCTTCAGCCTTGGATTGACACTGACTTAAACAAAACAGTAGTTGACCTATTTGCAGGTTGCGGTGGTTTGTCTTTGGGTTTTGAAGCCAACGGTTTCAAAACGATTGGCTTCGAAATGGACGCAAATGCCTCTCACACTTACAATCAAAATCTTCTAGGAGAATGTTTTATTGAGGCACTTACTCCTGAATCAACCTACCCTAAAGCAGACATTGTTATTGGTGGCCCCCCTTGTCAGCCGTTCAGCGTCGGCGGGAAACAACTTGGGTTAAAAGATGCAAGAGATGGTTTTCCCATTTTTCTCTCGGCCATTCGTCAGTTAGAGCCTGAAGTTCTTATGTTTGAAAACGTCCGTGGGATGTTATATAAAAACAAATGGTATTTAAAAGAAGTCATTGGTGAACTTGAACGGTTAGGCTATCATATTGACTATGCTCTTTTGAATGCAGTTAATTATGAGGTTCCTCAAAACAGGGAACGGGTCATTGTTATTGGCGCTAAAACCAGCATTAAGCTTCCTCCGCCAGTTGGGAGAACTATTACTGCAGGAGAAGCATTGGGAACGCTCGCTTATCAATTCGATGAAAAGTCTAAATTCTTTACTGAATCAATGGACAGATACGTTGCGAACTATGAAAAAGCGTCCAAATGTATTAATCCAAGAGACCTCTATCTCAATAAACCTGCCCGTACGCTAACCTGTAGAAATCTTGCTGGTGCTACTGGCGATATGCACCGCGTTCGATTAAACGACGGTCGCAGAAGAAGGTTGACTGTCCGAGAAGCTTCACGATTACAAAGTTTCCCCGACTGGTTTGAGTTTCAGGGAACAGAAACCCACCAGTTCAACCAAATAGGTAATGCGGTCGCCCCTAACTTTGCCTTTCATTTGGCCAAGAATATCAAAAAACATCTCAAAACAAAAGCAGCGAATGATGCACCTGTAAGTGAGTTTGGACAACTAAAATTATTCGAGAATGAAGCAATATATTAGTTCTGCTAGTTCAAAAACCTTCAATGAGAAACCAAGAGCAATTCAAGAACTTATCAATACTGCACTCTTTATTCTCGAAACTTTTGGAATTCCCATCGAAGGCACAGCACGACGGCTTGAAAGAATGGCCCTTGCTTTTTTAGCAACTGGAGATATTAAAACATTCAATGATATACCTAAAGCTAAAGATTTGACAACTGGGTTTTCACTCAAAACAAGAGAAATTATCCAGTACCTCAATCAGCATTTTAACGAAACTATAAGCCCTGGTTCCTACGACAATATCCGAAGACAAGACTTAAAATTGCTTACGATTGCTGGCATTGTCGTTCAGTCAAGCCCCAATTCAGCAACCAATGATTCTACCCGTGGCTACGCACTCAACCCGACCTATGCCGAATTAGTAAGAGATTTTGGCCAAGATGAATGGGAACAAAAAGTCGCCAACCAACTAAAAAATAACGAGGCTTTATCTCAAAAATTAAAACGAGAAAGACGTATCTCCAAAATAGAAGTTTCTCTTTCCACAGGGCAACAACTGGCCTTTTCGCCAGGAGAACATAATACATTACAGAAAGCTATAATCGAAGAATTTCTTCCTAGATATGGTTTTGGAGCAGAGCTTCTTTATGTTGGTGATAGCACCGACAAATACCTTTTTCTTGAAAAAGAGAAGTTGGCAAGACTAAAATTCTTTGAGATTTCTCATGAAGAACTTCCCGATATCATTGCGTATTCAAACAAAAAAAATTGGCTTTATCTAATCGAAGCCGTCCACTCATCTGGGCCTATTTCAGAAATTCGTCTTTTACAGCTTCAAAAACTGACCCAAAATTGCACGGCAGACATCGTTTATATCACTGCTTTTATGTCTCGACAAAAATTTAAGCAGTTTATGTCTGAAATAGCCTGGGAAACAGAAGTTTGGATTGCCGATAATCCTGACCATTTAGTCCATTTTAACGGCGACAAGTTTCTTGGGCCTCATAGCAAAGAGTAATTTTGTAGTGCTCCACCTCTTATTATCCAGATAAATAATACAAGTTTTCGACCATTACTGACACTATGCTTACCGTTTACGGCATCCCTAACTGCGACACCATCAAAAAAACGCTCAATTGGCTCAAATCCAATCAAATGGAATTCTTATTCCATGATTATAAAAAGCAAGGAATTTCGCGCGAAACGATTGAAAATTGGCTCTCTCAAACCGATTGGACAAAGTTGGTAAATAAAGCAGGGACTACCTTCAAAGCCCTTTCTGATGAGCAAAAAGCGGCTATTGTCGATTCGCAAAGTGCCCTTGAATTGATGCTCGAAAAACCTTCGTTGATTAAACGTCCCGTGATTGAAAACAGTGGAAAAATCGTAAAAATTGGTTGGAAACCCGAGGGATTATGAGAATCCTCACTGTTTTTGGCACCCGCCCCGAGGCCATCAAAATGGCCATGCTTGTTCGTCAGCTCCGCTACCACCCTCATTTTGAGCATAAATTATGCGTAACAGGGCAGCATCGCCACATGCTCGACCAAGTGCTCGAATTGTTTGAGCTAACGCCTGATTTTGATCTAAATATCATGCAAACGGGACAGGATTTGACCGATGTCACGTGTCGAATCCTCACGGGGTTGCGTACGCTTTTCCAGTCGTATCGCCCCGACCTCGTGCTCGTACACGGCGATACCACTACTTGCATGGCTACGTCGTTGGCAGCTTTTTACGCTGGCATTAAAATAGGCCACGTTGAGGCAGGACTACGCACGGGGAATTTGCAATCCCCTTTTCCTGAAGAAGCCAATCGGCTCATCACCGACCGCCTCGCCAACTATTATTTTGCCCCTACAGACCGCAACGTAGAAGCTTTGTTGCGTGAAGGTGTTGCCCCAAACATCATTATCAAAACAGGAAATACCGTCATCGACGCGCTCCTGCACGTCAGCAAACAAGTGGAAGGTTTTTCGGAACGGGTATCGAACGACTTGAAGCAGCTTTTTTCTACCAATCGCAAGATTTTATTGGTCACAGGACACCGTCGCGAAAACTTCGGCGAAGGTTTTATTCAAATATGTGAAGCTTTGCGTGAACTTGCGCAACGGTATCCCAATTTAGAAATTGTTTACCCAGTGCATCTCAATCCCAACGTCCAGAAACCCGTGTACGAACGCTTAGGAGACTTACCAAATGTACACCTACCCGCTCCCATGGATTACGCCGATTTTGTGTATGCCATGAAAAAAAGTTGGGTCATCCTGACCGATTCAGGCGGCGTACAAGAAGAAGCTCCGAGTTTGGGCAAACCCGTGCTGGTCATGCGCGACACCACCGAGCGCCCTGAGGCCGTCGAGGCGGGAACGGTTCGGCTCGTGGGAGCCAATCGCGCTACGATCACCCAAGCCGTTACTGAGCTTTGGACACAAGCATCTGTCTATCAAGCAATGTCAGAAGCCAACAACCCCTACGGTGATGGTTTGGCGAGTCAACGAATTATTGATTTTTTGGAAAGTATTGTCGGTTAGAGTTAAATACTCATAAATGATCTCGTCGGTTATGAGTAACCGACGACACAGTAGAGTAACCGACTACACTACTAACGCCCTTCTTTGGGCAAAGGGATTTCTCCTGTTTGGGCGTAGTTGATCAACCATTCTTTTTTAGAACCCTGAATCGTAAGGAAAAAATCGTAAATGGGCTTCATATCCTTCACGAAATCGCCCGTAGGATAAATAACATCGCCAAAAACCACTGCTTTTCGTGGATAATCAAACCCTACCAAAATAATGGGCACGTTGGCTTTTAGGGCCATGTAATAAAAGCCCGTTTTTAGTTTTGACACATTGCTGCGTGTCCCTTCGGGAGCAATGGCAATGTGGATTGTTTCGTTTTCTTGAAACGTAGCCGCTACCGCCTCCACCAAGTTATTGTTTTTTGTACGATCCACAGGATACCCGCCAAGCCCGCGAAATAGCCAGCCAGAATACCACTTAAACAATGCACTTTTTCCGAGGTAGCCAATTTTGAGATTTATGTACGCTCTCACGCCTACTCCTACAAAAAAATCCCAATTGTACCAATGCGGACACACAAGCCATATCCCTTTTTTTAGTTCGGTGGGAGCATGTCCTATTGTGCGCCAGCCAACTAGCCGATAAAGTAGTCCAAAAAGCCAATTCATGAAGCGTAAAAGGTTAGGTTTTTCTCAAATGTAACGACCACCTGCGTTTTCAGCAACATTTCTTCTCTTTTTTAAGAAAAGGAAACGATATTGTATTTTATGCGTTACAATAGGTAATGAACCACTCTTTTCTATTTAGATGAATATGCAAGGAATTACCAAACGTTCTCTGTTAAAAGATGCTGTTTTAATCACAGCAGGTATTTTTAGCGCGGGACTTGGCCTCAAAGGTTTTTTACTTTCGAGCCACTTTATTGATGGAGGTGTTACGGGCATTTCTATGCTTCTTTCATCCGTCCTAAAAGTCCCCTTGGCTGTTCTTATTCCTATCATCAACCTACCATTTATTTTAATGGGATACCGTCAAATCGGTTTAGCGTTTGCCATCAAAAGTACCTTTGCCATTACGGGTTTGTCCATCTGCCTAGCTTTTATTCACTTCCCCGATGTAACTCCCGACTTGTTACTCACCTCAGTATTTGGTGGTTTTTTTATTGGGGCGGGTATTGGGTTAGCCATGCGAGGAGGTGCTGTTTTGGACGGTACCGAAGTAGCGGCGTTGCTTGTGAGCCGTCGAAACTCTACGGTTCGTGTCGGCGACGTGATTTTAGGAATGAACATTCTCATTTTTGCAACCGCCGCCTACTTTTTGGGTGTTGACATTGCCCTTTACTCCATGCTGACCTACTTTACCGCCTCCAAAACCGTCGATTATTTGATACATGGTATCGAAGAATACACAGCCGTCTGGATTGTTTCTGACCACCACGAAGCCATCCGAGAAATGATTACGAACAAACTCCACAAAGGCGTCACGGTCTTAAACAGCGAGAAAGGCTTTGGAAAACGTGGACTTCAAAACCAAGAGACTAAAGTACTCTACTCGGTCGTTACTCGACTAGAAGTCAGCCGTTTACGAGATGCCATTTCAGAAATAGACCCGCAGGCTTTTGTCGTACAACACGGAATTGACGATGCCCGAGGGGGTATTGTAAAAGAAAGGGCATTGCACTAATGTGCAACGCCCTTTAAAATTATTCTCTAAACCACCCTTTCTCAGCGGTCTTCGTACATTCCTTCGTAGTATTTTTGATAATTACCCGACGTTACATTGTCGAGCCATTCTTGGTTATCTAAGTACCACTGAACCGTTTTTTCAAGCCCTTGCTCAAACGTCACCGACGGCTTCCAGCCCAGCTCGTTCATTAACTTTGCAGGGTCAATGGCGTATCGCAAATCGTGGCCGGCACGGTCAGTCACGTACGTAATTAATTGCGCCGACGCCCCTTCTTCACGGCCTAGTTTTTGGTCCATGATGTTACACAGCAAATGCACCAAATCAATATTTTTCCACTCGTTGCAGCCGCCAATATTATACGTTTCACCGTTAACCCCATGGTGAAAAATGACATCAATTGCCCGCGCATGGTCTTCTACGTACAACCAATCACGCACATTTTCGCCTTTTCCATACACTGGCAGGGGTTTGTGGTGACGAATGTTATTAATCATCAACGGAATCAACTTCTCTGGAAAGTGATTAGGACCGTAGTTGTTTGAGCAGTTTGAAATTACTACTGGAAGTTTGTACGTATTCTGGTACGCTCTCACAAAATGGTCAGACGAGGCTTTTGAAGCCGAATAAGGCGACCGAGGGTCGTACTTGGTCGTTTCTACAAAAAACTCGTTGGGGTCATGAAGTTCTCCATAGACCTCGTCAGTCGAAACATGATAAAAGCGGCGTCCTTCTTCTTTTCCTTTCCAGCTCTGACGAGCTGCGTTTAGCAAGTTGACCGTTCCGATGACATTGGTGATTACAAAAGCCATCGGGTCAGAAATTGACCTGTCCACGTGCGACTCTGCCGCCAAGTGAATAACCCCTGTAAAATCATTGTCTTTGAATAGGTTATCAATAAATACCGCATCGGTGATATCGCCTTTGACAAAACGGTAATTGGGGGCATTTTCAATGTCTGTAAGATTGGCGAGGTTTCCTGCGTACGTCAGTGCATCGAGATTCACAATCTGATACGCTGGGTATTCGGTCACAAAACGGCGCACTACGTGCGACCCAATAAAACCTGCTCCGCCTGTAATAAGGATAGTTTGCATAAAATGTGTTTTCCGTTAAACAGTTGCGTTATCTGCGGCCAACGCTTGTTGCCAGCGCCAAGCATCCCGAAGTGATTCTTCGAGCGTTTTTTCAGCTTTCCACCCCATCACATTGTGCGACTTATCTACCTGAGCGTAAATTTGCTCAATGTCGCCCGCACGACGAGGCCCGATTGCATAATTTAGCTTAATGTTATTTACTTGCTCAAACGTCTGAATCAAACGAAGCACCGTTACGCCTTCGCCCGTTCCTACGTTAAACACATCGTAAAAATTCTCTTCTTCGGTTTTTGCCAAAAGCTCAAGCGCTTTTACGTGTGCTTTTGCCAAGTCAACCACGTGGATAAAGTCACGGATACAAGTACCGTCGGGCGTGTTGTAGTCGTCCCCAAATACCGTTAATTTTTCGCGTAAACCTGCCGCGGCTTGCGTCAAATAAGGGACCAAATTGCTTGGTACGCCGCGCGGCAATTCCCCAATTTGCGCCGATTCGTGCGCACCCACTGGATTAAAATAGCGCAATGAAATGGCTTTAAGACCCGTTTTTGAGATCACCACGTCCCGAATAATATCTTCGCAGATACGCTTGGTATTGCCGTACGGAGAAGCCGCTTCTTGGCGAGGTGTTTCTTCCGTCACAGGTAGCACGTCAGGTTGTCCATACACTGTACACGACGAAGAAAATACAAAGCTTTTTACGCCAAACTCCTGCATTACTTTCAACATCGCAAGCGTAGAGCCTAGGTTGTTTTGGTAATACATCAATGGCTTTTCCACCGACTCTCCTACAGCTTTACTTGCCGCAAAATGAATCACGCCATCGAATTTTTCTTTTTCAAATATTTGCCGCAGCGCTGTTTCATCATTGCAATCGGCGCTGTATGACACAACAGCCTTCCCAATAATAGATTCTAGCCTGCTAAGTACTTTTTCTTCTGAGTTACTGAAGTCATCAATGATAACTGGCTCAAAACCTGACTGATGCAGTTCAACAACCGTATGAGAGCCAATAAAACCAGCTCCTCCTGTGACCAATATTTTCATGTAAAGTGTAGAAAATTGAATGACAAAACTATAAAATTTGGGCACTGAAAAAAAAATGTTTTTCTTTAACGCAAACTTCACTGACATTGCTCCATGACAGAACAAGAAATCAAAGCGCTGGTTTCGCTTCTCGACGACGACGACAAAGAGGTGTTGCAGTTGGTTGAAAAAGAAATTAGACAGCAAAGAGAGATTATCATTCCTTATTTAGAGAATGAGTGGGAAGGTGCGGGCTTTAACCCAAAAATTCAGCGCCGCATCGAAGAACTAGTGCACGAGCTTCAGTTTGAAGTCTTGCTTGAACGCCTGTCCACTTGGCACCACGGCGGAGCAATTGACTTACTTGAAGGGCTCTGGGTAATTGCTACCTACCAATATCCTGATTTGTCGCTGGAAAGCCTCCGAAGCGACTTTGAACAGTTTTATTACGAAACATGGCTTGAGTTTAAAGAAGACATGCACCCGATTGATCAAATTCGAGCCTTGAATCACGTCTTTTTTTCAAAGCTAAAGTTTGGTTCAAACACCAAAAATTTCCACGCGGCAAGCAACTCGATGATCAACATCGTGTTGGAATCCCGTAAGGGGAATCCCATTACCTTGTGTTGTATTTACATGATTGTGGCCCAGCGCCTCAATATGCCCGTTTACGGGGTTAATTTACCGAACCTTTTTGTACTTACCTACAAAAAGGACGCAGTGCAGTTTTATATCAATGTCTTTAACAAGGGCTTGGTGTTTATGCGCTCCGACATTGACCATTACATTGCGCAGCTCAACCTCAAGTCCAACGATTCGTTTTATCAGCCTTGTTCTAACCTCGACATCTTGCGTCGGGTTCTTCGTAACCTTACGCTCGCATTTGAAAAAACGGGCGATAGCGATAAAGTAAAAGAAATTGAGCGAATGTCAGCAGTATTGCAAGAACCGATTGAGGAGTAAAAGAACGGCCTATTACACCGCCAACACCCCCAAAAAATCGTCCACCTGAAAACGGTATAGACGGTATTGTTGGCGTGGTAGTGGGGTATGAATGGGAAAAATTTCGCCCGTAAAAAAGTCGTTTTCGTCGGTAAAAGAGTGAACGAAAATTTCCTCTTTAAAACTCAAATTTCGAGTGCCGTGCAATTTATACAATGCTTCTTTGGCACACCAGTACGTGCAAAGGCGCGCTAGTTGCTCGCCCGCATGGGTCGTTTCTGAATCCGAAAGGAATTTGGGCGCCACGCGGGCGAGCTTAGGCGCGACTCGTTCTAAGTCAACGCCAATGGATACTGACGGGTGCAAGGCTACCACCACAAACCGCGCCGTGTGGGTAAGTGAAATCTCCGCTACGGCATTGTTCAAAAACGGTTTTCCAAAATTGTCTTTCCGCATTCCTGTATAAATACGCCCACTGGCTTCGACAATCGACTGCATCGCTCGTCTCCCTGTGAGCCATTCCAGTCGTTTTTGTGGGTGCGAAATGGTGTCGTATTCTGCCCATTCTTCGGCAGTGGCCACAAGTCCTTCTTTCAATTCTTCGATAGGCTCAGAAATCTCCCAAATCAGGAGCAAACATTCATCAAAAATAGTCCACTGACGAACGATAGGCATAGATGCAATCTTTTGGTGTAACTTTGCACAAAAATACGGGCGTTTAGAGTTTTATGCTTCAAGTAACTAAAATAGACACATTTTCTGGTCACCGCGACTGCGTGTATGCCGTTCAACCTTCGGCGGAAGACAAGCATTTTTATTCAGCAGGTGGCGATGGACTCGTTGTCAAGTGGGACCTAACCCGTCCCGACTGGGGGGATGTGGTAGCACAAGTGCCTGCATCCGTCTATGCTTTGGCATTTGACACAACCCAAAATCAGCTGTGGGTAGGGCAAAACTACGAAGGGGTTCAGGTCATTGACCCACTCGAAAAACGCGTTGTCGCTTCAGCACAACTGACCACAGCCGCTATTTTTGACATTGTTTTTTTTGAAAACCAAGCGTTTCTGGCCCTTTCAGACGGCGTTGTTATCGTAATGGACCGCCAAGCCTTTGCCGTTCGTAAACATATCAAAGCCAGTCAGCAATCGGTCCGATCTATCGCCATTAACGCCCTCACCCGCGAAATAGCCATCGGTTACAGCGATAACTGCATCCGCGTGTTTGGTATCGACGAGCTAGACTTACGACACACTTGGGAAGCCCATACCAATTCCGTTTTTTCAGTTTGCTTCTCGCCCGACGGCCGCTATTTGTTATCGGGAAGCCGCGACGCGCACTTGAAAATCTGGGACGTAACCAATGGCTACGCACTTCATCAAGACATTGTTGCTCACCTTTTCGCCATCAATCACCTTACTTTTAGCCCCGACCAAAGGTTGTTTGCTTCCTGTAGTATGGATAAATCCATTAAGATTTGGGACGCGACTACTTTCCGACTTCTCAAAGTGATTGACCGTGCTCGTCATGCAGGTCACGGTACTTCCATCAATAAACTCCTTTGGACGTCTTTTAACAATCAACTCATTTCAGCCAGCGACGATCGTCGAATTTCGGTCTGGGACATAAAGACCAACTAAACAGCCATGCGTAAATTTTTTGATTTATTTTTACAAGCTCTCAAAGGAGAAGAGCACGAATATACTTCGGGAAGTATCAATCGCGCCATTTTTCTACTATCAGTACCCATGATTTTAGAAATGGTCATGGAATCTCTTTTTGCGGTTGTCGATATTTTCTTTGTATCTAAAGTCAACACCGACGCCGTTGCAACGGTAGGACTTACCGAATCTGTCTTGACGCTTGTTTACTCCGTGGCCATTGGCCTTAGTACGGCTGCGACCGCCATCGTATCGCGACGTATCGGAGAAAAACAACAGGCCGAAGCAGGCCATGCCGCAGCGCAGGTTATTTTGGTATCCGTGATATTAGGCGTCGTGATTGGGCTTGGCGGCTTTTTTGGGGCAGAAACCATCTTACGTGCCATGGGTGGCAGCGAAAAACTCATCGCCTCAGGCGCCAATTTCACCCGAATTATCTTTGCCAGTAGCCCGGCTATTATTTTGCTTTACACCCTTAGCGGCGTTTTACGGGGTGGCGGAGATGCCGCCGTAGCCATGCGCTCGCTCTGGATTGCCAACGGCGTCAATATGCTGCTTTGCCCACTTTTTATCTTTGGCTGGGGGCCTGTTCCTGCATTTGGAGTAGCGGGCTCGGCCATGGCCACCACCATAGGCCGTAGTCTTGGGGTTCTGTACCAATTATATGCTTTGACCAAGGGTAATGGGGTTGTCAAAGTACTTTCATCACAACTCAAAGCCGATTTTACTATTATTCGTAACCTTATCAGTGTTTCGGCAGGCGGTACGGGCCAATTCCTTATTGCCTCTGCCAGTTGGGTATTCCTGACGCGTATTTTGTCAGACTTCGGCCCTCAAATTGTGGCAGGTTATACCATCGCCATTCGCGTTATTGTGTTTACCATTTTACCTTCGTGGGGCATGGCCAATGCCGCCGCCACTTTGGTAGGGCAAAACCTTGGCGCAAACAAACCCGAACGCGCCGAAACCTCGGTTTGGCGAGCTGCCTTCTTCAACTTTGTATTTTTGGCCGTTGTTGCTGTTATATTTTTTGTCTTTTCGGCAAACATTATTAGCTGGTTCAACGACGACCCCACCACGGTAGCCACGGGCGTCAACTGCCTACGAATCATTTGTTTTGGGTATTTATTTTTTGCTTATGGGATGGTTATCAGCCAGTCGTTCAACGGCGCAGGCGATACCCTAACCCCTACGCTCATGAACTTAGTTTGCTTTTGGGCTATCGAAATACCCCTTGCTTATTTCTTAGCAAAATACCTCGATTTAGGCCCCAACGGCGTGTATATTTCTGTCGCATTCAGCGAGTCAATGCTTGCTGTGGTAGGGATTCTCCTTTTTAGACGCGGAAAGTGGAAAACCAAGAAGGTATAGCCTCAAGGTTTATCCTTTTGATTACCTGATAATTTCCTCTAACTTTGCAGGCCATTTTTAAGTGCGAATGAAAGAACAGATAGACCGTACTAGACTTCCTCAACATATAGCCATCGTGATGGATGGCAACGGCCGCTGGGCCAAGCAGCGCGGTGCCATGCGGGTGTTTGGGCACAGAAACGCTATTAAAGCCGTACGCGAAGCCACCGAAGGCTGCGCCGAATTGGGCGTTAAGTACCTGACGTTGTATGCGTTTTCGACCGAAAACTGGGGGCGACCTGAAGCCGAAGTAAGGGCCTTGATGGAACTATTGGTGCATACCATTGCTGATGAATTGCCAACATTGCAAAAAAACGATGTCAAGCTTGACACCATTGGCGACACAGCTAGTTTGCCTAAATCTTGCCAAAAAGAACTAGCGCAAGCCATAGAAAAAACGAAGCATAACACAGGCCTTAATCTGATTTTGGCCTTAGGATATAGTGGCAAATGGGACATTATCCAAACCACCCAACGTTTAGCGCAACAAGTGAGAGACGGTTCGTTGAGGTCAGAAGACATTACCGAAGACTTATTTAACCAAACGCTCTCGACCTATCCCCGCCCCGATGTTGACCTGATGCTACGCACAGGAGGCGACCACCGCATCAGTAATTTCTTGTTGTGGCAGTTGGCCTATGCCGAGCTTTACTTCTACGACGAGGTCTTTTGGCCAGACTTCCGCCGAGAGCATTTACATGAGGCCATTTTGTCGTTTCAACAACGAGAAAGACGTTTTGGTAAAACCAGTGAACAGATTGTGACCGAAGCGAAATAAACCCCTTCTTTTGCCGTTATAAGAAAATGGGAAAGAACAGTGTATCTATGAAAAAATTCAACCAACTTATCCGTCTCGTTAGCTTTTTTGGTATTTTCGTCATGACAACCGTATGCCTTCATGCGCAGCAGCTGGGCCTAGGGCGAAACACCCCTGCAACTACGTCTGCTCCGAAAGACGAAGCTATCAACTATGCGGAACCTAAAGACTATGTTGTTGCCGAAATTATTGTCACTGGCAACCAATTTTTGGACCCTAACTCGATGATTTCAATGTCGGGATTGAGAGTAGGCGACAAAATCAAAGTTCCTGGCGATGCCATCAATGGAGCCATTAAAAAATTGATGGACCAAAAGATTTTGGAAGATGTCGAAATCTTAGCTCGTAAAATCGAAGGCGAACAAATCTGGTTAGAGATTCGCATTAAGGAGCAATCGCGTCTTTTCAAAGTCGAATTTGACGGCATTCGGAAGGGGGAAAAAGAGTCTCTTAATGATAAGATCAAGCTTCCCAAAGGGCGTATCATCTCTAACACGATGATTAAAAACACCCAATTGGCCGTAAAACGCTATTTTATCGACAAAGGCTTCATGAACGTGAAGGTCAGAATCACCCAGATTTCGGATTCTACTCGCGGAAATGCAACCCTCAAAATCCTCGTCACCAAAGGCGCAAAAGTGAAGATTCGTCAAATTGTGTTTAATGGTCGTCAAGAGATATTGGAAGGAAAACTCCGCAACAAACTGAAGGGGACAAAACAAATGCGTTTTGGCCGCCTTTTTACGCCTTCAAAATTCATTCCTAAGAAATACGAAGAAGACAAAGAGAAAGTCCTCGAACTCTATAACAAAAACGGGTTCCGTGATGCGACCATTATCTCCGATTCCATTATTCACAACCCAGGAGAAAAAACCATTGATGTGGTGTTGAACATCGAAGAAGGCCCTCGCTACTACATCCGTGATATTACTTGGCAAGGCAACTACCTTCGTACGACCGAACAACTTAGCAAGGTGTTTGGCCTTAAAAAAGGAGATGTTTATAACCCTGAAGAAATCCAGAAACGCCTTGAAGCCAACCCAGGCCAAGACGTGAGCTCGTTGTACATGGATGATGGTTATTTGTACTACAACTGCCGCGCCATCGAAAAAGCCGTTGAAGGGGATTCTATCGACCTTGAGATGCGCATTTTTGAAGGGAAACAAGCGACCATCAACAAGATTATTTTGAATGGTAATACCAAGACCAGCGACCACGTTGTACTTCGCGAATTGTTTACGTTGCCTGGCCAAAAATTTAGCAAAACGGAAATCATCAATACCCAACGTCAGTTGTCTCAGTTAGGGTATTTTGATGCTGAAAAAATTGGGATTAACCCTGTCCCTCACCCAGAAGATGGAACAGTGGACATTGAATATACCGTAGAAGAAAAACCAAGTGACCAAATTGAACTTTCAGGAGGCTGGGGTGGCTACATTGGATTCGTAGGTACTTTAGGGCTTGTGTTCAACAACTTCTCTACCAAAAACATTACCAACCTCAAAGCATGGAAACCACTTCCATCGGGCGACGGGCAAAAGCTTTCTGTACGTTTCCAAGCAAGTGGTCGTCAGTTCCAGACATATACGCTTAGTTTCTCAGAACCGTGGTTGGGTGGTAAAAAACCTGTCAACTTTGGAATTAACTTGAGCCACACGGTATATCGTACAGTTGACTATAACAACCTCTACACTCGTTCAACAAGCGGGCTAACATTTTTGGGTTCTTACAAAAATACAGGTGTTACCATTTCTCTTGGCAAGCGCCTTAAAATACCTGATCGTTACTTCGTATTAAGTACCGCACTTTCATACCAAAGATATAGAATGGACAGCCTTGACTTATTTGGTATTGGCTATCCAAACGGGGTTTCAAACAACGTAACCTTGAACTTAACACTATCGCGGAATACGATTGACAACCCTCAGTTCCCGCGCGGAGGTTCGTCGTTCTCGTTGAGTGGCACTTTTACGCCGCCTTACTCCGCCATCACAGGAAACACGTCTTTCTCAACAAAAGAAGCACAGTACAAATGGGTAGAGTACCACAAGTGGATGTTTGATGCGACATGGTACCAAACCATAGCAGGCAAACTCGTATTAAGCACCCGTGCTCACCTTGGTTTCTTGGGTAGATACAACCAAAACTTATCCATCAGTCCATTTGAACGCTTTGTACTCGGAGGCTCGGGATTGGCGGGTTATGGTATGTTTGCTTTGGCCCAAGACATCATCGGTTTGAGAGGATACACCGACCGCTCGCTTGTACCTATCTACAACCGACTTAGTACAGTTGATGCCTCACAAAGTACCAGCACCACTACAAGCAGTGTAAGTAGTCTTGGAGGAGTTGCCTATAGCAAATACGTGATGGAATTACGTTATCCCCTTTCGCTTAATCCATCGGCGACCATCTTTGGTTTGGTGTTTGCAGAAGCAGGAAACAACTGGGGCACCGACCAACCTCAAAAGAAATACAAAGACTACAACCCATTTGATTTGAAACGTTCGGCAGGGGTTGGGGCACGTATCTTCATGCCAGCCTTTGGTTTGATTGGTATTGACTGGGCGTACGGGTTTGACCCACTACCAGGGCAAACAAATCGCAGTGGCCCTCAATTCCACTTCACGATTGGACAACAAATTCGCTAGAAAAGACATAGACCGAATGGAGTAGGCAAATTATCGCCTACTCCACCAACAAAATCCAAGCATCTACAATGAAAACCCGTAGGCTTTTACTAATTTTGCAATTCGTCTTGGTAACCTACTCATTATCAGCCCAAAAATGGGGATATATGGATATGGAGTATGTCACGAGCAAAATGCCTGAATACCAAAAAGCACAAACTGAGCTTGATAAGTTTTCGGAACGTTGGGCAAAAGAAATTCAAGATAAATATACCGAAATAGACCGCCTACAGCGGCTTTATCAGGCAGAAGAAGTACTTTTGACCGACGAAATGAAACGCAAACGTCAGCAGGAAATCGCTGATAAAGAGCGCGAAGCCAAAGATTATAACAACAAAATTTTTGGATTTGAAGGGATGTTGTTTCAAAAGAAAAAAGAAATCATCAAGCCCATCACCGATCAGGTTTATAAAGCAGTAGAACGCGTATGTCGTCAGCGGAGGTTGGATATACTACTTGACAAATCAAGCGATTTTGTCATTATCTATTCTAATCCAGTACATGACTATACTGATTATGTTATCGAAGAGCTTGGTTTAGGTACCGAAGAAAAAGAAAAAAATACTAAACCAGCGACTAATAGCGTTAATACGCCAACAACAAAAACACCAGCAACAAATACCCCAGCTAATAAAGTAACCAAACCAAAACAGTAGATAAAAATGAAACGTACATTGACTGTAGCCTTCCTTGCGATTATTGCTTTAGTGAGTTTTGAAAGCAAAGCACAACAGGCTACGAACAAAATCGGTTGGACCAACGTGGACTACGTAATGACGTTGTTACCTGACTATAAAAAAATTGAGAACGAGCTTACGATTCAGCAACAGCAAATTGAAAAAGCCATGCAAGAGAAATCGAAAGAGTTCGAAGACAAATACAAGGCTTATCAACAAAACGCTGCCAAATGGTCTGAAATCATTCGTGCAGATAAAGAAAAAGAATTGAACCGCCTTCAAACGGACTTCCAAGATTTTCAACGTAATTCTCAAGAGTCATTGCAGAAAAAGCAACAACAATTGCTTCAACCTGTGATGGTGAAAATCCAAGGAGCTATCGACGCAGTTGGTAAAGAGAACGGCTACACGTATATCTTCAACATGGATGCAGGGGCTAACACAACTCCTATCATCTTGTTTGCAGGTTCGGAAGAATTGAACGTTAGCAACTTGATTTTGAAAAAATTGGGTGTTGACCCTGCGGAAGTTGAAAAACAACAAAAAGCCGCAGCAGAAGCAGCAGTTCAGCAATTGCAGCAAAAAACAGGTGGTGCAACTACCCCTGCTACGCAGCCTGCCAACAAACCAGCGACTCAAACTCCTGCTAATCCAGTAAAGAAAAACTAAGACATTTTTGTCTGACACAAAAAAGGGAACCGCACGATGCGGTTCCCTTTTTTATTTTTAAAAGCCTACAAATGTTGCGCCTCTACCGAGGCTATTTTGAATTACTCTAGCCTACAAATGTTGCGCCTCTACCGAGGCTATTTTGAATTACTCTAGAACTTTTACTTTACTACTTAAAAGATGAATAGGCTGTCAAAATGCCTCCTCTGGAGCAATGAATAACGGCTTTATATTTTAATACCCTATCAATTGATAAACTTGGAAAGTCTTTTCGGCTAATAACTAGGGCAACTCCTCTAAAATCGAAAAGCGAGAGAATACTCTCCCGCTTTTCGATTCGTTTTTTATTTTCTTTTTAGCAATAAAACCTCACTCAATACCTCATCGACCAAAATGGATTACGTTGCGCTTTCATGCTTTCGGCAATGTGCTTTTGAATCATTTGATTGTAGTCGGCTACTTTGATTTTCTTGCCTTTCATTTTGGGTAAAGCAAGCTCTTTTTGTACGTTTTTAAGCTCCACTTTCTGGGCCGAAACCACTACGTCTCCGTCGTTAATATCTAGTTCCAAAATCAAACCAGGCAAACCAAAATAACGCTCAGGCCCCGCAGCCACAGGAATATCTTGCGCAAACCAAGCCGTAATCTTCTGGTTTTTAACAGGATCAAACGTCTCCGCTTTCATACAAATATAACCCGCAACGTCTTTGATTTGGTTTTGCACCCGCCAATTATACGTTACAAGTGAGTCTTCCATCAGGTAAGTTTTGCCCAACATTTCGTGGTGCTCAATGAGCTTGTTCGCATCAAAATTACGGTGAATTAGGTAATCGTCTTGCCGCCACGACCATTGCCCATCTTCGCTTTGGCCTTGGTCACTGAAATAGGTATAAAGACTTTGCTTTTCGTCAAAATACAACTTCATTTTTACGCCATACCCGTCTTCATTTCCCCACGTAAGTTTCATGCGGTCTTTTTCTTCTTTGCTCAAAAACGTCAGTCGGGCATTGATTTTGGTCCAGTAGCTTTTGTGTTCGTACGTGACCATCCCTTGGGTCGATTGGGCATACACACTGTTGGCTATCCACAACAGACCCACTACTAAAAAGTTCAATCTATTTTTCATGTCTTTATAGCGATTATCTTGTTTGGTTGGATTAACGATTAATTAAAAGAAACCTCCACGGCGTTTGAGGGTGGTATTCATTCCACGCATGTTGTAGGTAAAGGTAAGCATTCCGTAACGAGCCAAGGTCTGTACTTTTTCTTGCGAAACAAAGTTTTGGTTGGCAAACTGACTTATTCCCAAGTTTTTGTTAAACACGTCATACACCGACAAACGAAGCTCCGCCTTTTTGGCTTTACCCAAAATCTTGTAAATCGACGCATTCATAATCGGCAAACGTTGGTCAAGGTTGAAACGGTTGTTGACATAAATACGATAATCAAGGTTCGAGTTAATGAAGAAATCTTTTGGCAACTTAATGTTCATCGTACCTCCATAAGTATGGTTGATGATTTTCATGTTTTGCGACGTATTTACCGAGAAACGAGAGTTGGTAACGCCCCAGTTAGCATTGGCAAAAAACGTAAAGTTGTCGCTAGGCGTCAAGTCCAAACGCATTCCAAAACGATAGCTGTCGTTGTTGGTTTGGTTAAGTACTCCGTTGATGTAAGTCAAGTTACGGCTAAAATTAGGGTTCGCATTTACACTAAGATTACTTTTTGTTTTCTTCAACGGGAAACCAAAGTTCATCCAAGCACCCACACTCTGTCCACCAGAAATATTGGTAGGGGTAGTGACGGTCACCAACGTTCTTGGATCAACTTGCTGATTGTAAATGATTTGATTGACATTGTATGAATAAAACAAGTTGAAGCCCAAGTTCGTGAAGCTCGCAGGATTAAACATGTTGTAGCCAAAATTAATGTTATGATTGACCGAAGGAAGTAAGTCGGGATTTCCCTGACGGATATACAGCGGATTGCTATTGTCAATGACAGGTTGTAAATCACGAACGTTTGGCTGGTTCACACTTACATCATATTCCGACCAGAGATAACGGTTGTTTTTGAGGTCATAGTTGAGAGAGGCGTTGGGCAACCACGCTACAAACGTACGATTTACGTTGATGAATGAACTTGGATTTTGACCCAATGCAAATTTACCATCCAACCCAAAGCGTTGTACGGCTAGTCCTCCCGAAACATTAAACCCTTTGTAAGAGTAGCGGAGCGATGACCCAATTCGCGCGTATGTAATGTCATTTTTAAAGTAACTACTCAAAGTATCAACGGGGATTCTTCTTCCACTTTCTTGGGCCAAATCAAAGGCATCACGGTCAACAAAATTTCCACGGCGGCTTAGGTTTAAGAATGTTTCCCAAAATACCCGTTTCGACACTGGTTCCACAAACAACAAACTTGATTTTAGCTCATTTACTTGACTATTGGTATTGTTGGTCAAATCAAGTGCTCTCCGAATCACATCATTGGCGGTGTTGGCTGAGTAAAATAAGTTCAATGAATTTTGGTCTGCAATTCCATCATTTTGAACGTACCCGTAAGAACCACTGGCTGCGAAGTTCCGCCCTTTTTTACTCTTGGCCTTCCAGCGGTAAATAAGGGTATTGGAAGTTTCCATTTTGTCAACGTCCGTAGCGTTTTTAATGGTCGTTTCGTTCGACTTAAAGTTACCTGCTTGAAAATACTGCTGAAGACTATTGAGGCTGGTGTTTCCGCCATTGAGGCGGCTATTGTTGGTAAAAATAATGGTGTTAGTTGAGTCAATCATTTGCTCATAACGGAAAGCCAAACGGTGGTTTCCGATGAAATTGATTTGGCTACTTTCTTCTTGTGACTTGAACGACCCGTTGGTCAAGAAGTTTTCACGACTACGAACTGCGTCCAATACTTGGCGCGTAGAATTATAATAGTAACTCGAATTTACTTTGGTTTTCTTACCGTTGTAATTGTAGTTAATACCAGCGGCAACGTTGTTGGAATAACCTTGTCCTCTACCTCCACCAACGGGGATATTGAGTCCGCCGTCGTCATCTCCGCCAATTATGAAGAAGCGGCCACCACCGCCACCAAAGCCAAAGTCGCCGTTGTCGTTCCAGTTATTAAACGAACCACTTCCTCTAAAATCTTGGTAATCATCCCATGACATCCCCGTCTGGTTGGTGTTATTGGTCAAGCCAATGAGTGAGAATTGGTTTTTATCATCAAACTTATTGTAGTTTCCTTTTAATTCTCCGCGTGCTCCTCGGGAATTATTTCCATCAGCTCCTACGCCAGCCGTCACCTTCCCGAATCCGCCTTTTTTAAATCCGTCCTTTAATTCAAGGTTGACCGTTTTTTCTTTTTTACCGTCATCCACTCCCGTTACTTTTGCTTGTTCCGATTTATCGTTAAAAATCTGAACTTTGGTAATGGCTTCCGCTGGAAGGTTTTTAGTAGCCATTTTAGGGTCATCGCCAAAGAAACGTTTTCCATCGACGGTTACTTTCCGTACTTGCTGGCCTTGGGCAACGATGTTTCCGTCTTGGTCAATCTGAACCCCTGGTAATTTCCGAAGTAAATCTTCTACCGTTGACCCAGGTGGGACTTTAAACGAAGCGGCGTTGTACTCAATCGTATCCCCTTTGATACTGAGTGGCGCACGGGCGGTTTTGACTACTACTTCAAACAATTCTTTGGTAATTGCTTTCATTTCTAAAGTACCAAGGTCAATGAGCTCTTTGTCACCAAACACGATGTCTTTTTGAAAAGGGATATACCCTACGAATGAAACCTTGAGCAAATAATCGCCTTTTTTGACGTTACGAAGCAAAAACACACCTTTGTCATTGGAACGTGTAAAATTGACCAAAGATGAATCTTTTCGCTGCAACAGCATGACTGTTGCCGAACCTAGTGGTCCTGAGGATGTATCAGCAGTGATACCTTGGATTTGGAAACGTGTGGGAGCTTGGGCGCACGCAAACAACGCACTAAGGCACATAAGTGCCCCGAGGAGAAGTTTCTTCATGGCTGTTTAGGTTATAAATGTGTTTAAAAATGGTTAGAAAATGGCTATAACAATACAAACGTACTATTCGGTTAGTTTATTACCTAACAATACAAAGAAAATTTTATATTAAAGTTTGTTAAATCTAGTGGAGGACTCTCACTGAAGTGTACTCGACCTTATTGAAAAGGTTACGTTTACCGCGAAAAAAAAACAGCGGGCCGAAATTTCGACCCGCTGTTATGTAATCACCATCCTCTGTTACGCTGCCCGTTCCGACCGTAGTCGTCGTAGGTAGAGCGTTCATTGTCTCGCTTTTCGTGGGTAATCTCACGATTAAGTGCGTATAAGTCTTCTTGAAGTTCACGGCGTTCGCGTATATCTAGCACGCGGTCGCGCCAGAAAATTTGTTCTTTACGTTCGATACGTTCTACATCACGCATTAAGTTTTTGGCTTCACGTGACGTGATAGAGCCTTGCGCAATGCCATCGGCAATTCGGCGGCGAGCTTCACGTTGAAAATCATCAACACGATCGCCCATATTTCCTCTTCCTCCCCGATTGTCATATCCACGGTCATCGCGGCGATTGTCATAGCGGTCGTCATAACGACGATCGCGGTTATTGTTGTTTCCCCATTGTGCATTGGCACCGATAGAAACTAAAATCATGGCTGCGGCAAACACTAACTTTTTCATGGCTTTTAATTGGTTTATGTGAACGGTTATTTTTCGTTATTTTACTCTTAGAACGCTAAAAACGACGAAGGTTTATAATGGCTTGGTTAATGATTGTTAACACCATTTTTAAAAGATTTTAGTAACTTGCTACACCAAGATACAAAGTGCCTTCAATGTTCATTTTTATGGATTTTTGGGGCTTTTTGTGGCTTTTTTTAAGTTTAATGGCTCATCCAAACTTATAGCTTAACCTAAACTCTTTTCCATCATCAATCAAACAACCTCCATGCAAAAAAACTTGCTCATTGGGAGTCTGCTGTGCGCCTCCACACTGACCTTCGCCCAAAAAAACATCTCGGGGTTTTCGGCTTCAAACCAGTCGAAACAAGAAAAAATTGAACAAGAGTACCGTACAAAACAGTCGGCCGAGCGTTTTAAAACCCACTTACATAAACTAACAAGTGTACCACACTTGGCAGGAACTCCTGAAAACGAAAAAGTACGCGACTACATCGCCGATGTTATGCGTAAGGCAGGCTTGCAAGTGGAAATTTTTCCGCATGATATTTATTTATCAAAAAGCCCAGGCGAAAGCCTCGTTGAGGTAGTAGAACCCGTACGACTTCCACTCAACAATCGCGAGTATATTGTAAAAGAAGATAAGTATTCGAGTGACCCGCGCCTCACGCCTGGCTGGAACTCGTATTCTGGCTCTGGTGACGTGACAACCGAGGTTGTGTATGCCAACTATGGACGCAAAGAAGATTTTGAACAGCTGAAAGCCATGGGCGTTTCGGTCAAAGGAAAAATTGTATTGGCACGTTACGGTGGAAACTTCCGTGGCTACAAAGCCAAACACGCCGAAGCAGCAGGTGCAGCAGGCGTCATTATCTACACCGACCCTGCTGATAATGGCTATACCAAAGGCATTACGTTTCCTGAAGGTTCTCAGTCAAACGACAACACCATCCAACGGGGGTCGTTATTGACCGTCGATTATACAGGAGATCCGCTGACGCCCTTTGAACCTGCTCTCCCACTCGATGGGCCTAAAAAAGTAAAACGCCTTGACCCCAAAGACGCCGCTTTCCATAAAATCCCCGTGACGCCATTGCCTTGGGGCTCGGCCGTTGAAATTCTCAAAAGAATGACGGGCAAAGGTGTCCCTACGAGTTGGCAGGGCGGTCTGCCGCTGGCATATCGCTTAGAAGGTGGCCCAGAACTCAAAGTGCGACTCAAGGTAAAACAAGACAAAGAGTTTGTCAGAATTTATGAAGTAGTGGGTACGCTCACAGGTAGCGAATTTCCTGACGAGTGGATTATCGCGGGTTGTCACTACGATGCTTGGTCTTTTGGATCTACCGATCCCAACAGCGGTACGGCCATGCTTTTGACCCTTGCTGAGTCGTTGGGTAAAATGCCCCAAAAGCCAAAACGTACCATTAAGATTTGTCACTGGGATGCCGAAGAACACGGCGTGATTGGCTCGGCAGAATGGGTAGAGCAAATGCGCGACGAATTGAGTGCCAAAGCCGTTGCCTACATGAACTATGACGCGGCGGTATCAGGGAAAATTTTCGGCGGAAGTGCTTCTCCTTCGCTCAAAAAACTACTTATTGAGGCTTCTCAAGCCGTCGAATACCCCGATTCTAATAAAACTGTTTATGAACATTGGATGGCTCAAAAAGGCGGCCGCCGTGGTAGTACTACCAACGTGGGTGGTTCGGCTCCCGTATTAGCCGATAGCGAACCTAGCATTGGCAACTTAGGCGGAGGCTCCGACCACATTGCGTTTTATATGCACGCAGGTATCCCGTCGTTGAGCGCGGGCGTAGGCGGCCCTACCTTGTACCACTCCCAGTATGATGACCTATTTTTCTACAACAAATTTGTGGACTCTACCTATAAAATGGGGCCAATGGTAGAACAAGTAGTAGGAACAATGTCGTTGCGTTTGGCCAATGCCGACATTTTGCCTTACGACGTTTCTAGGTATGCCACCGACTTGGCGACGCACCTCAAAACCGCTGAGAAAGCCATCAAAGCTTATTCTCCGTCGTACTCAATAGATAAGTTGTTGGCACAAGTGGAAACGTTGAAACAAAACGCTCAAAACTACGAAAGCCGCATCAAAACACTTTTGGCCGCCGACCAAATCGACAAAGCCAAAGTGGTGGCTATCAACAAAGAATTACGGGATTTGGAAAAAGCCTTTATCGACCCTAAAGGCATGGCGTATGGTTCATGGTACCGTTCGTTGTATGCCTCGTCTGACCCATACAGTGGGTATGCGTCTTGGATGTTACCCGCTTTCCAGTACGAAGCATCGTTGAAGTCAACGGCCAATTTGCCTGATTTGGAAGCTCGCCACGCGAAAGCGATTGATACGCTCAACACCAAAATTGTGGCCATCAACCAACAATTAGGCGGTGCAAGTGGCTCATTAGGCGGAGGGAAAAATTAGAAGGTGTGAGGAGGTTGTACGCAACCTCCTCATTTTTTATACCCCTAAGAATATTAATCTTCAAACAAATTGCCCAATCCCCCCAAAACCGAACCACTTTCTTTACGTGATTGTGGGCCATAGATAGAAAGACGATCTACTAATTTTGAGATTGGCATTGACTGAATCCAACACTTACCTGTGCCCTGAAGAGTTGCCAAGAAAATACCTTCTCCGCCAAATACCATTGACTTGAGGCTACCCGAACGCTGTACACTAAAATTAACAGAAGGTTCAAATGCCACCACGCAACCTGTATCTACGCGGAGCGTTTCGTTATTAAGCTGACGCTCAATCACTACCCCACCTGCGTGAACAAATGCAAGTCCATCACCTTGAAGTTTTTGAAGAATAAAACCTTCTCCCCCAAACAAACCACTTCCCAAACGCTGGTTGAAGTGAATGCTCAACTTTGTACCCATGGCAGCACACAAAAAGCCATCTTTTTGGACAATGAGAGTATTACCATAAATATTTCTCAAGTCGATAGGCATCACCGTGCCAGGATAAGGCGCCGCAAAAGCCACCTTTCTTTTGCCGTAACCACGGTTGGTAAAATGCGTCATGAACAGCGACTCTCCCGTTAGCAAGCGCGTACCTGCTTGGAAGATTTTGCCCATGATGCTTTGGTTGGGATTTGTACCGTCACCCATTTTGGTTTCAAACTGAATGCCGTCTTCCATAAAAAGCATTGAGCCTGCTTCTGCAATCACCGTTTCGTTCGGGTCTAACTCAATTTCGACGATTTGGATGTCCTCGCCAATGATTTTGTAGTCAATTTCGTGAGAATACATGATTTTCTGTTTGTTAAGGTTATTTGGAATGTTTGTGTTGTCGATTACTCATCTTCTCCCCCTTCATTGAGGTCGTCGCGGTGACGTAATTTTTTATCGTCCACGTGTTTATTCAAAAACTGATTGATTTTATCAATGTCAATTGTTGACGTAATTTCCCCAAATGAATTGATACGAATATCGAAGCCATCGAGGTCTTTATGAACCCGAGGTTTCTCGGTCCCTTCGGGCGGGGTTGCTTTTTTCTTGCTCATTGTGGTTGAATTTTTCACGAAGTTAGAAACCGATTCCCCTATTCGCAATAGGCTTTGACTAAACGGTGACTTTTTTCCGATTTATGGTCAAAAACGCAGGCTCAATGGTTTACTTATGCTATTTGTGCGTCGTCCGTTGCTCGCAGCAGGCTGGTGGGCACTGTTTGTGGTAGTTTTGATAGGTATTGCGTGTTTACACAACCCTATCTTTAATCCTTGCACCTCTGCTCTTCTTTTCTTGTTAATTTTGGGTTGGAAATCTACGCTTGTGACATTTCCTAGCCTCGATGATGATGCCCCATTGATGACCCCAAAAAATGGCGTTCTTTTTATTTGGTTGTGCAAATTGGTTATCATTCCCGCCGAAATTCTGTGGGTAGGCAACCACATTTCTTTCAGCGAAACTGTTTCATCCATCGCGCTCGAATGCGGCATTATCCTGACTTCTTTCGTGTTTTTCGCCGTAGGTTGGCACCATAGCCCACTTTTTCCTTCCCGAGCCCTATGGCGTCCTTTTGCTCATCCAGCGCGTTATGGTTGGCTTTACCTTATCATTGGTTTTACTTCTATCGTCTTATTTTATGGTTCGTTTTCTAGCTACTGGACGGGGGCGTTGTTTACCTACACCACCCACGAAGCCATCGAAAACCTCAAAGGAAATTTTATTGGTGTACTGGCTAATATTGGTCAGCGATTTGGTTTTTGGGGAATTGTATTGCTTTGGTACAGCTACCATGTTCGCCAGTCACGGCGTTTAAAATGGTTTGAACACCTTGTTTTTTTATTGCTAGCTTTTACCCTCACCTTTAGTAGCAATCGGGCCAATATGGCCTTTCCTATTCTTGCCTTTCTGGGCGTTATCCTTGTTTATTTTCAACCCAAACGCAAATGGGCATTTAAACTTTTGGGCATTGGCCTTATCTTTTTGGTGCTCTTTTACGGGCATTTACGGGTGCAACCGTCGCTCGACACCGAACAAGTTGCGCTGTTGTTTGACCATTATACCGACGCCGACAACAACTACCTCGAATACGCATCTCAGCTTTACCTTGGCAGCCCCTATCAGTTATCGCCCCTATTATCGGTCAAAAACCCGCCTTTTACGTTAGTAGCTTCTTTGCTCGAACCCGTTCCCGTACTGGGCAAAGCATTTCGCGAAGAAAGTGGCCCTTTTTTATACAACTCCCTCATAAATAACCTTCAAGCACAAGACAAAGTCATTCCCGTGGCAGGCGAACTGTACCTCAACGGCGGGCTGTTATTTGTAGCCATCGGACATTTTCTAATTGGCATTATTTATCGCTGGCTCGACCGTCTTTTTCAAAAGTACCGTTTCACTAATCCTCCCCTTGCGGCAGCTTATTTCTACCTTTCTACGCTTTTTGCGGCCACCTTAGTGCTTAGTCTGACGGTACTGTCACAGTTTGTTTTGTTCAACGCCGCTCCTGCATTATTGATAATCACCATAAATTGGTGGCAAATGCGTAAGGGTTACTCAACATAGTTGGTTATATTTGCATCTTTGTTTAACTCATCATCCCCCAATTTTAAGTTGCGCACATGGAAAAAATAAAAGTGGCTAACCCTGTCGTCGAACTTGACGGCGATGAAATGACCCGAATCATCTGGCGTTTTATCAAAGATAAACTTATCCTGCCATACTTAGACGTTGATATTAAATACTACGACCTTGGCATCGAATACCGTGACGAAACTAATGATCAAGTAACGGTTGACGCCGCAAATGCCATTCGTCAATATGGTGTTGGTATCAAATGTGCTACGATTACTCCTGACGAGCAACGCGTAGAAGAGTTCGGTTTGAAACAAATGTGGAAGTCACCTAATGGAACTATCCGTAACATCTTGGATGGTACTGTATTCCGTGAGCCAATCGTTTGCCAAAATGTACCTCGTTTAGTAACCAACTGGGATGCGCCAATCATCGTTGGACGTCACGCATTTGGTGATCAATACCGCGCTACTGACTTTGTTACCAAAGGCAAAGGGAAATTGACTATCAAGTTTGAAGGTGAAGACGGAACGGTTATCGAACACGAAGTTTACAACTTCAAAAGCGATGGTGTAGCCATGGCCATGTACAATACCGACGAATCAATCCGTGGATTTGCCCGTGCTTGTCTCCAAGTAGGTTTGCAAAAAGGATGGCCTGTGTATCTTTCGACAAAAAACACCATTTTGAAGAAATACGACGGCCGTTTCAAAGATATTTTCCAAGAAATCTACGAAACCGAATTCAAAGACAAAGGCGTTCACTACGAACACCGTCTGATTGATGACATGGTGGCGTCGGCTTTGAAATGGAACGGTAACTTCGTGTGGGCATGTAAAAACTACGACGGAGACGTTCAGTCGGATACCGTTGCGCAAGGTTTTGGTTCATTGGGCTTAATGACTTCAGTTCTTTTGACGCCAGATGGCCAAGTGATGGAAGCTGAAGCCGCTCACGGAACAGTAACTCGCCACTACCGCGAGCACCAAAAAGGAAACCGCACTTCAACCAACCCAATCGCTTCTATCTTTGCATGGACGCGTGGTTTGGCGTTCCGCGGTAAATTAGACGGAAACCAACCACTTGTTGATTTCTGTAACGCACTCGAAACTGTGTGTATCGAGACAGTTGAAAGCGGAAAAATGACAAAAGATTTGGCAGTGTGTATCTACGGTAACAAAGTAAACCACGGAGAGCACTACCTCTATACTGAAGAGTTTTTGGATGCTATTGACGCCAACTTGCAGGCTAAAATAGCAAAATAAATTGTTCTTCTTCCCCTCTCTCAGTACTGGGAGAGGGGAATTTCTTTTTCTACCAGTGCGTCGCCTCGTTTTACTTCTTTTCTTCTTTTGCTCGCTTTCTACCGTTTATCCTCAACAACGCCCCAACGGCCACTTTTTGACCGATAGCATTGAGGTAGGAAAGCCTTTTAAGTACGCACTAAGTTTTCGACATTCACCTCGGGTTGAGGTTTTTTTTCCCGATACCAGCACTGCTTTCCGCCCCTTTGAGGTCATCAAGCTCGACTATTTCCCGACCGAAACCAACACCAAAGGAAGCTTGGACAGCGCGGTCTATACGCTTCTTTCGTTTGAACTCGTCAAAAACCAATCGCTTTCGGTGCCAGTTTGGGTAAAAGAAGGCCGCGATTGTACAGCCATTTATTCTGATGTGGACGCTATTAAATTGCGTGAACTCATCCAAGGAAATGTCTCCGATTCGCTTCACTTACAGGCTGATACATTGGTTGTGGCGTTAAAAAGCCAAACCAACTACCCGTATTTGGTGCTCATAGGATTACTCATTAGTTTGATTGGAACGGGCGTTTATTTGCTCTTTGGGGAAGCCCTGACCCGCCAATGGGAGTTGTACCAAATGTTTTTGAGAAACCGAGAGTTTAAACGAAGTTTTACCCGCCTTACCCGCGATATCAACGGCCCCAAAGGCATCGAAAATGCCGAAAAAGTGGTGGTGCTCTGGAAAATTTACTTGCAACGCCTCGAACGTAAACCTTACGTGACTTACACCACCAAGGAGATTATGGACAACCTGCCCGACGAACAATTGGCCGAAGCCCTGCGGTCGATTGACGGGGTGATTTATGGTGGGGTATCGTCGAGAAATACGGCGGATTCGCTCAATATTTTGCGGGATATTGCCGACCAAACCTATCGTAACAAACGCATTGAACTCCTTCAAAAAGGACGAACTAAAGCCAAACAATCTTAATCATGGCCAATTTTATTCTTCTATCCACGCCTATGCTCGGCAGTAGTTTTTCAGCCTATCGCGTAGCTATTATTGACGGGGCAAAAACCCCAACCCTCACTTCTTTTTACCAAGCCATCGAAAAGGGCCTTGGCTTCCCCGAAGATTTTGAACATGATTTGGAATCGCTCGACGAATTTTTGAACGATTTGGAATGGATTTCTGCATCGGACGTGGCCATTTTTGTCAAAAACTCAGACGGCTTTTTAGCGCAGGAAAAACCCAAGAAAATATTTGAACTCCTCAATCTGCTTGATGCCACCGCAGAAGACTGGAAATGGGTGGACGATGAAATGGAGCCTAAAAACGTCAAAATTGTTTTTCAAACCAGCGAACGCATTGCTTCATTGCTCGACGAGGAAGGCATCGCTTACGTGGCTCAATAAAACGCATCTTCGATGTGGTGAATCTGAACGGCGCTTGGATTGATAACGACTGAAACGACGTCGAAGCGAATGTCACCGTGCCAATCGCGGTCAAAAATGTAGTTTTCCGCTGCCTTCATAATGAGTCGGCGCTTGGTGGCATCCACAAACTCCTCGGGCATTCCGTAGCTGAGATTGGTACGGGTTTTAACTTCTACAAACACCAAAATTTTATTCTTTTTGGCGATAATGTCGATTTCCGCGTGGCGGTAGCGGTGGTTTCTGACAATAATCTCGTAGCCTTTTTCGGCCAAAAATTCAGCTGCTTTGTCTTCGCCTTGTTTTCCCGTGTCCAAATGTTCTGCCATGAGCGTGTGCGTTAGCCGCCCGCGCGTCTGTACTCTTTTTGGTACTGCAAGGGCGATTTCCCAGTAAGGTTTTTAAATTGTCTGTTGAAGTTTGAGACGGTGTTGAACCCACTTTCGTAACAGATTTGGGTCACCGAAAATTTTTCTTCAATCAACAACTTACACGCATAGCCCACGCGAATCTCGCTCACAAAGTCCGAAAACGTTTTGTTGGTACGGCTTTTAAAATAGCGACAAAAAGCCGCTTCGGTCATATTGGTGAGTGCTGCTACTTCGTTGAGGCGGAGTTCTTCTTTGAAGTGTTTCATCACGTATTCGTGCACCTTCTGCATTCGCTCCGTTTCCGAAACTTTGTGGGTATTGACGTACCCCACGCTCGTGATGTAGGTAGTTTCGGTAGAATGCGACAAGTAATTCAGCATGGTCAAAAGTTGGAGAATTGCCTCAAAACCATCAGTTTTCGACAGTTGATTTAAACTCTGACGTACGTACTCACGCGCACCTCCGACAATATCAAGCCCTCGGTAACTCTTCTGCAATAATTGTCGGAGCAAGTGCATTTCTGGTTTTTGGAAAAACGTTTCTCCCAAAAAATCTTCCGTAAAATACACCACAACACCGTGCGTTTTCAGTCCTGAATTTCCCTCAAAATACGCTCGGTCGCTACGCCAAAGGTGCGGGACATTAGGCCCCAAAAATACAGTATCACCTGCTTCAAAATGCCGTATATCGTCCCCAATAAATCGAGTTCCTTCACCTTCTAGTACCGTAAAAATCTGGTAGTGTGGATGAAAGTGCCAATTTGGGTCAAAATGAGCTTCGACCAGCTCAAGTGCCATAAACGAAGACGTAGGCACGCTTAGCTCTTTACGTAAAGGTATTCTCATCTTGCGTGTGGGTTAGCTATTATTTAACAAAAATAGAAGAAATACGTTCCTATTTTGGTTAAAATACAGTTAAAAGCATCTTACTACATCCATTCCCAAGCACTTTGATAGGCGTCTATCGACTCGGCATAAGCGATAAAATCTGCGTAAAATGGAAACTGCGCCAAGGTAGCACTGTCACCCACGATAACCAATTTTTTGCGGGCTCGGGTCATTGCTACGTTCATCCGTCGGATGTCTGACAAGAAACCGATCACTCCTTCGGCATTGCTTCTGGTCATGCTGATATAGACAATATCCCGTTCTTGTCCTTGAAAACTATCTACGGTATTTACGGCAATAGCTGGTAGAAAAGATTGCAAATCAGGAACCTGCGTCAGTTGGCCGCTGAGGACTTGAATTTGCTGTTTATACGGCGAAATAATGGCCACACTTGGCACTTCGTTGGGCGTTTTGGTTTTGGAAGCCCATTCGGCCATAAACTGGCTGAGGTGCTTGAGCAAAAGACCCGCTTCTTCGGGGTTAGTCGCGCTCGTACCTTCTATCTTTTCGTCGAAACCACAGCCAGCGGTATCAATAAAAAGCAAGGGTTTATCTTCCGCAAAAAGGCGTCGTTTGGCCACCGATGCGTGGGCTTTTAACAGATTTTTATAAAACACTTGCGAAGAATAACCCATGATTTGCTCATTCATGCGGTATTGTTCTTCGAGCAACGTCACGGCTTGCGGATGCAGCTCTACGCATTTTTCGAGCAATGTCTTACTTAAACCACTTTTTGCCGCCGTCTCTGATTTAATAGTTGGAGGAAGTTGGCAATGGTCACCCGCCAATACCACCTTTTCAGCTTTCAGCAGCGGAATCCAGCAGGCAGGTTCAAGGGCTTGCCCCGCTTCATCAATCACCACCGTCTGATACCGCCCCGACCGTACCGTATAATGATTAGAACCTACCAACGTAGCCGTCACCACTTGCGTTTTGGTCATCAAATCATCAATGATGTACTGCTCCGTGTTTCCTACTTCTTTCATGATTTTGTGGGCCTCTTCAAAAAGCAGCTTCCGTTGGTCACGTTCCGATTTCCCAAAACTTCGCTTGTACTTATGCGCCATGTTTTTAAACTCCTGCGCCTGTTTTTTGAGGCGCTTTGCTTCTTTCATTTGGGGATGGTCTGCCATTTTACCATCGAGCGTCAACGACATGAGGCGTTCGGTAACGCGGGCAGGATTTCCAACGCGCAAGACATTAACACCCTCTAAATGAAGCTTTTCACTCAATAAATCCACCGCCGTATTGCTTGGTGCTACCACCAATATTTTCTGATTATCACGGCGAACCAACGCTTTGATTGCTTGCACCAACGTAGTCGTTTTCCCTGTTCCTGGAGGCCCATGAACAATCGCTAGTTCGTTGGCTTTTAGAATAGTATTCACGGCGCGTTGCTGCGATTCATTGAGGCGTGGAAGCGTTATTTCGGGCTCATTTTCTTTAAATGTTGGGGTTTTATTTCCTGCCAACACCTGTACAAGTTCTCTGGTGGGAGTGGCTGCCCCTTCTGCTACGGCCATGGCTTGCTTGAGCGCTGATTGCATTTCTTCGTAACTATTATCATCAAAAAGCACTTCCACACCCAGCTTGCCGTCACGAGTCCAGTCGGGCAATTCGTCGGTTTTGAGAGTTATTCTCAACCGATTTCCACTTTGGTGCGCAATCGTGCCTTCTACGCGGTCATTTTTAGGATCGTGGTTACCAAAGAAAACCGCAGGAATCCCAAAACGGAACTGGTGAGAAATATCTTGGTGCGTTGTGCGCTCAAGTTCAACCGTCAAATAATCACCTCTACTCATTTCCGAACCACGTATCGCCACGGGATACCACGTGAGTCCATTGGCACGGCGCTCAGCCACCGAAGCTTGTTCGGTCAATCGTTGGTATTGGCGTAAATCCTCTTCACGCTCTACTTTCAGTAATTCCTGTAAATTTTTGAAATAATTCATACACAAAAGTAGGCTATATTCTCCAAAACCTTGCCTTTTAGAAACAGGTTGCATTTTGCTTAGCCTTGTTTGCAATAACATTTTTTTAACCAAAATTTATTCACAACAAAACTTTTCAATCAAAATACAGTCAAAACCTGCAAACAAACAATAGGTTTTTAGTACTATTTCTCCATAAAATTGCACTATGAAATACAGTATGAATTTGCTGCTTTGGGGCACTCAAATCGACGAGAGCCTCTTCCCGACCTTAGAGTTGATTCGGGAAATCGGATTTGAAGGGGTGGAAGTCCCCATTTTCAATACCAACCCTGACGCTTGGCATGGATGGCGTAAGAAATTGGACGAACTGGGTTTGCACCGCGAGTGTGATACCTTCTGTGGGCCGTCTGAAAACCTGATCAGTTCCGACCCTGCCATTCGTGCCTATGCCCTCGAAAACCTAAAGCGAGTCGTTGACTGCGGAGCTGTTCTTGGAGCGAGCAAGCTTATGGGGCCTTATCACTCCGCCTTGGGTGTCTTCACAGGACAACCTGCCACTGCCGACGAATGGAAATGGGGCGTAGAAGGAATCCAGAAGTTAGCCGATTATGCCCAACAACAGGGCATTCTACTTGGCTTAGAGTACCTCAATCGCTTTGAGCTGTACCTGACCAGTTGCGAAGATGAGCTAAGTCGATTTGTGGATGAAATCAACCACCCTAATTGCAAGATTATGTTTGACACCTTCCATGCCAACATCGAAGAAAAGAACATAGGCGACGCTATTCGTAAAGCAGGCGACCGTATTGCGTTTATTCAACTTTCGGAAAACGACCGTAGTACGCCAGGCAAAGGCAACGTTGACTGGCAAGGCGTTTTTCAAGCCATTAAAGACATTAACTACGACGGCTGGTTGAGTATCGAAGCCTTCAGTCCCAAACTGCCTGCGGCTAATATTTGGCGCAAAATGTTTGATTCTGAGGAACAATTAATGCGTGATGGCTTGGCTTTTATAAAAAACTCGGTTCTAGTTTAACGACTCATATTCACACTGTTGTTTAATTTTAACAACACCCAATCAACCATTTTTCCATGAAAAAAATCAATATTGCCATTGTAGGTCTTGGCTTCGGGGCGGAGTTTATTCCAATTTATCAGCGACACCCAAACGCCAATATGTATGCGATTTGTCAACGTAACGTCGAGAAGCTCAACGCCATTGGTGACGCATTCGGCATCGATGTACGTTATTCTGACTATGACGAACTGCTCAAAGACCCCAATATCGACGCTGTTCACATCAACTCCCCTATTCCTAATCACGCAGAGCAAAGCTTGAAAGCCCTTCGCGCTGGCAAGCACGTTGCCTGTACCGTTCCGATGGCTACTAGCGTGGAAGAGTGCATGGAGATTGTCAAAACCGTCAAAGAAACGGGCAAAAAATACATGATGATGGAAACCGTGGTCTATGCCCGCGAGTTTTTGTTTGTCAAAGAATTGTACGAAAAAGGCGAACTTGGGAAAGTTCAGTTCTTGAAGGCATCGCACCAGCAAGACATGGACGGCTGGCCTGACTACTGGCCTGGGTTACCTCCAATGCACTACGCTACACACTGCGTAGGTCCTGTAGCAGGTTTGCTTAAATTGGAAGCTGAGTACGTATCGTGTTTTGGCTCGGGGACCATCCGCGAAGAGTTAGCCAAAATTCACAACTCGCCTTTCGCGGTCGAGTCGGCACACATCAAGTTCAAAGACAGCGACTTGAGTGCGTACGTCTATCGTTCGTTGTTTGACGTAGCACGCCAATACCGCGAAAGTTTCGAGGTGTATGGTTCTAAAAAATCATTTGAATGGCCACTCATCGAAGGAGAAGAAGCGGTGATTCACACGGCGAAAAAAGAAGAGCACGAAATTCCAGAGCGAGTAGCAACGCCTGACTATGCGCACCTTTTGCCTGCCGAAATCCAAGATTTTACTACCAAAGGGGTTTATGACATTGCCGAAAACACCCACCTTTCGTTTACCCAGGGCGCAGGACACGGTGGTTCACACCCACACTTGGTGCATGAGTTTTTGATGGCTTTGGTGGAAGACCGCGAACCGTTCCCGAATGCTGCACAGTCGGCCAACTGGACGTCGGTGGGTATTCTTGCGCACGAATCGGCTATGCAAGGGGGTAAACTTTTGCAATTGCCTGATTTCTTTAACGCATAAACTATCTCTAAGTGCAAAAACTATTTCGCCGCGCCGCGGTTTGGTGGCGCGGCGAAACATTTATAGAAACAAAAAGTAATAACGAAAAACCAAATAGCCTCGGAGAGGCAAAACGTTTGTAGAAAAAACAATCACAAAAACATCAAAAAGCCTCGGAGAGGCAAAACGTTTGTAGGCAAAACATTTGTAGAAAGAACAATTACAAAAACATCAAAAAGCCTCGGAGAGGCAAAACGTTTGTAGGCAAAACATTTGTAGAAAAAACATTCTCAAAAACATCAAAAAAGCCTCGGAGAGGCAAAACGTTTGTAGCATATCGAAGCGAATACCCATTTGATTTTTTCAGTAACAAATAATCATTTAACCATACAATGAAACGTTTCCTAACCATTGTTTTGTCAGCAATTTTGTTGTGGCAATGTGCTACGCAAAAGACAACACAAACGACCCAAACCCAACAAGCGACCAAGCCTCGCCGCATTGAAATCCTGTTTTTGGGTGACAACGGACACCACCGCCCTATTGAGCGCGTGCCGTCTATCATGTCGGCATTAGGGGCAAAGGGTATCAACTTTACCTATTCTGATGACCTAAACGACCTAAACGCGACCAACCTTGCCAAGTACGACGGGGTACTTTTGTACGCCAACTGGGATACCATCAGCAAACCCCAAGAACGCGCGTTGGTGGACTACATCGCCAGCGGAAAAGGCTTTATCCCTGTTCACTGCGCCTCGTATTGCTTCCGCAATTCGGACGAGTTGGTGAAAATCATGGGGGGGCAATTTTGGCGCCATACGTGGGATACGATTCGCCCCGTTTGGACCAATCCCAACCATCCTGCCATCATGGGATCTAAAATGTTCAAAACGTTGGACGAAACCTACCTTCATACCAAGTTGCAGCCCGACAACCTCGTGTTGACTGAGCGTGAAATTCAGCCCGACCAATACAAAGACAAACCCAACACCAAAACCGAGCCTTATACGTGGGTTCGTACGCACGGCAAAGGCCGCATTTTCTACACGGCGTATGGCCACGACGACCGTACGTGGAGCCAGCCCGAATTTATGACCTTGTTGGAAAAAGGAATCCGTTGGGCCGTAGGCGACCAAGCCGTAAAAGATTTGGCAGCCCTTGATCCACTTCCGTTTACGTACAAAGAATCAAAACTTCCTAACTACGAAAAACGCCCAGGGCCACAACTCCAGCAAAACCCTGTTTCGCCCCAGGAATCGATGAAGCACATTCAAGTTCCTGCTGATTTTACGTTGGATTTGTTTGCCTCAGAGCCCAATGTGATGCACCCCATCGCGATGAGTTGGGACGAGCGCGGACGCTTGTATGTGCTTATTACCAAAGATTACCCCAACGATAGAAAAGATACGGGTGGTACGGACTATATCCTGATTTGTGAAGACACCGACAAGGATGGAAAAGCAGATAAATTTACCCGTTTTGCAGAAGGGTTGAGTATTCCAACGGGGATGGTGTTTGCCAACGGAGGGCTTATCGTAAGCCAAGCTCCGCACATGGTTTTCTTGAAAGATACTGACGGCGACGATAAAGCGGATGAAAGAAAAATCTTATTCTCAGGCTTCGGTACGGGCGATACCCACGCAGGCCCTAGCAACTTGCACTACGGTTTCGACAATTGGATTTGGGGCTGTGTCGGTTATTCAGGTTTTGAAGGAAAGTTGAAAGAAAACGCCGATACCCTCAAATTTGGCCAAGCGCTTTTCCGCTTCAAACCCGATGGGTCGAAAATAGAATGGGTGACCAGTACTTCCAATAATACTTGGGGCATGGGCTTCAACGAAGCAGGTGACGTATTTGGGTCAACTGCCAACAACTCGCACGGCTGGTACATGGCCATTCCTCACCGCTACTTTACGGGAAGCCTCGGCATGGGCCGCGACAATGGCAGCCGTGGCACCGACACCCACAAAGACATGAAGCCTATCACGCCGCGTATCCGTCAAGTGGACGTATTTGGTGGATTTACGGCCGCTGCTGGGCACAATTTTTATACCGCACGGTCATTCCCTAAAAAATATTGGAATCAAATTGCCTTCGTAGCCGAGCCAACAGGCCACGTTTTACACCAAAACCAGCTCGTTAAACGTGGAACTGATTACGAAGACAAAGAAGCCTTCAACCTCATGGCAGGTGCCGACGAATGGTTTTCACCCGTATTTGCCGAAGTTGGTCCTGATGGTGCTGTTTGGGTAGCTGACTGGTACAGCTTCATCATTCAACACAACCCAACGCCGCAAGGGTTTGGCAACGGAAAAGGAAATGCTTACGAAACCGATCTTCGTGATTTTACGCACGGACGTATCTACCGCGTGGGCTACAAAGAAGCCCCTGCTTATACGCCGATGGCACTCAGTAAAGAGCGCCCACAAGAACTAGTGGCAGCGCTCAAAAACACTAATATGTTTTGGCGTAACCATGCCCAGCGTATGTTGGTAGAGCGTGGCAACAAAGATGTTGTTCCTCAGCTCATCGCTTTAGTAAATGACCCGTCGGTGGACGAAGTTGGTTTAAATCCAGCCGCTATCCATGCCCTTTGGGCGTTGCAAGGCTTGGGCGCTATCTCTGACGAAAATGTTCTCAAAGCAGTTGTAGGCGCGCTCAAACACCCAAGCGCTGCGGTGCGTAAAAATGCCGTACAAGTATTGCCTTCAACCAACGCAACAGCACAGGCGTTGTTGAGCAGCAATTCCCTCAATGACTCGGAGCCGTTGGTTGTATTGAATACGTTGTTAAAATTCACCGAAACTCCACTTACTGCTGACGTTGAGAAGGCCGTTTTAGCCCGTTTTGAAAGTTCAAACGAGGCCGATGACCGTTGGTTACCCGATGCTTTCTCGGTCATTTTAAATGCGCACGGTGGAAAATTGATGCAGGCTTACCTTACCAAACGTACCGTAGGTCAACGTACCGAAACAAAGAGCAGCGAACCAAAAGCGGCCATGAATCATGACCACCACGCTATGAATCACGGAACGAGTACGCAGTCATCTGCTGCTGGAGCTACCAAGCCTGATTTAGCTATTACCAACATCACCATCAACCCTTCGGTGCCATCGGTGCGCGAGTCGGCAAGTATTACCATTGAAATCACCAACAAAGGCGTAGCGATTCCAAAAGGAACGGTTCCTGTTGTAAAAATAGCCATCGAAGGATTAGGGCTTAAAATCAACTACGTAAGTTACCAACTTAAAAATGGCATCGGTGCGGGCGAAACCATTCAGTTGGTGGAAAGCAACAACGGTCCGTGGGTAGGTCGTATGGGCTTTACAGCCGAGCAAGCGGGTAAGTTACGCATCAGTGCTACCATCGACGGCGACAATGCCATTCCCGAGGAAGATGATGTTAAAAACAACTCATTGAGCAAAACATTTGACATTAAACGCCCAGCAAAACTTTCAGACTTTGCCCTTGAGCGTGCTGCCCGTAGCTACGCTTCTTCTACGTCGCTCAGTCCTGAGTCGCTCTTGGAGTTGATTACCAAAGCAAATACGTTGGACGATGATGCGCGCTATGCGGTATTGAAAGGAATCGTTAACGGCTGGAACCCACGCCGTAAAGTAACCACCAGCGATGCGAATAAGTTATTGCTTGTTAGTGCCAAAGACGGTATTCCTGAAGATTTGAAAGGTAAATTTACGGGTATCGTCGAATCGTTTGGGGCTAATGCGCTTGTACCTGTTGACCCTAATTTGCAAGTTATCAAAATCAAGTCGGTGAAAGAGGCGATGAAGTTTGACTTAAAAGAATTTACGGTTATCGCAGGTAAGCCTGTCGAATTGGTTTTTGACAACCCTGACGCCATGCAGCACAACCTCGTGATTGTGAAGCCTAAAGCGATGGACATTGTCGGAAATGCCGCCGATAAGATGATTACGCAAAAAGATGCAGTGGAAAAAAATTACATTCCAAACTTGCCTCAGGTAGTAGCCTTTACACCTTTGGTCAACCCTGACCAGTCGTATCGCCTCACGTTTACAGCTCCTACCGAACCAGGAAATTATCCGTACATCTGTACCTTCCCAGGTCACTGGCGCATCATGAACGGCGTAATGAAAGTAGTGAAAGAGGAAACAAAGCCTACCACGAAGTAGAGCGCTATTATCTGTAAATAGACTAGCTAGCCCTTCCAAGTTTTTGAAACTTGGAAGGGCTTTTTATTTACACTTTTATAATAATTCCCTTCTTGTACATCACGTACAAAATCACAAACCAGATGGCTAAGAAAGTAAGTGCTCCTGCCAAAGAAGCGTTGTATTCGTTAGCAAACCAAACCCCTATCAAGTTTTTCTGCATCCATAACTGCGAACTTATCGGCCCGTCGGGGGTATCTATTTTTATCAGTGCCAACGTCCGAGGAATAATCCCCGATAAGAAAAAAACTGTGATGGCATTCACACCAAAAGCAACCACAGGCGTCGTCCACTTACGATACCCTTGAACGTCAATGAGCCAATAGCACAGCGCCAAGCCCACCATGGCCCAGCCTCCCGCGTACAATACGTACGAACTCGTCCACAACGATTTGTTGATTGGGAAAAACAAGTCCGCTATGAGTCCTGCCACCACCAGTCCATTCCCCGCAGCAAACAACCACGCAATTCGCTCCGCCACAGGCTTCTCGGTACGTAGCCATTGCCCCGTCAATACCCCTAGCAGCCCAGTCCCAACGGCTGGAATGGTGCTAAAGATGCCTTCAGGATCCCACACTTTTGCCGCTTTCCACAAGTGATTGGTACCCAAAATAGTCCGATCTACCCAAGCGCCCAAGTTGGTTTCAGGTTCTAAATTCGCATAGCCAACTCCAGGGACAGGAACGAAGGTCATCAGCACATAATAAGCCAGAAGCACCACCGCCAACAACCCAATTTGGGTCTTTCGGGTTGTTTTTATATAGAGAAGCGAACAAACAAAATACACAATAGCAATGCGTTGGAGCACCCCAGGAATTCGAACCGTTTCAAAATTAAACTTTGGATACAAGCTCAAAAAAAGTCCCAACCCAAACAGCGTCGCGCTTCGTCTTGCAATTTTCAGTACCGTAGGCGGGTTTTTCCCCATCGCAAATGCAATAGAAACGCCAACAATGAACAAAAAGAAAGGAAACACAAGGTCGGTGGGCGTGCAGCCGTTCCAGTGGGCATGGAGCAAAGGAGGATAGACGTGCCCCCAATCGCCTGGGTTATTTACCAAAATCATGGCAGCCACGGTCAGGCCGCGAAACACGTCTAACGAGAGTAATCGGTTTTGCATAGGGTTGGTCAATGAAGGATTTTACCTACGCAAGATAGCCGTTTCAGTTGAGATTCCCAGCCACTTTTAGCCCGCTTGGTACGCGTTTGGGAGTGCTACGATCAAACCCTTCGTCGTTGAGAGTATTCAGAAATTCTACGATGTTTGAGATATCTTTAAAGCTAACTTTCAATGAATTTAGCAACGGGTCAAGCTGTGCTTTGCTCACTTTGGGGTTACGGATTTTGTCTCCTGACAAATCCTCATAAAACTCCAAAACGTGTTCGAGCGTACGGAGTTTTCCACTGTGCATGTAAGGAGCGGTGTAGCGTAAGTTTCGTAAAGTGGGCGTTCTAAAACGGTAACGATTGTCCACTCCTGCATCCGTTTCGGGAAGCTTTTCGTTGTCAGGAACGCCTAATGTGTGAAGTTGAAAATCCGATAACATCGGGCCATTGTGGCATTTTGCACAGCCCGATTTTAGAAACGCTTGCATCCCGTCGCGTTCGTTGATAGAAAGTGCGGTATTGTCGCCGCGCATGTATTGGTCAAAGCGAGAATTGCCCCCAACGAGCGTTCGTTCGTAAGCCGCAATCGCTTGTCCGAGGGTACGATTTGTGATGGAATCTTTAGAACCAAACGCTTTTTGGAACAACAAACGATATTCAGCATTGGCGAGGAGGCGTTTAATTACACTATCCAACGCTACTTCTTTGGTATAACGATGTCCCCGCATTTCTTCCAATGATTTAATGGGTTCGAGCGCTTGCGCTTCCAAACCTTTTGCCCGCAAGTCCCAAAACATGGGCGCGCTACTCGCCTCTACACGACCATTTTCGCGAATGCCGTTGAAGGCGGCGTTAAGAACCGTTTGCGAATTTCGCTTAACAAAAGGAATGTCGTTAGGCGTCCGAAAAGCGCGTTTGCTTCCCATTCCGTGGCCATTAACCCCAATAGAAATTTCCAAACTTTCGGCAAAGCCAAATTCAGGCTGATGACAGGTCGCACAAGCCACATCTTTGTGCCCCGACAAAATGGGGTCAAAAAACAGTAATCGCCCCAAAGCAACTTTTTCGGGTGTGGTGGGATTATCGGCAGGGGTAGGCACACGCGTAGGCAAAGCCGCCAGCCGCGTACTATCGTCGGGTACCTCCTTTTTTTGAGTACTGGTTTGCGTTTGGTCATGCGTTGCACAGCTTAGGACTATTGCCCAAAGCCCCAGCAGCAAGCCTTTCCAAAGTTGTCGTAGTATCATTTGAGCAAAACTACTATTTCTATCTTTAGAAAGGTATGACCTACGTCAAACCTAATAGATTGAAATTAGTCCCAGCTCATTTTATAACGAAGCGACACTAAGCCACTTTCATATACTTTAGAATCGACGAGGGTCAACCATTTACGTTCTTTCAACTCTTTAAATAGCGGTTTTCCAGCGCCCAATACAATGGGATGAATGGAAAGCCAAACCTCGTCCACCAATCCCAAGTTCATAAGGCTACTGGCCAGTTCTGCTCCGCCAAAAAGCCAGATATCTTTTCCAGGCAGCGATTTAATGGTACGTACTTGCCGTTCAATATCGCCTTTGATGAGTTTTTTGCGTTCGAGTTTGAAGTCAGGCAACGTATTCGAGAACACGTATTCGGTTAATTTAGGCATCCAAGCGGTTTCGCCTTCGTTGGTCAACGCCATTTGGTAAGTTTTACGACCCACAAACACCGCATCAATCCGTTTAAAAAATTCATTCAGTCCATAGTCTTGGTCCGTAAAGCACCAATCGTACTCTCCGTTGGGGCCTTCGATATACCCATCCAAACTCATGGCAAGACCTAAAATAACTTTCCTCATATCGTTAGGGTTTTTACTGCTTTACTGAGCGGGCTTTTCCACTCGTTTCTTTGTTTTCATTGCTACTATGTTTTCATAAGAAGTATTCACTCCTTCTACAAAAGCGGTCAGTCTTACTTTATCCAAACTCACGTGTGTCCATCCAAGCTGCCCCCATTTATTAGGCACGGGATAAAAGGCATCATCTTCGCAAAAAATGGTTTGCTGTTCAGGGGTAAACTTCAGCGTCACCCATTTGTTTTCAATATTGAAAGTCGCAAAAATCTTCCCTTTGATTTTATAAGCAGGTTTGTCAAAGTGCGCTTCTTCTTTCGCATTTGGCATATTGACCAACACCTCATGCGCTTTTTCTACATCTATCATTTTATCAACTTACTTCACTTCCTGAAAGTTAATTTCTGCGCTCTCAACTTTCGGAAAGTTTACTTTCGCGGTTTATTAACTTCCCGAAAGTTCGTGGTCGCGAAAATAACGCAGGGTTTGTCCATAATCCAAACCCATCGCCATTCCTCTCACGGCCATCGTAATCCGTTTTGTTTTTGTCTCAATGGTTTTTGCCGATTCTATCCACTTTGTGTAATAGTTTTGGTGACCAAGCGGCAGTTTGTTAAAATACGCCAACGCCTTGGGCTCGTCTTCCAAGCAAGCCAATAAATCAGCCGATTGCGGCAATTCATCCGTATCAATCTCTAGTTGCACGCGTACTACCGCCCCTTCTTTTTTACGCAAGCCACGACGCATCTCTGCATTGATTGGGATAATAAACCCTCCGTCGCCCATCGGTAGCATGGCCACGAGTTTGATGGAAAAATCGTCCAACTTTCCCTTCACTCGGTACGATGCTTTTACGTTTGGGTTTAACTCATGGGCTATTTCGGGCAAAATTTCTATATACGTCCAGCCCGTTTTTTCTCCTTTTTTGTCAAACTTGCGTAGTTCTGCGGTAAATGCAACCATTGTTTTTCGTATTTCGAGACTTAGCAAGTTTTGAACGTATTGATAAACAAACTTGCCAAGTCTATTTCTACTCTTAGACTCGGCAAGTTTGTACATCGACGCCTTGAAAACTTGCCAAGTCTGAGATGACACAACAAATTTAGTATCCTCTACTGACAACCCTATGTCAGTATTGTGAATCAACTTTCAAAAATATATAAAAATTTTTTGTCACTTGTGTCCAGTTTCCATCTGACCGTTCGTCATTCGTATAAATTCAATTATTTCGTATCACCAAAACACAATTACGACCATGAACAAGTACATGTTTTCATTCTGGAATGCTATCCCTGCGGAAGATGCTTTTGCTAATCTTTCTCCTGAAGACATCCAAGCCGAAATCCAAAAGTGGAACAACTGGATTGGTGGCATTGCAGCCCAAGGCAAGATGATTGCTACCGAAGCGCTTTATCCAACGGGCAAAACAGTTTCAGGCTCTAGCCACGTCATTACCGACGGGCCATTTACAGAAGGCAAAGAAATCATTGGGGGCTTTATGCTCCTTACGGCCGACAGCATCGACGAGGCCGTCGAGTTGTCGAAAGGCTGCCCTATTTATGAATCGGAAGGGCGCGTAGAAATTCGTCAAATCCAAAGCTTTGAGTAATTTCTGAATGACAGAGGTTCACCAACTGGCGGAGCATCTTTTTCGGCACGAGTCGGGAAAGATGCTCGCCGTCCTGACTCGTTTGTTTGGTTTTCCCAATTACGACACCGCCCGCGATGTCGTGCAAGATACCCTATTGGCAGCCATGCAACACTGGAAAGTTCACGGCATTCCCGACAACCCAACGGGCTGGTTGTACGCAACGGCCAAAAACAAGGTGCTTGACCGCCTTCGTCGCGAACGCCTGCACGACGAACTCAGTGTGCATTTATCTCATCAACTTCAATCGGAACAAGCCATGCAACAGCACATCGACCAGCTTTTTTTGGAACACGAAATCGAAGACAGTCAGCTTCGAATGATGTTTGCGTGCTGCCATCCCAGCTTACCTCCTGAAGCTCAAATTACGCTCATTTTAAGGACTTTGTGTGGACTGAGCATTCCCGAAATCGCCAAAGCTTTTTTATCGAACGACGAAACCATCAACAAACGGCTTTATCGGGTCAAAGACAAAATCCGTAGTACACCCATTGACTTGGAAGTACCTACTGGAAACGAGCTTTTACCGCGTTTGGACGCTATTTTAAAGGCCATTTACTTGCTTTTCAACGAAGGTTATACTTCTCAATCACCCGACCTGCTCATCCGAAAAGACCTGTGCGAAGAAGCACTGCGTTTGGGGACGTTGTTGTACCAACATCGTTACACGGCTTTACCCAAAACAGCAGCTTTGTTGTCACTGATGTATTTTCAAGCCTCTCGCTTTGAGGCGCGCCAAGATGAAGAAGGAAATATTGTACTACTGGCGCACCAAAACCGCCAAAAATGGCATCCCCAGCTTATTCAACAGGGCATCTATTACCTTGATGAAGCCTCTCGCGGCGACGAAATCAGTTCGTATCACTTAGAAGCGGCCATTGCCAGCTACCACGCGCGCGCCGAGACGTTTGAAAAAACCAATTGGCAGGCAATTACGTATTTGTATCGGTTGCTGGAACAAATCAATCCTAGCAGTATGGTGCAGTTTAACAAAGCCATCGCCATTGGTTTTGCCGATGGCCCACAGCGCGGCATTGATGCCTTATTACCCCTGACAAGTTTGGCCAAAAACCAGTACTACCAAGTAGCCTTGGGGGATTTTTACGCCCAACTTTCCCAAAAATCCACCGCCAAAGCCCATTACGAAACCGCCATCCAACTCACTACCTCGAAAGCTGAATGGCAGTTGATTTGGAAAAAGATAGAAGCGCTGTGAGTCGCTGTGAGGGAGGTTGCTCACAACCTCCTCCGCACGCGTGTGACGGGGTACTCATACCCCGACGCACGGACGCACATTAGTAGTCCACAGGCTCTAAAAAGCCCATTTTTCCCGATTGGTAATCTTGCAACGTCTGCCTGATTTCGGCTTCAGTATTCATCACAAACGGGCCATAACTCACAATCGGTTCGTTGATGGGTTCGCCTCCTAAAATCAACAAACGCGTTTCGTCGCCCTGTGCCGTGACCGTTACCCACTCCCCTTTTTGACTCAATTTGGCAATGTTCTTCGCAGGAAGTTGTTTTTCGTTATTGAAACTCGCACTTCCCCGCGCTACGTGTACAGCCACGTTAAAGCCTTCTGGTAATTGAAGCTCAAATTCGCTGTTTCCTTTCACAATTACCTCTACCAAAAGAACGGGCGAATAAGTCAGTGCAGGGCCTTTTACCCCCGCGATTTCCCCCGAGATGACCCGAAGCTGTGTCTGTTCGTTTAACTGTACCGTCGGGATTTGTGCCGAAGTGAGTTCTTGATAACGCGGCTTTTCCATTTTATGGGCGCGCGGCAGATTGACCCACAACTGCACGAAATCAAGTACGCCACCTTGACGCGAGAAATTAATTTCGTGCTTTTCTTCATGGACCAACCCCGAAGCCGCCGACATCCACTGCACGTCGCCCGCAAAAATCACGCCTTTGTTTCCTGCTGAATCGCGGTGCTGCAATGCCCCGTCAAACACCACCGTTACGGTTTCAATGCCACGGTGGGGATGTTCGTCCACTCCTTTGGGTACAGGTGACGGTTTCACCTGCATCGGCCCGTGGTGGTCAAGCATCAAAAACGGGCTAAAATCGCTGAAACGCTGCGAAGGAATCATACTTTGTCCCACAAAACCGTCGCCTACTTGCTGCGGGCGGCCTGCCCACGTATAGTCGATACTTTTGAATGCTTTCATTTTTTTAGGTTTAAAATTTGATTGATGTGGTCAATTTCATCTTGAAAAATACTGTGCGGAGCATTCGGGTAGATTTTTTCCACCACTGTCGCACCTAATGTTCTAAACACCTCACTACTCGATTGCACACGGTCTTTGGGAACGTGCGCATCCACGTCCGAACATCCCAAGAAAATCGGTGTTCCCGCAAAATTCCCCGTATAACGTTCGGTTTTTACACTGTCACCAATAACGCCTCCGCTCAAAATAAACACGCCACCAAAAGACTGTGCATGACGGGCAACAAACTCCGAGGTCAAACACGCTCCTTGCGAAAAACCCAAGAAATATACGTTTTCGGACGGTATTCCCGCTGCTTTTACCGTATCAAGCAACTCTTTCAAGACAGCTAATCCTGAAGACAACCCAGGTTCGTTTTGGGCTTCGGGCGCCAAAAAACTGTACGGATACCACGTATTACCCGTCGCTTGGGGAGCAGCCAGTGCAAAACCATCGACCGCCAATTCGGCGGCAAGGCTTAAAATACTTTGAGCGCTTGCACCCCGACCGTGGGTCATAATGAGTACGCGTTTGGCTTGGTCAAGGGGTACACCCGCCCAAACCGTATTTTTTATATTGTGCATTTTTGTTTATCTGTTCAAAATCCCTCTCCTTTCGGGAAGGATAAGCTATTTATTGTTTTTTTCACAAAGAATAAGTCCCTCTCCAGAAAGGAGAGGGATTTAGTTCGGACGGCCGATGCCGTGAGGTTACTCAATCCCATATTTTTTATAAACCGCTTCGATAGAAATAGGTTGCAACAACTGCTCAATTTTCTCGCGGTTGCGTTCTTGCCAAGGTGGAAGTTTTAAGGCTTGACCCAATTTAGCTTTTTCTTCGTCCAACAAAAAGCCTGGAGGCGTGGTAGCTACTTCAAACAATACCCCACCAGGTTCGCGGAAATAAATCGAATGAAAGTACTGACGGTCAAGCACGTTGGTAGGCATAAAACCTGCCGACATCACAGCCTCTCTCACTTCCAACTGCGAAGCGTCGGTTGGGGTATCGAACGCAATGTGGTGAACGGTGCCTGCCCCGCCAAGTCCCCAGCGATTGTTGCTATCCCAAACGATGTCCACGTACTGACCTGCGCCTACGTTCCCTTTGGCCGCGTAACGACGTCTTGGGCCAGATTCCGCAATAAACTCGTAATTGAGCGAGTTGGCTAACAAAGCCTCGGTGCGTTCGTAACTGGTTTCCCAAAGTTCTACGCCCCAAAATCCACGAATCGAATACTCAAGCGGAATATGTCCGTAGGTAAATCCTTGGCGAAAATCTGTATCGTTGGCAATCAACTCCAAACCTAAACCATCGGGGTCTTCAAAATACACCACCACTTCGTTGAAGCGTTGTTGAGGTGCTTTATAAAGAATGCCATATTGGTCAAAGCGTTTCAACCAATAATCGAGGGCAGCAGTCGGAATTGAAAACGCGGTGGTAGCGGCTTGGCCTTTTCCGTGGCGGCCTTTCTGCGACCCCGCTCCGAACGGGAAGAAGGTCAAAATGCTACCTGCGTTGCCCGTTTCGTCACCGTAGTAAAAGTGATACACGTCGGGCGCGTCAAAATTGACCGTTTTTTTCACCAAACGTAATCCCAAAAGCCCTACGTAAAAATCAACGTTTTGTTGAGGGTCAGCGGCAATGGCTGTCACGTGGTGTATTCCTTTTATTAATTGTGTCGTTTCCATGTTCTTGTTTGTTTATTGTTACTGGGGTTGTTTTTGATGCTACAAAGGTCATGCAAAACCCCTCGCCGTTCAATGGCGAAACACAGGAATACGTTGTCAAAATCAAGGAAGCCATTTTTTTCTCAAAATTTTTCCCGCTGCTTGCGTTTATTCTGATAACTTATTTTATTTACGTAATTAATTACGTAAATATTTAAACACAAAAGTCGCATGGATTTTTATCGTACTTTAGGCTACGTAGCACTCGGTAGCTACATGCGCCGCCTCGGAGAAGTGAGCCTACAAGCATCGGCCCAAGTGTATCAGATGTACGGCATGGAAATGGAAGTTAAATGGTTTCCCGTTTTTTTGTCAGTCGCGCAAAACGAGGCCGAAACGGTTTCTAAAATCGCCGAATACATCGGTCAATCGCACGTGGGAGTGAGTTTGATGGTCAAAGAAATGACCAAAGCAGGCTTGTTTGAAACCCAAAAAGGCCCGACCGATAAGCGCGAAACGCTCGTACGGCTCACCGAAAAGGGACAAGAAATGAACCTTCGCATGAACGAACTACTGGAAGATTTACAAGATACGATGAATGAGGTGCGAAACGAATGCGAAACTGACGTATTGCGGTCGTTGATGGAATACGAACAAGTTATTTTGAAAAAACCATTACCCGAACGCATCAAATCGCGCTTGAAACAACGCGAGCGCAATAAAGTCACGATTGTGACCTTCGACCCAACCAACGAACTGCACCGCGAAGCGTTTAAACGTATTAATTACGAATGGATTGAGCGCTATTTTAAGGTCGAGCCCTTGGACATGGAATCGCTCGAAAATCCCGAAAAGTTTTACATCAAAAAAGGGGGTATTGTACTCCTAGCCGAATATCAAGGGCAAATTGTGGGAACCTCAGCCCTCAAACCCATGACCGACGACTGCATGGAGCTCTCAAAAATGGGCGTGGATACCAATGCCAAAGGATTGGGTATTGGCGAATTATTAGGTCAATCCATCATTGACGAAGCGCGCCGCATGGGCTTGAAGCGCTTGTACTTGGAAACCAATTCGCGCCTGCTTCCCGCCCTCAACCTGTACCAAAAATTAGGATTCAAAACCGTCAAAGACTTCAGCTCACCGTATTCGCGCGCTGACGTCGCGATGGAGTTGTGGCTGGGGTAAAATTTTTGCGTTCGGCACTTTTGTACTTAATCAATACAAGATTCTCGTACAAGCTCCATGAACCGTAAGACCTTTATCAAGCAACTTTCCGTGGTGGGATGCGTCGCCCCTTTTTTACAAAATTCGCCTTTGTTGAAGCACGACTCGGAAGGCGATTTTTACAAAAAAATAGTAGAAGTCAACGCAAAAGAAATAGCCCGACTGGCGCTTGTTTTAAGCCAACCCATCAAACAGCTTCGGCGCAGTTTAGGATTTGACTTGGCCAATTTATCGGCGGGGTACGTCGAGCCTACTTCACGTTATTTCCGTCAATCAGAAGTACTGGGGATGATAGAAAAAATCATGTCCTTTTTGGAGAAAGAGCAAAAAGCCGACGGTACGCTCGACTTTGGAAACCTTTCATCGCCACCCGATACAGCTTTTATCATTGACCCACTTTGTGCGGCGGCCCGTATTAGTACAAACGAACCCTCGCTCCAGCCTATTTTTGGACGCCTACAAGCTTTTATTCAAAAAGCGTGCGCTCAGTTGGTTGTCGGTGGAGTTCATACCCCCAACCACCGCTGGGTGGTAAGTGCCGCCCTCGCCAAAGCCAACAGTTTGTTTCCTACTCCTGCGTATGTCAATCGGATAAACGAATGGCTTTCAGAAGTGGTGTTTCAGGACAAAGATGGGGTTTATCTTGAACGAAGCGTTACGTACGCGGAGGTGGTCAACCGCTCGCTGATTTTTATGGCGCACTACGGCGGCAAAACCGAACTACTCGAAAAAGTGAAGAAAAACCTCACTTGGCTTTATTACTGCATGGAACCCAACGGCGACATGGTAACGGTACAGTCGCGCCGCCAAGATGCTTTTATGCTACGCCTCATCACCGAGTTTTATGTGCACTATCGGTACATGGCCATTCAGCAAAACGACCCGCTTTTTGGCGCTATGGTACAGTTTATTGAGACAATGCCCAATTTTCAAGAAACGGTGGAGAAAGATTTGCTTTACTATGTGCTTGAAAATCCGCTGTTGAAGAAAACCCCTACCAGCGGCTCTCTGCCTTTGGTTTATGAGAAAAAATTTGACGAGATTTCCCTCTTGCGCAAACGCAAAAACAACGAAAGCCTCTACCTCTTCGCAGGTGCCGATTGGCCGATTCAAGTGGCTTCGGGACGCTCGACCAACCCCAATTTTTTTGCGTATCGCAAAGGCCAAGCCATTCTAAAACACGTTCGTCTTTCCACGTCTTTTTTTAGTACAGGCTATTTTCGGGGAAAAGGAATTGAAAAAACGGCGAAAGGATATCGAATTGGGCAAATGATTGAGGCACCTTATTACCAGCCTTTGCCCGATAAATACAAAAAAGCCGACGGCGATTATCAGTTATCCCAAAGTACCGATGGCCGTTTTTGGAACAAAATGGACTTTGAACACCGCCCCGTTAGCAACGTCCAAACCTTACAAACGGAAATTGTTTACGAAGAAAAAGGCCAAAAACAACTCCTCCACTTGACCGTAAACGGCCCAGAAGGCGTGCGGGTAGTAGTGGAACTGTGTTTTCAAGAACAGGGCGAGTTAGCGCGTTGCGTCCCTTCGTCCACCAACCCCTCCGACCATTTTTTACCCGAAGGCTATGGCCAATTCACGGCAGGAAATGACACCATCACGTTTGGCCCTGGACTCAAAAAACACGAATCCATCCGAGGCTTAGAGGGCGAGTTGTACAGTACCCATTTTGGCACACTCCGCACCAATGGCCGCTATGTATTCTTAACAGCCCTCTGCCCGTTTCAACACACACTAGAAATTTACTGATAAAAAAAAGAGGCTGCTTTCCCACGAAAGCAGCCTTTAAATACCTGTATTAGAACTTCAAAGTACTTGGTAAATATTTGGCTACCAAGTCTTCGTAGTAAGGTTTCAACTCTTGTACGTTTGGCGGATAAGGCACTTTTGAGTACAAATCGTACGGATTAAATTTGTTCACCCACTCAAACATTTTGTGGTCGTGCTTACTCATCAAGTGGTCGTAAGCGCCTTCGCGGTGCTGCGAGTAAAATGAGTGATAACGGAGCATGTACAATCCTTCTTCAGGAATGTAATTTTTCATGATTTGGTAGATATACTCATCGTGTCCCCAGCTCAGTTTTACGTTGTCCAAACCGCAGTTTGGCTCATAAATACCATATTTTGTATTAAAACGCTCGTCTCTGCTATCAGGATTCAAATCAAAGAACTCAGGATAAACGATGCGATCCGAGTGTTTGCAACCCACAGGGAAAGTATCACCAACCACCGCCCATTGTGGCTCACCAAAAAGGCAAAGTACTTTACCCAAATCGTGCAAAAAGCCCGTCAAAACAAACCAATCAGGATGGCCATCTTGGCGAATTGCTTCTGACGTTTGGAGCAAGTGTTGAAGCTGATCCAAATCAGTATCTGGGTCCGAATCGTCCACCAAGGTGTTCAAAAACGCAACGGCATCCCAAATGGACATTTCGCGTTTGTTGAACGCCAAAAACTCGCGCTCTTTTTCCACCACAAAATCGTAGGTTTGATAGGTGTGGTTCAAACGATAGAACTCTCTAACGGTATTTACCCGTTCAGAATCCTCATAGTTGCGATAATCATCCTTGGCTTTTGTGCCAGGTTCTGGGTAGCGTTCGAGTACGTCGTCTTCCCAATCTTCCAGGCTTTGAAGCGGTGTTGGATTTACATTTTCCATTTTTATGTTGTTAAGAATATTTGATGCACACTACACCCCGATGGGTTCTTTCATTGCAAGTATAAAATATAATTTTTCTACAAAATAATGGCACTCAGTTATTTTTCAATGCAAACGTTTGTAATTATTTAAAATAAATGTGCGCCTTGCCGAAGACCGTGCTACGCCCCTTGAATAACGGGCAAAACTGCCTCAATCGCCGCGCGGTTTGCTTCTTTGTCGTCGGGCAGCATGAGGTGCGTACCTAGTTCTTCTTCCGACTCATCCACCGCAAATCCTGGCGGAATGGTGGCCACCTCAAACAGCTGATGCGAAGGCACGCGGAAGTAAATCGAACGAAAATATTTGCGGTCGCGCACTTCGGTCACTTGCATTCCGAGTTCGTCCACCAACCGATGACGCAAAGCCAATAACGCTTCAAACGTTTCTACTTTCCAAGCCACGTGGTGAACTGTGCCCAAGCCGTTTTTGCCGCGTGGTGCATCCGCCGCTGCCCGAACAATCTCAAGGCAACTTCCCGCTCCTCCTTCGTTGACTTTCAAGCGAATACGCTCGCCTTCTTGCCCGATTTCGGCCATGTTCATTTCGGAAGTCAAAAACGTGCGAAGTACGTCCCAATCGCTCGCCGCCACCCACAAAGTCACGTGGTGAATCCCTCGAATCCCAACCTCAGCCGACACTTCCTCCGTGACGTAAGGGCTGCGGGTATCAGAATCATCAGCAATGAGTTCCAACTGCAAGCCCGACGGGTCACGAAACCAACGCACTTCCTGTCCAAAACGCTGTGAAGACGTTACGACAAACCCATTTTCGGCCAAACGTTCCGACCAAAATGCCAATGCCGTACTTGGCACCGAAAAAGCGGTGGCGATAATCAAACCCGTCCCTTCTTCACCCGACCGCACGCCTTGGCCTTTGTACGGGAAAGTGGTAAAAACGGTACCAGGCGTACCTACTTGGTCGGCGTAGTAAAAGTGATACACCGAATTATTATCAAAATTGACGGTCTTTTTGACCAAACGAAGTCCAAGGATTTTCGTGTAAAAATCGTAATCTTCCTGCGCGTCATTGACGGTGGCCGTGACATGGTGAAGTCCTTTGAGTAATTCTTGCGTTTTCATAAGAGATTTGGGAAAACCTCCCGAAAGCTTCAGGATTTTTGGGAGGTTGATTTGTTCTAAAATTTCGGGCAAAACCTCCCGAAAGTTCAAAACTTTCGGGAGGTTGGTTTGTTCTAAGATTTCGAGATAGTAGTTCTAAACTCGGTAAAAGCCACATTTTCAGCCTTCTTAAAGACTTTACTAAAATGCGCCACATCTTCGTAGCCAAGCTGATACGCAATCTCTTTGGCACTTAATTCGGAATAACGCGCCAAGCGCTTTGCTTCTAGTATCAAGCGGTTTTGGATAAAATCCTTGGCCGACGTCCCCGTTTCGGCTTTGATGACGTCGTTGAGGTGATTGGCCGTGAGCAGTTGTCGGTCGGCATAATCACCCACTTTGTGAAATTGCTTAAAAAACTGCTCCACATCGTTTTTAAACTGCTTCACAATTTCCGATTTACGCTTATCGAGGGGTTTATTGGGCAAATAGTTGGCCGCTTTAAAACGTTTACACTGCACTAAAAACAGTTTTAACCACGCTCCCACGGCCTCCCATTTTTGGAGATTTGACTCCGCAACTTCAGTGGCAATAGCCGATAGAAACGGTTGAAGTTGACGCATTTCGGCGGTTGTCAGTTCGATGGGACGCGATTCGTCGCAATTGAAAAACAAATCCATGTCGTACAATTGCGCGGGAGTAATGCTATAATTTTGAAGAAAATCGGGACGAAACAACACCACGTGACCGCGCGGCGCGGGTTGCGTCAGGGTCACGTGGTGAATTTGCTCAGGCGACACAAAATAAACGGTGTTGGGCCGTAGCGGATAATTCGTAAAATCAATTTGGTGCGTTCCTTCGGCTTCTTCCACCACCAATACCGTAAAGTAATCGTGGCGGTGAGGCAAATCAGGCGTTTGGTTGCGCCGTTCTTCGACCTCCTGCATCGTCCGATACACAAACGGAACCGAAAGGTGCGCTTGCCGAATGTGAACGGGTTCTTTCTCAGACATCATCCGAATCATACACGATGACCTTTTCCCACAAATGCGCGCAGTTTTCCACAAATTTGTGGTGAACAGGGTGGTCTTGATAGACATCTTGCGCTTCCTTGGTATCAAAAAGCATCAACCACGACACCGAATACGAACGGTCGATAACCCCACGGTGTGTGTCGGCAACTTTGCCAATGTGAGCTAATTTTACGCCTTCAATCGACGTCAAGGTTTGCAAACCTGCTACAAGCGCTTCGCGGTCAGCGACACTATCAGGGTTGTTTAAGAAAAAGAATACGTGATGAACAAACATGCGTTTGGGGATTAATAAGTGATTATATTGTTAGCCAAAAGGCTCATAGTACCTTTTTTTAATCTTTCTTTAGAGCATTCGACGTAGCGAAGCCGTCGGAATGTCAAGTTGTTCGCGGTATTTTGCCACGGTTCGGCGCGCCACGGGATAGCCTTTTTCAGCCAGCAGTTCAGCTAACTGAAAGTCATTGAGCGGGTTTTGTTTGTCTTCTTGTGCTACCAACTCCGCCAATACCAACTGAATCTGCCGATTGGAAACTTCTTCGCCCGAATCAGTTTTAACTCCTTCCGTAAACAAGTCTTTGAGGTGAATCACACCGAAAGGCGTTTGGGCATATTTACCACTCGTCACCCTCGAAATCGTCGAAACATCCATCTGAATCCGTTCGGCCACGTCGCGAAGCACCATCGGTTTGAGCATCCGTACATCTCCCGTTCGGAAATAGTCTTCCTGCAATTTCACAATGGTACGCATCGACTTCAACATCGTATTTTGACGCTGCTGTATCGCATCAATCAGCCAGTTGGCGGCGTTTATTTTGGAATTAACGTACGTATTGGCCGCCCTTGATTTCCCCAAGTCATGGGTATATGATTTGTTGATTTTCAGCGGCGGAATGCGTCGATTGTTCAGCTCTACTTCTATCAAATCTCCATCGACAATCACCACATAATCGGGCACGATGTTGTCTTTGACGCCCAAAACCTCCGCTTGGTTGTTGGTCGTTACGGGTTGCGGATTCAGGGTAGCAATGAGTCCTAAGACTTCTTTGAGTTGGTTGGCATTGATTCCGAGTCCTTTCATTAGCTTTTCGTAGCTCCGCCCTGCCAAGTCATCAAAATGTTTTTTGACCAGTTCGCGCGCCAAGGTGGCATCTGGTTCTTGCCGACGCTCCAACTGCAACAAAAGACAATCTTGCAGGTTTTTCGCCCCTAACCCCGCAGGCTCCATGTGGCGTAGCAGGTCAATCAACTCCAGCATTTCAGTAACTTCCACGTAAATTCCGCTCGTAAACGAGACATCATCTGCCAACGCCTCTGCGGTATAAGTTAAGTACCCTTCATCGGTCAGGGAATCTACCAAAAAATCGGCTAAAATCTGTTGCCGCTCCGTCAGCAAGAGCAAGTGAAACTGTTCCTTTAACTCTTGTCGCCAAGAAACATTTTCAACTATGGCAGGGGTATAAGTTGTATCGTCATCGGAATAATTATTGACCCGTGTTTTGTAGTCAGGCACATCATCATCTCTAAATTCATCCCAGTCCATATAATCTTGGGTACGGTCATCAGCACGGTCATTGACACCCCCCTCGGCGGCATTATCCCAGTCGTCGTCTGCCGAGTCTTCATTCCCTTCGTCCAAAAAAGGATTTTCCTCCAACTCATTTTTGATATGTTGCTCCAACTCAAGGGTATTGAGTTGCAAAAAGTTGAGCAACTGTATCTGCGCTGGGGATATTTTGAGCGATTGTTTCTGTGTCTGAACTAAATTTAACATAGCTGGCTGTTGGTGACCAAAACATTCTTATACATTATGGTAACGTAAAAGCAACGTATTGATTACCTTTTTTTGTTCCAAGTTTCGTTCCTCCGCAGGCCATCACAATGTACTGTTTGCCATTGACCTGATAGGTTGCAGGCGTTGCAAAGGCCGCTGCGGGGAGTTTGGTTTCCCAAAGCAATTTACCTGTTTTTTTGTCAAATGCCCTAAACATTCCATCTTTGGTTGCGGCAATAAACAGCAGTCCACTGGCCGTAATCACGGGGCCACCGTAATTTTCTACCCCCGTATTTTTTATTCCTTTTTCGAGTAACGAAGGTTCATAGCCGAAAGGAATTTTCCAACGGTATTCCCCAGTATTGAGGTCAATGGCATTAAGCGTTCCCCAAGGCGGCGTGATAGCAGGGAGCCCTTTGCTGTCCAAAAACTTATTATATCCTGTGCTTGTATAAGGCAAGTACGGCATTTTGGAGCTACCTCCACCGCTGGCTTCTTTTTTCTCTTCACCAAACAAAAATGCCACCAATGCCTGCTTGTCGGCCGCACTGAGGGTTGTAAAGCCTGGCATCATGCCTTTGCCCGACGTGATGATGTTGGACACAAAGGCTTTGTCGCGTTTGGTTGAAATATCCACCAACGACGGGTATCCGCTTTTGGCATTTCCCTTCCGCTCTGGCCCGTGACAAGAGGTACAAAGCGTGGCATAGGTACGTTCGCCCAGTGGCAAATGCGCCAGCGCGTCTTGCTTAGGGGTGTCTTTCATGGTCAAAATCCACGCCATTTCGTTGCTATTGACGTACATGACGCCCTCTGGATCCACGGCGGCCCCGCCCCACTCAGCCCCACCGTCAAAGCCAGGAAAAATCACCGTTCCTTCTTTTGAAGGCGCGGCAAAGAGCGCATTCTTGTATTTTTTCACGTTTGCAATTAGCTCGTCGCGGTTTTCGGCATAGGGGCTAATTTCTTTTTCCGTCACCGTAGGCGACTGGCGCGCAAATGGTGCAGGTTTGGTCGGGACGGGCTGGGTTGGCCACGTTTGTTCGCCCACCAAATTCGATTTGTGCGCAGGTACTTCTTTTATAGGGAAAAGCGACTTTCCCGTTACGCGGTCAAACACAAACACATAACCTTGCTTCGTCACTTGGGCTACGGCGTCGATGTTCTTGCCATTTTGTTTAACTGTCACCAAATTGGGCGGAGCGGGCAAATCTCGGTCCCAGACGTCATGGTGCATGGTCTGGAAATGCCACAACCGCTTACCTGTACGTGCATCCAAGGCAAGTAAGCAGTTGGAAAACAAGTTTTTACCTTTGCGATTCCCTGCGTAAAAATCGTAGGCTGCAGAGCCCGTTGGTACAAACAAAATGCCTCGCTTGCGATCGACCGACATCCCCGACCAGTTGTTGGCCGCCCCTACATCAGTATTTTTATAGGCATTTTTGGGAAAGGTTTCGTAACCGTATTCGCCTGGATAAGGAATCGTATGAAATGTCCAAGCGAGTTTTCCTGTTTTGACATTGAATGCCCGAATATCGCCAGGAGCGGCATCCGCCCCTTCCGACAGCCGAACGGGCATCACAATCAGGTCTTCAAAAATTGTCCCAGGTGTGTTCGACACCATAAATTTATCTTTGGCCGATTCGGGTAATCCTGTGTGCAAATCCACCCGACCATTTTCTCCAAAAGACGGAATAGCTTTGCCCGTTTTTGCGTCGATGGCGTACAAATACGGCCCCATGGTGTGCAAAATCCGCTCGTCGTTTCCTTCCCGCCAATACGCTACACCACGGCTGGTGCTCGCCCAGTTTTTGAGCGGGTCGCCAAATCGCCAGATTTCTTTTCCCGTAGCGGCATCCAAGGCAAACGCCTGCACGGATGCCGTTACACCGTACAAAACGCCGTTGACCACAATCGGATTTACCTGCATTTGTCCCGAGTCAGGCGTAGCGTACGTCCACGCGACTTTTAAATTTTGCACGTTTTCGGGCGTAATCTGCGTAAGGGTAGAATAGTGATTACGCTCAGGACCGCCGAGGTATTCTGGCCACTCTTCCGAAGAAGTTTGGATTTTATTTCCCCAAGGAAACTGAGCAGCCGCGAGGGCGATAAGCGCAACGGGAAGTAAACGTTTCATGCAGTACAAAAATGAGAGTTAGTCTTTTCTTTTAAAGACGCAGTATTTTGTTCTTTCCTCCTGTTTTGCTTTAAAATCAAATAAAAATGTGTTGATTTGAATCCTTGAATAACATTTAATAGAAAAAACCGTTACATTCTCGGAGATTTAGTGATTATTTTGGCAAAATGTTTGCGGTAGCGTTTGGTATTATGATGAGACGATTAGCTTTCACCTTCCTGTTGGGACTTTGTTTGCGAGTGGGCTATGCCCAAGACCCTCAGTTTTCGCAATTTTATGCGAACCCCTTGTACCTTAACCCTGCTTTTGCGGGAGGAGATTTGGCGCCTCGTGTCATGATGAACTACCGTAACCAATGGCCAGGATTGTCGGCCAACTACGTCACTACGTCTTTTGCCGTTGATCATTATTTTTCCAATGTCAACAGCGGGGTTGGGTTGATGTTTGTCAATGATTCTCAAGGAACTGGAAGCCTTCGTAGCTCTGAAGTTTCTGGACAATATTCGTATCAGCTGCGTTTCAATGAAAGCACGGCCTTGCGTATGGGCTTACAAGGTACGTACGGAAATCGCCGCGCCAATTTATCCGATTTAACTTTTGGTGACCAATACACCAACCGTGGTTTTACAGGAAATGCTACCGCCGACCCGATTGCACTTAACGGCTCACCTTCAACACATTATTTAAGTTTTTCAACGGGTCTTTTACTTTACTCCGACAAGTATTGGATAGGCGTGGCAGCGCACCACATCAACCGCCCCGAACAAGGATTTTTTCAAGTAGCTGACGGTACGCGTCTTCCCCTCAAAGGAAGTTTACACGCGGGTTTGCGCATTCCGTTTGGGGGTTATACGGGCTTAGGCGACGAATTAGACCGCGAAATGAGTATTTCGCCTGCCATCAATTATAAGTTTCAAGGAAAATACGACCAGCTCGATTTGGGGGTGTATGTCACCTATTCACCCATTGTCCTTGGGCTTTGGTACCGTGGCTTGCCCATTAAAAAGTACGTAGCTAATATTTCAAATCGTGAATCATTGATTGCCTTGGTTGGCTATCGCCACGAGCGCTTCTCGTTCGGCTACAGTTACGACATTACCGTATCTTCGTTGGGGTTACCCAGCGGCGGCTCACACGAAATCTCACTTGCTTACACCTTCGACTACGAGCCTTCGCCCCGTAAACGTCGCGTGAAGAAAGACAAGCAGCTTTCTTGTCCTAAATTCTAAGAGAAAATTGACCGTGGTTATGAGTAACCACTTGCACGCCAAGCGCGTTTGTGAGCAATCGCTCACATTAAATCAAAATTCACCACAAAGCCCCCTCGGGGCAGCCAACGCTCGGTGAAAGATGTCACCGAGCGTCGGCCGCCCCGAGGGGACTTTGGGATTGTGATTTCTCCTCTTTTTCTACTAAGATTTAGCCTCGCTGAGGCTACTTTTACGAGACTAGCACAGGCGCACGTGAAGATAGTTTTGCGCCAGCAATTGCTCTCCAACTGCGTTTAAATAGCCCCTTTTACTTCTTACAATTTTACTTGATTGGTAAACGCATCTTTAAGGCGTTGGTCGTGGGTCACAACGACCAAACTAGCCCCAATTTGCTCCGATTGATTTTTGAGCAACGTGATTACTTTCTCACAGTTGTCATCGTCCAAGCTGGAAGTAGGCTCATCGGCCAAAATTACCGCAGGATTGTTCATCAACGCACGTGCAATGCTCACGCGTTGCTGCTCGCCTTGGCTCAATTGGTGCGTTTTTTTGGACAAGTGCTCGGCAAAACCCAGTTGCTCGGCCAACGCACGGGCGCGGTCTTTATCTTGAAATTTCTGGGCTAAATAATTGGGTAAAAGCACGTTTTCCAACACGCTCAACGAGCTCACAAAGTGGGGTTTCTGATAGACAATCCCGATTTGACTCGCCCGAACCGCTGCCGCTTCTGCTACCGACAAGGGAGTGATGTCTTTGTCACCAATCGTAACGCTCCCACCTTCAGGACGAAGCAACAGTGCCATTAAGTGAAGCAAAGTAGTTTTCCCTCGGCCCGACTGCCCCAAAATCAACAGGGCTTCACGGTCAGCGCAAGTTATGTCTGGAAACGTAAATCGTTTTTGTGGACTGTACGAAAACGTAAGGTTCTGGCAAGAAATCATTGATTTTTATGAGTTAGGAAATTCGGGAGGGTTATTCTCCCGAATCAAATCTTTCGTATCACTTTTATTGTCGAAAACGACGTTTCACGATTTCAAGCAAATCGCCAACGACATCCCCTGTCATGTCCCAAAGGTACTGCGACGCAAATTTATACGTAATCAACGAACGGGCTGCATCGTAATCAGGAGCTTGTTCCAATTCCGAAATAGCCGTTTCGTAAGCACTGTTGCTTCCGTTGAACAAATGGTGGATAAACATAAACTTCTGGTTCAGCGGAATACTCTGCGAAATGCTGGTAATTGCTTGCTTTTGATACACATCCGAAATACTCGATTGCTCTACCCGCAAACGGTCATTAAGTGACTCTTTTACCCCATTTTCACTTCCGCCAACCACTTGATTAAGGGTTGCGGGCGTAGGGTTCGCAGGAGCAGGCGGCGTATAGCTCACAGGCTCTTGTTTCTGCACAGGCTCAATTGGCTTTACTGGTATAGGCTCGGGCGTAGGAATAGCCGCAGGAGTATATTCAGGCTCGGACTCTTCTTCTGGCTCAGGTTCAGGAACAAGGGTATCAAAAAAAGAGCGGTTGGGTTCATCGACTACCTTTGGCGGTTCTACACGCGTTGTTTTTTTGACAAGATGGGTGATGTCTAATGGTACTTTTGCCGAAAAATGCCCTACCCATTGTTCAATATTATCCAGTTCGTCAGCGTGTTTTTGTAAGGCTTGCTCCGACCATTCGATCGCCTGATTCACATAAACGAAGCTACGGTCTTTCATTCCTTTGGCCAGCTCTTGTGGAATAAATTTATTAAACCGAACGTACTTACAAAGCTGCTGCACCAAATCGGCCGTCACCGAAAAATTAGCTTGGTCGCGAAAAAGCTCATTAAAATATGAGTTGGGATCAATCAATAATACCAACGTATTTTTGGTTGCTTCCAATAAAATGGGCTCTAGTGCTTCTCGCTTGACCGAAATATTGCGCGAGACAACATTCATAAATTGCTTCAACGCTTCTTTAACCTCACCCTGCTCAAAGTCAAAATAAGGACTACGGAAGGTCTCTGCATCGGCCCGCCATTTTTCGTATAAACTACTGATAACAAACAGATTTATCTGTGGAATCGCTGTCAAATTCAGAATTTGCTGACCCGACGCCGTGGTATTCTGAGCAAAGAAATCATCGCATACTTTCCGCGCAAACCGCTGACTATAGTCGTTGAGTGCGCTGAGATTAAACTTGTGGAGCATCCTAAAATTTGTTTGTTTTGTAAAGGTAATCGGCGAAAATCAGTTATCCGAATTATTTTAGTTCATAAGTTACTAGAACATCAACCCTACCGTATGTTTATTGAACCCAATCATCATTCCCAACCTAAACAAACAAGCCTTGGCTGGATAGAAGTCGTCTGTGGTTCGATGTTCTCAGGCAAAACCGAAGAGCTTATTCGCCGTCTCAATCGTGCTAAAATAGCGCGTCAAAAAGTTGAAATTTTTAAACCCGCCATTGATAAACGCTATCATGACGAGGACATTGTCTCACACAACGAAAATTCGATTCGTTCGACTCCCGTCAATGCCTCTGAGGAAATTTTACTCTTCGCAGGAGATTGTGACGTAGTCGGCATTGATGAAGCGCAATTTTTAGACCAAAATCTAGTCGAAGTTTGTAATAAACTTGCCAGCAGCGGAAAGCGCGTCATCGTTGCGGGTCTTGATATGGATTTTTCGGGCAAGCCTTTTGGCCCCATGCCACTCTTAATGGCTGTGGCAGAATATGTTACCAAAGTCCATGCCATCTGCGTCACCTGTGGCTCAGTGGCACAATATTCCTACCGAAAGGTAACGTCTCAAGATAAAATTTTATTGGGTGAAACCGACTCTTACGAGGCGCGTTGCCGAAGATGCTACCATTTGGGCGATTTGGCCTGATTCTTGTTAGCAATTTATATCGAATAAAAAACGCTACTTATGCGAGGTCTGCTTTCAACGTTGTGCTTTTGTCTGGTGTCGTGTGCGCTTTATGCCCAGGGAGGTTACTTATTGCTTTCGGGTAAAATCATTGATAAAATATCCCAAAAACCTATCTCTCATGCGTACATTGGCATGATGAGCAAAGGCACAGGAACACTCACCAACGAAGACGGGCAGTTTTTCTACCGTTTCCCGCGTATTGCATCCGACTCGCTTTTGGTGGTTTCAGTCTTTGGCTACCAGCCTTTCCAACAAAAAGCTTCGGCGTTTCAATCCAACCAAAAAGACGTAGTCATTGAGCTTCAACCTGCCCAACTACGGGTGGTGGACAGTTCGTACATCAAATCGTTTGAAGCCCGAAATTGGGTATCGGAAGCTTTGCGTAAAATCAAGAAAAATAGCGCGCCGAATCCTTACCTGTTGACGGGTTTTTACCGCGAATCGCTCCAACAAAATGGCGAATACGTGGATATTCGCGAAGCGGTACTGCAAGCTGAAAAAGACCCTCGTCCCAAAATTTTGGTTCCTCAGAAGGTAAAAGCCCTTCGCGGGCGCAATTTTGCCAGTCAAAATCGCTCGAAAGTAATGGAAGGGTACGCTTTCCCAAACGGTGCCAGCATCGTAACCAACTCCATTGACATTTCTATCCCCGAATACTTGGACGGCAAAAATTTGTACGATTACGTCTATGAGCTCGACGATACCATTACCACGTACCTCGACAAACAAGTGTATCGGATTTTGTTTCGCCCCGTAAGCACGGGTATCAAAGCGGCACGGAACGGAATTATGTACATCAATTCTTCGGATACGGCCATCGTTCGCATCGAATACGACTTCACCCCCGAAGGCGTCAAAGACGTTCTGAAAACCAGTGCATCCGACAAAATGTTTGGCAAAACCAAACGCGACGCCAAGCGCCTATACACCTGCATTAGTTACAAACCTTTTGGCGGAAAATGGTATTTGCAAGATTATCGAATGTTATTGGATACCCAATTTGAACAAAAAAATACCCAAACATTAGGTACCATTAAGCTACAATTTGTTACGACGGACATCCAAAAAAGCAATGGTATGCGGATTCCTGAAACGGATGTTTTGATAGATACCGAAAGCTTCACCCAACAAACCGTTCCGAAATACGACGAGCTGATTTGGGGTAACTTCAACTTTGTCATTCCCTCCGAAGCCATGCGACAAATCGTAAACGGCTTAGGGAAATAGCACAAATCGCAGTTGCAGAAAAGTGTTTTGAGGCAAGTACCCCGCAGTGTATTGTTCCTGAAAGTAAATTTTCTAACTTTAAGGGCAATCCTTCATTTACTTCAATGAAAACACTTCTTCAACCATTATTTGTACTTTTTTGGGTCGGGGCCTTTGCCCAAGCACCCACCATTACCCAATCTCTTTCGATGAAAAGCGTCGGAAGCCCGCAACTTTCTCCCGACGGCAAATGGGTAGCTTATGTCCTCACCGAAACGAACTGGGACGAAAACGCCTACGAAACCGAAATTTGGCTCGCCAACGTTGCCTCAGGCGAAAAGTTTCAACTGACCAACTCCAAAAAATCCAACAGCAGCCCCGTATGGTCGCCCGACGGAAAAGTGCTGGCTTTTCTTTCTACCCGCGACGATAAAAGCCAAATTTACTGGATTCGACCGCAAGGAGGGGAAGCCAAAGCATTGACGAAGTTTGAGACGGGCGTATCCTCCTTTGATTTCGCTCCTGATGGCAAAAGCATTGTTTTTTCAGCCACGACGCCCGATACCAAAGCCTTCAAAGAACGCGTCGAAAAGTACAGCGACTATGAGGTAGTCCACGAAGACTACAAAATGACGCATTTATACACGCTTCCGTTTGCCGATACCCTCAGCAAACTTCCTACACCCAAAGCATTAACCAAAGGCACAAACTTTTCAGTGGGTGGTTTTTCATTTTCTCCCGATGGCAAAAAAATCGCGTTTGATGCCGCCAAAAACCCCGATTTAATCAATTCCCATACGTCGGATATTTACGTGTTGACGTTGGCGGATAGCTCGTTGGTTAAAATTGTTTCCCTCAAAGGCCCCGATTCCAACCCAGTGTGGTCGCCTGACGGAAGTCAAATCGCGTTTAGCACCACCAACGAAGACGAATTCTTTTTCTACGCCAATCGCTACATTGCCATCGTTCCCGAAAAAGGAGGTACTCCTGTCGTAGTTAGCCAAAGTTTTGACGAGAACGCCAGCCTTTTAAAATGGTCTGCGAATGGGATTTGGTTCAGCGGACTTCAAAAAACAACCGCTCATTTGTTTTTGCTCAACCCCAGCACGAAAAAATTCACCAGAATCACCCAACCCGCGGATGCGTTGGCCACTCAATTTTCGTTTTCCAACGACTTCCAACAACTTGCCTGCGTTTTGACTTTGCCCAATCGCCTCGCGGAAATCGTTGTTTCATCCACTAGCGCCTTTGCCCCCAAACCACTTACCCAGATGGGTGAACAATTGAAGCCGTTCAAAACCGCTACTCGGGAAGTCGTCAGTTGGAAATCAAAAGATGGAACCATCATCGAAGGCGTATTGATAAAACCTGCCAATTTTGACCCTACCAAGAAATACCCTTTGTTGGTGGTGATTCACGGCGGGCCTACGGGCATCGACCTCCCAAGCATTTCTGCCGACCGCTACTACCCCATTGAATTGTTTGCAGCCAAAGGGGCACTTATTCTCCGCCCCAACTACCGTGGCTCAGCGGGCTACGGCAAGGCATTTAGGGCACTCAACGTCCGCAACTTGGGCGTCGGTGACTACGACGATGTTATCTCGGGCGTTGATTTTTTGATTGGAAAAGGTATGGTGGACAAAGATAAAGTAGGCGCTATGGGTTGGAGTCAGGGAGGTTATATTTCTGCCTTCATCACTACATTCAGCGACCGATTTAAAGCAACGTCGGTAGGGGCTGGGATTTCTAACTGGGCAACGTATTACCAAAATACCGACATCACTCCTTTTACCCGCCAATACCTCAAAGGAACACCTTGGAGCGACCCTGAAATTTACCGAAAAACCTCGCCCATTTCGTACATCAAAACCGCCAAAACACCGACACTTATCCAACACGGCGAGCTAGATAGGCGCGTTCCGATTGCCAATGCGTATGAACTCCGTCTGGCGTTGGAAGACTTTAACGTCCCCGTTAAAATGGTGGTTTATAAAGGTTTTGGCCACGGAATCACCAAGCCCAAACAAATGCGGCAGGTCATGGAAGAAAATTTATCGTGGTTTGGTCAATGGGTTTTCGGTGAAAATACCGCTCGATAATTCACTGCCAACTACCCGTTCATGTATGCTACTAACCTAAATGCCCTATGAAAAAATACCTTTTTATCCTTTCTCTTTTTTCTTTGACGGCCTTCGCTCAAGCGCCCCTCAACCTCGAAACGACGGTTCAAAAACACGTTAAAAACTACTACGGCAACCTCTACGATTTTATGAGTTTGCCGAGCAATGCACACATCAAAGAACAAATTCAACCCAACCTCGATTGGCTCAAAAAAGCGTTTGAGAAACAAGGATTTACCACCGAATTTCTGCCAACAGGAGGGCATCCTGTGTTTTTTGCCGAAAAAAAAACAGCCAAACCCGCCCCTGGGCCGCTCAAAACATTACTCTTTTACATGCACTTTGACGGGCAACCCGTTGAACCAGAAAAATGGCAACAGGAATCGCCGTACAAGCCCGTTTTGAAGAAGAAAAGCGCCAACGGCCAATGGGAAACCATTTCTTGGGATAACCTTCAGACGGGCTATGACCCCGAATGGCGAATTTTTGCCCGTGCCGTTTCGGACGACAAAGGCCCGATTTTGATGTTGTTGGCAGCGTTGGACATGATGCAGAAGGAAAACGTGCAGTCGCCTTACCACCTCAAAGTGATCTTGGACAGCGAAGAGGAAATTGGAGCGCCGCACTTGGCCGAAATGGTCAAGACACACAAGGGAAAACTAGGCGCTGATTTCCTGATGGTGATGGACGGCGGGCGGCATTTGTCGAACGAACCGACCCTTACCTACGGTTGCCGAGGAATTGCGTCGATTACACTGACTACTTATGGCCCCAAAATCTCACAACACAGCGGTCACTACGGCAATTATGCCCCTAATCCTGCGCTTCGGATGGCGCAGTTGCTGGCCTCAATGAAAGATGACGACGGGCGCGTGACGATTCCAGGCTATTACGACGGAATCACGATTGACGCGAGTGCGCGTAAAATCCTAGCGGCTGTTCCTGACGACCCTGAAATGATTCGTCAAAAATTGGTATTTACTCAACCCGACAAGGTGGGAGCAAACTACCAAGAATCTTTGCAATATCCTTCGCTCAACATCCGTGGGTTGGTTTCTGCCAATATTGGAGAAAAAGCCAACACGATTGTCCCCGACGAAGCGACGGCCGAAATTGATATCCGTTTAGTCCCCGAATCTAGCCCCGAGCGCTTGATTGGTTTAGTTCGAAAACACATTGAAGGCAAAGGCTATGTTATTTTGGATCGTAAACCTACCGATGCCGAACGCTTAAAATACCCTAAAATCGTCACGTTACTCGAACGCGAAGCACGGATGTTACCGTTCCGTACCGATTTTGGAATTTACCCCGATCGTTGGCTCACGGCAGTCATTGTTCGTACGTTTGGCAAAGACCCGATTAAGATTCGGATGACGGGGGGCTCAGTGCCGATTGTACCCTTTTTGCGGGAATTAAGCTTGCCCGCTATTCACGTGCCAATGGTCAACTCGGACAACAATCAGCACGCCGCCAACGAAAACCTCCGTCTCGGCAATTATTTAGAAGGGATTAAAACTTGGATGGCTATTTTGACCCAACCAGAAGTCAACTAATTTTTGGAATGTCGAAGGTAGAGTGCAGAATGTCGAATAAACCCACTCGACATTCTGCACTCTACCCTCGACACTAAAAATTCGACATTCTGCACTTTGCACTCGACATTACTTTTTACTTATGACTTTACTCTTCACGCCTACTCCTAATTCTACTTCTTTTTTGGCATTGGAAGCATCGGTGCGAAGAAGTTTGATGGCGTCGGAGCGATCGCCCATTACTTTGAGTAACACGTCTTTATTTTTACCGTACGTGATTCCGTCGAGCGTGATGTTTTTACTGTTTTGAACTTGCATGACGGTCGCGTCGTTGGTCAACATCGTCACGTTTTTGAGGTTGATATTTTCCCCTTCTACGCAGACCAAGCCTTTATTTGCCTCGATGTAAGCATTCTCAATGTTGATATTTTTAATGCTCATCTCGGGCAAGCCGCGCACCATAATGGCCGTTTCAGCGCCTTTACACACAATATTTTTGATGTAAAAATTTTTGAACTGCGGCGTTCCTTCGTTCAACGGCTCAGCCTTGATGACAGGTAGCTCGTTGGATTCGCCGACCAAAGCTACGGGGTCTTTGGCTGCATAATACATATCAAAAATGACAGCTTCCCCTGGAATTTCGGTCATGTTGATGTCAGTGACATAGATGTCTTCGACTACTCCGCCCCGACCGCGCGCCGTTTTGAAACGAAGCCCCACGTCTGAACCCATAAATGTACAGTTGGAAACAAACATATTGCGTACCCCGCCCGACATTTCGGAGCCAATCACAAACCCACCGTGGGCGTGATATACTTTACAATCTTTTACGATGAAGTTTTCGGTAGGTACGCCCCGCTTACGACCTTGTTCATCACGGCCCGACTTGATGGTAATCCCATCGTCGCCCGTATCAAAGGTACAGCCTTCCAAAATTCCATTGCGGCAAGACTCCAAATCAATGGCATCGCTGTTTTGAGCGTACCAATAATTACGCACATTCACGTTGCGAACGCTAATGTGGTCACACAACAACGGGTGAAGTGTCCACGCGGGAGAGTTTTGAAACGTAACTCCTTCAATTAAAACACTTTTGCAACGCGTGAGGCTCACCATATTGGGACGTAAAAAGTCTTTGTACGACGCCAATTCTGCTTGAGTCGGATGTACTCCGTTCAAAATACGGCCTGCGTTTGGCGTATTATTCCCTTTTTTCGACTGCTCCGACGGATACCACATATCTCCCTTTTCGCTCACAACCCCTCCCGATTTTACCAAAGCCGCCCACTGCGAAGTCGTTTGCTTTTCGCGTTTGATGGCCCGCCACACGTCGCCACCGCCATCAAGCACACCCTCGCCCGTGATACCGATATTGGTTAAGTCCACGCCCCAAATTGGCGCTTGGCAACGGTACGATTCTTGGCCTTCCCAAGTCGTAACCACAATGGGGTAATCGTCGTGGTTGCGGCTGTACTGCAACAACGAATTTTTGGCTAGGTGCAGGTTTACGTTACTTTTCATGACAATCGGCCCCGTTACCCACAGCCCCGCAGGAATCAATACCGTACCTCCACCTGCCGCGTGGCACAGGTCAATTGCTTGCTGAATCGCCTTGGTATTTACCGTGTAACCGTCGGCTTTGGCACCATAACGCACAATGTTGAACGTATCTTTTCGAAAGGCAGGTGTCGCGTATTTAGGAAGTTCGTAGGTGTATTTATTGGTAAACTCCGATTTTTTGACAAAACTTTTGAGGTCAATCGGCAATTCCATAATCCCTTCCATCACCAAGCTTGCCATGACGGCCGCCCCGTATTTTGAGAAGTGCGTATCGTCAGTCAGCCCTTTGGGGTTCTTTGGAAAAACATTCGCTCCGTAGTGGAGAAACAATAGTTTTGACGCCTCTACCCCATGTTTTTCAATCGTTTTTTGGCTTTTGGCGTGTAAGTCAATGATAGGAACTTTCAATTCTTTAGCCACTTCTTTCACCACTTGCGGATACTCGCCGTGTTGGTCCACAAACGCCCCATTTTCATCAAACTTACGGCGCATCACGGGCGTAATAAGCAACGGATTACCACCTTTGGCGCGGGTCTCGTTGACAAAACGAATCAAATTTTGGCGGTACAAGGTTTGGGCAGGTGCCGAGCGGGTAGTGTCTGCTACCTTCTGATCGTTGTGCCCAAACTGAATAAACACCCAGTCGCCTTTCTTTACTTGAGAAATCACTTTTTGCCAACGCCCTTCAGTGATAAAGCTTTTGGTACTGCGACCATTCACGGCGTGGTTTTGCACTTTTACGGCTTCGTTGAAATACGACGGCAGCACCATGCCCCAGCCCGTCTCGGGTGCATCAGCAGGAAGTTTGTCCGCCATGGTCGAGTCGCCGCACAAAAAAATCGTCAATTGGTCATCAACGGGGCGGAAAGCGGTCAGAGAAAGGAGAAGAAAAATTCGCAGTAGTGATTTCATTGGGTTGGTTTGAATAGCAATAATTATCTACGAGATTAGCCCATAGAGTAGTACAAAACAACCTAATTATTGGATTTTTTTATGCAAACGTTATCGGTAACGTTGCCAAAAGCCCTGATTTCTTTACTTAAACCACGGCTCCCAATCTAATCTGTACTTCAAACCGCTTTTTCGTTCGCCCACCACTTTGGCAGGCACACCCGCCACCATCGCCATCGGTGGCACATCTTTGGTCACAATACTGCCCGCAGCCACTACCGCTCCCCGCCCTATCCGCACTCCAGGCATGATGGTCACCCGAGAAGCAATCCAAGCATAATCTTCAATGACGACGTCTTTGCCCCAAACACGGTGAAAATCATCGTGAGGGTCGTGCGAGAGCGTCCAAATATTGGCTTCTTGGGCAATGTCCACATTATTTCCAATCACCAATCGTCCGCCTCGACCATCCAACAACGTATGTTTATTGATAAAGCAGCCGTCGCCGATTTCGATATTTTTGCCGTTTCTAAACTCCACTTTCATCATCACAAAGCCTTTTTTTCCTAATTTACGTACGGTTTGGTGAATGAAAAAACGCCGAACGGCATGAAAGGGAATCGACATGACCCATTCTCGAAAGAGATAATCTTTGAAGGCTAAAAAAGCCGAATAGAGCGCAACGATGGTTTTCTTCATGTGTCAAATGTAAGCAGATTCGCCTAACTTTGTAGCACACAAAACGCATACTCACTTGGAAAAAATATACGACATCATTGTAGTAGGAGGCGGTATCGTTGGATTGGCAACGGCGCTTAAACTCAAGCAACAGCGTCCCAAAACTCGGTTATTGGTGATTGAAAAGGAAAACGAAGTAGCCGTACACCAAACGGGCCACAACAGCGGGGTGATTCACTCTGGCTTGTACTATAAACCTGGGAGCCTCAAAGCCACCAACTGTATTCGGGGGTATCAGATGCTGATTGATTTTGCCGAGCAAGAGGGCATTCCGTACGACCTTTGTGGCAAAATTGTGGTCGCTACCCGCCCCGAGCAAGTGCCGATTTTGGACGGACTTTACGAACGTGGTCAACAAAATGGCTTGACAGGTTTCAAAATGCTTGACCTCGCAGGAATGCGCGAATATGAGCCTCACGTACAAGGCATTAAAGGCTTTTTTGTCCCTCAAACGGGGATTATCAATTACAAGGCCGTTTGTGAAAAGTACGCCGAAAAGGTACGCGAATTAGGCGGAGAAATTATTTTTGGCCAACGCGTTACGGGGATTCAGCAAGGGGAAAAATTCTCTAATGTGATTACGGAACAGAGTTATCACCAAACCAAACTCGTGATTAACTGCGCGGGGTTGTACTCCGACAAAGTAGCGCAGTTTACGCAGCAAGACCCAATTCATTTGCGCATCATTCCGTTCAGGGGAGAGTACTACGAAATCAAACCCGAAAAACAGTATTTGGTCAAAAACCTCATTTATCCCGTGCCCGACCCGAATTTTCCGTTTTTGGGCGTTCACTTTACGCGCATGATTGGCGGTGGCGTAGAAGCTGGACCGAATGCGGTGTTGGCTTTCCGCCGCGAAGGGTATAAGAAATTAGACATTCACGCCAAAGAACTTTGGCAAACGCTTACGTGGCCAGGTTTTCAGAAAGTAGCCGCTAAGTATTGGCAAACGGGCCTAGGAGAAATGTACCGCTCGTTTTCTAAAGCAGCCTTTACCAAAGCCTTGCAAGAACTGATTCCCGAAATTAAGGAGGATGATTTGATAGCTGGCGAAGCGGGAGTACGCGCCCAAGCCTGCGACCGTGACGGTGGCCTGCTCGACGATTTTAGCATCATCGAACGCCCCAATGCCATCAACGTCTGCAATGCCCCTTCTCCCGCTGCGACTTCGTCGCTTTCAATTGGGCAAACCGTGGCAGAACTGGCCTTGAAGCGGTTTTAGTTTTATAAGTGCGTGCGGTTGAGAGCAACCGCACGCACAGTTTGTTACTTATTCACAATCTCTACTTCAAAAAGAAGTGGAGCATAAGGGCGAATCACTGAGCCCGAGCCAGTGGTACCATACCCTAATGATGAAGGGAAGATGAGGGTGGCTTTTTCGCCTAGGCGCATCTTGCTAATTCCTTCTTCAAAACCTTTGATTACACCGCCCGATCCTATTCTTACCGAAATTTCTCCCGTATCAAACTGCTTGTCAGTCAACAGTTTTCCTGTGTATTTCACCGAAACCACATCTCCTGACTTCACTTGGGCATTGGTGGTAGTGGTAGTTAAGAAAAACCGTAAACCAGAAGATGTTTTTTCAGTAACTGTCAGGTTTTTTGACGAAATGTAATCATCCATTTGTTGTTCTTCATTACGTACTTTTACCACTTCTACATCTGCACCCACCGCCGAGTAAGCAGGCAATAGCGCATCCGATTGGCTCCCAAAAGCAAGCGTATGGTTCATCAAAAACAGCCCTTGCTCACCTTGGCGCATCATCGCAATGCCTTCGTCCATACCAAGAATGAGGCGATTGACGCCGTAGATGTACGAAAAAGGAGCATTTTTAACACGCTCAGTACTGTCAAACTTCACCCCTGTCATTTTGAACAATGTATAGTGAATCGACACCTCATCCCCTACGTTTGGTTTTTGGCCTGTGGGATTGGTTTTCAAAATATTGTAATACAAACCCGATGTACTTTTTTGCATCGTGAGTTGTTTCGAAGAGATGTAGTTTTGAATGTCCAACTCGTTCTGTTCGTACTGTTTTTGTGCGTCATTTTCGAGCATAGTTTGACAAGAAACGATGCTCAAAGCGGCTACCACCGCGATTACTAAGTGAATCTTCTTCATTTGTTTGTTGAGAGTGATTGGTATCAACTCTATTTTTTATCCTACAATTACTTGTTGCAAATCTTCCCACTGCCAGTACTGATTTGCTATTTTTTGAATATCCTCTGCCGTAACGACGCGCAATCGTTGAATATAGTTGGAATAAAATTCAACATCTAATCCTTCTAACACCATCAATCGAACGCGATCAGCTATTTCAAAAGGGGTATTGAGCGACCCCGCAAACTCTCCCGCTAGGTAGTTTTTCACGGTTTCAAGCTCATTTTCGGGGACAAGTTCGGTCTGCAATCGGTGAATTTCTTTTTGGATTTCATCCAAAGTCGCTTGCGCAAATTCTTTTTTTACATCGGTGCCAATCGCCCAGTAACCCGCTTGGCGCATGGGTACGATGCTCGACGAAATGCCGTAGGTAAAGCCTTTTTCTTCCCGAATGTTACGCATCAGTCGCGAACCAAAATAGCCACCCAAAATTTCGTTGGCCACAATCATTCGGTAAAAATCAGGGTGTTGGCGTTTGAACAACATCCGACCTACCCTTACCGACGACTGCACGGCGTCTGCTTTCTCGACCCACAAAGGTTCGGTTTGCGAAACGATTTCCAGCGACTTATTCACTTCGGGCGAAGGAACCACCAAATGCTGTCCCAAATACTGGTTGACCAAAGCCACCTCCGCATCTCCCACCTGTCCAGAAAGGAATACGCGAAAAGGACGCGCTTTGATGCGATTCGTATAAAAATTTTGTAAATCAGCTACCGAAAGGGCTGTTATTGACTTTTCGTTTTGGCTTTTTCCGTACGGGTGCGTCGCGCCAAACAAACGCTCTTTGAAGGTCGTTGTGGCTACATAGGCATTTTTTTCGAGGTTGATGCGCAAATTTTGAAGGCTAATGTTGCGCAAATCATTAAATTCCTTTTCGGGATACGTTGCCTCATGGATAAGTTCTGCCACCATTTCGAGAATTGCCCCGAGGTGTTTGGTGAGGCCATACACCATGATATTGGCGCGGTCGGGCGTGTGGCTCAAATCGACAAAAGCCCCAATCTGGTCAAAATGCCCGCTAATTTGAGCCGATGTCCGTTTTTGGGTACCCTCTGTTAACATTTTTACTCCAAAAAACGACGCCCCATCGACGTCTTCATGCCACGTTCCTGCCTCAAACAGTACTTCTACTCTCACGACGGGTTGCTCGCCCACGTTGGCCACAAATAGCGGCTGACCGTTGTCGAGCATAACGCTCTGATGAGACGGAAACTGTACGGTCTGAATGGTACGGAAAGCGGGCGGTATAGTTCTATCTAATTGCATATTGGTTGGAGTTCAAATGAGGATTGTAAAATTAAAGACTGTTTTGGTTTGATAGGTATTTTTAAGTAAATCGCAGCGCGCTACAATTTGTTCCCCGTTCAACCCCCATTCGATTATGTTAAACTTTCTACTGGCTGTTGTCTTCACGGTGTCATTGTACTTAATCATGCGAGCGTTTCCCAAGTACAAAGTACAGCCTTTTCACGCGGTATTTTTCAATTATTATTCGTGTGTGCTCATGGGGCTACTGCTTATGCCCAACCGTCAGCAGTATTTTTCTACCGACTGGACTTCGACCCCTACACTGCTTACGCTGGCACTGGGGGCGATGTTTGTAGTGGTTTTTGCCCTTATTGGTATCACCACCACCAAAGTGGGCGTCACGGCGGCTTCTTTGGCAGGAAATATGTCGTTGGTCATTCCTGTCTTATTCGGACTATTTGTATTTAAAAACAACAACAAGGATTTTACCTTTCTCAACTACCTTGGTTTGCTGCTCGCGCTTGTGGCGCTGGCCTTGAGTACGTTGAAAAAAAATAGCAACGCCGAATCTGTCAAAACGGGGGCAGTGTTATTCTTACCTGTCATTCTCTTTTTTGCCAGCGGTACTAACAATACCCTTATCAATTATACCAGCTCTACTTTTTACCAGCCCAGCGAATCATCGCTCTTTACGGCCATTGCCTGCACGGGCGCTATCCTGATCGGGAACGGTTATTTGCTGATTCGGGTGCTGTTTTTTGGGGAAAAGGTACAGTGGCAAAGCGTCGTCGGAGGGTTGATTTTGGGCTTTCCCAACTTTCTGTCTTTTTATTTTTTACTCGGTGCGTTGAGCGACTTTGGCAACAGCGCCGCCTTTGTTTTTCCGATTTACAACGTTTTAAGTATGCTAACGTCGGCTTTTATGGCGTGGCTTTTGTTCAAAGAAACCCTCGAACCGCTCAATAAAGTAGGTCTGGCCATTGCTGTATTGGCCATTTTTTTGATTTCGTACCAAGAGATTATAAGTGTGTTCTGACAATTGATGAAACGCAACTTTTGAAAAAATATCCATTTTAATTTCGTTTTACGAACAATCTAGCTTGGAAGTTCGTTTTTAAAGCGCAACCATTAACATAAACTCACAAAATGGCAACGATTAAATCTTTGTTTCTCATGCTATTATCGCTTTTATCGGGCATTTTTGCCAACAAAAAAGAAATCCAGACCAACAGTGCTAACGTTAAACCTACTTCTTCGGTGTACGATTACAAAATGAAGGCCCTCATGGGCAAAGAAGAAATCTCTTTGAGCAAGTACAAAGGCAAAAAAATTGTCCTTCTTAACGTAGCTTCCGCCTGTGGTTATACTCCGCAGTATGCCGACTGGCAAAAATTCCATGAGCAATACGGCGACAAGGTGGTTGTGTTGGGTTTCCCTGCCAACAACTTTGGTTCGCAAGAATCAGGCAGCAACGACGAAATCGCTACTTTTTGTAAGAAAAATTACGGCGTTACTTTCCAAATGTTCTCTAAAATTGACGTGGTGGGTGAAAACCAACACCCTCTTTACAAGTGGTTGTCCAACAAGTCACTCAATGGCTGGAACGACAAAGCTCCTACGTGGAATTTCTGTAAATATGTAGTGGATGAAAATGGAAAATTGACGCATTTCTTTGCCTCAAAAATTAAACCAACTGACGAAGAATTCAAAAAAGCAGTAGGCATCTAATAAGAATGTCGAAGAACGAATAAACGAATTACGCGTTTTTCTTTTACAACGGTTGAGTGCAACTTACTTTAGGTAGTTGCGCTCAACCGTTTTTTGTTAACGAGGTTTTGAGAAACCTCGGCGTGGGTTACTCCTAACCCACATCACTGATATGAATAATCCATGCGCCGATATGAATGTTATAATATACTTTTTACATCAAAAATAAAGTCAATTTAACTTTAAAAAAGCGTTATTTTATAAATATATCTTAAAAGAGGGCGATATTAAAACAATTTTTCAAATTTTGTTTCTTTATAACTCCACCGTATCGACGATTCGATTTCTTTAACAATGCAACACTTTCTTTCTGTACACGACGCAACCAACATTGACGCCCTTGTAAGTGAGGGGCTTCAACTTAAAAAATCACCTTTTGCCCACAAACACCTCGGCGAAAACAAGACCATTGGTTTACTGTTTTTTAACCAAAGTCTTCGCACCCGTCTGAGTACGCAACGCGCTGCTCAAAACCTTGGCATGAACACCATGGTGATGACCGTAGGACAAGATAGCTGGGGCTTGGAATTGGAAGAAGGCGTGATCATGGACGGAGGAAATGCCGAACACGTGAAAGAAGCTGCGGCCGTGATGGGCAAATATTGCGACATTTTGGCCGTTCGGGCATTTGCAGGGCTGCAAGACCGCGAGAAAGATTATGCAGAGTTGGTCATGAATCAGTTCAAAAAATACGCAGGAGTTCCTATTGTCAACCTTGAATCAGCGACGCGCCACCCGCTACAATCTTTGGCTGATTGCATTACCATAGAAGAATACAAAACCACCGCACGCCCCAAAGTGGTGCTCACGTGGGCACCTCACTTCAAAGCACTTCCGCAAGCAGTAGCCAACTCGTTTTGCGAATGGATGACCCGCCGCGACGTGGAGTTTGTAGTCACTCATCCCGAAGGTTACGAACTAAATCCTGACTACTTAAACAACGCCAAGGTTATCTACAACCAAGACGAAGCATTTGAAGGTGCTGATTTTATTTATGCCAAAAACTGGTCGTCGTACGAGCAATACGGCAGAGTATTGACCAAAGACCCTTCTTGGATGATTACGCAACAGAAAATGGACTTAACCAACAACGGTAAGTTTATGCACTGCTTGCCTGTTCGTCGCAACGTCAAAGTAACCGACGAAGTAATCGACGGCCCGCAGTCGATCGTAGTGGAGCAAGCAGGAAACCGCCTTTGGTCAGCGCAAGCGGTGTTGAAGCAGATTTTAGAAACGCTGTAGCGTTAGCTATCAATAAATTACAACAAAAGCCTTTTGGTGAAATAGATTCATCAGAAGGCTTTTTTCATTACACTTAAAAAATTTCCAAGATTTTTTCCATCTGAGTGTAACCTTTGCCCCCTCCCATAGTAATCTCTTCATGAAAACCCAAGCAGCCCATGACCGACGAACAGGCTATGTACGCGGTGAGTCAAGGAGATTTGGACAAAGCGGCTATTTTGTACGAACGTTACAAAAAATCGCTCCTTAACTTCTTCCTCTACCGCCAAAACGACCGCGAAAACGCCCGTGATCTTACCCAACAGGTATTTTTACGGATGCTACGCTATCGGCATACCTATCGTGAAGGAGCATCGTTCAGAACTTGGATTTTGGAAATTGCGCGCAATGTTTTTTTTGATTACCTCAAAAAAAATCCAACCCATACAGACCTAAATGAAATTGCAGACATCGGCGATAGCTACGACGAAACCGAAGAACAACATCAGTTTTTGCACCGTGCACTGGCCCAATTGCCTGACCAATACCGCGAAGTGCTGTTGCTGAGTCGGTTCCAAAACATGAGTTATGAGGAAATCGGCCAAAGTCTGGGGTTATCAGTGCCAAACGTAAAAGTGCGGGTCTTCCGAGCCATGCAAAAGCTCCGAGACCTATACATGAATGTCAGTAACCAGTAAAAAACGCTGGATTTGAGAATCCAGCGCCACAAGTGACTCAGGATTCTCAAATCCTGAGAAGGGGTTTCTCAAAACCCCGAAAAACAACAAAAAAATTGTAAATAAAAACGCCAAACTGGGGCATCCAGCAGTACGATATGCTAAACGAACAAATCATAACCGACTATTTGCTAGGTCTTTTACCAGAAGCCGAGCGGGTTGTGTTTGAACAACGCTTGGCCGTTGACCCGCTTTTACGAAAAGAAGTAGAAGAGCTGCAAGCAGTTTGGCAAGCACTGCAACGCACCGAAGCCGATACTGATAAAGGCATGGACGATGCGTTTTACAAAGCCCTGCAAGGGGAAAAAATGCTCGAACGTACGGTTATTGCCTTTAAACCCACTCCGTGGAAAAATTATCTACGGTACGCGGCAGTGGTCGCAGGGCTGGGACTTACTTTTTGGGTAGGTCGTCAAACCGCCCCCGTCGAAATTCAGTACCGCACTGTGGCCGTACAAACGCCGTCGGAGGTTCCACAAAAGACAAAAACAGAACCCCAAACTTCTACCGAGCTTCCGATGGAGTTGGCCAACGTTTCAAAGTCATCTAATCCAAATATGATGCAAGAAATTGCGTCGCTTCGGAAAGAAATGAAAATGACGCAGGAGCTGGTTATCTTGGGATTGTTGAAAGACCATTCGGCCTCTGAGCGCCTCAAAGGCATCAACTATGCCGCCGCCCTCAACGACCCCAAACCCGCCGTTATTCAAGCACTTATCAACACCTTGCGCGACGACGAAAGTCTGAACGTTCGCCTCTCGACCATCGAAACGTTGGAACGGTTTAAACCTACCGACGAGGTCAAAAAAGTACTGGTTAGCCAGCTTACCCAAACCAGTGAGCCTACCGAACAAACAACCTTAATCGAAACCTTAGTGCGCATGAGGGTTCGTGAAAGTTTGCCTGTCTTCGATAAATTACAAAAAGACACCAACGTGGATGAATCGGTAAGGGCACTCGCCAAAAGCAGTATAAATGAGCTTACCATGCTAACTGAGTAAGCTGACAATTAACCTATTATCAACATTTTATTTCAACCTTTTATGTTTAATCCCATGAAAACAGCCTCTTTTTTCATAGCCCTTTTTGTCGTTGCAACCACCGTAGTAGCGCAAGACGCCAAAGTATTCAAGACCAAATTTAGCGGCGCAGGCAAAAGCCTCGTCATGAACATCGACGCCAAGCAACTCGATATGGAAGGCTACAACGGCGACGAAGTCATCATCGAAGCCAAAGATGTCCCCTCAGTACCCAAAGACGCCGAAGGACTCCGCCCTTTGTCGGCCACGGGCGTTGACAATACCAACATCGGACTATCGGTCAATGCCAACGGCAATACCCTAACCATCACCACCGTGATGAAAGGCAAAACAATGTACAAAATTCGGGTTCCAAAAGAATTGGGCATTACGGTCAAAAAACGCCATTCGTGCTCTTGCAACGAGGATGGTATGAGTATATCGGGTATGGAAGGCCCACTCGAAATCAATACCAACTACGAAGCCATTAAGCTGATTGACGTATCAGGACCTATTGTGGCCAATTCGCAACAGGGAAAAATCAAGGTAATTTTTAACGATAAAATGCCCGATAAGCCTTCGTCGATTGTTACGTATGGCAACGATGTGGACGTAACCGTTCCTGATAAAGCCAAAGTTTTGTTCAGTATTTCATCGGCCAATGGTAACATGTTTACTGACCTTGATTTGAAATCTTACAGCACTACTGAGAAAACAGAAGGTTCTGTAAACGAAAGACGCGCCGTGGAAGACGTGATTGCCCAACGAGATGCTGACCGTACCGTGACTGTAAACGGATATTCATCTTCTTCGGGCTGGGGGCAGTCTAGGACTTTTACTGGCTCAGCGGCGAGTGCCTCAGCCCCAAGTAGCGTCTATGTATGGGACGGCAAAGAATGGAATGCTAATAATATCCTCTCGACCAATGGCTTATCCTATGCGTGGCTTGACTCCGACAAGTCGTTTCCCAAATACGTATTAAACGAACCACAAACCAAAATCATGCTTCGTACTACGCAGGGCAATGTCTATTTGAGAAAGAAAAAATAGCACACACTTCTGAGGCTGGTCAAAAAGGCCAGCCTCAATGCTAAAACAGCCATCCCACCTTGTTAACATAATACCATCAAACCGCGTGAAGCATTTAGTCATCTTCGTATTTCTGGCCGTTTCTTTGAACGTAGTTGCTCAAACGGAATCCTTACTCGGCAAAAAATCACCCGACCTTACTTTTGGTACTATCGTCAATTTTGAGAAAACTAAGGCTACCCTCAACGACTTCAATGGCAAAGTTATCATCCTTGATTTTTGGGCAACTTGGTGCGGGCCTTGCATTCAATCTTTTCCAGAATTAGAAAAACTTCAAGCCAAATTCCGCAATGACCTTCAGGTGATTACCATTACCGATGACCCCGAAGCACGAATAAAGCGTTTTTTAGAAAAGCGCAAAACAACCCTTCCCGTTGTTATTGATGAAAAAAGAGAACTGGCGCAACATTTCCCGCATCGCACCATTCCCCATACAGTAATCATTGATAAGTCGGGGACTGTACGAGCCATCACTACCTCCTCCGAAGTGTCAGAAGAGCTGATTAAAAACATTCTTGCAGGCAACGCAGTAAGTGTAAAGGAGAAAAAAGATGTCATTGATTTTGATCCTTCTTTGCCCCTTTCTGGCAATGGCGACTTTACGTATCAGCTCACCATGACGCCTTTCAAAGAAGGTTTTCCCTCTTTCTCGAATTCACTCGGGGGAAGTCCCTATGAAGGCCGACGAATTGTAGCGGTCAACGTTTCGGCCAAAACATTGTTTGAAATCGCGCACCAGTTTCCGCCAGGCATCCGAACGGCGCTGGAAGTAGCTGACCCTTCAAAGTTTTCGTGGGACAATAAGCAAAACATTGTCTGCTTTGATTTGATCGTACCCGAAAAGCTCGGCGACAAGCGGTTTGAGATAATGAAGCAACAGTTGGAAATCTATTTTGGGTACCAAGCGTCTATTGAGCAAAGGGTGCGTCCTGTTAAAGTTCTTCAAAGAATCAAAAACACTGACGTCAAACTCACCGAATCGAAAGCGGCAACCCAGCCCTCTTCAAGTTACAGTGGAAAAGGATTGTCCATGCGGGCTTCGGGCATTTCCACCCTCGCCGATTTTTTGGAAAGCCAGATTAATAAACCCGTCATCGACGAAACAGGTTTGGGAAGCTTGTACGACTTGGACATTCCTTGGTACAACGAAAACCCCAAACAGATTCATGAAGAATTGAAGAAAATTGGTCTTCAAATTGTTGAGACCGAAAGAAAAATTCAAGTGCTTGTTATCAAAGACAAATAACCCCCACTAACAACAATGGACTGGCAAAAAACCAGTCCATTGTTTATAAATCGACGGTTTTCAATGTCGTAGGAAGTCCTTCATTAGCAATATTATGGTACATCTTGGTAAGTGCATGTTGAATTCTTGGCACTTGTGGAAGTATATCGTCGTATCTATTTGATAATAAATTTAGCTGGAGAATAAAAAGGGGTAGCGCGTAGGTATTTTGCTGGTATCGAATGCTTTTATCATTCGTCACAAGTACTTGAAAACCCTTTTCTAACATTAGTTTCAGCAGCTCTCCATTCTTTTTTCCTAGCCAATTTTGATCACGAATAGTAGTCACTACAAATAGTTCTGATTCAAAACGGTATTTTAATTTAGTTGGCAAATTTTCGTCAAGCAGCACTCGCAAAGGAAGAACTATCATGGGAGGTAAAATTACGTTTTGCAAAATCTAAAACTGCCTGTATTTGCTCTTCAGAGATATAATCAAAGTCAGACAAAAAAGCATGGTACGAATCTCCGTTGTTCAAATAATCAAATAAGTTTTTAACAGGAACCCGAGTGCCTCTAAAAACGGGTGTCCCCCCCAAAATTTCAGGGTCTGACACAATAGCTTCTTCCAGAGTCATGGTAATGTACGTTGTTCTATTAACTCAAAAATACATTTTTTACGCTATAAAATAAAATCTTTCTTCCCGCCTGTTTTGGCAATAAGGCGGGTTTCTTTGATGACAATATGCTGGCTCATGGCTTTGCACATGTCGTAAATAGTCAACGCAGCTACGCTTGCTCCAGTCAACGCTTCCATCTCAATGCCCGTTTTTCCCGTCACGCTGGCGGTGCATTCAATCACGACCTCGCGGGCTTCGTTGACCTTGATTTCTACTTGACAATTTTCGAGGCCCAAAGGATGACAAAGCGGGATTAATTCACCCGTTTTTTTGGCCGCCATCACGCCTGCAATAATCGCCGTCTGGAAAACAGGGCCCTTTTTGGTATTAATTTCGTCATTTTGGAGCAAATCCATCATTTCGTCCCCCAATACCACAATACTTCTTGCTTTGGCTACGCGCTTGGTCACCGCTTTTTCCGACACATCGACCATACTGGGATTTCCGTCGGCGTTCAAATGAGTAAGAGACATTCCCTTTGTGTTTTTATATGCAAAATAAAGGGGTTTATGCTTCTTTTTACCACATAGCACCGATAGTTTTTAACACATAGATTACATTCGTTTGGGAGCCTATGCTATCTACTGTGAAAACTTCTATGTTCACTATGTGGTTATCTCAAAACTAGAGAACCCTACCTATTTCCTAATTTTTATCATTGTATTGTCACCGCCCATTGACTACCATTGTACCTTTGTGATAGGTCTTTGAACGAAGAACGATTGAATGCTATGTATGAACCAATAAAGAGCTTGTTGTGGGAAATTTTAACGACCCACCTTACTTCGGCCGAATCAGAATGGCTCGAACAGCAGGGCGTAGCTCACCCGCTTGAGTTGATGACCGCTTTTGTGGCTGCACCACGAGTTTTGTCCAAACGTTTCGTCCAGCCTAGTCCCGAACAAGCCGCCGAGCTTGACAACCTAATTGAAGGCTTTTCAGTGGACGGTTGGAGTTTTGTACGACTTAGCCGCGTCTGGTTGTTGAGTTGTTTGGATGCTTCCAACAAAGAAGAATACTGCCGACACATTGAGACGCTGTTTGACACCGCCGAAATGAATGAGTTGGTGGCGTTGTATTCGGCATTGCCGCTGTTGGCCTATCCCGAACAGTGGCTTTTCCGCGCTACCGACGCCGTTCGTTCCAACATGGGCGTGGTCTATGAAGCCATTGCGCTGCGCAATCCGTACCCGTATCACCATTTTTCTGAATTGGCGTGGAATCAGTTGGTTTTGAAGGGAATTTTCAACGATAAACCCCTTCACCTCATTTACGGGCTTGAAGAGCGAAGCAATGAAAAACTCGTCCTCACGCTTTCCGATTTTGCCCACGAGCGCTGGGCGGCAGGCCGATGGGTAGCGCCTCAAGTGTGGCGTTTGACCACGCGCTTTTTGAATGATACCTTACTCGACGACATGAAACACTTGTTTGAGTCAAGTTCAGAATACGACCAACAAGCGGCTGCTTTGGCTTGCTATCATTCCAACTATGAACCCGCTTTGCAATTATTAGCGAGTTATCCACATTTAGAAAAAGTTGTCAACACCCACCACATTACGTGGACAAATCTTGAATTTTCTGACCTTAATACCTATGTGTCTAAACCATAAAGAATTTGAACAAAATCCTTCTCACTTCGAAGAATCCGAGGAGGTAGTTGCCCAAACCGATTTGAGCTGGGAGTCGCACCGTTCCCTTATTGAAGGAATGCGTTTTTTTGACCCCCACATCCACATGGTGTCTCGAACCACCGACGATTATGAAGCCATGCGCGACGCGGGTATTGTTGCCCTTATTGAGCCTGCCTTTTGGGTGGGTCAACCCCGAACAGGGCTTTCAACGTTCAAAGATTACTTTAGTAGCCTTGTGGGTTGGGAGCGTTTTCGTTCGTCTCAGTTTGGGATAAAACATTACTGTACGATTGGGCTCAACTCCCGCGAAGCCAACAACGAGCCGCTTGCCGAGCAAGTGATGGAAATCTTACCTTTGTACCTGTACAAAGAAGGGGTAGTAGGCGTGGGAGAAATTGGGTTTGACGACCAAACCGCTGCCGAAGAAAAATACTACCGTTTACAGTTGGAGTTGGCAAAAAAAGCCAAACTTCCCGTCCAAATTCACACTCCGCACCGCGATAAAAAACGCGGAACCGAGCGCAGCATGGCCATCGCATTGGAGCATGGCATCGACCCCTCGTGGGTGATTGTGGACCACAACAACGAAGAAACCGTCAAAAGTGTGCTCGACCAAGGCTTTTGGGCGGCATTTACGATTTACCCTTTCACCAAAATGAGCAACGAGCGCATGGTGAAAATCGTGGAACAGTACGGTCCCGAACGCATCATGGTCAACTCGGCGGCAGACTGGGGGATTTCGGACCCATTGGCGATTCCGAAAACCGCCGTTTTGATGAAGCTAAACGGTATTTCTGACGAAGCCATTCGGTTAGTTACATACCAAAACGCCATCGACGCTTTTGCCAAAAGTGGCCAAATCGACGTCAGTGATTTTGAAAATGGCCTGACCATCGACCAAAGTCAAAAATTTAATGGCAATACCATTTTGCGCGGCGGCCAAGAACCTGGCGCAAAAAAAACAAATACGCTTTTAATCAAGTAAGCACAGAAAACTTTCCAAGTTTGAATACGTAGAAAATCAAACTTGGAAAGCCGAATTAAGAGACCTTCTAAGTTTTGAAAACTTGGAAGGTCTGTCTTTCTCATTTTGAAATAGCCCTAACGTGAGTAAACTCAAACCCTATTTTCAACTCGCTCGTCCTGCCAACATTGTAACAGCAATCGCCGATATTTTGGCAGGGATGACCATTGTCCAGTTCGTTTTTGAACCTGCTCCCAACGGTGCCTACTGGCTCATTCCTGCCACGATAGGCTTGTACGGAGGCGGGGTAGTCATGAATGACGTCTTTGACGCCAAACTCGACGCCATCGAACGGCCAGAACGCCCCATCCCTAGCGGAAAAGTATCAGTGCAAGCCGCTGCCATTTTGGGGGTTAGTTTACTCCTTTTAGGCGTGTTGGCAGCTGCACAGTTTAGCATTTTAAGCGCCGAAATTGCCTTTACAGTAGCCATTTTGGCCGTTATTTACGACCGTTTTGCCAAACATAGCGCTTTTTGGGGTCCGCTCACCATGGGGATTTGTCGCGGGGGAAATCTGCTGCTCGGTATGAGTGCCATCGAAAACTCTTTGTGGGAATGGGGCTGGGTGGCGTTGGTACCTATTGCTTACATTGGCGCTATTACACTTATCAGTCAAGACGAAGTTCACGGGGGGAAACGGCGGTCGTTGTACATCGCTGCATCGTTATACACCACCGTCCATGCAGTGCAATTTCTAGTAGCACTTCAACAAGGAAATGCCCCATTGGCATTCCTTCTCATTGCCCTTCATGCGTGGTTGGTAGGGCGTCCGTTGTGGACGGCCCTACAAAATCCTATTGGCCCCAACATTGGCAAGGCGGTAAAATCTGGCGTTTTATCGCTTATTGTGATGGATGCGTCTTGGTGCGTAGCTTTTGGGAACTGGCCAGTAGCGCTTGGTGTTCTATTGCTGCTCCCATTATCCATACTATTGGCCCGTGTTTTTGCGGTGACTTAGCGAGTTTTTACACTTATGCAAACCTTACAACAAACTTTTCAGGTTCCATATACCTATTCCATTTTTTTCACCAAACGACTATTCGACGTTGCTAACGATACGTTGCGCTCGTTTTTTGGTTCGTTTGGCCAAGCAGGCTTTCAACGTAAAGTATTGATAGCCATTGATGAAGGTTTTTTAGCCCATCATCCACAACTTCAACAAGAGATTAACCATTATTTTTCATCCCTTGAAGACCTTGTGAAGCTTGTACCTCAGCTGCTCGTTTTACCAGGTGGAGAAGCGGCGAAAAACGACCCCACCTTGTTCGACGAACTCGTAGAAGCCATTGATAATTACGGCATTGACCGTCATTCTTTTGTCATCGGCATTGGCGGGGGAGCTATTCTTGACTTGGTAGGTTATGCGGCTGCCGTATCGCATCGAGGCGTCAAACATATTCGCATTCCGACGACGGTATTGTCCCAAAACGATTCGGGTGTAGGAGTAAAAAATGGCATCAACTACCGTGGAAAGAAAAATTTTTTGGGGACGTTTGCGCCGCCCGTGGCAGTATTTAACGACTCAACGTTTCTTCAAACCCTCGACAACCGCGATTGGCGTGGGGGAATTGCCGAGGCCATTAAAGTAGCGCTTATCAAAGACCAAGCTTTTTTTGAGTGGATTGAAGCCAATGCAGAAGCCCTTGCCCAACGCAATGAAGAGGTGATGGCTTACTTGATTCATCGTTGCGCCGAAATGCACGTTGAACACATCCGCAGCGGCGACCCCTTTGAATTTGGCTCGTCTCGGCCGTTGGATTTTGGTCACTGGGCAGCTCATAAACTAGAATATCTCACTGATTTTCAAGTACGCCACGGCGAAGCAGTCGCCATTGGCATTGCCCTCGACTGCGTGTATTCGGTCAAAGTAGGGAAGCTCACTGATACCGAATTGCAGCGTATTCTAACGGTTATCCAAAAATTAGGGTTTGACCTTTATCACCCCAAACTCGCCGAAAACGATAAAATCAACCTTCGCAACGGCCTCCAAGAATTTAGAGAACACTTGGGCGGTCGCCTGACTATTATGCTCCTCGACCGCATCGGAAGGGGCGTGGAAGTCCACGAAATGGACGCCGACCTCATTGCCGAATCCGTAGATTATTTGGAAGGAAATTATGCAAATATGGAAGTAGGCTAACTTCATGGCTTACATTTTTTAATGCCTAAAAGCCTCGACTCTTCGGGTATTTTTTAGGCATTAATGCCTCTTTAGTAGTGGTAATAAATTTTATTCCAATGAAAACTCCCTACGGACACCTCACTTATTGTAGCAATATTCACCCTGGCGAACGATGGGAGAATCATTTTCAAACCTTGCAAGACAACCTTCCTTATATCAAATCAAAACTCTCGCCCAACGAGCCTTTTGCCTTAGGGCTTCGGCTCGCCAATGATGCGTCTATCGAGTTGGCTGAGCCCGAAAAGCTGGCAGAGTTTAAGGCATGGTTGACGGCCAACGGTATCTACGTTTTTACCATGAACGGTTTCCCCTACGGAGGTTTTCATGCCACGCGCGTTAAAGACGACGTTCATACACCCGACTGGACCACCGACGACCGCACGGCTTATACGAAGCGTTTGTTTGGGATTTTGGCTCAGTTGCTCCCCGAAGGAATGGAAGGCGGGGTTTCTACCTCTCCCCTTTCGTACCGCTATTGGTGGGAAACGGAAGAAGATAAACAACAAGCCATCAAAACGGCCACCGAAAATATTTTACAGGTGGTCGAAACGCTGATGGAATTACGGCAATCGACAGGCAAACTGATGCACCTTGATATTGAGCCTGAGCCCGACGGTATCTTGGAAAATGGGCAGGAATTTATCGAGTGGTACAGTGAGTATTTTTTGCCAAAAGGAACTGCTTTTTTGGTCGAAAAATATGGTCTTACGCCCGAAACTGCCCAAGAAACCTTGCTGACACACGTCCAACTTTGTTACGATGTCTGTCACTTTGCGGTCAGTTATGAAGAGCCACAAGTCATTGTTGACCAGCTCAAAGAACTGGGAATCCGAGTTGGTAAAATACAAATCAGTTCGGCCGTAAAAATGACATTGAACGACCAACGCGCCGAAAAATTAGAGGCGATTCGAAACTTCGACGAGCCCGTGTATTTACACCAAGTAGTAGCCAAAACCGAAGATGGTACGTTCCAGAAATTCCCTGATTTGGCCGAAGCTCTCCAAGCCGACACAAGTACCCACAACGAATGGCGGATTCATTTTCACGTACCGCTGTTTATTGATTCGTACGGCTTGCTCGACTCAACACAAACTGAAATCGTCAAAACGCTCGCGGTGCACAGAGCCACCCCGTTCACTCAACACCTCGAAGTCGAAACTTATACGTGGGGCGTGTTGCCTACAGATATGCAAAAACCCATTGGCGAGTCTATTGTCCGCGAAATGCAATGGGTGAATGAACAACTAGTTTGAAATGTCGAGGGTAGAGTGCAGAATGTCGAATGAAGGTACTAAATTCGACATTCTGCATCGCACAGGCGACCCTGTCTGCATTCGACACTCTTTTTCAAAACAATGAACAAAACCGTTGTCATAGATATTGTTGGCTTAAGTGCCAATCTCATCGGAGAACATACTCCTTTTTTGAGCGAGTACGTTAAATCCCGCCACATCACGCCCATTAAACCCGTACTGCCTGCCGTAACCACTACTTCGCAGAGTTGTTATGTCACTGGTAAATGGCCGTCGGAACACGGGATTGTGGCCAATGGCTGGTACGACCGCGATGACGCCGAAATGAAATTTTGGAAACAATCCAATAAACTCGTGAAGGCCGATAAAATTTGGGATGCCGCCAAACGCCAAGACCCGTCGTTTACGTGTTCCAAGATGTTTTGGTGGTACAATATGTACTCCACCGCCGATTTTTCGGTCACACCTCGCCCCCAATACCACGCCGACGGAGTAAAAGCCCCCGATTGTTACGCTTATCCTGCGTCGTTGCGCGATGAACTTCAACAAGATTTGGGGCAATTTCCACTCTTTAACTTTTGGGGGCCTAATGCCAATATCAAATCGACGAAGTGGATTGCGGATGCTTCCGTATGGGTTGACCGTAAAAATGACCCTACGCTGACGCTCATTTATTTACCACATTTGGACTATTGTTTACAAAAATTTGGCCCTGATTTCTCTAAAATCAGCAAAGAATTAAACGAAATCGACCAAGTGGTAGCCGATTTAGTAAAATACTACGAATCCAAAAACACCCGCATTATTTTACTTTCCGAATACGGCATCAACCCCGTTCACCGTCCTGTTCACATCAATCGTATTTTGCGGGAAGAAGGGTTGATTTCGGTACGTACGGAGCGTTGGTATGAGCTACTCGACGCGGGTGCTTCTAAAGCTTTTGCCGCTGCCGACCACCAAATTGCCCACATTTATATCAATGACCCCGCCGTAAAAGCGCAGGTAAAAAAGCGCCTCGAACAAACCGAAGGTATCGAACTTGTACTGGACGAAGAAGGTAAAAAAGCGCACCACATCGACCATGAGCGGGCAGGCGATTTGGTCGCGGTAGCCAAGCCCGACAGCTGGTTTACGTACTACTATTGGTTCGACGACGCCAAAGCACCCGATTACGCGCATTTGGTGGACATTCACCGAAAACCAGGCTACGACCCCGTCGAGATGTTTATGGATCCCAAAAATCCGTTTATCAAACTCAGAGCGGGGTATAAATTAGCGCGTAAGTTGCTCGGTTTCCGTTATTTAATGGACGTTATTCCGCTGGATGCTACGCTCATTAAAGGTTCTCACGGAGGCATCAGCGCGCCCCGCGAATTTTATCCCATTTGCATTACGGACACTCCCCTCACCCAAGCCGAACTCCAAGCTACTGATGTCTATGACGTGATTTGGGGGCATTTGTTTGAGAAAGAGTAAGTTGGGTTTTTATCCGAGAAAAATGGGCTATCATTTCTTTTTTCTCGGATAAAAAATCTCATTGGGAAAACTAGCCTGAACAGGTATCATGTAAACAGTCAGCGTCCATTTTCCGTTATTATTCCCCCTAAAAACTCGACCAATTTTAGCGTGATGGTATCCCAAACTTATGATTGTTACTGCCTTTAGTTTTTCAGCCAAGCTGATTTTTGCCATTCCCAACGAATCCGTAACATACCTTCCCTTAGCCTCTCCCGCTTTATGTTTGTTTAACCAAATAAACGCACTCGGTATTGGCCTATTATCCTGAGCATCTTTTACATACACGACAAGACTATCCTTTTCCGTTGGCGTAAACCTTGCCTCATACCCTCTTTCTCCAAAGTGTTTTTCTTGGGCATTTGCGCTACTGCACAAAAAGCAAAAAAGAGGAAGGAAGAGGCGTTTTTTCATTGGTTAGTTCCTCGCCGTAGGATGGTCTTTGTACGGTAATTGATACATCTCCTCAAATAAATACACCCTCCATTTCCAAAAAAAAATGGGGTTTTTGTGAAATGTCCTGTAGAGAATAGTATCGTTTGGGTGCGTTTTTTTATAGTCTTCAAATGACATTTTTATGTCTTTATACTTAAATCCACCAGATAAAGAGTGTTTAAAGCCACTGTTGCCACTCACAAATTTATACCTCCTCGCATCTCCCATAAACGTGTCTGTATAAGTAAGCATCCCCATGATCCAGCTACCGATACCAGTATTGCAAAGGCCAATAAACACCACTAAAATAGCGAACACAAAAAACTTCTTTTTCATTATTATTCAGGAAATTACGCCCTTTCAAGGTTAGATAAATAGTAAAAACGCTTTATCTCTGTAATCATAACTTTAGACTCACATCAGAAGACGCACAAAATTATTTACTTCAAATGATAAAAAATCCACCCTAGGGTTGATTTTTCTCCACCTTAGGGTTGATTTTTATGACACTCAAGGCATATATCTACGATTTCCCACACCTTTATTATGAAGAATTTTTCACTAACACTACTACTCTTGGGGCTATTCACCCTCAACAGCTGCCAACCCAAAGAAGACGCTTTGCCCGCTCCCACCACCGAGGGCCTCAATACTTTTGGTTGTAAAATCAACGGAAAAGTATGGGTTGCAGATGGCATTCGTAATGACCAAGGGCCTGCCGCCAAGGCCATCGAAGTTGAGTTTAAGCGATTGAGCGCTACTACTTTTTATTTGTTTATCCATACCAATGCCAGTACCAAAGACCGCGTTCAGCTAACGCTACCCAAAGGAGTCGTGGGTACCAATCTATTGGAAGATTTGTATGACAAACCTTTCGGGATTTATTACGACAACAACTTTAAGATTTTCAAGACAAAATCATCCAATCCTGGGCAAGTGGTCATCTCTCGATTGGACACCGTGAACCGAATCGTCTCGGGCAGATTTGCTTTTGATGCCGAATTTGTTGTTTCCAAAGAAACGGTAAAAGTCACCGAAGGGCGCTTTGATGTTAAGTATGAGTAAGTGTTTCAAATCAACTTCCCCATTCCGCCACATTCTCCGCCAGATTCGGTATCTTTGCGGAGTTTTTTATTTCAAGTTAGTTTGATAACGTGTTTGTTGTACGACTAACTAATAACAATTAACGGTGGCTTGCCACTCAGTATCATGAACCTGTTTAACGTTTATCCGATTTACGACATCGAACCCGTCCAAGCGCAAGGCTCTTGGCTCTGGGACAGCAAAGGCGAGAAGTACCTCGACCTTTACGGCGGTCACGCCGTGATTTCGGTGGGTCATTGTCACCCCCATTACGTCGAAAAAATGACGGAACAGTTGCGACGAATTAACTTCTATTCCAACTCTGTCAGGATACCGTTACAGGATGAATTGGCCCAAAAATTAGGCGATTTGGCTGGTTATCCAGATTATACGCTCTTTTTGTGCAACTCAGGTGCCGAAGCCAACGAAAATGCCATTAAGTTGGCCTCTTTCTACAACGGCGGCAGCAAAATAGTTGCCTTTACCAAATCATTCCACGGCCGCACGGCAGGGGCGGTTGCGATGACCGACAACCCGTCGATTGTTGCACCCGTCAACTACAACAAGCACGTCACATTTTTGCCGTTCAACGACGCCGAAGCCGTTCGTCAACACGACATGACCGACGTGTGTGCCATCATCGTAGAAGGCATTCAAGGCGTGGGTGGTATTCAAGTGGCATCGGAAGAGTTTTTGCGGGCCATTCGTCAGAAATGCGACGAGAGCAACGCTACCTTTATCTTGGACAGCGTACAGTGCGGCTATGGACGTTCGGGGAAATTTTTCTCGAACCAACACTACACCGACCTTCACGCCGACTTATACACCACCGCCAAAGGCATGGGTAACGGTTTCCCAATCGCGGGTGTATTGATTTCGCCTAAGTTCCAAGCCAAATACGGCATGTTGGGTACTACTTTCGGTGGAAACCATTTGGCGTGTGCGGCGGGCATCGCCGTCCTCGACATCATGAAAGACGAAAACCTCATGGACAACGCCGTCGAAATTGGCGACTATTTGATGAAAGGGATTGCGGAAATCGGAGGTTACAAAGAGCTTCGCGGACGAGGCTTGATGATTGGAATCGAATATGATTTCGCCATCGAAGACCTCCGCAATAAGCTCTTGTTCGACTATAAATTATTCACGGGCGTAGCAGGTAAAAACACCATTCGTTTGTTGCCGTCGCTTGCGCTCAAAAAAGAAGAAGCTGATTTATTCTTAGAAGCGTTGAGCAAAGAAATTCGCGTTTTAGCTTAATTCAACTAGTCCCGAAATACTATTCGGGACTCCAACGGTATAACGTCTCCGACGTTTTTACCCACCGTAAAAACCCTGAAAGAGTAATCTACCTTTTTCAGGGTTTTTTATTTATCTTTACCAAAGATACTTTTAAAGAAACTGACCATGTTAACAAAAACCTCTCGTCGAAAAGCACTACTGCCTCCCCAAAAGGTGTCTATTGAAGAATATTTCAGGGCAGAAGAAAAATCCATTTATAAACATGAATACCACGACGGCATTATCAAGAAAATGGCAGGAGGACAACTAACTCACAATCGATTGGCTCAAAAAACAGCCAATCTTATTGATTCTTTTTTGGAAAGTAATGATATAAATCTTCTGGTGAGTAATAGCGACACTAAAATCCGAATTGAGCAGTACAACAAGTTTGTGTATCCCGATGCGGTGGTGATTTGTGAAAAACCAGCATTTTACCAAAACCGAAAAGATACAATTACCAACCCTCTAGTCGTCGTAGAAGTACTATCCGACTCCACCAAAGAGTACGACCGAACCCTCAAATACGAGTATTACCGCACCATTCCAAGTTTCAAAGAGTACGTATTGGTGCATCAAGACCGAAAACACGTATCGGTCTATACCAAACAACCCGATGCCACCTGGATTGTCCGCGACTACGACGGCGACGATGCCACGGCTATTTTGTACGCTATTCAGCAATGTCCGCTGTCTCTTAAACGGCTTTATAGAGGGCTAGAAATCGCAAATCCATAAAAAAACCGCAATGCCCATACGGCCTTGCGGTTTTGAGAGAAATTCGACATTCCCCTACATTCTATCGGGAACTTCAATCCCCAAGAGTTCCATCGCTTTACGAATCGAATCAGCAATGGCTTGGGTCAGTAGCAAACGAACGTGCTGTGCTTCCGCGTTTGGTTCTTGTAAAATTGAAACTTCAGCGTAAAACGTATTATATACTTTCGCCAATTCGTACGCATACTGCGAAATCAACGCAGGTGAATAGTTGCGACCTGCATCCGCCACGCGGTCAGGGAATTGCGTAAGAGCAAAAATTACTTCTTGTTCAGAAGCCGTCAACGCTACCGTCGAGGCAGGTTTGTTCCAGTCAATACCTAACTGCACCGCCTTGCGCAACACCGACCGCGTACGGGCGTGGGTGTATTGAATAAACGGCCCCGTGTGTCCGTGCAACTCTACTGATTCAGCAGGGTTGAACAACATCCGTTTTTGTGGGTCAACTTTCAACAAATAATACTTCAACGCCCCAAGGCCAAGCATCGAGAAGAGCTTTTGCTTTTCGGCTTCGGAAAAATCATCAATTTTACCTTTGGCGTTTCCTTCTTCAGCTGCTGCGGCGGTTACTTCTGCTACGAGTTCGTCGGCATCCACCACCGTTCCTTCCCGCGACTTCATTTTTCCCGATGGCAAATCCACCATTCCGTAGCTGAGGTGGTAACAGCCGTCGGCGTAGGTACGACCAAGGCGTTTGAGGATCGCAAAAAGCACTTGGAAGTGATAATCTTGTTCGTTTCCTACTACCCAAATTGACTTATTGGTAGAGAAATCGGTAAACTTCAAATCCGTTGTTCCCAAATCTTGGGTAATATAAACCGACGTACCATCACCGCGCAAAACTAGCTTTTCGTCCAGCCCCTCTTCGGTCAAATCAATCCATACCGAATTATCGGCCTTTTTGAAGAATACCCCTTTGGCCAATCCTTCTTCTACGGCATCTTTTCCGAGTAAATACGTATTTGATTCATAATACGTCTTGTCAAAACTCACCCCAATTTTCTGATAGGTATCGTTAAAACCCGCATATACCCACTCGTTCATGGTTTTCCAAAGCGAAACGGTGGCTTCATCACCCTGTTCCCACTTGCGGAGCAATTCTTGGGCTTCGAGCATCCACGGCGCTTTTTTCTCTGCTTCTTCTTTGGTCATTCCCTCAGCTACAAGGGTTTGGATTTGCTGTTTGTATTCTTTGTCAAACAACACATAATATTTCCCAATCAAGTGGTCACCTTTCATTTCAGCCGACTCGGGCGTTTCGCCGTTGCCCAGTTTGGCATAGGCCAACATCGACTTACAAATGTGAATCCCACGGTCGTTGACAAGGCAAGTTTTGATAACGTCGTAACCGTTGGCTTTCAAAATACGGGCTACTGAATCTCCCAAAAAGTTATTCCGTAAGTGCCCCAAGTGAAGTGGTTTGTTGGTATTGGGAGACGAAAATTCCACCATCACCGACTGCCCATTGGGTGCGGCAAAGCCGAAGTTTTCGTCAAGCGCCAAGGCATTAAGTGCCCCGACCCAAGCTGATTCGTCAATACTTAGGTTCAGAAACCCCTGTACGACGTTGAAATTGCTCACTACTCCCGACTTCTCTAACACATATGCTCCCAGTGCATTTCCTATTTCAACGGGAGGCTTGCGGAGGCTTTTGGTGTACGGGAACGTTACGAATGTATAAAAACCTTCAAAATCTTTTTTGGTAGGTTGAAGTGCGATTGTTGGCTCTTCAACATTATAAATCTCCTTTAATGCACTTTGGAGAGAAGTTTTGATAATGGCTTCGATTTGCATAAGACGTGGTTCGTTGGTTGCTCCTCCTAGTAAGCGGAGACAGCTAAATAAGCCGCAAAAGTACGGCAAATTCGACAAGCAAATACTTGTATTCCCAAAAATTGGTTCTATTTTCGTATCATTCTCCACATTTAGCTTTGCCATGAAATGAAAAATAAGGTAGTTACCCTCCTATTATTGGTCATCAGTTGGCTAACACTCCCTGCATCGGCGCAGTTGGAACAGTCAGTACGTTTAGAATTTAAAGTAAACCAAAGCCTCGAAGAATACTTCGACGTCACTCCTTTGAACGAAGATGGGCTGTTGGTGACCCAGCGGAAAGAAGAATATTTTAAAAAAGAGAAATGGACATTCTATCGTTTTGATAACTTGCTCAAACAGCGGTGGATGTCAGAATATACCCTAGAAGACCAGCTTCACCCGATTAAGTCATACCACAATCAACACTTTTTGTATTGGCTACTTCAAGAAACCGATACCGACAAAGTAATGGTACTGCGTCTTGACCTTCAAAATGGCGAAACCGAAACCTTCAAAGGAGATTTGCACACCCGCGCCGACATCGTTCACTTCAAAGTACTTGGTAATGTGGCTTTTATCGGTGGTTATCACAACAGCCGCCCCATGGTGATGGCTTTTTCATTTTTTGACAAAAGTGTGAAAGCACTACCGTTTTTGTACACCACCAATACCGAAATCAGCAACCTTGAACTTGACGAGCAGCAAAATCAGCTCCATGTGTTGCTTTACACTACCAAGCGCAGCGATTGCCATTTTTCCATCAAAACCTACTCGTACGAAGGCAAACTCGTCAAAACCACTGCCATGCCTTTTGAAAACGATAACGGACTGATTACGGGAAAAATCTTATCGCTCGACGAATCGTCCTCGCTTATTGTTGGCAATTATGCCCAAGGTTGTACGCAATATTCGCAAGGATTGTATTTTGCTAAAATCAAAGACGCCGAACCCGAAGGTTTTCAATGGGTTGATTTTTCTAAACTAGAAAACTTCTTCAACTATCTCAAACCCAAGCGAAAACAACGCGTAGTTGAAAAAATTTCTAGACAAAAAGAAGAAGGAAAAGAGCCTAAGTTCCGTTACCGAATGTTGGTACACGACATCATTAAAAATGGAGAGGAGTTTATCCTCGTGGCCGAAGTTTATTATCCTGTCTATAAAAGTGGCAATATGTATTACGGTGGTGGAAGGTCAAACATTCACCGCGAATATGATGCTTTTCGATATACCCACGCCATTGTTTGTGGGTTCGACAAATCGGGGAAGCTTCTGTGGGACAACTGCTTTGCCCTCGAAAACGTCGAGAATATTGAGCTTGTGCCAATGGTGCAAGTCACCCGACGCGATGGGCTGCTGGTATTGGCCTATCCCAAAGAGGAAAAAATTCATACGGAAGTCATCGAACGCAGTCGCGTAGTGCGAGAAAAAGAAATCCACGAACTGAAAACAGCCGTTGAAGGTGAAAAAATTGTTGACAGTGAGCAAGGCGTATTAGCGGCTTGGTACGACCGTTTTTTTGTGGCGTACGGGTACCAGAAAGTGGGTGGAGAAAAGTGGGCAAGCGGTTCGCGCGACGTTTTTTATGTCAACAAACTCTCCTACGACCCCAATGCTCCCCGCCCAGATGCCAAAGCAGAAGCGAAGAAAGAAAATTAACGTAACATCAACTTTTCCAGTACTTTTTGGGCCGTTGCCTGAATGGCAGGAATAGCCACTGAGTTTCCAAACTGTTTATAAGCCGAAATATCGGCCACTACAATCTTAAAATCCTCAGGAAAACCCTGTAAACGTGCCCATTCACGCGGGGTCATTTTGCGGATGCCCTCCCGATTTATTTCGCTTTTGATGCGCGTTTGGGGCGTAAAATCCGTAAGGCGATGGTCGTACACGAGATTTCGCTCCCGCCCCATGCCCCCAACTACGATGGCATTGGCCACGCCCTCGTCCGAGATAGTTTCGTATCCAAAACCATTCCCCTTGCTTTCATGGCGTTTTTTATGGTTAATCAATGTTTGCAAGTACTGAGTCGATAAATAATATTTTGCCGAAACAGGCTGTGGCTCTTTTATTTCTCCAAACACTGCTGCTGAGTTGGTAGGTGCGGGATATTCAAACGAATCCACACCCAAATCGCCCCGAAATCCTACAATAAAAATTCGCTCCCGATTTTGAGGCACGCCAAAATCACGGGCATTGAGCACGCGAGGTTCGGGCACAAAATAGCCTAAGTCATCGCGCAGGGTCGCAAGAATTGTGGCAAGGGTCTTTCCTTTGTCGTGCGTTCGTAACCCTTTGACATTTTCCAAAAAAAACGCTTTTGGCCGTTTTCGTTGAATAACATCGGCAACGTCAAAAAAAAGCGTCCCGCGCGTATCTTCAAAACCACCTCGCCGCCCTGCAATCGAAAATGCCTGACACGGAAAGCCAGCACACAATACATCAAAGCCGTCGGGGATGTGCGCCTTGGTCGATTCGAGTGTGATGTCGCCGTAGGGGCGTTCGCCAAAATTAGCTTCGTACGTTTTTTGCGCTTGTACATCCCATTCACTGCTAAATACACAGCGCCCACCCAAACGTTGTAGGGCAATACGAAAACCACCAATTCCCGCAAATAAGTCGATAAAAGTAAACCAAGGTGTTTTGGAAGTATCCAATAGCATAGACATGATTAATTTTTGAGCACCAGCCACACGCCGCCCATAATCAGCGCAATGCCCAGTACCCGCCACGCATTGATGGGATGAACTGCAAAGCCCACCCACCCAAAGTGGTCGATAAGCACACCCGCCACGAGCTGCCCCGCAATGATCAAGCACAGCAAATTGGCAGGGCCAATGTCTTTGACAATAAAAATAACTGTGAGTACATAAAACGCCCCACACGCCCCTCCCAGCCACTTCCACCACGCGATGCTCCGCAGGGTATCCCACGAGGGCATCGGGGCTTTGTTGAACAAGGCATAGCAAACCAACAAGCCAACCAGCCCCGTCACAAACGAGATAATGGATGAAAGAATAGGATTTTGAGTCGCCAACCGAAGCTGAGCGTTCACACCCGACTGAAAGGTGTTGGTCACGCCAATCAAAAAAGCTAAAAGCAGAAAAAAGTAATACATGGGAAGCTGTCGTTGAATCTCACGTACAAACTTCCCAAAAATATGTTGGAATAAAAAGCGCGGCTATTTTGAACGGATGGCCTCTACAGGATCCATTCGAGCAGCTCCAAGGGCAGGAACAATGCCTGCTACTACCCCAATGATGCTCGACACGCTGAGTCCGAGAACGATATTTTGGGGCGAAAGAATAATATCCAAACTTCCTAACGAAATAAAAGACAGCAGATACACCAGCCCAATGCCAACCAAGCCACCAATCAAGCTCAAGAAAATGGCTTCAAACAAAAATTGGAATAAAATAAAATAGTTTTTCGCTCCCAATGATTTTTGAATCCCGATGAGGTTGGTACGTTCTTTGACCGATACGAACATGATGTTGGCAATGCCAAAACCACCTACCAAAATCGAAAAACTACCAATGACCCACCCAGCAATGGTAATCACGCCAAATACCCCCGACACAGCTTTGGTCGCTGCTTCAGGGCGGTTGATGGAAAAGTTGGTAGTTTGGGTCGGTTTAAGCCCTCTTTTGGTACGTAGCAAGCCCACAATCTCCGCTTCTAACTCCACTTGCCCTTCATCTTCAGGTTTTCCTTTCACCACAATATCGACGCTGTTTTCAACCCGATTTTGAAAAGATTTAGCAAAAGTTAAGTATGGCAACAACACCTTGGTGTCGGGATTACCCGCAATATCAAACAGACTTTTGCCTTTTTTCTTCTGAACCCCCACAATCATGTACTTTAAACCTTTGATTTTAAAGCTTTTTCCCGTCGGGTCAGGGTCACTTGGGAAGAGATTTTCGGCAATTTCTGCCCCGATAATAGCCACACTGCGGCCTGCATCCACTTCTTGTGGGGTAAAGTAGCGACCTTTTTCTACGGTTACTTCCGAAACTTTGTTGTATTCGTACGACACCCCTTGAAGGAGCGCATCCATGCTATTATTGCCATTTTTGGCCGTCAATCCACCTTTAAAATCCATCACAACGGTAGCTTCTGCCCCTTCGATGCGTTCGGCCAAAAACTTATAATCGCTGTATGAGGTTTCAGGCCATTGAAAATATTTCCACCACTGGTATTCACCCCCAAAACCCCAAGGCCATTTTTGGACATAAAGTACGTCGGTACCGATTTCGGCCAAGCTCTGACGGATATTTTTTTCCAACGAATCCACAATGGTAAATACGCCCACAATCGCAAAAATCCCGACGGTTACGCCCAACAAAGAAAGGGTAGTACGAAGAATATTTGAGCGAAGTGCTTGCCAAGCAAAACGCAAACTCTCAAAGGTTTGTCGAAAAAACTTCATGGCCGCTAATAGTTAAGTTGTTACGGAATTTTCGGTATTGAAAACAAAATTCGATTTATGACGCTTTTTTCACAAACATTTTACACAAGTGGCAATCCCGTAGTTTAATTGGTGACGATAAAAGTGGCGTTGGATGTAGTACCAATTCAGAAATTTAGATTTTCTTTGCAGGAAACTCATAGTTAGCACAGTCTATTGTATGAAAATCAGTACCAATTCGCGCACAGACCTTTATGTACATATTGCTCTGGTAGTAGCTCTGGTTGTGGCATTATTTTTGGGGTTCTTTTTCGTGTATTTACCTTTTACAACCAATCACGGACAAAGTATCACGGTGCCTGACCTCAAAGGAATGACCTTAGACCAAATTGAGGACTACCTCGATGAGCGTAATCTTCGGTATGAAGTGGCCGATTGTACGTTTGTCGTTGGGCAGAAACCGCTCAGCGTCATTCGACAACATCCCAAAGCAGGAATGCGGGTAAAAGAAGGACGGAAGTTGTATTTGTATATCACGACCCTCAATGCGCCTAATGTAAAAATGTCGCAGCTAGTGGATCGCACCAAAAACAGCGCCATTGCCGAGCTAAAACGTCTTGGGTTAATGTTAGGACGTATCAATTACATACCTGACCCTGCCCACGACGCTGTACTGGAACAGCTCTACAACGGCAAGCCCATTTTGCCTGGTACGCTCATTCCACAAGGCTCTAAAATAGATCTTAACCTAGGAGATGGCATCGGAAATACTGAATTTGATGTTCCTGACGTTGTAGGTAAAACACTCGAAGATGCCCTTTTTGTCTTAAAAGGCTCCAACTTAGGAAAACCACTGATTCAATATGTGGATGACCCAAGTCAGCCGCCAGGAACCATCGTACGGCAAAACCCTGAGGCAGGAGCAGGCAATAAAATCCACGTCGGTGAAATTATCGACTTGTGGGTAGTCGGGTCGCCAGATACGCAACAGCAACCACAGAATGAACAACTTTAGAAGTAACGTAACAGTGCAGAAAGGTAGCCATCGCGGCATGTTATTTATTACGAGAGATAGGGCATTAAACATGTTCCTATCTCTCGTCTTTTTCTTTGGGTTATGCCAGTCCTTAGCTGCTCAGTGGGTCGTTGTCCCCGTTGGGCCGTCGGCTTCTACAAATCCCCAAAAAGCAGCGCGTACCCAAGCGCTTACCTTGCCTTTTTTTGACGATTTTTCATTGTCAACCAATGGCCGCCCCGACCCCAACTTGTGGCAAAACGGTGGTACCTATGTAAACAACACACTGACAATAGGCCAGCCGACCCTCAATGTCGTTACCTTCGATGGTGCAGATGCCACAGGCCGCCCCTATAACTTTGCAAGTCCTTTTGCCCAGGGCTATGGTGATACACTTGCATCCCAACCCATTGATTTATCTTCGGTTAAAGATACTTCAACTTATTTAAGTTTTTATGTACAATTGCGCGGTTTGGGCGAACTGCCTGACACTACCGATTTCCTCCATTTGTATTTTCTAAATCAGCAAGGAGAGTGGAAAAAGGTGTGGGAAAAAGAAGGTCTAAAACCTGATAACAATTTTAATTACACAAAACTGGCCGTTGAGCCAGAATATTTTCACCCCAACTTCCAGTTTCGCTTTATTTCCTATGGCCGTTTGTCGGGACAATTTGATATGTGGCACTTGGATTATGTTTATCTCAACAGCGGCCGTCGGCTACCCGATCAGTTTATCAGAGATGTTGCCTATCGCCTTCCAGTCAATTCATTCTTGAAGCGCTACACAGCCATGCCAATCAAACAATACTTGGCCCGCTCCGTTGCCGAAACCACAGACTCCCTAAAGAGCGAACTCAACAACCTCTTTAATAGTTTTAACCCTATTACGGTTTCATATACGGTTCGAGATATTGTTAATAATCGCTTGCACATAGATTTTACCCAATTGCCCGACAACATTTCGTCTTCGTCTCAAAAACCCGTTATTTTTAAACCCGCCCCTATCTCTTTTTCGGATACCCTCAAAAGAGTAGTCTTGAAAACCCAGTTTAAAGTACTGACAACCGACAACCAGAACTCGTCTATTCCAGGCATTGACCTACGCCGAAATGATAGTATTTCGGGCATCACTGAGCTTTCTGACTACTATGCCTACGACGACGGCAGTGCCGAAAGTGCGGTTTATTTCAACCGTTCGCTGGGGCGTACTGCGGTTCGGTTTACGGTCAATACTCCTGATAATCTTTCGGGCGTTCGGATGAATATCGTGCCAATTGTAAAAGATGTTTCGGGCCAATCCATCACAATTCAAGTGTGGAGCAGTGAAAGAGGTCGTCCTAAAAGTATTTTATACCAAAAAGCGTATAAAGTATCATATCCTGCCCAATTTAACCAGTTTATTGAATTCCCGTTCGATTATGGCGTGGCCGTTCGTGATACATTTTACGTTGGCTGGCTTCAAATTGGGCAAGATGGCATCCCCGTTGGCCTCGACCGCAACAATGCTAACGAAGACAAGATATTTATCAATTCTGGACAAGAATGGGTACCTTATACGAGTTTCAAAAACGACGCGAGTTTGGCATATTTTCAAGGAAGTTTGATGCTGCGCCCCGTGTTGGGAACCGTGAAGCAATCAGACCCGCTGACGTCAGTCGAACCCACCGAAGAAACCGAATGGGAGGTATATCCAAACCCTACCCGAGGCATCGTAAGTTGGAATTCGGGAGATGTAAAATACATTGAAGTATATCAACTCAACGGTACACGATTGCGTTCTCAGCCAGTTCAGCCCGCCGAACGCAGCATTGACTTGACTCCATTAGGAGATGGAATTTATTTTTTACGGCTTTCCAACGAAAAGAAAACTGTCGTGAAGAAAATTTTGTTGAGCAAATAAATTAAGAACAACGATGGATATTACAGTAGAAGAACTAAAACAACGCATCGAAAGCGGCGAAGAAATCAACCTCATTGATGTCCGCGAAGATTACGAATACGAAGCCGATAACATTGGAGGCTTGTTGATTCCATTGGGCGATCTTCCGCATCGCCTTTCTGAAATCGACCACCTCAAAGAGGCGGAGGTATTGGTACATTGCCGCTCGGGAAAGCGAAGCGAAACCGCCCAACGGTTTATGCAAAGCCAAGGCTTTACGAATGTGCGTAACGTAATTGGTGGTATTCTTGCCTACAACGAACTTGACTAAGCTTCGCCGTACGCCATACAAAAAATGGGGAGCGTTAAGCTCCCCATTTTTGTTTTATACCGACATTACGTCTTGTTCTTTAGCGGTATAAATCGTTTCGATTTTAGCGATAAAACTATCCGTTAGTTTTTGTACGCGTTCTTCGGCGCGTTTTACTTCGTCTTCCGAAACTCCTTCTTTTGTCAATTTGCGAAGTTCATTATTCGTGCTTTGACGAATATTACGAACGTTCACTTTAGCCGTTTCGATTTCTTGCTTTACTCGTTTCATCAAATCGCGGCGACGCTCTTCGGTGAGCATTGGAATACTCAAGCGGATGTTTTCGCCGTCGTTGTTAGGCGACAAGCCGAGCGAGCTATTACGAATCGCTTTCTCAATTTCTCCAATTATCTTTTTCTCGAAAGGCTTTATCGCAATCGTACGTGCGTCGGGAGTGGTTATCGAAGCTACGTTTTGGATAGGCGACATCACTCCGTAGTATTCTACTTGGATTCCGTCTAGCATGTTAGGGGAAGCTTTCCCCGCACGAATTTTCGACAACTCAATCGTCAAGTGCTTGATGGCTCTGTCCATCGTATCTTTCGCATCGTCGAGATACAATTCGATTTCTTCCATTGGTTGATTTACGTTATTCTATTGATAATTATGCTCTAAAATTAATTCGACACCAGCGTTCCAACCGAATCTCCATTGACCAATCTCAAGAGGTTTCCAGGCTTATTCATGTCAAAGACAATGATTGGTAAGTTGTTTTCTTTGCAAAGGGCAAAAGCCGTCAAATCCATAATTTTTAGGTTTTCCGACAAAGCTTGATCGTACGTAATTTTTTCGTAGCGCGTCGCTGTTGGATCTTTTTCAGGATCTGCCGTGTAAATACCATCGACGCGCGTCCCTTTCAACACCGCATCGGCATTGATTTCGATGGCGCGAAGTGCCCCTGCCGAGTCGGTCGTAAAGTAAGGGTTTCCAGTACCTGCCCCAAAAATCACTACTCGTCCTTTTTCTAAATGACGTACCGCACGACGGCGAATCATCGGCTCCGCCACTTGTTCCATCTTAATGGCTGACATAAGGCGAGTGTACATCCCGTGTTTTTCGAGCGAACTCTGGATCGCCATGCTGTTGATAACCGTTGCAAGCATCCCCATGTAATCTCCCTGAACGCGGTCAATGCCCGATTTTTCGACAGAAGCACCGCGAAAAATATTTCCTCCCCCAATTACAATCGCTACTTGAACTCCTGCATCAACCACTGTTTTTACTTCTTGGGCAAACTGTTGGAGAACATCAAAGTCAATGACTTGTTTTTTATCGGAGCCGCTGAGGGCTTCACCGCTGAGTTTTAGGAGAATACGTTTGTATCTAGGTTGTTGCATAATATAATGAAATCAGTTTATTCAAACTCTATTAGTACTTGATTTTTGTCAACGCTATCGCCTTTGTTGACTTTAATGCTTTTTACCACGCCATCGCCTGAGGATTTGAGGGCGTTTTCCATTTTCATTGCCACCAACACCAACACCACATCACCTGCTTTTACGACATCTCCTACTTGCACTTTGATGTCCCAAATCAGCCCTGGCATCGGTGCTTTGAGGTTATTTACTTTGTTTTTGGTGCTGTTGTTTATCCCCATTTGTTCAAGCAACAGGTCAAAACGGTCTTTGGCAGCTACGTTATAAATGGTTTCGTTTACCTTTACTTTGAAACTCTTATCGGCGTAGTTGGCCTCTACTACTTCGGCATTAAACGAGCGGTCATCTTTGATGATGTGAAAATGACCATTGTCTAGCGCCACCAAATCCCACGCAAACGGTTGCCCGTTGAGTGTCGTGGTTTCATTTTTTGTCTCTACTTCAAAAGCTTGTTGTTCGTTGATGATTACTTTTAACATGGTACTAGGTAGTTTATAAATTGTGAGATTGAATGCCTACGACTCTACCCCCGAGGATTTCACTCGGCGATTTACTAAATAAATACCCGTTAAAATTACTCCCATTCCGAGGTACTGTTGAAAGCTAATTCGCTCCCCATCCAAAATTCCCCAGCCAATTGCCACAATCGGAATCAAGTACGTCACCGACGATGCAAACAGTCCCGAAGCCAATTGAACCACCCGATTAAACAACACCGATGCCAATCCTGAACCTACCACTCCCAACGCCAGCAAATACAGCGAAGGTTGCAGGTTTTGGGGAGTTGTTACTTTGACAAAAAAATCGGTGGTAAACAATGCAATCAGTGAAATAGGGCCGATGAACACAAACGTCCAAGCTGTCATGGTAAGGGCGGGTAAGTGGCTCAATCGAAACGCAATGGTGTTGATATTGACGCCATACATCAGCGTAGCACTCAAAATCAAAAAAGCATAAGGGTCTGCCACGTTAATGGCCCCCGTTAGATTCGACAGAATTAGTAATAAAGACCCCAATAACCCCAATATAATACCCGCAATTTGCATAGGGCGGCGCGGTTGGGCAAAAAACAACACTCCCAACACCAACGTACAAAGTGGACTAAGCGAATTGAGCATCCCCGATAACGAGCTATTGAGACGTGTGCCTGCTTTGGCAAACAAAAACGCAGGAATCACGTAGCCCATCAATGCCGATACCAATATAAAGGGAAAACGGTCGAGCGGAATTTGGTTACGGGTTTTGATCATAATAGGCACAAAAAAAAGCGAAGCCAAAAACAATCGCCCCGCTGCCACTTCCGTAACACTAAACGTTCCTAAGCTCTTTTTAATTAAAATGAAGGACGTCCCCCACGTGAGGGCTACCAGAATCAGTAAAATCCACGCTTGCAAAGGATTTTTAGAAGAATCGTCCACGACAAACTGAGCTTATTTGATATTTTTATTTTGCAAAAATAGTGGGTTTATTGGATTTTAATGTGCTTGTCGATAAAGTTCATGTATTGTTCCCAATCATAAAGCAAAATATCATGGCCTCCTTCGCGCAAATGATAGCCGATTGTTTGCCCTACAGGCGTATTTACTACAGGCATTTCTGCAACCCCTAAACCTGTTTTTTTGTACAATTGATACACTTTTCCTGCTTCTAAGGCACTCAAAAACTCTCCTTTAGGATCGGCCCACGTGTCTTTTGAAGCACTCGCTACATAGAGCGGACGAGGCGCAATCAAACTTAACAACTCGTGTTGGTCAACGGGCATTTCTTGCACTGCTTTGTTGTATTTTTTGTAACTGGCACAAAACCAATGAGGAAACTGCGTGTTGAGGTGCTCTACGGTTTCTCCTATCCATCGACGAGACAATGCCGCTCCCCCTTCGCCCGAGTCGTTGGAAATCACCACCGCAAAACGCGGGTCTTCCGCTCCCGCCCAAAGCGTCGCTTTTCCGATGCGCGAATGCCCCACACCAATGATTTTTTGGGCATCAATCTGGCTTTCGTGCTGAATCAAGTAATCGACCATGCGGCTCATGCTCCACGCCCATACGCCCAAGGCACTCCATTTTTCACGCTGCTCAGGCATCAACACCGCCCGAATTCCTGTTTTCCAGCCCTCGGCGTGATCAGGCTCAAGGTCACCATAATAGGCCGTCGCTACCGCATAACCACGAGCAATAATCGCTTCGTAAGGCCAACGCCGCTCGGCGATGCCGCGTGAGGCTTCAGTCGCATGGTTGTTGACAAAACTTTTATCAAAACCTGCATTTACCCAATTTTCAGTGACTAAAATATCTTTTTCGTGGATAGTACTGTGATTGCCCGTAAAATTGAGGCTGACAAAGGCAGGAGCTTTCTTTACATTTTTGGGTAAATACAACAAAACATTCAGCACCGCAGTAGGCGAAATGGTTGGGAAACGTAGGGTAATTTGTTTGGAAATAGCTTTCCCACCCAACGCATTTTCGTTTACGGTTTTGACCTCAACCGTACTTTTGATCGTATTTGGGAAAGGATTCACTCCATAGACTTCTTCCGCAAACAGCTTGAGCAATTCAGGGCGACGTGTTTTTTCCCATACCGAAACGGACGTCACGGGTTTTCCATTGGAAAGTACCAACGGATTGGGTAACGTATATGTGGGCATTTGGCTCTCGTCGTAATTGACGGGGATTTTTTGCGCAACTACCTTCCCAACTGCCAACCCAAGCACCAAGGCCATAGCTATCTGTTTCATACGTCGTTATTTTTTGTGTTTCTACCTTGAGCCATTTAATAGTGAAAACGGCACTGTATGATGTGAATACTATCTTGTTTCACTTCATACACAAGCCTGTGTTCGTCCCTTAGTGTGTATGTACTATAACTTCGCCATTTTTTGACCTTTCAATAGCAGCAAGTAAACGTTCTTTATTCGCTTCCGAGCTCAATAAATACTCAGTTGTATCCTGTTTAGCTTTTTTTGAAGAAAGTTTCGCCTTGATAAATGGAATACTTGTCAACAACTCCATTACAAAAGCTACCTTATGGTCAGGAACTTCTAACTCAATTTTCATAATTGTTTGGTAAACAAATATAAGTTCTAGCAGTAGCTTCGCCAAATTAAGCTGTTATCGTCTTGATTATTACCTCAATCCAATTCTCATCTGCCTGTACATTTATTGGGGATTTAAGATTCTTTTCAACCATTGGTCGCTATCTCAGCGAATTTCTTTGCTCTTTTTTGGTAGTATCGCCTGTCTATTAGGATATTTATGCTGGTTTTTCTGGTTAGACCCTTTTTTATTCCCATTTACATTTCATCATTAAACCTTATTTGTCCATTGAAAACCCCTTTTTACTTCTCTACGCTATGTCTGGTTTTGTTAGCTACGTTAGGACGTACCCAGACGTGGCTCCGCTATCCTAGTATTTCTCCCGATGGTAAAACCATTGTTTTTACCTACAAAGGAGACATTTGGAAAGTTGCTACTTCGGGCGGGGCGGCCGTTCCACTTACCCTCCACGAAGCCCACGATTACATGCCCGTCTGGTCGCACGATGGTAAGCGAATCGCTTTTGCCTCCGACCGCCACGGCAACTTCGATGTATTCACCATTCCTGTAGAAGGTGGGGAAGCCAAGCGCATTACATTCCATTCTGCCAATGAATTTCCTTATGATTTTAGCACCGACAACCAGAACGTTGTTTTCGGAAGTGCTCGCCAAGATTTAGCAACCAACCGTCAGTACCCCGCAGGTTACATGACGGAGCTTTACAGCGTCTCAATCAATGGAGGGCGCGTCAAACAACTCCTCACCACCCCCGCTGAAGACGTCAAATACAACCGCGACGGCAGCAAGTTTGTCTATCATGATCGAAAAGGGGGAGAAAACAGTTGGCGCAAGCACCATACGTCTGCCATCGCAAGAGACCTTTGGGTGTATGACACCAAAACGCAGAAACATACCAAAATTACCAATTTCGCGGGCGAAGATCGTAACGCCGTTTGGAGCGACGAAAAAACGCTCTTTTACCTAAGCGAAGCCAATGGTTCGTTCAACATTCACAAACTTTCTTTGGACAATACGGCTCAGTCCCAGGCCATTACTTCGTTCAAAAAACACCCTGTACGTTTTTTAAGTCGAGCCAATGAAGGAGTACTTTGCTTTGGGTTTAATGGTGAAATTTTTACGCTTAACCCCACTGAGGGAGGAAGTCCAAAAAAAGTAAACGTCAGCATCGCGGCAGATACCCGCGCCAACAACGACCGCGTACTATCGGTCAATGGTGGAGTAAGCAGCATGGCCGTTTCACCCAATGGAAAAGAAGTAGCTTATATTTTTCGTGGCGAAGTGTTTGTCAGTTCGGTGGAAGGCGGTATCACCAAACGCATCACCAACAGCGCGGGCCAAGAGCGGAGCGTAAGTTTTTCGCCCGATGGAAAAGCCTTGGTGTATTCATCGGAGCGGGGCAATCGTTGGAAAATCTTCGAGACGCGCATCAGTCGCAAAGAAGAACCCTACTTCTATGCCTCGACTTTATTAAAAGAAAGCGAACTCATTGCGAATGAGAAAGAAAACTACCTGCCAAAGTATTCTCCCGACGGCAAAGAACTCGCCTTTGTTGAAGACCGCGCGACGCTCAAAATTCTAACGTTGGCCACCAAACAAACCCGTACAATTCTGACCAACCAAGACTTGTTTTCGTGGGGCGACCACGACCAGTATTTTCAATGGAGCCCCGACGGAAAATGGTTCTTATTTGATTATAAAATCCCCAACCTCCGCGAAGGTGAAGTAGGTCTTATTTCTACCGACGGCAAAGGTAAAATCACCAACCTTACCCAAAGTGGCTTTGAAGACGATACCCCCAAGTGGGTACAAGGTGGAAAAGCCATGTTGTGGTTTAGCAACCGCGAAGGTTTGAAAAGCCTCTCTCAGGGTGGCAATTCTCAATCGGACGTTTATGCGATGTTTTTCACCCAAGCCGCTTTCGACAAGTTTAAATTGAGTAAAGAAGAAGCTGCTTTGGCCAAAGAAGTAGAAGAAAAAGCAGCAAAAGCCGATACGACCAAAAAGAAAGATGCCAAGAAAGATTCCACAGTGGTGATTGAACTCGACGGGCTGGAATTGCGCAAAGCCCGTTTGACGATTCATTCATCCAACCTCTCGGATGCCCTTATCAACAAAGACGGCGATATGCTTTATTATCTTTCGCGCTTTGAAAAAGGTTATAATCTGTGGAGCACCAACCTCCGCACCCGCGAAACCAAACAACTGGTGACACTTAATGCCAACGGCGGTGGTAGCATGGTGTGGGACAAAGAACAAAAATCTATTTTCTTGAACTCCGACGGGCGAATTTCAAAAATTGACCCTACTTCTGGCAAACAAGAAAGCATTGGTATCAGCGGCGAAATGAACCTAGATGTGGCCGCAGAACGGGCGTTTATGTTTGAGCACGTATGGCGCCGTACCAAAACTACCTTTTACACCGCCACTTTCCACGGCGTTGATTGGGATAGCTACAAACCCGATTACGAAAAACACCTTCCTCATATCGGGAACAACTATGAGTTCTCAGAATTGCTTTCAGAGTTACTGGGAGAACTTAACGTCTCACACTCAGGCGCTTCGTATTTTGGAGGAGGAACTGCGGGAGCCGATGCTACGGCTGCGTTGGGTGTTTTTTACGACCAAAACTTTACAGGCACGGGGATGCGCGTAGAGGAAGTGATAAAAGATGGCCCGCTCGACAAAGCAGGCTTAAACATCAAAGCAGGAACCATCATCGAAGCCATCGACGGCGAAACCCTTACTCCTGACCGCGACTATGCGCAGTTTCTGAATCGTAAATCAGGCAAAAACGTCTTACTCACTCTGCTTGAAGGTACAGCGCGTCGTGAAGTAGTGGTAAAACCCATTTCGGTGGGTGAGGAAAGCCAATTACTTTACAAACGTTGGGTGCGTAGAAACCAAGATGAAGTAGAAAAACAGAGCAACGGAACACTGGGCTATATTCACATTCCTGGTATGGCCGATGGCCCTTTCCGCGTTACGTACGACGAAGTAATGGGTAAGTATGCGCTCAAAAAAGGCATTGTCGTCGATACCCGCAACAACGGCGGCGGCGACTTGGTGTCTGATTTAGCGACCTTCTTTTCGGGTAAAACGTATATGTACAACTCCACCGACAAACGCGTTATGTATTCGGAACCAAGCTATCGTTGGAGTAAAGCGAGTATTTCGTTGGCCAACGAAGCCAACTATTCCGACGGCCACTGCTATGCCCACATGACACAAGCGGCTTCACTCAATAAGCTCGTCGGGATGCCCGTACCAGGCACTTGTACGTTTGCAGGTTGGGAAACATTGCAAGACCCAAGCATTCGTTGGGGTGTGCCGCCTGTGGGAGTGAAAAGCATGGCGGGTACGTACCTAGAAAACGCCCAAACCGAACCCAACATCAAGGTTTCTAACGAGTACGACGTAGTAGGCAAAGGCAAAGACCAGCAGCTAGAACGTGCGGTAGAAGAATTGGTGAAAGAGGTGAAGTAGAAAAATTATTTTCAAGAACCCTGTTACCATACCTAATTAAGTACCGTCAACAGGGTTCTTGAACAATAAGAATTACAGTATGACAGTAGAGGAATATGCTACGGTTTATTTACAACAAGAAATTCAATTGGTAAAAAATAAACCAGAGCCTTTACTTACAAATTTTGAGAAAGCAATTATTTACAAATATTCTGACACTGGATACGAAGATGTAAATAAACTACTACGGTTAAATCAAGGCCACAACTTACCACTATTTGCTCAACTTCTTGATGAGTGTTTGTCAAAATTGCCAGATTATGAGGGAGTTGTTTACAGAGGCGAAGATTTATCAAAAATGCAGGCAGAAATATACATCAGCGCATTTGAGAACGATCTGGTCATAACCAAAAGTCAGTTTTTTTCATCAAGCAGGAGTAAACAGATTGCAAATATGTTTGGTAAGACGTCGGTAAAAATTTACAGTAAGGCGGGTAAAATGATTGAACATATTGCTAACTTTGGGATAAACGACTCTCAAAATGAACGTGAAGTACTTTTTCGGTGTAACACCTCTTTTGAAGTTGTTGATATTTTACAAGACGAACGTGGTAACTTGTTAAATGTAGTACTTTACGAAATTTGATTATGGCTGTACTTGCCCACAAACCTAAGGAAGAAAAGCCTGATTTGTTTTCTCATACTCTCTTAGAATCGCTGCGTATTTCTTACCAAGAAAGTTACGATGAAGCCGACATGCGTATTAATAAAGAGATTCTTATTGATTTTATGAATGATGTAAAACAAAAGTTGAGAGACCAACATTTATCAAAACGTACGAAAGCTCGTTTGATTCATCTGTTAGATCAGCTTCAAGATTTCTTCGAAGCCCAAACCTCAAATTCATCCCTTCCTACAGCGGAAGCAACTGCCAACAACGAAAACGAGCTAACAACTACTCCCGAGTGGCGTTTACACAAAAAATTTCAATCTTCGCTCGAAACAAAGCTAGTCTCCAATACGCCCTCCCAATAGATTTGGTAACTTTACGGTTTCGTTTTGCGTTACCAATTCATGGAGAACAATCAGCCTATTTTAACAGACATCGAACTCACAGGCCACGACCGCATTGAGGTTATGGGTGCCCGAGAACATAATTTAAAAAACATCGACGTTACTATTCCGCGCAATAAACTCGTAGTGGTGACGGGTATCAGCGGCAGTGGCAAATCTTCGCTCGCGTTTGATACCATTTATGCCGAAGGGCAACGCCGCTACATGGAAAGCTTCTCGGCTTATGCCCGTGGTTTTCTGGGTGACATGGAGCGCCCCGACGTGGACAAAATCGAAGGGCTCAGTCCTGTCATCAGCATTGAACAAAAAACTACCTCGCGCAATCCCCGCTCTACGGTCGGGACAGTAACCGAAATCTACGACTTTTTGCGCCTTTTGTACGCCCGCGCTGGCGATGCCTACAGCTACGTGACGGGCCGACCGATGATTAAACAGTCACAAGACCAAATCATCGACCAAATTCTCGGTCAGTTTGAGAGTCAAAAGGCTATCCTACTCGCTCCCGTTGTCAAAGGACGGAAAGGGCACTACCGCGAATTGTTTGTCCAAATTGCCAAACTAGGCTACACCAAAGTGCGGGTGGACGGTGAAGTGCAGGACATTACGCCCAAAATGCAGCTCGACCGTTACAAAATCCATGACATCGAAATTGTTATTGATCGGTTGATTCCATCAGCTGAAGATCGTTTTCGTCTTAGCCAATCGGTCGGAACTACCCTCAAGCAAGGTAAGGGTGTAATGATGCTTTTGGACGCGAAAAACCAAGTGCATTATTTCTCCCAAAACCTCATGGACCCTGAGTCGGGAATCAGTTATGATGATCCTGCTCCCAACAGTTTTTCTTTCAACTCCCCTTACGGCTGGTGCCCTACTTGCCAAGGTCTGGGGGTGATCGAGGAAATTACGGAGGAAAGTATCTTACCCGATAAAACCCTCAGCCTCAGCAAGGGCGCTATTGCTCCCATCGGCGAGTACCGTGATTTGTGGATATTCAAACAACTTGAAGTATTACTCAAACCTTACAAGATAAACCTCAATACCCCAATTGAAAAGTATCCCCCCGAGGCCATTGACATTATGCTCAACGGTACCGACGAGCCTGTACCCGTACCTTCCAAAAAGTACGAAGGTACCGAATGGAACACCAAGTACGAGGGTATCATTCCTTTTTTGCGCCGTCAACAAGAAAACGGAACGGAGAAAATTCAGGAATGGCTCAAGGATTTTATGCACATCAATACCTGCCCCGATTGCAAAGGAGCCCGCTTGAAAAAAGAAGCACTTTGGTTTAAAATTGGGGATAAAAATATTGCCGAATTGGCCGAAGCTGATATTAGCGAATTGAGCCGCTGGATCAACGATGGGCTGGAAGACCGTATCACCGAACGTCAGCGGTTGATTGGCCGTGAAGTGCTCAAGGAAATTCGCAAGCGAGTTGGCTTTTTATTGGACGTTGGCTTGGATTATTTAACGCTCAATCGCCCTTTGAAAACGCTTTCGGGCGGAGAAGCGCAACGCATTCGCCTGGCCACGCAAATCGGGACGCAACTTACGGGCGTGCTTTATATCATGGATGAGCCCAGTATTGGACTGCATCAACGCGATAACGTTCGTCTGATTGATTCACTGAAAAAACTACGGGATTTGGGTAACACCGTCCTCGTCGTCGAACACGACAAAGACATGATGCTCGAATCAGATTACATCCTCGACATCGGCCCTGGCGCGGGTCGCCACGGCGGGCAAGTGGTAGGCCACGGAACTCCCGCAGAGTTTCTTAAAAACGGCTCCCTTACTTCCGACTTTTTGAGTGGCCGCCGCGCCATCGAAATTCCTAAAAAACGTCGCGCAGGAAACGGTAATGCCATTGTGTTGAAAGGCGCAACGGGGCATAATCTCAAAAATGTAACACTCAAACTTCCGCTTGGTAAAATGGTAAGTGTAACGGGCGTAAGCGGCAGTGGTAAATCTTCCCTCATTCACGAGACGCTTTTCCCGATTCTCAACCGCCATTTTTACAATTCAAAACGCGAGCCTCTTCCCTTTAAAAACATCGAAGGATTAGAACATATCGACAAGGTGATTGAGGTGGATCAATCGCCCATTGGCCGTACGCCTCGCTCTAACCCTGCGACCTACACCAACTTATTTTCAGAAATTCGCACGTTGTTTGCCGAACTTCCCGAAGCCAAAATTCGTGGTTACAAACCTGGGCGTTTTTCGTTCAACGTAAAAGGCGGCCGTTGTGAGGATTGCGAAGGTGCGGGAATGAAAAAAATCGAAATGGAGTTTTTGCCCGACGTTTATGTCGATTGTGATACGTGCAAAGGCAAACGCTTTAATCGTGAAACTTTGGAAGTACGCTACAAAGGAAAATCCGTGGCCGACGTGCTCGACATGACAGTGGAACAAGCCCTGGAGTTTTTTGAAAGTATTCCCAAAATCCACCGTAAAGTACAGACCCTCAACGACGTCGGTTTGGGCTATATTACGCTTGGACAACACGCTACTACCCTCTCGGGTGGTGAAGCGCAACGTGTAAAATTGGCCGAAGAACTTTCTAAAAAAGACACAGGCAAAACGCTCTATATTTTGGACGAGCCTACGACGGGGCTTCATTTTCAGGACATTAAACATTTACTTCATGTCTTAGACAAACTAGCCGACAAAGGAAACACGGTACTGATTATTGAGCATAACTTAGATGTGATAAAGGTATCAGACCACGTCATCGACCTTGGCCCAGAAGGTGGCAGCGGCGGCGGGCGCATCATCGGCGAAGGTACTCCCGAACAAGTGGCGAAGGTAAAGGAAAGCTTTACTGGGAAGTTTTTGAAAATGGAGTTGGAGTAGCCTCGGCGAGGCTAAATCTTAGTAGAAAAAGATAAATAAAGATCCAATTCATTTTTTCTACTAAGGTTTAGCTCCTCTGGAGTAATAAATGGGGCTCTATTTTTTAATACGTTCAGACTATAAATACATAGACGTATCTCCTATTTCCCCTTCCCCAACCCATCAATCCACTGCGTAATTAGCGCTACGCCTTCTTTGTGGATGCTCACGCGGCCAATTTCGGGCATCATTACGCCTGGATGTACGGAGTTCATACGGTAGGTAAGAATGGATTCTTTTCCTTTCCCTGGATTAATGTCAAATCGGTACGGCCCCGCTCCCATTCCTGCTGCGACGGGCGATTTCATCACACCCCAATGAAACGGGTCTTTTTCTTCAACGTTCAGGTAAAGCCCTGAGGTAGAAGCTGGGCCATTAGCATGGTGACAATGCCCACAGTTGACATCCAAATACGAACGCGCACGGTCATTGAGTGATGCCTTCGCGTCGTTCATGCTTACCAACGGTATTACTTTCGCAATATCTTCGGCTTTGGCCTTCAGATAACCCACTTTTTGCCAACGTGTCAACTGATTTTCTTTCCCGTCTTGGTAGGCAAGCTCGTGGTTTAACTGCTTAATTTTTGGCCCAATTGGCATAAAAACGTCCTTCCGATTATGGCAGCTTTTGCACTGATTTTTGTTGGGAATGGCGTAATTGATTTGGTGCGTTTTCCCTGCTTCGTCTTTCCAGCTTACGGGAATCGTTTCGCCCGTAATTTTATAATCGGCTTCGGTTTGGTCGTCCTTCCAGCGGTAAGGATAGGCTTTCCATGTTCCTTTGTCTTTTACCAATAAGCGCGTTTCAAGAATTCGTCGCTCGCCCGTTGGTTTAGAGAAATCATGTGGATAGTAGAAATTTTTGACCAAAATCGTTTTATCAGGAAAATCGAGAGGCTCGTTGGGTTGGTTGACATCAAACGTCGCCGACGTTCCCTCAGGCATCCAAACAAAGCGTTTTTTGAAGGCATAATCGGTAAATAATGTCGCTACGGGCTCGTATTCGAGTACGTTGTCGTTGGGAGTCAATTGCTTTAGCTCGCCCTTGTAAAAGCCGTAGTCTGACAGTTTTTTAAGGGGAAATTCGCTAAAGTTAAGCTGGGAAGGGTGCGCCGTTGCTTGGTTTTGCACTCTACAGCTGTACAACCAACTTAGGGTTACTGCTACCAGCGCCAGCCAGAGGAGTTTTGATTTGAACATAGTTGAAAGTATTAATCTCAAAACCTTATAGGCTTAGGTTTTTCACATCCGTTTTTACCTCTACATTACACGCTGCAAACGGCTTGACATCATTAAAGACCTCAATTTCGGTCACTGCGCCACTGGCAGGGATTAAGAAGCGCGAAAAACGAAAATCTTTCTGGTTTTCCTTAATGCAAATATTCATCGGGTTTTGCTCCGCCGATTTTCCTTTTTTCTCGTCGATGATTCCGTCATAAATCACATCCTGCGATTTAAAGCACTTTGCTGCCACCAGTTTCCCCATTTCTTTGGTCAAATCAGGCACCCCGAACGTCCGCTCAAACGTATTATCATGCACCGAAACGTTGGTGGTAAATGGTGACCATCCAGGGTGATTCGGAATGGGCAATTCGGTGATGTGGTAGCTCGCAATCGCAATCGAGTATGTCTTGTGATTCAAGATTTTATTGTTAAAAATCTCGACCTCATTGCCTGCCAAGACAATAATCCCACTCCCAGGCGGAATCATCGTAACGGCATTGCCATTTTGACCATTACTTACTTCAGCAAAGTTTTCATGGTTGTTTTCTTTAAGCGTGTTGTTATATACCTTCGTACGCGACCCAAAGGCTTTGGGCAAACCTGGCAAATTGAAAATCAAAATTCCTCCTGTGTTGTTTTCGGCGAGGTTGTTATAGACCTCCGCGTTATCCGAGTTTTCAATCTCAATGCCTGCTACATTTTCAAACACATAGTTGTCGCGTACAATGATATTTTCGGACTGCCCCACGTAAATACCCGCGTCGCGCGAGTGCGAAACCTCGCATTTTTCTACCAATACATTTTTGCACTGAACGGGATAAATGCCGTATGTGCCATTTTTAGAGTTTTTATCGTTGGTCCAAGTCGTGTTCACCCCACGGAACGTGATGCTGTTGCAATGTTGCGTTTTGATGCAATCGCCAGGGGCATCCATCACCGTAAAATCTTGGAGCGTAATCCCATCGCCCGCTATTTTCATTCCTTCACCACCCGTTTTGATATTTTTAAACGACATCACGGTGTTGTACATTCCTGCTCCTTTAATGGTCACCTTATTGACTTTATCCAAAATCAATTGGGTATTCATTTCGTAAAATCCTTCGGGAATTTCAATTGTCTCGCCTTCTTTTGCTTCAATAAACTTCGCAACCAACGCCTCCATTTGTTCGGGTGTCGCTTTTGGCAAAGAAGCAATGTCTAGCTTACTTTTTTTGGTTTCTTGGGAGCCACAGGCAGTAAGTAAAGCTACGACCATAGCGGCCCCAACGAGGGTTTTTAAGAAGTTCATGGTACAGGCAATGGGTTTAGTGGTTATGGGACAAAAATAGAGTGTTATAAGAAGACTGTTCCTTGACATTTGTCAAAAAATCGTAATTATTTGCTAAAGTCAGAGACTTCGTACCGATTTCGTCCCGACATAATGTCGGGACGAGCTTGTGAGCTTGTCGAGCTTGACCCAAACTATCATTTGGGTCAAAATGGCACTGCGTCTCTGACGCAAAATGCAAAAGCTAAATAACTAAAAATCAATAATTTGCTCGTTTGGCACGAATTCGACTCAAAGTTTCACCGCTGATTCCCAAGAAAGAAGCAATCATGGATAGCGGTACCCGTTGTAGGATTTGTGGTTTTAGCGTCATTAAGTTGTGGTAACGTTCGGCGGCATTTTGGGTTTGTAGTTCTTTGATATACGCATCACTGTTCATCAAATAGTGCTCAGCAATAATACGTCCCAAACGTTCAATCTCGTGAAATTGGTCGTACAGTTGGTACAAATCCGCGCGGCTTAGTTGTACCACGTTGGTGAGTTCAATGGCCTGAATCGCCGTATGACTGGGTCGCTGGGAAATGAAGCTTGGCAAAGACACCGCAATGTCATTTTCTATTCCAAACCACACCACTACTTCTTCCGCTTGGTTGTTGTGATAATATTCTCGCACGCACCCTTTGGCAATAAAAGAAATGACATCGCTGACCCCGTTTAGCGGCACAATATGCTCACGCTTAGCGTATTGCCGAACTTGCAATGCGTCCAACAGTGCCATTTTTGCTTCCGACGACAGCGGAATAAAACCCTGTAAGTAAGTAATAAAGTTTTGTCTCCATTCCATAGCAAAAGCCCTCAGTTTCAGCATTCAATTTATTTTAACCACCAAGAACACTATGTATTTGCCCAAAGAAAGCTTCATACCTTTTACCAACTATCAACGACACACAAGCCCCTAAAAATCAATTTGATAACTCAATACAGGCACAAAACCGTTTCCAGCGCGACGAGGCTCAAGGGTATTGGTTACGACGTTGTAGCTGGTGCTGGTGTAATTGAGGTTGTTCGTCGCATTTTGTACATCGAGCGAAAGAACAGTGGCGTATTTCTTACGGTTAGAGCGATACGACACTCGCCCGTCAACCCTGAAATACGCAGGAGCTTGTGCAGCATAGTCGGCTCCCGCCAAGGGGATGAAACGTTTTGCTTTGGCCGAGGCCACCGCATCAATCGGGGTATAACGGTACCCGCCGTTGTACATCGAACGAGCGCCTAGTTGAAATACCGAACCATTTTTAAACGTAAACTCCCGTCCGAAGGTCAACGCTGTGCTAAATCGGTCGTTGAAGGCCGAATTGTACGTTTTACTGTCGGCGGTTTGGTACGTTGAGTTAAACAATGAACCTGTGATAAGCAAGTAGTATTTTTTCGAGAAAAATCGCTCAACCGACATATCTATTCCGTAGTTTTTCCCTTTGCCTTTCGCTACCGTTGTAAATTCAGGAAATCCATCCGCGCCGTTGAGCATCCAATAAGCCGAACCTGCGTTAGGTTCTACAAGAACTTTGCGCAGTAGTTGTAAATATACTTCGGTCGAAAACTTCCACAAACTTGGCGTGATGTAGTTATAACTCAAAATCAAATGATGTGACCGTGGGAAAGCGGCGTTTTGGTTGGGGTAGGATTCCACGATTTTCCCCGCAATGGTGTCTTTTTTAAGGTAAAAATAAGTACTCATCGGCAATAGTTGGCTGTGAAGCCCGTATGCCAAACTTACCGTATGGGCCTTGGGCGAACGGTATTGAAACGACAAACGCGGCTCCAAAGAAGTTGTATTATTTAACGCCAAGTACATCGAATGAAGCCCCGCATTCATCACCAATCGGTCGGTAAGGTTGCGGACAATTTGCGCGTACGCTTGCACCGTTTGGGTCGTTCCCTTGCCATTCACCGACTGTTGGCGACCCGCATTGAGCACATTAATATCGGTCACGGAAGCGCGTGGGGCGGTTTCTTTGAAGAATGAAAATTTGATATAATTGGCAATAAGCCCCGCTTTCAGGCGCGTTTTGGCATCAAATTTATAATTGTAAGCGGCAGTAGCAGCCAACCGAAACTCATCGTACTGTTGGGTGTCGTACCGAAACCGTACGTCTTGTAAATTGAGCGTATCCGAATTTCGCTTAATGCCACTTCCAATCACCGCTACGACGTATTTTATCGACGATTTTTCGCTGAGATTGGCGGTATGCGTCACTCCTAACGCCCCCATATTGGCAGGTCGTACGCGGTCTTCCCAGTTATCGGCTTTGCCAGCTACTCGTTTTTCGGCAGGTTCTACTGGCATATAATGTTCTTCACTGAGACCTCCTAATCCAAAAACGGTCGTAGTACGTTTGCCATCTTTACTGTGAAAAGCCAAATTAAACGACAAGTCTTGAAACAGGTTCGTGACACGTTCGCCCACCAAATAAAAACCCATTTGACTCAGCAGCCCCAGTGTCGAATAACGGTAGTTGACCAAGTACGACGAACGGCCTTTTTTAATCGCTCCCTCGGTTGAAAAATCTAATCCCAATACCCCAACTTTGGCCCGATATTCTCGTTTTTGTAGGTTCCCTTCCCGAAACCGAATGTCAAAAGCCCCCGATAACGCATTGCCATATTCGGCAGGCATTCCTCCCGTAAAAAAATCGGAACGACCGAGCAACTGAGCACTGAATACCGAAATTCCTCCCCCTCCCGAACCTGGCTGGGCAAAGTGATTGGGATTAGGAATGTCGATTCCTTCCAAACGCCACAAAATACCAAAAGGAGAGTTGCCCCGTACGATGATTTTGTTTTCGTTTTCATCACGTCCCGCTTTTACGCCTGGGTACGCCAACGCCATCCGCCCTGGGTCGTTGACCGACGCAGGAATCCGCTCGGTTTCTTCGACCGTAAACGAACGCGCACTGACATACGCGAGATCGTTGACAGGCCGACTGAGGTTTTGGGATGATACGACTTTTACCTCTTGTAAGTTGTAGAGGTTTTCTTTCAATTCGATGTTCAACACCACTTCCCGCACTGAGTTCAGGATAAATTCTTCGGTCGTATAGTCTTCGTACCCCACCATTGAGCATTTCACGGACGTTCGCCCGATACGCACGTTGGACAATACAAATTCTCCCAGCGCATTGGTCTGAGTACCTTGCGTTGTTCCAACCATTACGACCGACACGCCGACCATCGGTTGCCGATTGACACGGTCAATCACTCTTCCTCGAACGGTTTGGGTTTTGGTTTGCGCTACTACACTTAAAAAGCTGCTCAATAGGAGCAAACAAGCTAGAAGATAGTGGTTTCGCATAGGGTTTAGGGGGATAAGTAGCTTTGACCTCCCTTCCCGAAAGTTTGAACTTTCGGGAGGGGAAAATCTTATTTCTTCGCTTGTTTTTCGCCTTTTACCGAGCGCAGGTACTTGACCAAATCAAGCACTTCTTGCTCGGTGAGGTTGTCGAATAAACCGACGGGCATCAGTGAGGTAGGCATGACTTCCCGCGACTGAATGGCGGATTTATTGACCACTACGGCCTCTTGCCCCACAATCCGCATCGTCAGCTGACGCTCGTTTTCCGCAATGACGTTGCCTGAATAGATTCGTCCGTCACGGGTAGTAACAACGACGAGTTTATAATCGTCCTGAATTTCGCCGCTGGGATTCAGCACGTTGAACAAGAGGTAGTCGAGACTGGCGCGGTTGGAGCCTGTCAAATCGGGGCCGATGTTCCCGCCTTTGCCGTACATTTTGTGACAACTACCGCACGTCCGCTGAAAAACAACCTCTCCTTTCACTGGGTTAGCGGTTGCCACGGCTTTTTCGGTAATCATGCGCTGGTATTTGGCGTACGATTTTTCCAGCGATGGCTCTTGCTCAATCGGCCCCCACACTTCGATGAACCCACTACCAACTACCCGCAGTAACTGCCGCGCAGCATACGGAGGCACGTCCCGCTTAGGTATCGTCTGACTTTTAAGGGCTTGTGTCAACTGCCAGCCGTATTTTGGCCGTGACGATAAGGTTTGAATGGCTTGTTGTTTTTCGGCGGCCGTAAAGTCTTTGTAATTCGTAATCAACAACTTAGCCAACGGTTCTTTGTCATAATCGGCAATGGCCCGAATCACATCTAACCTCAATTTTGGTTCGTTAAGCAGAGCAGGAAATTCAGCCACCAGTTCCTCGCGCTTGCGCGTCGCGATGGCCTGTAATGCCTGCTGACGCTGTGCCAGCGGGGCATTTTTATTTTTAAGCGTCACCATCGACTTTTGCGTGGCTTCAGTATCACCAAAACGTTGGGCAATCTGTAACGCCAATTGCGCCATTTCTCCGCCGCTTTGTTTCAATTTCGCATACAAAGCAGCCCAGTTAGCGGGTGCTTTCAGGTCAAATCTACCTTCTAAACCGTCGCGCATTCCTTCTAACATGCTGACAACATTTAGCTTTGCCAAAGTTTGGAACTTTGCCAAAGTTCCCACTACGCTCTCGGGTGAGTTGGCATCAATCAATCGACGAGCTACGTATTTTGAAACCAGCGGAATCTGCGCCTGAGTGGCCAACTCCAGTGCCCGTTGTGGATTGGTTTTTACAAGTGGTTCCAGTCCGAACCAAATCATTTTGGGCAAATTATGGTCTTCGTTATCTTCACCGTGACGGGACAATTGCTCCGCTATTTTCCACGCCGTTTCGGTATCCACCCGCTGCATGGCCGATGCCAGATACAACCGAACGACGGGCGAAGGGTCGTCTTTGGCCATTTTTGCAAATGCGGCCAGTGCCCCCGAACTGGGGGCTTTATCTTCGCACAACAACTGAATCGCCCACGCCCGCACGTATTCGTCCTTGTCCGCCAGCGATACCTGCAAATCGTTAGCGGACAAACGGTTGGTTACGTGCAACGCCCACATTCCACGAAGACGAAAATCGGGATTGGAATTTTGCTGAAAAATTGTCTGGAGTTCTGTTACTGCATCCGCAGCAATGCTTCCTCTGACGGCCCGTGCCTGTAGAATCACCCGTGCGCGGCGCGCGTGCCAATCGCTCGGGCTGGTTTGCAAAGCAGCGAGTTGTTTGTCCGTTAGTTTTGATAAATCATCGTAGCGGCCGTCCCAGTTTTTAGCCAATGACTCTTTGGGCATAATTCGGAAAATTCGTCCTGTTTCGCCGTTGACAACTTCTTTTCCGCAAATATCGGCATCGTGCCAATCGAGCACGTACAACCCGCCGTCAGGCCCGACTTCCATGCTGAATCCCACCCATTGGGCGTTGTTGGCCATCAACAATTCGTCGCCGTGTTTGGCTACAAAGCCCGACCCCCGAGGCGCAAGTACGTCCGAAAGAACAGCGTGTTCGTGGATGTTAGCCATAAAAATTCGCCCCTTGTGCTCCTCAGGAAACGCGTCCGACTGATACACCCGCGCCCCGCCGTGCGCCGAACGGTGGCTGTGGTCGGCAATGGTTCGTATGTCGCTGTAAATGTAGGGATTGAAGTGCTGCCCCCCCTGACGGTGGTAAATTCCGCCCAAAATGATGTGCCACATGTGCGGAATCACGCAGGCGCTGATAAACAACTGACCTTTGGCGTTGTAGTCTATCCCCCACGGGTTGCTGAATCCGTGCGCCACTACTTCAAACTTATCCTTAGTCGGATGATAACGCCACACGCCACCGTTGATGTCCACCCCTTCCCCTTGCAGAATATCTTCGGGGAACGGGTCTTTGTGGCGGTACAGCTTTCCTTTGCCCTGTGGTTTACGCACTTTCGACGGCGTTGCAAAACCCTGGCAGCCGTACAACCAGCCATCAGGTCCCCAATGCAGGCTGTTCAGCGTTTCGTGGCGGTCACGGATACCCCAGCCCGTCAGGCGTACTTCAATATCGTTCATGTCGGCCACGTCGTCGTGGTTACGGTCGGGCACAAAAAGCAAGTTTGGCGGAGCGCCCAGATATAACCCGTCGAAACCCACCGCCATGGCCGCAGGAAAGGCAATTCCTTCCCAAAACACCTTTTTGGTATCAGCTACTCCGTCGTGATTGGTATCTTCCAGAATTAGAATACGGCTGTTGCCCGCGTTTGAAAAGCCGCTTCCCCGCGATTCATAATCGCGATTTTCGGCCACCCATAGGCGACCACGGTCGTCCCAGCAAAAAGCCATCGGTTGCGTCATCATTGGTTCCGATGCCCACGTATTTACCTTGAAACCCTCCTTCAATGTCATATTTGCGATGGCTTCTTCGGGCGTCAGAAACTTAGCGTCACGGCCTTCCTGCTGCGCAATACCCCACAACGAATACATCATTTCCTGCCCGCTGTAGTCGCTCCACGTAGTGTTCATTTTCACGTCGTTGAGCTCGCCCGTATAAATCACCAGTTGATGTTTGATTATCTCTACCTTACCTTTCGGAATCATCCAGTCGTTCAGGCGTGCTTTGGCAGGCCCTATTCCGAGCTGACCGTCCACCCGCCAATGCTGCGGGAAACCCTTGTTTTCGGGATGGTCAAGTACCGCAATATGTGCCCAGTCGCTACGACCTTCGATTTGCATGCCTACGTCCACCCAGCCCGCACGCTGCCCCTCGGCTTTTTCGTTTTTCTGACGCGCAGCATTGATTACTTCTCCTTTGATACCCTGCTTCCACGGCATCCGTACAAACAACCCGCCATAGTCATACTTGCCAATGGTAACGTCGGTTTGGGCCTCTCCCGCCCATTCCAAATCCAAGAGATAGCGACCATCTTGCTCCCGCATGACCCACGTCTGGGTTTCGGTCAATACGGCATTGCCTTTTTCGTCTAGCAAGTCATAAACTGTTTCCCATTTTACTTCTGTGCCCTGTGCTTTGATGACTTTGGCCGAAACTTTACGCCAATAATCGCCTTCGGGATGATGGAAATAATCGCGGCCGTTGACCCGCGTAAATCCCCAGTAAATACCCGTTTGGTGTTTGTGATGACCTGGGCTGTACTCCGTTAAAATCCCTTTACCGTCGGGGGCCACGATGGGATGCAGATAAGGTCGGTGGTCGGGCTTTACATTTTGTACCAAAATCGGCTGCTTTATACCTAAACGAGCTACCGAAATTGTTGAGTTTTTTGAGTCGTAAACAGCATGTAACACCGACTTTTTTGGCGGGGTTTTCAGCTGTTGTTTTTCCTTTGGAACGAATGCCATTCCTACTAATAAACATAAAATGAATCCCAAAAACGCAGATAATCTCTTCATATCTATTGAATTAAGCCTATTTATTCTTAAAAGCATTCAAATACAAAATGTTCCTTTTACAAATCATTGTTATTTTCAAACAATTGATTTAATATAACGCTACTTTTTAGGTGGCTCAAAAATGAGGCATATACCAAAGTCAAGACATAACTCATAAAAACACCACTTTAACAAAGTAGAAATTATTGACCTCAACACTACTCTAATCCATCATGCTGCTATTCTCTACCAGAAAAGTTATTACAACTTTACTCTTGCTTGTTATTGCCTATTCTGCCGCCATTGCCCAACAACTCACAGGGCGCGTGTATGAAAATCAAACAGGGAAACCCCTCATTGGAGCCCAGGTGACAGTCGAAGGGCTTGATGTCTCAGCCCCCACAAGGCGCGACGGAAGGTACAGTATCCCCGTCAGTCGGGGTGAGTATTTTGTCCGAGTTACAATGCCAGGCTACGTCACTTACCGCACCCTCATTCGTTTTGGCGTTGTTGATTATCAACTCAACATCTCCATGCGCGTTTCTAGCGACCTTACGCAGGAAGAAACCGAGGTCGGCACGCGCGACGCCAATACCCGTACGTACACCGACACCCCCGTGGCCATCGACAACCTCAAGATTGAGCAGTTTGCCGATGCTTTTGGGCAGTTGGATTTAAGTCAACTACTCCATTTTGTACTCCCTTCGTTCAACTCCAACCGCCAGTCGGGTTCGGATGGTGCTGACCACGTTGACCCATCCGTACTGCGGGGACTTGGACAAGACCAAGTATTGGTACTTATCAATGGTAAACGTAAGCACCAAGCTTCACTTATTTACTTGTTTGGAACCACAGGCCGTGGAAACACCCCTACCGACCTCAACACCATTCCAGTAGCGGCGATTGACCGCGTCGAAGTATTACGTGATGGTGCCAGTGCCCAGTATGGTTCGGATGCCATTGCGGGTGTTATTAATATTGTACTGAAATCTAGCACCAATGGACTAAAAGTCAATACCAACCACAGCATTACCGACCAAGGAGACGGCTTTTCTCAAAACTACAGTTTGCACTACGGGAAAGCACTTAAAAACGACGGTTTTTTTGATGTAACTGCCGATTATATAGGCCGAGGGCGTTTGTATCGGCCTTCGAGCAGTGCCTATAATGAAGTACCCCGTGCTATGTTTGGCGATGCCAAAGTGAACAGTTATAGCGTGTATTTTAACACTGAAGCGCCTTTTAACCGTCAGAAAAAACTATTTTTCTATGCTTTTGGTGGGGTGCAATCACGCAGTACGGATGCTAATTCTTGGACGTATGAAGCCGACAACGAACGAAACATCAAAGCGATTTATCCCAATGGTTTTGAACCTCGTATTTTGTCACAAATTTGGGATGGAACGCTTTCGGTAGGCGTAAAAACCAAAACCAATAATGCTTGGAACTTTGACATAAACAATACTTTTGGCCAAAACCAAATGCACTATACCGTCGCCAATACCCTCAACGCTTCATTGGGAGCCAATTCCCCTCGGTCGTTTGATGCAGGTGGCTTTGGGTTATTACAAAACGTAACAGGAGCACACCTGACGCGTAAATTTCGGAATGGCCTACGTACGACCCACGTAGCGTTGGGCACCGAATTACGGGTTGAAGACTATTACGTGTTTGCAGGTGAAGAAGCTTCTTGGAAAAAATACCCCAACGCCGCCGATTTACCTGGCGGTGCTCAGACATTCCCAGGCTATCGACCCGACAACGAAGTGAATGCAGTCCGTACCAATTTTGGCGCTTATGCCGACCTAGAAACCGACCTTACGCGCTCGCTGTTGGCCACTTTTGCGGCTCGTTTTGAGCGTTATAGCGATTTTGGAAATGCCCTTAACGCTAAAGTTTCATTTCGACTGAAAGTAAATGAAACCTTTGCCCTCAGAGGGTCAGCCAGTACGGGATTCCGCGCGCCTTCGTTGGCACAGTCTCATTTTAGTTCAATCTTCAACGACGTTGTGGATGGAGTCTCCTTTGAAAAAGTACTGGCCGCCAACAATAGCTCCATTACGCGCGCCCTTGGGGTAAAGCCGCTCAAGCAAGAAACCGCCATCAACGCCAGTGCAGGTGCTGTTTTTAAGCCCAATACCAACTTTAGCCTCACCGTGGACGGTTATTATGTGTCGGTCAAAAACCGTATTTTATTGACAGGAGATTTTAGCGAAGACGACCCCGACCTTGCCAAATACCTCCAACCTTTGGACGTGAAATCGGCCTTATTTTTCACCAATGCCCTGAGTACACAAAGTTATGGGGTGGACATTGTGGGAACGGCTTTTTCTGAAATTGGTGAAAAAGGAAAGCTCGAAACGATGTTTTCCATGAATTATAACTACCTTTCTTTGGGAAAAATCAACACAACGGCGTCTTTGGCAGGCAAAGAAGACTACTATTTTTCGGAACGTGACCAGTCTTACGTTTTATACGCTGCACCAAAATATAAATTCAACCTGACTTTTGCGCTTCAACAACCCAAGTTCAATGCGAACCTACGTTTTATCGGTTTTTCAAAAATTGACATTAAAAGCCACGAGCAAGACGACCAAGGAAACTACATTTCAAACATCTATAACGCCCGTGTTATTTCTGATGCCTCGGTCGGATTTCTGCTCAAAAAAGGTACTCGGTTAATCCTCGGCTGCTCCAACCTACTTGGCACTTATACCAGCAACCACAACCCCAACTCAAGTGAAACGGGAGGTATGTACGAATCGGTGCAAATGGGCTATATGGGTCGCTCCTTCTTTGGTAAACTTCGTTTTAATTTCTAATTCCAACAACGGTACTTCAAGCAACAAACAGTGGCTTGAAGTACCGTTACAAACTTTGTGATAAGGTCACATACTCAGCAACCAACGCCCAACAGTGCGCCTCGCATTCCCACCGCATTTGTACCAATGGAGAATTGGCCCATCGGTAAAGCCACGGGTGCTCATAGGCCGTCAGTAACCCTGCAATAAAAAAGTAAAATCCTTCAAAATCGGCCTTCGTTAAGCTCGACACATCGCGGCTCACGGTTATACCTGCTGTTACACCCAAGCGCATTAATGATGTTTTTAGCACAATTTCGTCCAAAATCGGTTGTTTTTGGGTCAACAACTCCTGCGTATCTGCAATCAATTTTGCCCGAATGGGTTCCAACGCTGGAATGACAAAAGCGCCCATGAGCCGAGCTACGTGATAAATAATCGGAACCGTTCTTGGGTATTCGTGTGCACAACGAAAAGGCGCTTCTAAGTAGCGATTGGTCTCAATCACCGACCGAATATAGGTCAAACTATCATCGTCGTGTCGATTGAGCGGAAGTTGGTATTCATAAATACAATACATCAAATTGGCCAAGACACAGGCGTCAAATTCGATGTACATATTTTTCCCAAACCAAGTGGAATACGCCCGTAAATTCCGATAGTCGTCGTACGTATTCTTCACCTGTAGCTTCGTCAAATTTGCGTGTAGAATCAACTTTTCTTTTAGCCACCGCACTTCCTCTTCGGTAGGCGAAGATGTCAAATAGATCATGGCTGTATCGTCCACGTCGTCAGGAATCCGAAAATGTTCGAATCGGCGAAATAAATAGCCATTAGGAAAATGTTTAGAAGGGCGAGTCTTCCAAAAATTATACGTTTTAAGACCATCTTTGTTCCGAAAAAGCGGGTACGTTTTTAAAGCTTTTTCTTCAATTACCTCCACCTGTTGTTGGGCTTTCTTGGGCAATGTTGACTTTATTTTTTGTAGTGTAAACACAACAACAGCCGTAAAAAACACCGTCGTATCTTGTCTTACATACCCAATCGCGCGGTTGACGCGCTGGGCGGGAAAAAGCCCTTCATCAAAACACGCATCCCCTTTCGACTGCAAAGCCGCAATTTTTCCGATGATTCTCTCCAGTAGTTCTGCGCTAGTTAAATCCATGTACGAATATCGCAAAATCTTTTTCATCAAAAACATTAGCCCCAAACCCCAACTGTAAATCAGCGATTTAAAAGTTTGGCACGGAGTTTGATAGACCCTAATCAAGTAACCTTAATCCATACAATAAAATGAAAAAAGTATATACATCGGTTGTTGCTATGCTCATCGCAGGTATGAGTTTTGGCCAGCAAAAGTTTATTTTATCACACATCGACCACCGTGGTTTTATCAACCTTTCGGGGGGTATAAGTATGCCTGTGAAGTCGCTTATGAAAGGTGACCCCACGGCTCCTTCCGACGTTTCGGCCTTGCGTGGCACTTCCGTACAAATCACAGGAGGCTATCGTCTTACGCGCCGTTTGGGGGTGGTAGGTTCATTTACCAATTGTTTAAATGAATCAAGTACCCAAAAGTTAGTACAAAATATCCAAACAAGTCACTCTGGAGGGAGTTGGAGTGTTACGGGAGGTACTTGGAACTGCTCGCACTTCATGGTAGGCCCTTACCTGACGTTATCCAAAGGGCTTTTGATGTTTGATGCCCGCGTCACAGGAGGTTATTCTTGGATTGAGCGTCCATCGACCGAGCTCAAAGGGCAGTTCTATGATGTGCCTTTGACCATCAAAACATCCCAAACCAAAAGCGGTTCGTTTTCTGTAGGTGCTGGCAGCAGCATTCGTGTGAAAGTAACCCGCAATTTTGCCCTCGCCGTCCATGCCGACTACATCAGCACGCGTGCGTCGTACAACAACCTCACCAGCACCCTCACCATTGGTGAAGATAAGGTAGATGACAAAATTAGAGAAGTACACCCAATAGGTTTATTGAGCTTTGGAGGAGGTTTAAGTTTACTCTTCTAACTCGAACCTTACAAATAAAAAACGCTTCCCCAACTCATCAAAGAGTTTGGGGAAGCGTCAAAAAAAATCAGTTATCTTCTTTAACTTTTTCTCTTCAACACGATACCCGCCAACGGTGGAATCGTAATCAACATCGACTGCTCCCGCCCATGCCACTTGGTAGGCTCGGCCTCAATCGGCGCCGCATTGCTCACGCCACTCCCAAAATACGTAGCCGAATCGCTGTTAAACACCTCTTCCCAACTACCCGCCGCAGGAACACCTATGCGGTATTGATACTGTGGCGTTGGCGTCATGTTGAGCACAACTACTATCGTATCGCTTGGGTTAATGCCTTTGCGCATATAAACCACAATTGAGTTGTCGCGGTCTTGGGCATCTATCCATTCAAACCCTTCGGGTGAAAAGTTGTAATCGTGTAAAGCAGGTTGGGTACGCAGTGTTTGGTTAAGGGCCTTCATGCAGGCTTTCATGCCTTGGTGCGAACCATGGTTGAGCAAATGCCAGTCGAGCGACTGCTGGAAATTCCATTCGCGTTCTTGTCCAAACTCCCCACCCATGAATACGAGCTTCGTTCCAGGGTGTGTGTACATGTACGTAAACAACAAACGGAGGTTGGCAAAACGTTGCCATTCATCACCTGGCATTTTGCCAATCAATGAGCCTTTTCCGTACACCACTTCATCATGCGAGAGTGGCAACATAAAATTTTCGGAGAAGGCATAGACCAAACTAAACGTAATTTGGTCTTGGTGCCAACGACGATACATCGGGTCTTTTTCGAAATACTTCAATGTATCGTTCATCCAACCCATCATCCATTTCATACCAAAGCCCAATCCACCCAGATACACAGGGCGTGAAACTCCAGGGAAGGCCGTCGATTCTTCGGCGATGGTTTGTACATCAGGAAACTCCTTGTAAACGGCTTCGTTCATTTCACGCAAGAGCGAAATCGCTTCTAAATTTTCACGGCCTCCAAATTCGTTAGGAATCCATTCTCCGTGTTTGCGCGAATAATCAAGGTACAACATCGACGCTACAGCGTCCACCCGCAAGCCATCGGCGTGGTAGCGTTCCAACCAGAACAAAGCATTAGAAATCAAAAACGAGCGCACTTCGTTGCGGCCGTAGTTAAAGATGTAGCTCTTCCAGTCGGGATGATAACCTTTGCGTGGGTCGGCGTGTTCGTAGAGGTGTGTACCGTCAAAATTGTACAACCCGTACGCATCGCCTGGGAAGTGAGAAGGCACCCAGTCCATCAACACCCCAACGCCCGCTTCGTGAAGTTTTTCAATCAGGTACATCAAATCTTGTGGTGCTCCCATGCGCGACGCACACGAGAAATAACCTGTGATTTGGTACCCCCACGATGGCGGATAGGGCGCTTCCATGATGGGCATAAACTCTACGTGGGTAAAGCCCATTTCCTTGACATAAGGTACCATTGCATCGGCAATCTCGCGGTAATTAAGGAAGCGTTCGGGATCGGCGGGATCGCGCATCCATGAACCCAAATGTACCTCATAGACCGACATCGGCGCATTGAGGGCATTGTTCTTACGACGGTCGCGCATCCACGCATCATCTTGCCATTCGTACCACGTATCCCAAACCACCGAAGCTGTCTTGGGCGCAACTTCGCACCAAAGCGCAAACGGGTCGGCTTTTTCGAGGTCTTGGCCGTGGTTATTGGAGTGAATAAAGTATTTGTAAACTTCGCCACGACCAATATTTGGGATAAACCCTTCCCAAATACCTGAGCCATCCCAGCGAGCGCTTAGTGGGTGGCTTCCACGGTTCCAGCCGTTAAAATTTCCAATCACCGAGACGAAACGCGCATTGGGAGCCCATACTGCAAAATAAGTACCAATGACACCTTTGAACTCGACGACGTGCGAACCGAGTTTTTCGTACAGTTTGTAGTGCTTTCCTGATTTAAAAAGGTAAATATCAAATTCGGAAAACAGGGAATATTCTTCAACATTTTTCAACTCCACCGCTATTTCGGCAGTTTCTACTGCTTCCACAACGGGTTCGGCTTTCTTGCGCGTTTTTTTAGGGACAGAGGGTTCGGCTACAACTTCTTTTTTTGTTTTGGTTGATTTTGCCATAATATTGAGCTTAGAGTTGGTTCACTATAGGTTATATGCCGCAAAATAGATTTTTTCGAGCCATAATTGTACTATTAAGTTTAAAAAATCTTTTTCAATTTAAAATACTCACCCTACATCTTTAACGGGCTACCTACACAAATGGATTTTTTTGACATCAATAACATCTTTTTTGAGGCATTAGGCTACCAAATGAGCCACCTCGAATTTTGGGCGACGGTCAGTGGCGGTGTGGCGGTGTGGCTCTCCGCCCGCGAGAATGTTTGGAGCTGGATCATCGGCTTAGTCAATGTGGTACTTGCTTTTGCGTTGTTTTATCAGATACAATTATATCCCGATATGTTTTTGCAGGTATTCTTTTTTATTACCAACCTCATTGGATGGTGGCAATGGAAATACCCGAAGGCGGCAGAAGCTAACCTCAAAAATGAACTTAGAATTAGCAAATTATCAGTTCAACAATGGCTTTTATTAGGCGTCGGCGGGCTCATCTGCACAGCGCTCTTGGGAACTTTTGCCAAAAACTTACACGAATGGGTGCCTACATTGTTTAGTCAGCCAAGTGCATTTCCTTACATGGATTCTTTCACTACAGTAATGAGCATTGTCGCTACCTTTATGCTCATTCGCAAAAAAATTGAAGCATGGTACGTGTGGCTCTTAATAGATGCCATTTCTACCTACATGTATTCGCTCAAAGACGTGAAGCTCTATGCACTCCTTTACTTTGTGTTTTGCTTTATTGCAGCCTTTGGTGCTTATAACTGGACCAAAGAATACCGCAGTCACCGCCCTGCAAGTGGTTAAGTCGTCACTTTTTGGGCAATTGCCACGGCAAAATCTATTGCTTGGTGCATAGGGGTTTCATCTACATGATCTAGGGTATCTTCAGGGCGGTGAATGTTGGGCATTGTCCCTTCGGCATCGAGCGCCGAAAGCGTCATACAAGGAATCCCTGCTCTCACAAACCACGCGGAGTCAAAATCAGCAGTGTGCCAATCCCCTACGGCTATTTCTTTAAATTGAGGCTCGTTTTGAATCAATGCTAAAGCCAATTTGGTAAGGTCATTATTGTACTCTATCAGCGACAAACTCCCTGTTTTGGTGATGATATTCAACTGGCCATTGCCCAATGTATCAAAGTTGAGCAAGTAGTTTTGGCGGCTTTTATCAAACTTTTTCTGAAAGTAATGATAAGCTCCTATCATGCCCGCCTCTTCGGCATTGGTGAGAACTACTTCTATTTCGGTATCTTTCAGCAATCCTTTCAGCTTTTCAGCAGTTGTAAGCGCGGCGACTACGCCCGTGGCATTATCACTGGCGCCGTTGGTGAAGCCTTTTTGCCAAAAACCTACTGTTCCCAAAATTGCTTGCCCCAGAAAATAGGTCACTAATAATACCCTAATGACCAATAAATACTGGTTTTGGGCCAAATGATAACTTAGTCCTACCACTGGCACTGACAAGGCCATCAAAATCATGCTGGCACGGATAGAATTACGAAAACCATCTTTGGTTTGGCGTCGGTACAGATACGACACTGGCGCCGAATCAAAGTGAGCCATTAAAATCACTTTTCGGCCATTGGAGCTTTTTCCATAACGCCCAATCACGTTTTCGGCACGTACCAAAGGCGGAACATATAACAACCAAGAAGGCCGCCAGTCGAAGTATAAAACGCCATTGACCGCAGCGATGGCCACCAAAAGCACCGAAACCATTCCCCACCATTGTACACTTAACAACCCAATCGCCAAAACCCCAACCAACCAATACAGTATAGGAACGTAAGTAGCAGGGGTTTGAAATGCTTGTTTTTCGGCCGTAAAACCGATTTTTTGAAGGGTTTCGGCAATCAGGGTCGCCGTTTTTGTGTTTGAGCTACTTCCAACACCACGGTGCGAAAAAGCAGTAAGCTGTCGTAAAAGTGAGGATGTTTGTAAAGCCATTCGTACTGGGGGCTAGTTGAAACGTCGTTTAGGAGCAAGATTATATCGGATACCTATACCAGTGGTAAAGCCCGCGCCTTTGGAGACAAACCTTGCTTTATCGGTGGGTTCTTGGTTATTTTTAATCGCCACTTCCATCTGCGCAATGTTCATCATACCAACCATTTGGCGAGCATACATGCTCAATGTCCAACGGCGTGACAATGCCCAATGAATACCTGCATTGAGTTCGGCATTTATCGAATGTTGGCGAACTACCCCAACCGAACCTGAATACGTCAACGAATCAGTCCATGTATGCCCACGCGATGTGATTAGGCCACTAAACTTAGTAAAATTATAGGGTGTATTAGAACGAACGTATTGTAACCCTGCACCGAGGTGTGCTTCCAGTTTATCATGAAAAACCCGTACTCGCCAGTTAGCACGAATAGGGATACTCAAGAAACGAAAAGAGTTAGTTCCAATGACCCGGTCGGTTTGGTACAAATAGACAAGGTTGAGCGGTAAAGCATACGCCCCCGTTTCTACCGAAAAATAAGGGTTCAAAATTCTTCCTACTTTGAGGCCGTAGATGGGCATAATCCCCGAGCCTCCTGAGCTATATTTCTGGAGTTCTCCCGCCACCATGCGGGTTTGGCTGCTAAAAATACCGACGTCGGTACCTACGTACCAGTGTCCTCTAAAAAGGCGGTTTTGGCAAAATCCTGACAACAACGAAAACCACCACAACAATCCAGCAAGCGCGTAACCGTGTTTCATGGGCAGGGAGGGTTAAAATTCTGAATATGTGGCTAATATACGAAAATGCCAGATGCGCTACAAGCAAAATCGGTCAAACAAAGGTTTGCCTACCTTTATTTGACCGATTTTGTTTGTAGTGTCTAAGTCAGACTGAATGTTAAAGTCGTAGGTTCGGTCTGACTATCGTCTGACCGATTACTAAAACCAACCTGCGCCTAAATTACGGAATGGCCAAGGAATCGAGAGGAAAATAACCACCAACGCAATTGTGTAAAATGTAAACACTTTGGCGTGGTTTCCTTTTTTGCCTTGGGCGTTTCCGACCGTAATAAGGGCTACAGCAATCAGCATCCCGACAAGGTGCTCAACGGCATAAAAACGATAAAACTTATCGCTCATCATGTCAAACCGTACTTTTACACCTATGTTCATGAAATACAAAATCAATCCAATAAGAAGCTGCGTATGCGTGGCAATCATCGCAAACAAATACACTTTAGAATACGGGGCATTGCTTTCACTTTTTTTACTAAATGCCGTAAAAATCGCGGCTAAGAGAAGCCCTAAAACGACATAACGTAGGCCAGAGTGGGCACGAACGAGAATTTCCATTTGGGATTGGGGTGTTTAAAGTGGCGAGCCACTGTTATTTGTTAATTGTTGACTAAATGCCAGGCTTTCAACTATTTCACAAAAATCGAAAGTGTTGTTGACTCATAGACGCCCAAGTTTGCATCCCGAACATTTTCCATGATGGGGCGCAATGCACACGTAGCTTCGTCAATGCAGTCGTCGCATTTTACATAAAAATGCAAAGACACACACGGCGTTGGGGCAATGGGACCATCAATAACCCGAATCACTTGCGCAAAATTGACACGTTCTGGATCAACTCTCAGCATATACCCTCCACCTTTGCCTTTTTGGCTTGACAAAATACCGTGATTACGCAATTCCAACAGAATAGCCTCTAAAAACTTCTTAGGTATATTTTCACGCTCTGCAATATGAGAAATAAGCACGGGGCCTTTACCATGCTCTTCGGTCAAAACTTTCAAAGCTTTGAGGGCGTATTTGGCTTTTTTAGAAATCATGAGTTAATCATTATGGTTGAGGGTTATAAACGAAAAAGACTTTTTTGCAAATTTAGTCGATTTGAACAATAGATTATCATGTTCAACACATATTTTTTACGACTTTTTTCTATAGTCTATTAAATTTGAGTACATTACACTTGGCCTAACTCAAGCGGTCTTTGAAACTATCGTAGCCATATTCTTTCACAAGTTTAAAAGTACCATTTTGCTGAAATATACCAATCGAGGGCAAATTTACCCCATTAAAGGTGGTCGTTTTGACCATTGTGTAGTGAATCATGTCATCAAAGACCAGCGTTTGCCCGATTTCCAACGGCTGGTCAAAGGAATAATCTCCCATAAAATCACCCGCCAAGCAAGTCATTCCGCCAAGGCGATAGGTTGGTTTTCCTACCTGTGGCTCATTATAAGCCCCCAAAATACGCGGTTTGTACGGCATTTCAAGGGTATCAGGCATGTGCGCCGCAAATGATGTATCCAAAATCGCCACCTCAATTCCTTGGCTATTGACAATATCCAAAACCGTAGAAGTCAAATACCCTGTTCTCCAAGCAATCGCCGAACCTGGCTCTAAAATAACATCTAATTGGTATTTTTCTTTTAACCTTTTTACCAATTGAATGAGTTTTGGAATATCGTATCCCTCGCGCGTCATTAAATGGCCTCCGCCCATGTTTAGCCATTTGGCTTGGTGCAACAAATCTCCAAACCGCGCTTCCAAGGCTTCCAATGTTCTCTCAAGCACATCCGAACCGTTTTCACAAAGTGTATGAAAATGAATACCTTCAACGCCCTCAGGAAGCGTTTCTCCAAAGTGGTCACGAGTCACGCCCAAGCGTGAGCCAGGCACGCATGGATTGTACATGTCAGTATCTACTTCCGAATACTGCGGGTTGACCCGAATCCCACACGAAACATTTGCCTCTGGGTGAGCAGCATTGTAAGCACTTACTTTGTCTTTAAAACGGTTCCATTGAGAAAGCGAATTGAAGGTAATGTGGCTACTGCGCTCCAATACTTCATCAAACTCATTGTCTTTGTAGGCAGGAATGTACGTATGCGATGGGTATCCTAAATACTCATTAATCAGTTTAATTTCGTTTAGCGAACTAGCCGTTGCGCCAGGCAAATATTCCCTTACAATCGGGAAAGCACTAAACATCGAAAAACCTTTCAGGGCCAAAATAATTTGGCACCCAGCCTCGTCCATCACCCCTTTGATAAGTTGTAGATTTTGACGCAATAAGCGCTCTTCCAATACAAAACAAGGCGACGGAAGGGTTGTAAAATCAATAGACATGTTATTTATATTGTCGAGTGACGAATGATTGAATCTTTATTTTACACAAATTTGTTGCGATACAGACGACAAATATAAAACTATAATATGAAAATCGGACTTGTACTATCGGGAGGAGGCGCCCGTGGCATCATGCACTTAGGCGTTATTAAAGCATTGTACGAACAAGGAATCGTCCCCGATTTTATTGCTGGCACAAGCGCAGGAGCCATTGCAGGTGCTTTGGTAGCTCATGGATACAGCCCCGACGAAGTATTGCAAATCCTGCTAAAGACCAATTTTCTCAAATACTTACGTCCCTCATTTTCAGCCCCAGGGTTACTGAAAATGGACAAAGTAGAAGATTTATACCTCCAGCTCATCCCCCATAATTCGTTTGCCCAGCTCAAAACCCCGCTCATTGTGGCAGCTACTGACATCGAGCAAGGCGAGATTGTTTATTTTGACCAGGGCGAGCTCATTCGTCCACTTATGGCTTCAAGCTGCCTGCCGGGTATTTTTGCCCCCGTTAATTTTCAAAAAAGGATGTTAGTCGATGGGGCAGTTCTTAACAACCTTCCCATTGAACCCCTGCTCGACCGTCAAGCCGATTTTCTCATCGCTTCCAATTGCAACCCACATTCCTTGGACAAACCCCTCAACTCTACGCGCACCATCATTGAACGGAGTTTGCTTTTGGCGGTTCGCAACAAAACCCAAGAAAGACTCCAACGCTGTGACATTGTGCTCGAACCCAAAGAAGTAGGCCGTTATGATATTTTCGACGTGCGCAAAGCACGTGAGATTTTTCAGATAGGTTATCGTTGTGCGCTCAAGCAACCAATATTCCTTTCTTCCCTTGTTAAAAAGTAGGGCTTCCATCTCACCGAAATAGTTACATTAAATAGACGAACTACCTTTTTTTGAAGACCAAAACCTCAATGATACACATTAGTGTCTGCAAAATTTAACATTCTTTTTTTGCTTTTTTATTGTATTTTTTAAAGAATTTTATTTAAAATTTGCATCGTAAAAAAAACGTTGCGCTGGCCTTACTATAGCATATCATTCGCCTAAAATACCTAGAATATTCGCTTAAAAACGCTTATAATAGCAAATTTTTCTTTCCAAAGTACCCATATTTCCATAGATGATTTTTGGCAAATTGGCACTTTTGCAGAATTTACTTCCTGTTTGATTTCTTGGATTATTTGATTTACTTTACGAACGGAATTTTCTTAACCTAACTAAATCTTGATATGACAAAAAACTCTACTTTACCCTTTTCTTCGTATTTCTAATAGCGCTGCTATTTTTCATTCCAGACAGACAGATTCAAAACATCGAATAACGCAAGCTACATTCTTACCATAGTAGTCTTATATAGTTATTCTATGGTCTGGATTCTGTGGGTGTTTCTGTCAATGAATAGATGGCCGTTTTTGCTTTTGCGCTCACGCGTTTTTCTTAACCATAACTAATGTTTCACTTATCTAACCAAACTAAATCAAATCAAACATCCCTATGAGGAAAATTCTATTTCTGAGCTTCCTGTTGATATGCGCAGGTTGTGTCACAGTAGTGGCTCAAGATCGCAAGATTACAGGAAAAGTGACCTCGGCAGAGGACGGGAGTGCCCTGCCAGGTGTGTCGGTAGTAGTAAAGGGTACGTCGAAAGGTGTGAATACCGACGGGAATGGAAGCTATTCGATAGATGCTTCTAACAGCTCTACACTAGTGTTTAGCTTTGTTGGTACAGTTTCTCAAGAAATTTCGGTTGGCAACCGTACCCAAATCAACGTTACCTTGTCAGCTGACACCAAGCAATTGTCGGAAGTGGTAGTAACGGCGGTTGGTATCCAACGTGATAAGAAGGCGTTGGCTTTTGCCGTTTCTAACGTCAAAGGTTCTGATTTACAGCAACGTTCTGAGCCTGACCCACTTCGTGCGTTGAGTGGTAAAGTGCCAGGGGTAAACATCACAGCAGGTAACGGTGCCCCAGGTGCGGGTACTCGTATCACCATCCGTGGTAACAACTCATTCACAGGTAATAACCAGCCTCTTTTCGTTGTGGACGGTATTCCTTTTGATAACTCAGTAAATGCTGGAGGTACTAATGCGGGGCAACAAGGTTACAACCAAAACACAGTTGCATCAAACCGTGCGTATGACATTGACCCTAATAATATTGAGTCAATGACGGTATTGAAAGGTGCGGCGGCTTCGGCACTTTACGGTTCACGTGCTGCCAACGGGGTAATCGTTATCACCACAAAAGCAGGTAGCAAATCGGCCCGTAAAGGATTGGAAGTAACCTATAATTCTTCCTATTCAGTTGAAAAAATATCTTCACTCCCTGAATACCAAGATAGCTATTCTCAGGGTTCAAACCAAACGTATAATGGTGGGTTTATCGGAAACTGGGGTACTGCCATGCCCGATGCCGTTGACCGAATCAATGCGGCGTTAGGTTTTGAACGCTATTCTAAAATCATTGATCCTGATTATCCTGCAGGTACCATTCCTCACCCATTGGTGGACCAAACTGTTCCATACGGTGCAGCGCGTTTCAAAACAGCTTTCCCTGAGTTATTGCAAGCGAATGGCCGTGGTATTGCAGTACCTTTGAAAGCATACGATATTGTAGGTGGATTCTTCCGTACAGGGAAAGTATTGGAAAACGGTATCCAAATTAACTCTACAGGCGACAAAACATCTATCAATGCGTCAATGTCACGCACAAAAAATGATGGGATTGTTCCTAATTCATCGACAGAGCGTACTACATTGAGTTTTGGTGGAAATGCTACCTTGGTCAATGGCCTAAACGTAAGTGGTAGTGTTGCTTACACACGTACCAATCAAACAAGTCCACAATCAGGTGCTGGTTATTATGCTGATTACGGTGGTTTGGCTTCAGCTGGATCTATCTATAGTCGGTTATTTTATTTGCCACGCAACTATGATTTGAACGGCTATCCTTTTGAAAACCCAGTGGATGGTTCAAACGTATTCTACCGTGCACTTGACAATCCACTTTGGACGGCTAAATACAATCTCTATACCTCAAGTGTAAACCGTGTTTACGGAAACATGGCATTGAGCTACGACGTAACGCCTTGGTTGAATTTGACGGCTCGCGGTGGTTTGAACACTTATTCAGAAATTCGCCGCAACCAAATTCGTCCAGGTGGTACTTTCCAGCCATTGGGTTCAGTTTTACGCCAAGACTTGACCAATACCGAGGTTGATTTTACATTCTTAGCAACTGCCCAACATGACTTTACGGAAAAATTCAATGCCAAGCTGTTGGTTGGTTTTAACCCCAACGAACGTAGCTATAGTGAGTCAGGCGTAGCTGGTTCTCCAGTAATTGATCCAAACGTAATGACAACGGCAGCGACTTTGACCCAAACTGCCTACGAATATTCTCGTAAACGTCGTCTGTATGGTGTTTTCTCTGAATTGACTTTGGGTTATGGCAACTATGCGTTTATTACAGCATCGGTTCGTCAAGACCATTCTTCTACACTACCTGCGGCTAACAATAGCTATTTGTACCCTGCTATTTCGGGATCACTTATCGTTACAGACATCTTAGCGCTTCCTAAGAATATTATCAATTTTGGTAAAATCAGGGCCAACTACGCTAAAGTAGGTAAAGATGCTGATCCATATCAGGTAAATACGGCTTACAACTTGAGTCGTACTTTCTACAATGCAACGGCCATTTCAACCGCGTCTTTACCAAGCCAGTTGAACAACGCTTCATTAAGACCAGAATTTACGTCTGAAGTTGAATTAGGAGCTGAGCTTCAATTCCTAAACAACCGTATCGGTGTTGACGTAGCTCATTTTAGCCGTGTTTCTACCGATTTGATCGTAACACGCCAGTTGCCAAATACCACTGGTTTTAACACGGAAATTACCAACGCAGGTAAAATCTCAAACAAAGGATGGGAATTGGGTTTAACGCTTGTACCAGTAAAATTGCGTAATGGCTTTACTTGGACTTCATTTGTGGCTTACACACGTATTCGCTCTAAAGTGGAAGATGCAGGCCCTGGAGGCGAGATTTTCATTGGTGGTACGGGTCTTTCGTCATTGGGAACTATCTTCCGTAACGGATTGCCTTATGGACAAATTTACGGTTCAGTAAATGCCCGCGACGAAAACGGCAACTTGTTGATTAACCCTAACACTGGTTTGCCAATCCGTGCGGCGAGTGCATCCATCATCGGCGACCCTAACACGAAATATACTGTAGGTTGGACAAACACCATCTCTTTCAAAGGATTTAACTTGAATATCTTGCTTGATTACAAAGCGGGTGGAAGTTTATTCTCATCTACGGCGGCGTCGTTGTTGTTGCGTGGTCAGTTGAAAACTTCCGAAGATCGTGAAGGAATGCGCGTAATCCCAGGTGTATTGGGTGATCCAGCTACGTACAAGCCATTGTTAGGTGACGACGGTAAGCCTATCAAAAACACAATCGCCATGTCTGCCTTCCAGTACCACTTCACTGATGGTTATGGGGCATACGGTGCTGATGAAGTAAACATCTACGATGCTACTGTTATCCGCTTGCGTGAAATTGCTTTGGGTTATGAAGTTCCAAAAACATTCCTAAAAAAATACGCGAAAGTATTTGGTGGGCTTCGCCTCTCTGCTTCGGGTCGTAACTTGTGGTTCTACGCTCCAAACATGTTGCCTGGCTTGAACTTTGACCCAGAGATTTTATCAAACTTCTCGGATTCAAACATCCAAGGATTTGATTTAGGGGCTTCACCATCGACTCGTCGTTTTGGTCTGAACATAACGGCAACGTTCTAATCAGTAGCCCAATTCATTCATCATTCAAAAGAGACATACAATGAATTACAAAAACATAGTTAAAACCCTGTCGCTAGGAGGACTTATTGCCATTGCAAGTTCTTGCCAACTGACAGAATTGGATATTAACACCGACCCCAACCGACCAGCAACGGGTTCACTGGCTCTTTTGTTGCCAGTGGCAGAAAACGCAGCTCTCAATGCACACGTAGCAGTCAACAATGACGCCATGGGCTTTGCGGGTCTAAGCACGGTTAGTGACTCTTATAACCTCAGCAATACCTCTTACCAAGGGACTTGGAATGCACGTTTCCGTGAGCTTCAGACCATTGAAGAAATGTTGAAAGCATCAGCCGATGGTAAAAACCCTGTATATCGCGGCATTGCCTTGACCTTGAAGGCATTTTCGGTAGGTCACATGGTAGATATGTTTGGTGATATTCCTTACACTGAAGCGTGGAAAGGAAATGCTACTGAACCTAATAAAACACCTAAATTTGACAAAGACTCAGAGATTTATGAAGACTTGCTCAAATTGTGTGACCAAGCAGTTGTAGAATTGGCAAAGCCACAAGCCGTAGCCGTACAAAACGACTACTTTGGTGGTGGTAGCGCTGCTACTTGGACACGTATCGCAAAATCTGTTAAACTCCGCTTGTTGCTTACGTCTCGCAAAGGCCGCGCCAACGGAAATGCAGAATTGAAAGCTGCTTTTGAAGCAGGTGGTTACATTACTACTGCCGCTCAAAACTGGTCATATTTGTATTCTAAGCAAGTAGCTCCTGAAAGAAACACGCACCCTTGGTATGCAACATACGCAGGTCTTGGAGACCCAAGTTACATCAACCACCAGTTGATGGGGGAAATGCTTCTAAACAAAGACCCACGCTTGCCGTTCTATTTCTATCGTCAGACAAGCCGTATCTTGGATCAAAATAACCCAACTGACCGTGGTACTACGCCTTTTGGTGGTTCTTACTTGCCATTGCGCGCTACATTCTTAGATGAGTATAAAAAAGCCTTTAACATCACAGGTGATATTCCTGCGGCCGACTTGGCTTACATCGCTGGTTTCTTTGGCCGTGACCGTGGAGACGTATCAGGAGCTGCTGCTGACGGAACGCTTCGCGCTACGCCAGGTTGTTATCCTGCAGGTGGGGTTTATTCTGACCGTAGCGTAGCTGCCGTTGGACTTACAGGTCAGGCTTCCCTTAACACGGGTGGTGATGGTCAATGGCCTATCATCCACAGCTGGAACACAAAATACTACCAAATCGAGGCGATTTTGGATAACACAGGTGTAACAGGCGACGCAAAAGCGTTGTTTGAAGCAGCCATGCGCGAGCAAATGGCCGTAGTAGTAGCACAAGGGCTAAAGTCGGACCCAACCCGTGCCAAAGCACCAGCTACCGCTGATGTGGACGCTTACGTAAAAGCTTGGTTAGGTCTTTATGATGCCGCTGGAAGTAATTCAGCTAAATTAAACGTAGTGGCCAAACAACTTTGGTTCTGCTCATGGGGCCAAGGGATGGATTTGTGGAACTTCCAACGCCGCACGGGTTATCCTATTCAAGGCCAATTCAAGCAGTTTTCGGTAGGTATCATGACGCCAATCTCAAAACCACCACGTCAGTACGCATTGCGTTTGCCTTACCCTCAGTCGGAAGGTGCATTGAACCCTAACGCCTCTAAGTACATCACAGATGTGGTATTTGACCGCGACCCAATCTTCTGGGACAAAGTTAAAGTGAAGTGGGAATTCTAAGAAAATGTCGAATTTAGAATGCAGAATGTCGAATTTTTCTCTTGATATTCTGCACTCTCTAAACATAAAGAAAGATAAAAATGAAAAAAACACTTATATATTCACTATCTCTGGCAATTTTTCTTTTGGTAGGATGCCGTGATGAATCGTTGAACCCAAACAAACCTTGGGAGCCAGGTGTGCATGGCTGGGGCGTTTTTGATGGGGTAGCTGAAGCTGGAAAAGCTAATATTGCAGCCAATGCAAAAACTTTCCCTCTTACAGGCCAAGACGGTGCTAAAATTGACTTTAAAATTCGTTGGGTATCCCTCGACAATCAACTAACTGTCAACAAGATAGCTATCAAGGTTGACATGATTGAATCATATACAGATCCTGATGGCAACCCTAAAACAGTCTCTTTGGGTAGCGGCGGAAAGGTGGTAAAAACCATTGATGCTCCTGCTGGAAATCGTCAGTGGAATACATTTAGCATTACCCCTGCTGAGATTTACAACCTCTACAAAGATGCTACTGTGAAGTATGATAAAGTAAATGCGGTAAAAGTATTTGATAACCCTGCTCGTCCTCGCCCTGCAGGTGCTCGTTTGCAAGGTGCTAAAACTGGTGCTGCTGCCGATGCTTTTGTAGTCACTTGGGAATTGACAACTTCTACTGGTTTGGTGTTCAAAGTATGGAACGAAGACAGTATCTGCCTTGACCCTACTCCAGTATCACAAGCTAACGCAAACTGCCGCTTGAACTTTATTGTAAGATAAGCACTTGTAAATAACTTGTATTAAGAGGCTGTCCAAAAAGTAACAGGTCACAAAATATTCTTTGGATTCAACCTCATCCCAACCCTTCTCCTTTCTGGAGAAGGGCTCTAAAAATCCCCCTCTCCTTTCAGTAGAGGGGGATTTAGGGGGTGAGGTTGAACAAAAACCGAAGATAATTTGGTGATACCAAACTTTTTGGACAACCTCTTTTTGTTTTTATAGCTCTCTGGTTGTATTTTGTCTTGATGAAAACACAATTTGCACTTGTGGTAGGCTTTATTGCTTCGTTGGGTTCGGTCTTCGCTCAAACGAAGCTAACTTTTTATGAGCACATCCAACCCATCATCTCCAACAACTGCACGGGTTGCCACCGCCCTGGCGGCATTGGGCCATTTAGTCTTCAAACCTACCAAGAAGTAGCCAAACGGTCGGAGTTTGTGGCCAAAGTAACTCAAATTCGTTACATGCCTCCTTTCCCTGCCGATCGCTCTTTTCAGCATTATGCCAACGAACGCGGGCTTACTGATGAAGAAATTGCGTTGATTCAGCAATGGGTAGCGCAAGGGAGTGTGGAGGGGAAGAAGCAGAGGGTAAAAGAGAAAGATACCCCCTTCGTCGGTATGACAAAACATCGACAGCCTGACCTGATATTAAAAATGCAAAATGCGTTTACGGTTCCCAATACAGGCGTTGAGGAATTTAGGTACTTTCACATTCCCACTGGGCTGACCGAAGATGTGATGGTGGAAGCCATCGAGTTTTTGCCTGGCAACCGTAAAGTAGTCCACCACAGCCGTGTGATGGTCGATACCAGCGGGCGCATGGCTGGATTGGAAGGGATGAACGGCACTGATCCAAAGTTGGCCGAATTTCAAAAAATTCCGATGGCCGATGAGTTTCTGTATGGCTGGGTGCCTGGCAATGACCGCATTCAGTTTCCCGATGGCGTTGCTAAGAAAATCAAGGCGCATTCAAACCTGATTTTGTACATGCACTACTCGCCCTCGGCCACCTTCCAAACCGACCAATCAGAAATCCGTCTTTACTACACCCGTAAACCCGTCGAGCGAGAAGTCCAGTCATTGATTCTCCACGAGCAGCACATCACCAACCCACCTTTTTTGATTCGCGCTAACCAAAAAGCGTCGTTTTTTATGAGCTTAGGCCCGCTCAAAGAAGACATTTCAGCGATTTCGATTTTGCCCCACATGCACTATTTGGGAAAAACGTTCAAGTCGTTTGGAATCACGCCCGACGGCGATTTAGCGCCGTTTATTAAAATTGACAATTGGGATTTTAATTGGCAAATGACCTACCAGTTTGAAAAGCTCGTGAAAGTACCTCGCGGCACCGTTATTTTGGCCGAAGCAGCATACGACAATACGGAAGAGAACCTCCTCAATCCATTCAAACCCGCCCGCGATGTTGGTTTTGGCTGGAATACCACCTCCGAAATGATGGAAATGGTAATTTATTACGTTCCCTACCAAACGGGCGACGAAAATCGACTGCAAGTTACTGCTAACAAGTAACTCGTCGGGTTGTGAGCAACCCTCTCCACGGTGAGTCGGGTTGCTCACAACCCGACGCAATCAATCCAATCCAACAAAATCAATATAAAATAGCCCTATCGACTTTGGCAGGAAGCGGGCCTACCGTACTGATTTTCAGCGCGGCGATATTGGCACCTGCTTGAGCACATTCAGCAGGTGTTTTGCCATCTAGCCAAGCCGTTAGGAAACCCGACCAATACGAGTCCCCTGCACCCGTGGCGTCTTTTACTTCAATCGGGCGGCCTTCTATTTCGACACAGTCTTTGCCATAATTAGACGAAACAATGCTTCCTTTTCCTCCCAACGTTAGACAAACCAACTGCGCTCCCATTTGGTGGAAAGTCTGAATAATCTCTGCATTTGGGCGAACTTCGCCAAAAATTCGCTCGGCGTCGTCTTCGCTTAGTTTCACAAAAGCACCATTTTTACAATAATCCGCAATCACCTTTTGGGCTTGTACACGGTCAGGCCAAATGGGTGGTGCATAATTGGCATCTAGGCTTACGATACAGCCCGCTGCTTGCGCCCTTGCTGCCGCATCTACAATGGCGCTTTGGGCAGGCTCTTGACTCAAGGCAAAGCAAGTAGTATGAAAAAACGACGCATTTTGGAGTAATTCGTCCGCAATATGTTCCCGTTGAATCATTCGGTCGGCCGTGCGGTATGCAATAAAATCGGGCGTTCCTTTGGTACGTGACACCAGCACAATACTCGTAGGAGCCAGGGCATCTTTGGCGATATAAGTTGTATCAACGCCCGTTTCGGCCACTTTCTCAATGAGATAATTGCCTACATTGTCGGTGCCAACGCACGACACCAGCGCGGTCTGGTTGCCCAAACGTGCCATGTTAGCGGCTAAGTTGGCGGGGCTTCCTCCCTGAAAACGTTGAAAGGTAGTGGTGTCAGTTAAGTTTTGGGTAAACTCCGTTCCGATAAGGTCGGCCAGCAGTTCTCCGACCGATACTAAAGCGTATTTTCTGTTCATCATAGGTATATTAGTAATGGTCTGCAAGTTAGAAATGCTTTCGTGATTTGCAAACTAGAAGGTCTTGATAGACAAGGAATTTACTTTAACGCTGCTACCTTCTGAAGCAATTGAGATTTCACCCGCGTTTTTGGTGGGAAACACCCAATTGGTCATTACTTTTTCTCCCCCTTGGGCAAACACCTCCACGATTGACTTATCGACCAATACCCTCACGTACAACTTACCTTTTCGGAGCGGCACATTTACCCGATCAATGCCCGAAAAACGGCGGTGAAAGTCGGTCAAGCCCGATTTTGTACGGTCGAGCGAAAGTTCTTGGGTAGCCACATCATACCGCAACAAGGTCGCTTCCTCTCCGTTTTGAAGCAACCGAAGTGTGAATCCTTCTGATTTTTGAGGTTGAATCGCCAGCTGCAAATCGTACGAATCTCCTTGAAAAGGTACTTTCCATACACCACTGATGGCCGTATTTTTAGCTACTAACGCCTTTTTACTCATCACTTTTTGCAACGCAGAAATAGGTCGTTGATAAAGCCGATAACCATTGGGTGTCATGCGTAGCGACATCTCCCGTGGCACCGAAAACGCCCCTCGCCAAGTATCGCCCGTGGGAATATCATTGGCGTATTCCCAATCATTTACCCACCCTATCATAATTGGCTTTTTATGTTTTGGGGGCAAATTGCTAAACGGAATCCCCGCGTAAAAATCCTTTCCTTCGTCCACGTATAGAATTTCTTCCTGTTTTTGGGGTTTAAATTGCTTCCCATCAAAGTCTCCGACAAAATATTGCATCGCCAAATACCCTTTTTGCCGATGCCCACTCGAAATCATCAATACCCACTTCGATTGGTTTTTACCTTTCCCTTCTACGGGCATTTTAATCAGCGAAGGACATTCCCAAATCTTAGTCATATCGCCTTGCTTTCCAAATTCACTCAACAACGCCCACGTTTTCAGGTCTTTGGACTCATAAAACTGTACAGTGTATTCCAGCGGTTTTACCACGGTCATAATCCAAGCGTTGTGTTCAGGATACCAAATTACGTTGGGGTCACGAAAGTCTTTCATTCCCAAATCTAGCACAGGGTTTTTCTCATACAGTTGCCACGTCCGCCCTTTATCGCTGCTATACGCAACGCTTTGGTGCTGTGCTTTTCCTTCAATGTGCGACGTATAAACGGCCACCAGTCCTTTATGAAACCCTTCCTCAAAAAAGCCTGACGTATTGAGGCTATCGACCACCGCACAACCCGAAAACACCATGGTCGTTGTGCCGTCTGCATTGGGATATTCGGGTAGCGCAACGGGTAGCGTTTCCCACTTGGTGAGGTCTTTGCTCACGGCATGTCCCCAGCTCATGTGCCCCCATTTGTTGCCAAGCGGGTTATACTGATAAAACAAATGATATTCCCCATCAAGATAGACCAGTCCGTTGGGGTCGTTCACCCAATTTTTAGGAGGCGTATAATGGAACGTTGGTCGAAAATCTTGCGCCAATCCCGAAAAAAAAGTCGCCAAAAAGCAAACGCTAGCCAATAGCTGTTTCATAAATTCTGTGTTAGTTAAAAAAAACGACAGGGAGAAAAATCGAGGGAGCAAGCTACTAAAAAAAAGATAACCAAATGGACAATGGTAGTAGTGATTTAACTACTACCATTTGCTTTCATTCGTTCCTTAACCTATCAGTATTTTTAGTATAAATATCAATTTCAGAAGAAAGTGGGCAAGTTTAAAAAACTTGTTTCAAATAACTGTGCGGTACTATGCCGTTCAAAGCGAAATTTACAAAAATCTTTCTAAACTATACGTCATTTTTTTTGCAAGTGACTACTCAGCCCCTCAGAATAAATTAGGCAGCGAAAAAGCCAAATTCTACTTTTTTTACAAAAAACGGTTCTCCTATCTTACTGTTTCAAAGGCGGTTGTGCAAAGCACAGGCAGCCAAGCATTCGTTTCATCTTATTTTGTGAAATTTTTATGCCTCACTCGACGTTAAACAAGCATAGTAGAAACCAGTAGTCACCATAACGTACAGTGCCATGAAAGATCGTATTTTAAACATCCTTGAAGAATTTGGCGTTGAGCGTCGCGCCGTCACAGAAAATGTTCATTTTGTAAAAGATTTAGGGTTTGACAGCCTCGACACTGTTGACTTAATGATGAAGCTTGAGCAAGAGTTTGGCTTGCGCATCCCCGACGAAGATTATCACAAACTCACGACATTGAGTAAACTTATCCAGTACCTTGAAGAAGAACAAAGCGTTGCGATGGCCGCCTAAGGTAAGCAACCCATTCAAACACTTTTAAGAGGATATGGCTATGATGGTCATATCCTCTTTATTTTTGTGACTTACTGTACACGACTATGTACCCTTTATTCTCGGACGAATACTACATGCAGTTGGCCCTTTACGAAGCCGAAGCCGCCGCCGAAGCAGGCGAAATCCCCGTGGGAGCGGTGGTCGTATGCCAACGTAAAATCATTGCCAAAACCCGCAATCAAACCGAACAACTGACCGATGTCACTGCCCATGCCGAAATTTTGGCCATTACCGCTGCTGCTTCGTATTTGGGCGGAAAATACCTGCGCGATTGTACGCTTTATGTGACGCTTGAGCCTTGCGTGATGTGTGCGGGCGCACTATACTGGTCACAGATTGGCAAAGTCGTCTATGGTGCTTCCGACGAAAAACGCGGTTTTTCGCTCGTCAAACAGCCCCTGCTCCACCCCAAAACGTTGGTTCGTCGAGGCGTGCTTGAAGAAGAAAATACGCAATTGCTGAAGAATTTTTTCCTCAAGCTGCGAACATAAAACGCGGGCATGATGTTTTGCTCTCGAACATACAATCTTACTTTTAAAATAAACAACCAATCACATGGCTTTTACATTAGATCCGCTTCCGTACGCATCTGACGCGTTGGAACCCCATTTCGACCAAACGACAATGGAAATCCACCACGGTCGTCACCATAATACTTACGTTACAAACCTCAACAATGCCGTGGCAGGTACACCAAACGAAGGCAAAAGCCTCGAAGAATTGGTAGCCAACGCAGGTGCTATCTCACCAGCCGTTCGTAACAACGGCGGTGGCCACTGGAACCACACGTTTTTCTGGAATATCCTTTCACCCAACGGTGGCGGCGCTCCAGTAGGTGAGTTGGCGGCGGCTATCGACGCTAAGTTTGGTTCATTTGATGCGTTCAAAGATGAGTTCAAAAAAGCAGCATTGGGTCGTTTCGGTTCAGGCTGGGCGTGGCTTATCAAAACCGCAGACGGAGGCGTAGCCATCACTTCGACTCCTAACCAAGACAACCCGTTGATGGACATTGCCGAAGTAAAAGGTACACCCATCCTCGGCCTCGACGTGTGGGAACACGCTTATTATTTGAAGTTCCAAAACAAACGCCCCGACTACGTGGATGCGTTCTGGAACGTGGTAGATTGGAACAAAGCCGAAGCTACTTTCCAAGGAGCGTAAGCTTGTTTTTGGGTCTTCTCAAAGACTAAAAAACCCCCTCGAACTTCCTTCGAGGGGGTTTTTTTTTAACTACTAAACGTTGAGACGTGTCCTATACGTCTCGTTAGTTGGTAGCTTCGTCGCCGTTTTTGAAAAAATAGCAACATGGTTTGCAACTTTTGCGTATTTCACAAAATAAACTTATTCGCGATTGTGATTGTTATCATCTACATTTGCACGATAAAATCATACTTCGCCTATTTTGACACCTTCCATGGCAGCAATTAATTGCTCATTTTGCGGCAGACGCAAGAACGAGGTTCAGCTCCTGCTTTCGGGCATCGACGCCCATATTTGTAACTTCTGTATCGAACAAGGATACGGGGTAGTGCAAGAAGAGTTGTACCCAAAAAAGAAAAAAGAAAAGCCTTCTACGCCGAAGTTTAACCTCGTTAAACCGCTGGAAATGAAACGCTATCTCGATCAATACATCATTGGTCAAGACGAAGCTAAACGAACGCTTTCGGTGGCAGTTTATAACCACTACAAGCGGTTGATGCAGCCAAAGTCAAACGATGAAGTGCAGATTGAAAAATCAAACATTATCATGGTGGGTGAGACAGGGACGGGGAAAACATATTTGGCCCGTACCATTGCCAAAATGCTCCAAGTGCCTTTCTGTATTGCCGATGCGACCGTAGTGACGGAGGCTGGTTACGTAGGAGAAGACGTAGAAACCATCCTGACACGCCTCCTCCAAGCAGCCGATTATAACGCCGAAGCCGCTGAACGCGGGATCGTGTTTATTGATGAAATCGACAAAATTGCGCGTAAGAGCGATAACCCTTCTATCACCCGCGATGTAAGTGGCGAAGGGGTTCAACAAGCGCTTCTCAAATTGTTGGAAGGCTCAGTGGTGAACGTTCCGCCGCAAGGTGGCCGCAAGCACCCCGACCAAAAGCTGATTCCACTCAATACTGAAAACATCTTGTTTATCTGCGGAGGAGCTTTCGATGGCATCGACCGCCATATCGCCAAGCGCATCAACTCTCGCCCGATTGGGTTTACGACCGACCGCCGTTTGGGAGAAATTTTCGACAAAGGCAACTTGCTTCGCTACGTAGCAGCCCAAGACCTCAAGTCGTTTGGTTTGATTCCTGAGCTTATCGGACGTCTTCCAGCGCTGACGTACCTCAACCCGCTCGACCGCGATGCGCTTCGTCAGATTTTGACTGAGCCTAAAAACGCGTTGACGAAACAATACAAAAAACTGTTTGCGATGGAAGGCATCAAGCTCCATTTCGACAACGACGTGCTCGAATACATTGTTGATCAAGCGTTGGCATACAAACTCGGCGCCCGTGGTCTTCGCTCCATCTGCGAAGCCATTATGACCGATGCGATGTTCGATTTGCCATCCAACAAAGACGTTACTGAGTTTACCCTTACGCTCGATTACGCCCGCGAGAAGTTTGAGCGCTCTTCTATGCACGTACTTAAATCAGTAGCCTAATGACACCGCTCGTACTTCTTCACGGCCACGGTATTGATAGTTCAATTTGGGAAGGCATCAAAAAATGCCTTCCTGAGTACCCTATTTTTACCCCTGAGCTTGCCTCCGAAACTCGCTTTGTGAGCATCGAAGACTACGCCGCAGGGCTTCGGGAGTGGTTGTTGGAGCAAGGCATTGAGCGCTGTGTGCTAGTTGGGCATTCGATGGGTGGCTACATTGCGTTGGCTTTTGCCGAAAAATACCCTGAATTATTGGCTGGATTTGGGTTGTTTCACTCCACCGCTTACGCCGACGACGACGCCAAGCGCGAGCAGCGGGCCAAAACACTCCGCTTCATGGAAACCCATGGCGCGGCCGCGTTTATCAAACAAGCTTCGCCCAACATGTACGCCGAAAGTTACCTCGAAAAGAATCCAGAGGCGCTTTCAAATCATATTCAAACGTATTCACAACTTCCTACCGACGCGGTGATTGCGGGCTTCAAAGCCATCATGAATCGCCCCGACCGTACGGTGGTTTTGGAGACGACGTCTCTTCCTGTTTTATTCATTTTTGGGAAAGAAGATAAATTGATTCCTTTTGAAAAGAATATCGGGCTCAGTGAACTTCCCCAAAATGCGCAAACGCTTGTCTTGGCTGATGTAGGCCACATGGGTATGTTTGAAGCACCCCAAGCCTGTGCCGATGCCCTTGCTGAGTTTCTGAAAAATATCGAATAAGAAACTACTATTCTTGGCTTTCTGAAAGAAACTATGGAACTTTGACCAACAGTTCTCGCTTCTACCCCTAGAAACGGCGCCTGCGAAAGCCTCCATGCGGATGTTTTCAAGCTATTTTACCCACTAAACAAATATGCTCTCGAACGAAACTCTATTTTTTGGAGCGTTTACGATTTTTGTCATTTTCGTAATGCTCATCGACCTTGGTGTGTTTTCCAAGAAAAAAAGCCACGTTGTTAGTTTTAAAGAAGCAGGTATCTGGAGTGCCATTTGGGTGGCGCTATCGGTTGCCTTCTATTTCTTTATCAAACAATACGGCTATCTCATCCACGACGTATCAGACATGGCTCATTTACAAGAAATTGTAGATAAATACGCCAAACACCTTGTCCTTGTTCCTGATAACTTTGAAGCGAGTCTCCAAATCTTTGAAAACAACATGGCCCTGGAGTATATCACAGGTTATTTGGTGGAATATTCGCTCTCAGCCGACAATATTTTTGTCTTTATCCTGATTTTCAATTCGTTTGGTGTCCACGAAAAGTTCTACAAAAAAGTCTTGATTTGGGGAATTTCGGGCGCAGTCGTGCTTCGTTTTATCTTCATTTTTGTAGGCTCGGCCTTGCTCCAACAGTTTGAATGGATTATTTACATTTTTGGTGGATTTCTAATATATACAGGGGTCAAAATCTTGTTTGAGAAAGAAGAAGACGAACAAATGAACCCCAATGACCACATTGCGGTAAAATTTGCGTCGAAGTACTTCAATGTTTACAAACGCAACGTTATCGACCACTTTTTTGTCTATCACAAGCGGTTCAAAAAATGGTACATCACTCCTATTTTTGTGGTCGTGATTGTGATTGCCTTCACCGATTTGATTTTTGCGGTGGACTCTATCCCCGCGATTTTCTCCATCACCAAAGACCCGTATATTGTCTTTTTCTCAAACGTGTTTGCCATCATGGGGCTCCGCTCAATGTTCTTCTTCTTGTCGAGCATTATGGATAAGTTCCACTACCTCAAGCCTGGCTTGGGCGTTTTGTTGTCTTTTATCGGAACCAAGATGGTCGCGCACAGCTATTTAGAAAAATGGGGTTTCAAAACGGTGTACTCGTTGTATATCATTGTTGGGATTTTGGCCGTAGCGGTAATCGCCTCATTGTTGTTTCCTCCCAAAGAAAAGACACCCGCTAAAGCATGATTTATCACATCGTTTCCTCGGCTTATTGGGCTGAATTTGAAGATAAAGCGGCTTATTTCAGTGAAACATTCGACGCTGAAACATTCATCCATTGTAGCTTACAGGAGCAGATTGCGGGGGTTTTGGAGCGGTATTATGTGGGCGCCACGGGCTTAGTTTTGCTGCACATCGACGAGTCAAAGCTTACCTCAACGCTGCTTTACGAGCCTGCCCCACACAACGGAGAATTGTTCCCGCACATTTACGGTGGTATCAATCGCGAAGCGGTGGTGGAAGTAACTCCTGTTTCGTAGCTAATAAACTACCTTCCCGAAAGTTTAAAACTTTCGGGAAGGTATAGAACTTTCGGGGAGTTTTTAGCTTTACACCTCAAAGACCGTAAACTGGTCTGGAATCTCAACATGGCGGAAGCCTTCCGCTTCGAGACGATGTTTAAAAGCGATTTGGTTGTCATACTCCCCGTGCACCAAAAATAGCGTCTTCACTTGCGCGGGGTCTTGGCATTTCAAAAACTGAATCAATTCGTTGTAATCGGCGTGCGCTGAAAACGAATCCATCACCTCTACCCTCGCCTTCACTTGGTACGTTTCCCCGAAAATTCGTACTTCTGCATCACCGCGTTTTAGCGCTCCACCAAGACTATCGGGAGAACAGTAGCCTACCAACATGATTGTGTTATCAGGGTTGAGAATGTTGTTTCTGATGTGGTGTTTAATCCGTCCCGCTTCAGCCATCCCCGATGCCGAAATAATCACACAAGGCTCTTTGAGGTCGTTGATGGCCTTCGACTCCTGTACATCAGACACATAGTGTAAGTTAGGGAAGTTAAACGCATCGCCGTCTTTCTCGATATATTCTAAAATATCAGGATTAAAGTATTCATCGTGCTTGCGCATGATTGAGGTTGCCTTGATGGCCAACGGACTATCAATAAATACTTTCAGACGGGGTAAAAGTCCTTCGTTGGCCAATTGGTCGAGGGCATAAATGAGTTCTTGAGTACGGTCAATGGCAAAGGCAGGGATAATCAATTTCCCTCCACGCGTCACACACGTATCACGCACCACCCGCAGCAAGTGCGCTTTCATGTCAGGCTCAGGTTCGTGCTGACGGTTTCCGTAAGTCGATTCACAAATAATCACTTCTGCCTGCGGGAATGCCTCGGGGCTGCGTAAAATTTTATCGTCAGGACGACCAACATCTCCCGAAAACGTAATTTGTTTATCAACTCCTTGATCTTTGATGGTCAAATGCACCGCCGCGCTTCCCAAAATATGACCCGTATCGGTAAAACGTACTTTTATCTCGTCGGTATTGAGCCAAAAATCTTGGTGATAATCGACTGTCACCAGCAATTCGAGGGTTTTACGCACGTCGTTTTCGTCGTACAACAACTCCAGTTCATCGTCGCCACGCTTTTTGCGGCGTTCGTTGATTCGCTCCAAGTCTTTTTGTTGGATAAAAGCGCTGTCGAGCAACATAATATTGCACAAATCGGCCGTAGGTGGCGTACAGTAAATCGGGCCATTAAACCCCTTACGAACCAACCTTGGCAGCAACCCCGTGTGGTCGATGTGGGCGTGCGACAACACCACAAAATCTATTTCATCGGCTTTAAAGCCAAAATTTTGATTGAGGTCTTGGGTATTAATCCCCTGAAACATCCCACAATCAAGCAACACTCTTGTTCCTTTTTTGGTCGTAATCAGGTGCTTAGAACCTGTCACACGGCGCGCCGCGCCAAAGAATTGTATTTTCATCTGATTTTTAGTTTAATAATGAGTGTCGAATGTCGAGTGCAGAATGTCGAATAAGTTTTTTTCATTTGACATTCTGCACTCGACATTCGACATTCCCTTAGGGTTTTGTTACAATTTCATCCAAATTAAGCATGGCATTTGTCGTTACGGTCAAGGCAGCCAGTTCGGGCGTGGCGTTGCCGTCGTTGGCCAAAAGTTTTTTGGTAGCGCCAGTATCTTTTCGATAGTTTGCCAATGACTTGTTATACAAATTAAGTAAAACTTGTAAACGTTTGGGAGAGATGGATTGGTACGTCAAGCGACGGTAGGCTTCACGAATTTGCTCCTGTGGACTCGCATACTTCGCCGCAATGGCCTCCGAAAAACAATGCGCTGCCTCCAAATAGACGGGGTCGTTAAGGGTCACCAATGCCTGTAATGGCGTGTTGGTTCGGATGCGCCTTACTTGACAAAATTCACGACTAGGAGCATCAAACATTACCATCGACGGATAAGGAGCGGTACGTTTCCAATAAATATACAACGCCCGACGGTAGCGGTCTTCTCCCGCGCTCAGTTGCCATTTTGCCCCGTCGTAGGGCGACAGCCAAATATTATCGGGCTGCAAGGGCATCATGCTACGTCCGTACATTTTGCGCGACAACAAACCACTCGTAGCCAGCAATTGGTCGCGAATTTGCTCGGCCGAAAGGCGCACCCGTGGCCCCCGCGAGAGCCATTTATTGAAGGGGTCTTGGGCTAGTTTTTCGGGAGTGACGGTAGCACTTTGTCGGTAAGTTGCTGACAGTACAATTTGTTTGAGCAGCTTTTTGAGACTCCATTGGTTTGTTTCCATCAACTCCACCGACAGCCAGTCCAGTAATTCTTGGTGGGTAGGAGTAATTCCTTGCGAGCCAAAATCCTCGACCGTTTCGACGATTCCTGTTCCAAACAGTTGCTCCCAAATCCGATTCACCGCTACCCGCGCCGTCAGTGGATGCTCTCGCGAAGTCATCCATTTGGCCAAATCCAAGCGGTTTTTCATGGAAGCAGTTTTTGCTCCCGATTCTTTAAAGAGGTTGGGCACATCAGGATTTACTTTCTTGCCTTTGACTGTCCAGTTACCTCGTTCAAAAACGTGTGTCGTACGCGCCAAATCACCATAGCCATCGTACATAATGGGCGTGCTTTCTACCCCACCCGTCAAAATTTCAGCGTACAGTTTTTCCACCTCCGCAAACCCCACTTCCTCTTTCCCTGGCAGTGCTTCTTGAAACGCCGCCCACTTAATCCTCACCCATTCTTTGGGTGTTTTGGGGCTATGGAGCGTCCAAAATAGCGAACGTTTTCCCGCATCAGGCGCTACAGGCAACACCATCACGGTATCTCCTACTTTTGACAATTCGAGCGAAAGAATGACTTTCCCTTTGATACTGTCTTGGTGAAGTTGCAAGAGCGCATTTTCGGCGTTGGTCCCGATGTTCAGCAATAACCTATTTTTACCCGTCAGCGTCACATTGGGCCAGCGCGCCGTTCCTTGGTCTTGTATCCCAAAGTATTTGGCATCCAACAACGAGGCATTGACGTGTTGGTCAAAATCGTGGGAGTTGACTTTGGGCTCCATAATCCGCGCAAAACGCTGAAAATCGGGCAATTTCATCCCAGCTTTCCCTTGATGCGCCTTTATCCATTGCTCAATTTTGAGCACCCGTACGGAATCTTCTTTGCCATAAAACCGCAACGTCGGCGTATCGCTCGTCACGTCTTCGTCGCGGGTATTGTTGAAAAAGGCCAAATATTTGTAGTATTCTTCGTGGGTAAACGGGTCGTAGGGGTGGCTGTGGCATTGCACACACCCAAATGTCGTCCCCTGAAAAACATCCCAAGTGGTATTTACTCGGTCAATAACCGCCGCTACCCGAAACTCTTCGTCTTGCGTCCCCCCCTCGTCGTTGTTCATGGTATTGCGGTGAAAACCCGTCGCAATCAACTGGGCATCGGTTGGGTTGGGGAGCAAATCTCCCGCCAATTGTTCAACCACAAACTTATCGTATGATTTGTCCTCATTAAATGCCTTAATGAGCCAATCGCGGTAGCGCCAGATATTCCGACCAGGGTCACGTTCGTACCCTTTGGTATCGGCATAGCGCGCCAAATCGAGCCACATTCCCGCCCAACGTTCGCCGTAGGCAGACGATTTTAGCAGAGAATCGACTAGATTTTCGTACGCTTTGGGAGAAGCATCTTTCAAAAATCGCTGGACTTGCGCATCCGTCGGAGGCAATCCCGTCAAGTCCAAGCTCACTCGACGAATCAGCGTGGCGCGGTCGGCTTCGGCAGCAGGTTTTAGCTGCTGTTCGCGCAGTTTTTCCAGCACAAAATGGTCAATTTCATTTTTAGCCCAACGCGTTTCATCATCATCGGCGAGGCCCAATCGCGCCCAAAAGCTACCAATAGAAGGCACACTCGGCCGCTCAACACGGTTATACGCCCAGTGATTTCCCCATTTTGCTCCTTGATCAATCCATTTGGTGAGTACTTCCACCTCTTCTTCCGAAAGCGGTGGACCATCTTTGGGCATTTTCTCTTCGTGGCCTTCGGGCAGTAAAATTCGCCGCATCATTTCACTTTCCTCGGCGTCTCCCGCCACCACAGGAGGTTTTCCCGATTTGGCAGGGTCGTACATATCTTTCTCAAACAAAAAGCTCACGCCTCCTGCTTTTTTGACCCCACCGTGGCACGCCATGCAGTGCTTATTCAGAATAGGCTTTACTTCCTCATTAAAATTAAGTTGATGGGTAAAAATTCCTAAAAATGAAAAAGAACTTAGCAATACAATCGCCGCTGCTCCAATCAATATCCATTTTGATTTCATTCTGATATTATCTTCAAAAGTCCAATCATAGCCTTTCCACTTATAAAAAGACACTGGGTATCTTTTTCTCACTCAACCAATTGTGCAATCTACTTTGTGAACACATAGTTCAGATAGTTTTTGACACAAATTCTGTATCTTCCCCCCAAAACTCCTTAACCATGTCTGAAATTACTACTACCCTCACGGCCAGCGACGGTACCTCACTCTTTACACGCGCTTGGCTCGCACCTTCTTCCAAAGCAGTCATCGTACTCATTCACGGATTTGGCGAACACAGTGGTCGCTATGCGCATTTTGCTGATTTTTTTAACCAAAATGGCTATTCCGTCTTTTCAATGGATAACCGAGGTCATGGAAAATCAGGGGGAAAACGCGGCCACGCCCCTTCATACGACGCCTACCTCAATGACATTGAAACTCTCCTCAGCTATGCCAAACAACAAGCGCCTCAGCTACCTATTTACCTTTATGGACACTCGATGGGCGGCAATTTAGTCCTCAACTACACCATCCGCCGCCAACCTCCTATCCAAGGGCTTATTGCGACGGGCCCGTGGATTCGACTGGCGTTTGAACCAAAACCTATTTTGGTGACCATCGGTAAACTTTTTCGCAAGGTACTCCCAGGATTTTCGCAAGGAAGTGGCTTGGTACAAGACCATATTTCTAAAGACCCTGCTGTCGTAGAAGCGTACAAAAACGACCCGCTCGTTCATGGTACCATCACGGCCTCCGCGAGCATTGGGCTACTGGAAGCCGCTGCTTTTCTCAATTCATACGACGGTGCCATGCCCGTCCCGACCCTCATCATGCACGGCGACGAAGACTTTCTCACCTCCCAACCCGCAAGTGAAGAGTTTGCTCGGCGGGTCGGTGGTGCGGTCACTTATAAAAAGTGGCATGGGATGTACCACGAGATTCACAATGAGCCCCAAAAATTAGAAGTCTTTAATTTCACTTTAGGGTGGTTGGAGCATGATATAAAAGACTGATTTATCGACAAAATCGTCGGGTTAGTACATAAAGTGGGCTATACGCCATCGGTTTTCCTTGGTTAATGCAGAATTTTGCCCAACAATCATTCAAACTAACAACCCAAAAATGGAAAGACTACGATTTACGGCAAGTTGGATGCTCGCAGGGGCACTTTCTGTCGCATTCATTAAATCAGACGACCCCAAACCCAACAAAGGACTCGACCTATCGGGCATGGATTTGAGCGTTAGCCCACGCGAGGACTTCTTCTTGTATTCTAACGGTAGCTGGTTGAAGAAAACCGATATTCCTGCCTCTGAAACGGCCTGGGGTTCGTTCAATATTCTTCGTGACAGCAACTCTAAACACCTCAAAGCCATTTTGGAAGAGGCCGCCGCGAGCAAATCTCCCAAGGGCAGTGTCAAACAGCGCGTTGGCGACTTTTTTGCGTCGGGCATGGACACCGTTGCCATCGAAAAGCTTGGCTACGAGCCCATTAAAGCCGTTTTAACCGAAATCGACAAAATCAAAAACTACGAAGATTTACTACGTTATTCGGCCACTCACCCCCAAGACGGAGGAAGCACATTTATTGGTGCAGGTATTGGGCAAGATGCCAAAAACCCCGATACGTATATCGTAAGTATGCGCCAAACGGGCACAGGACTTCCTGAAAAAGACTATTACACCAAAACCGACGAGCCTACTATCAAGGTTCGCAATGCCTACAAAAAATACATCGCGACGCTGTTTACCCTCACAGGAACAGACGCTACCAAAGCGCAACAGTTGGCCGACGATATTTTGGCGTTAGAAACGCAAATCGCCGCGACACACATGGGGCGCATCGAAATGAGAAACCCTGTAGCGATGTACAATAAATTTGCCGTCAAAGATTTTGCCGCCAAAGTACCCAACCTAAATTTGATGAATACGTTGGCGACGATGCGCATGAAAACCGATAGCATTATCGTAGGTCAGCCAAAGTATTACGAAGCCCTCAACGAGTGGTTGCCCAAAGCCAATATCGAAACGTTGAAAGCAAAAATGAAATTTTCAGTGATTAGTGGCGCGGCCAACTACCTCAGCAAACCTTTTGTTGAAGCTAGTTTTGAATACAGCGGCAAAACCCTGAACGGCCAAAAAGTGCAACAAGAGCGCTGGAAGCGGATTTCGAGCCTTACCGACAACCTCGCGGGCGATTTATTGGGGCAGCTTTACGTGGAAAAACACTTCAAACCAGAAGCAAAAAAACGCATGGACGAGTTGGTAGCAAACCTTCAGAAGGTGTTTGAAAAACGCATCAACGAACTCGACTGGATGACTGCTGAAACCAAAGTAGAAGCACTACGAAAACTCAATGCTTTTACGCCCAAAATCGGCTACCCGTCAAAATGGAAAACGTACGAAGGCGTTAACGTAAAACGCAGTGATTTTTACGGCAACGTGCGGGCCTTTGGCAAATGGCGTTACGAAGAAATGTTGGGGCGCTTGGGCAAACCCGTTGACAAAACCGAATGGGGCATGACGCCACCAACGGTAAACGCTTATTACAGCCCTCTTCGCAACGAAATCGCGTTCCCAGCGGGAATTTTGCAATGGCCGTTCTTTGACCCTGAGGCCGACGACGCCTTCAACTACGGCGCCATCGGTGCCGTGATTGGCCACGAAATGACGCACGGTTTCGACGACCAAGGACGTCAGTACAACTACATGGGGATGTTGAAGAATTGGTGGAAAAAAGACGACAACGACCAGTTTAAACAACGCGCCCAAGTGGTGATTGACCAATATGACGGCTTTACTGTGCTTGATAATTTACACGTAAAAGGTCAACTGACTTTAGGCGAGAACATTGCTGATATTGGTGGGCTTTCGGTCGCTTACGAAGCGTTTAAGACATTTACCAAGCAAGGCAAAGGCAATGAAAAAATCGACGGTTTTACGCCTGACCAACGTTTCTTTTTGGCCTTTGGGCAAATTTGGCGCGCCAAACTCCGCGACGAAGCCCTTCGCTTGAGAGTCAACACCGACCCACACTCTCCTGGGCAGTTCCGCGCCAATGGCCCATTATCCAATTTTGAGCCGTTTTACAAAGCATTCGGCGTACAACCTGGCGATAAAATGTACCGCCCCGAAGCCAATCGAGTGAAAATTTGGTAATTGATTCTCATTTTTTAGCCTAAAAATCGCCTTTGTCTTCATCGACAAGGCGATTTTTTGTTATAAAAGCCCTAATTTTGCGGCTTCATTTTTTACAACTAAGTCATCCCTAGTTATTTTACCACCACATAACGCACTAATTGCCTAATAATCAAAGTATTTTAAACCAAAAAACACGATTTAAAAGCAACAATTTGAAGTGCGCAAACTCCCAATCCAATGAAAAAAATCCAATCGGCCTTACTTTCGGTTTATTACAAAGACGGTCTTGAACCAATCGTAAGACTCCTCCACCAACACGGCGTAAAGTTGTACTCAACGGGTGGAACACAGACGTTCATCGAAAACATGGGAATTCCTGTGACTGCCGTGGAAGACCTTACAGGCTACCCTTCTATCTTTGGAGGCCGCGTAAAAACGCTTCACCCTGCTGTTTTTGGAGGTATTTTGTACCGTCGTGACGACGCTGGCGATTTGGCGCAAGCCACTCAGTTCAACATTCCATCGATCGACTTGGTGGTTGTCGATTTATATCCTTTTGAGGAAACCGTTGCTTCAGGTGCTAGTGCCGAAGACATCATCGAAAAAATCGACATTGGAGGTATTTCATTGATTCGGGCGGGTGCTAAAAACTTCCAAGATTCTCTCATCGTTTCGTCGCGGAATCAATACGCTGACGTGCTCAATATTCTTACTGAAAAAGACGGCGCCACTGACCTCTCCGACCGTCGTCGTTATGCGCAAGAGGCATTTGCCACTACAAGCCATTACGATACCGCCATCAATCAGTGGTTTTTAGGCGCAACGGAGGAAAAAGCTACCTCCCCCATTGGGGGTTGGGGGGCTGGGGTTACCCTTCGCTACGGCGAAAACCCACACCAAGCAGCGACGTTTTATGGTGACTTGGATGCCATGTTTGACAAACTTCACGGTAAAGATCTGTCATACAACAACTTGGTGGATGTAGATGCCTGCGTATCGCTCATCGATGAGTTTGGCGAAGAACCTACCTTTGCCATCATCAAACATACCAATGCTTGTGGCGTAGCAACGGCTGCCACGTCTCATCAGGCTTACGTAAATGCCTTGGCTTGCGACCCAGTTTCTGCTTTTGGTGGCGTAATTATCACCAACACGACGGTGGACTTAGCAACGGCCGAAGAATTGAATAAACTTTTCATGGAGATTTTGATTGCGCCTGCCTACGAAGCTGATGCGTTGTCGTTGTTACAATCGAAGAAAAACCGCATTCTTCTCCAGCGTAAAGCTATCGAGCTCCCTACTAAGATGTTCAAAACTATCTTGAACGGTGTTCTCGAACAAGACAAAGATTTGGTGGTAGAAACCGCTTCTCAGTTTACAACGGTGACGAAAGTAGCCCCAACCGACGCTGAAGTAAAAGCGTTAGAGTTTGCGTTGAAAGTGTGTAAACATACCAAATCAAATACGATTGTGTTGGCCAACGAAAACCAACTACTCGCCAGTGGAACAGGACAAACTTCTCGCGTGGACGCGCTGCGTCAGGCGATTGAGAAAGCAAATTCGTTTGGTTTTGATTTGAAAGGCGCGGTAATGGCTTCGGATGCGTTCTTCCCGTTTGCGGACTGCGTCGAAATCGCGCACAATGCAGGTATCACAGCCGTAGTGCAGCCAGGGGGCTCTATCCGCGACAAAGATTCAATTGAATACTGCGACGCCAACGGCATGGCGATGGTGACCACGGGCGTTCGCCACTTCAAACACTAGATAGTGTGGAGGGTTGCTCACAACCCGACCCGTACATGTTTTTCAAAAAGCGGTGGCTGGTTTAGAAACTAGCCACCGCTTTTTTTCTTTCGTGTAGATTCTCCTCCTTTCAGCCTTTATCTAGTAAATCAATTGTTTCCGCCAAATGAATCGCTTTTTGTTATTTTTTCTGAGTTTATCGCTTTCGGCTCTTGCACAAGCACCTGTACCTTCGCCTTTGCGCGTCGAGCAACTTCGAGTGGAGTATAAAACCAATCCCGTCGGGATTGATGCCTTCCTTCCTCGTTTTAGCTGGAAACTCTTTTCCAAGGAGCGAAATACCCTTCAAAAATCGTATCAAATCCAAGTCTCAAAAGACGATAAATTCTCAAAAAAAGGGGTCATTTGGCAATCAGGAGACATCACCTCCGACGCCTCTCACCTCATTGATTACCAAGGTCCTAACCTTCAAAGCCGCCAACGGTATTTTTGGAAAGTCAAAGTCACCGACAATTACGGAAACGTAGCCGAATCAGCCATCAATTTCTTTGAAATGGGGCTTTTGGCCTCTTCCGACTGGCAAGCCAAGTGGATTGAACCCGAAAAAGAAGGAATTGATTTCAAAAAACAACAACCTGCCTCCCTCCTTCGCAAAGAGTTTACGACCAAACCAAAAGGCAAAATAGCTTCTGCACGTTTGTACGTCACCAGCCGTGGCCTCAACGAAATGTACATCAATGGTCAACGCATTGGCAAAGACGTTCTGAGCCCAGGCTGGACAGCCTACCAAGCTCGTATTCAATATTTTACCTACAATGTCACGGCATTTATCCAAGCAGGAAACAATGCCATCGGAGCCATGCTTGGCGATGGTTGGTACCGTGGCTATTTGGTTTGGGAAAACAACCGCAACGTCTGGGGCGAACGCGTCGCACTCCTAAGCCAATTAGTGATTAAATACGAAGATGGAACCGAGCAAATCATCGGCACCGACGAAACTTGGAAGGCCAACAACAACGGCCCCGTCCGCGAAAACGACCTCTACAACGGTGAAACCTACGACGCACGTTTGGAGAAAAAAGGCTGGACTGCCGTAGGTTTCGACGAAAGTACGTGGTGGAACGTTCGTCTTGGCAATTACCCCAAAGACAACCTCATTGCCCCCGCAGGCCCGCCCGTACGACGTACCCAAGAATTGAAACCCCTCAAAGTATTTACAACCCCAGCGGGGGAAACCGTTTATGACTTTGGGCAAAATATGGTGGGCTGGGTACGCTTACGCGTCCAAGGCCCTGCTGGCACCAAAATCCGTATTACCCACGCCGAAGTCCTCGACCAAAAAGGCAATTTTTACACCGCCAATCTGCGTTCTGCCAAGTGCGAACTTACTTATATCCTCAAAGGAGACAGCATCGAAACCTACGAACCCCGCTTTACTTTTATGGGTTTTCGTTATGCTCGTATCGAAGGTTTGCCAACCGCCCCTTCGCTCGACAACCTCACGAGCGTAGTCATTCACTCCGATTTCCCCAATTCAGGAACGTTTGAAACCTCAAAACCCCTTATCAATCAACTACAAAAAAACATTGTTTGGGGACAAATTGGCAATTTTGTGGATGTTCCCACTGATTGTCCGCAACGGGATGAACGACTAGGATGGACAGGTGACGCCCAAGCTTTTGTCCGAACCGCTACGTTTAATAAAGAAGTCGCTGGCTTTTTTACCAAATGGCTACGCGACGTGGCGATTGACCAAAAGCCCAATGGCGGCGTTCCGCACGTCGTACCTGATGTGATTCAAAACAAAAACCCCGACGACATTAAGTCATCAGCAGGCTGGGCCGACGTCGCTACGATTGCCCCTTGGACACTTTATCAAGTCTATTCCGACCGACGTTTGTTGGAAACCCAGTATGAATCCATGAAAAAATGGGTGGAGTATGTTCGCAAAAACGCAGGTTCTAAGCTCCTCTGGACCAACGGCGAACATTTTGGTGACTGGCTTTCATACCGTGGTGCGGCGCAATTTGGAGAGCCCGTAACGGACAATGACTTTATTGCTACGGCCTTTTTTGCCCATTCGGCCAACCTAACGTCAAAAGCGGCACTTACCCTAGGCAAAGCCACGGATGCGGTCTTGTACGGGGAGTTATTCCAAAACATCAAAAAAGCCTTTTTGCAAGAATATGTTTCTCCCAATGGTCGGTTGGTTTGCAATACCCAAACGGCTTATGTGTTGGCCCTTTATTTCGATTTACTGCCCGAAAATCTTCGTCCGCAGGCCGTTGAGCGCCTCGTGCAAGACATCAAGCGGCACGGCAATCACCTCACTACAGGCTTCCTGGGTACGCCTTATTTGTGTCATGTACTAACTCGTTTTGGTAAAAACGACGTTGCTTACGACCTATTGAATCAAGAAACGTACCCTTCGTGGCTCTACCCCGTTAAGAAGGGCGCAACTACTATTTGGGAGCGCTGGGACGGTATTAAACCCGACGGAAGTTTTCAGGATGTTAGCATGAACTCCTACAACCATTATGCCTACGGGGCCATTGGCGATTGGATGTATCAAAACATGGCAGGGATTGATTTGGTAGAACCTGGTTTCAAAAAATTTGTGATTGCCCCCAAACCTGGCGGCGGGTTTACTTCTACCAAAGCTACCTATGAATCCCCGTACGGAACGATAGCTTCTTCGTGGGAACAGCAAAACGGGAAAACTACCCTAAAAATAAGCGTACCCGCCAATTCAAAAGCCCTTGTCAAACTTCCTGCCATTGGTACAGACAAACTAAATCAAATAGCTCAAACCCAACGACTAAAGCTTGTAGAAGGGGCATTGGAAGTGGGAAGTGGAGAATATTTGTTTGAATGGTAGTGGTAAATTAGTCGGTTTGTGAGCAACCCGACTGGCGACTAGGCAGTAATTTTCGCTAGCAGTATTCGTTCCGAAATCTTATTCTTCACTTCAGGAATATCCGTTTCGGGGTAGTAGTGAATTTCAACGTTTTGGCGGACGTATTCTATGCCTACACTAGGTTGATGCCCATGAAAAAGTAATGCAGGGAAATTGGCAATCGGGAAAAAGGGCAAGCCCGAAACCCGATAAATAGTAATGGTTTTGCAAAAAATACAGGCCAAGTGTTCGGGAAAAGAATCAAGCGTTAAGGCATATTCAGCTTGGGTAGCGACCAATGCCAGCTCCTGAATCGACAACAGCCGAGACGCATTCAAAAGGCGATTTGAATCGCCAGCCGAGGGATTTATTTCGTTGATAATACGAGCAGATAAATCAGTCTGACCACAAAACACCACCGAATAAGACGATTCTTGCAAAACTTTTCGGACAATGTCTGCCCAAAAAGCAAGGCTCATTTGTCGATGCGGCTCTCCCGTTTCAGGAAAAAGCATAACGTAGGAATTGGCCAGTGGATACGGGAGTTTGGCCCCAACGGATTCCCAAGAAACTGACGGAAGAATATGAAAATACGGCTTTACGTCTTCGAGTTTGGCCGTAATATTCATCTCTTTCAAGAGCGCTCCATAAGTATCAAAATGGTGAAAACACGTATTTTCGGGCAACGTCAATTCCACATCAAGCAAACCTCCCTGCCCTCGTCGATTAAATCCAATTGCTTTTTTTACTTTCGTAAAAGGCAGGATAAAATGGGATACCGCGTTGGAGGTGCGTACGTCAATATAATAGTCGTACTCTTCCTGTTTTAAAATCTCAATTGCCGTTTTGAAAGTAGCATAAAACTGCTTGATTTTCTGCCAATTACTGCTTTTGGCACGATTACTCAAGATGTGGTCGAGGTAAATAGCCTGACGAATGTAGGGATTATGTTCATTAACGGCCTTGCACCATGTTGGCGTAATCACATCAATGATGGCATTGGGGTATTTTTGGCGAATCAACGGGAACAAATACGATACCGTCAGGGCATCGCCCATGTGCCCCAACGAAGCTACTAACACCTTAGGCGCGGCCGAAATAGACCCGCGTTCTCTCCTTTTATAGAACCACCTAGCATAGGCATCTATAAAAAAATCGGTTAAACGCATTGGAATTGTCTCCCGAGGGGTGCCGCTGTAATATCGCTTCATTAATCAATTATAATTCTTTATTTACAAAGTGTAACCCAGTTGGCTAAATTTCTCTTTCCAAAACTCCAACTCATGAATATCCCAAGCGTGGCATCCAAACGGAAGCTGTCGGCCGTTGAGTTCAAACGATTTGGACGGTTTATCTTCTACAGCAAACCGTAAAGCTTCGCGCCAATGCGGTACCCGTACCCGCTGGATGTAGCGGTTCATTTCGATGCAAAAAAAGACATCCTCGTTGTAAAAAGAGCCTTTCCCTGCCAAATAACGCTCAATGGTTGGGCGTTGTGAACGCACAATATCAAGCATTTTCTGAACCTTACGAAGCGAAAAGCCACCGTTTCCGACGGTCATTTTGAGAATCACATCCAACGGTTGATTGTTTCGGTTTTTGTCGCGCAAATCAAACCAAATCGCCAATTGTTTCTTGAGACTAAAAATCAGCTTGTCCGTTACCGAAGAAAAATCACGTTCAAGGCGCCAAGGCGCACCAATGTAGTCGTATCCTTTCTGGCACCATTCCAGCAATTCATCCCGAAACACAAATGCATCCAATTGATAAATCAATATGTACTCATAGCTAGCGAAACGCTCATAAAACTCCGTCGAAAGCATCAATCGGTTGTAAGTCTGAACACTTTCAAAATAGCTATCATCAAAAGACTCAAATTGCAGTTGAGGCCGAACTTCTGTCAAAAATTGAAGGTCGAGTGATTGCGGTTTAACAATTTGAATGGAGTATTTTCCTAAAACTTTCAGGCATTGAACAAAAGCAATCTGTTCGTATGCAGTAAAATTAGATTTATATATGGGAATAACGACGACGACTGGGTTCATACCACCTCTGGGTTGGTGTCGAATTTTTTGGGGTAACAAAAGACCCTCAAAGGTACAAGAAAAAGTCTATCCAAAATAAAATTTTACCGATACCCTTTCAAATCAGCCCCCGATGGGGGTTTATTCTTTCGATAGTTATGCTTCGTAATTTTGGCCTCAAAAATAGGCTGTTTGGTCTCACAAGAGCATCTACCTGCTGTTTAGCAAAAAATTGTACATTTTTTATACGCTCGTCTATTATCAAAGAAAATTTATCGTTAATTTTGCGGCAAATTTATGAATCACTATAAACTTTATATCATAATATGGTAGCTGTAAGACCGGATGAGGTTTCGGCGATACTTCGGGAACAATTGGCAGGAGCCAAAACCGACGCCCAACTCGAAGAAGTAGGTACGGTGCTCCAAATAGGTGACGGTGTAGCCCGTATCTATGGCCTTACCAAAGTACAAGCAGGAGAGCTTCTCGTGTTTGCAAATGGCCTCAAAGCCCTTGCCCTCAACCTCGAAGAAGACAACGTCGGAGCGGTATTGCTCGGCGAATCGTCCGAAATTAAAGAAGGTGATACCGTAAAACGTACTGGCGAAATCGCCTCTGTAAAAGTAGGTGAAGGAATCATCGGACGTGTAGTAAACACACTTGCGGAACCTATCGACGGTATGGGACCTATCCAAGGCGAAACGTACGAAATGCCACTTGAGCGTAAAGCACCAGGGGTAATCTACCGTCAGCCTGTAACTGAGCCTCTTCAAACGGGTATCAAATCAATCGACGCCATGATTCCTATCGGACGTGGCCAACGCGAATTGGTGATTGGTGACCGTCAAACGGGTAAAACAGCCGTTTGTATTGATACCATCATCAACCAAAAAGAATTCTACGACAAAGGTGAGCCTGTATATTGTATCTACGTAGCTTGCGGTCAGAAAGCCTCTACCGTGAAGCAAGTAGAAGCTACCCTCCGTCGTTATGGAGCAATGGACTACACCGTTATCGTTTCGGCGTCGGCGGCCGATCCTTCTCCAATGCAATTCTTCGCGCCATTTACGGGTGCTGCCATCGGAGAGTATTTCCGCGACACTGGCCGTCCTGCCTTGGTAGTTTATGATGACTTGTCGAAACAAGCCGTTGCTTACCGCGAGGTATCTCTTTTGCTCCGTCGCCCACCAGGACGTGAAGCCTACCCAGGAGACGTATTCTACCTTCACAGCCGTTTGCTAGAGCGTGCCGCGAAAATCAACACGTCGGACGAAATCGCTAGAAACATGAACGACTTACCACCTTCGTTGAAAGACAAAGTAAAAGGTGGTGGTTCATTGACGGCCCTTCCAATCATCGAAACACAAGCAGGTGACGTGTCGGCTTATATTCCAACCAACGTAATCTCGATCACTGATGGTCAGATTTTCTTGGAATCAAACCTCTTCAACGCAGGTATCCGTCCAGCCATCAACGTAGGTATCTCGGTATCTCGCGTGGGTGGTAACGCACAGATCAAGTCAATGAAAAAAGTAGCAGGTACGCTTAAACTTGACCAAGCGCAGTTCCGTGAATTGGAAGCGTTTGCCAAGTTTGGTTCAGACCTTGATGCTTCTACTAAATTGACCATCGACCGTGGTCGCCGCAACCAAGAAATCTTGAAACAAGGTCAGTTCTCACCAGTAAGTGTAGGTGACCAAGTAGCGATTATCTATGCTTCTATCAACGGAGTATTGGACAAAGTAAACGTTTCAAAAGTAAAAGAATTTGAAACCGAATTTATCCACCAATTGAAAGCTTCGCACCCAGAAGTGTTGAAAGCATTAGCTGCTGGTAAATTGGATGATTCAGTAACAGATACTATCAAGAAACTAGGTCGCGAACTCGCTCCTAAATACGCTTAATTTACTGCATTAGCAGGTTCATATCGAATGTCTCGCATCAAAGAAATCGTAAAGGCTACGCCCCTCATTGGGGACGTAGCCCGATTTATCGGAAAATATCGCACACGGGTACCCGCAGGGCATTTTTATAGCCCAATTGTATCGGTGGACGAAATACGTAAACGTGAAGAACAGATTTACCCCACACCTCCGCCACGGACGTTGCCAGGTATTGATCTTCGCGAAGAAGCGCAAGTCGCCTTGATGCAGACGTTTGCCTCGTCTTACTTTGGGAGTGTTCCTTTTACAGATACCCCCCAAGAAGGCTTTCGGTATTATTTTGTCAACAAATATTTTATTCACGCCGACGCCACCACGCTGCATTGCATGATGCGGCACTTTAAACCCAAGCACATCATTGAAGCAGGGTCTGGGTTTTCGTCGGCAGTGATGTTGGATACCAACGAGCGTTTTTTAAACCAAAGCGTAAAGTTCACGTTTATCGAGCCTTATCCCGACCGTTTGTATTCGTTGTTGACACCCGCCGACCGCCAACAGACAACCATTTTTGAAAAAACATTGCAGGATATTCCTGTGGAGTATTTTGAGCAATTAGGCGAAAACGACATCTTGTTTATTGATTCGACTCACGTATCAAAAACAGGAAGCGACGTCAACTATTTCTTGTTCGAGATATTCCCGCGCCTCCAACCTGGGGTCATCGTCCATGTTCACGACGTATTTTATCCTTTTGAGTACCCTAAAGCATGGGTAATCGACGGAAACGGGCGTTTTGGCTGGAATGAAGCCTACATGATGCGGGCGTTTTTGATGTACCAAAACCAGTTTGAAGTGTTGTTTTACAACGATTTTCTTCAAACGTTTCATTCTGAATGGTTATCACAGCACATGCCAACCTACGCCACACGCGGACGAGGTTCGAGTATCTGGCTGAGAAAAACCAAGTAAAAGCAGTAAGTTTAAATAGTTTTATCCTGTACGGAAACTATTAACAAATAACAGTTAACGGTAACACACAATGGCTTCACTGAAGGAAGTTCGCAGTAGAATCACGTCGGTTAACTCGACGCAACAAATTACGAAGGCCATGAAAATGGTGGCCGCCGCTAAACTTCGCCGTGCGCAAGACGCCATCATTCAGATGCGCCCTTATGCCAAGAAGTTAAGTGAAATGCTTGCAACGGTATCAGCAGGGGCTGAAACCGCCGCAGAAAGCCCATTTAAGCAGGTCCGTTCGGTAGAAAAAGTGTTGATTGTCACTGTTACTTCTGACCGTGGCCTTTGTGGGGCGTTCAATTCCAATATCGCTAAAGCCGCCAACCTTCTCATCAACGAAAAATACGCTACGCAAGCTGCCAAAGGCAATGTAGAGATTTTGGCGTTGGGAAAAAAAGGAGGTGAGGCATTTCAGCGCAGGGGCTTCAACGTAAATACAACCTACATGGATGTATATACTCGTTTGAGCTTTGGCGTCGTAAAAGAAGCCGCTGAAAGCATCATGGCCGACTTTGAGGCAGGAAAATACGACGCGGTAGAAGTGGTTTTCAACGAATTTAAAAACGTTGCGACCCAAATCATCCGTACCGAACAGTTTTTGCCAATCGTCGCTGACGAAACAGCATCACAAAACGTATCTGCTTCGGGTGCTAACTACGTATTTGAGCCATCAGAAGAGCAAATCGTCCAAGATTTGATTCCTAAGACGCTCAAAATTCAATTGTACCGTGCTGTACTCGAATCTAATGCTTCGGAACACGGTGCGCGTATGGCGGCGATGGACAAAGCCACCGACAACGCGCAAGAGCTTTTGAAAGCGTTGCGTTTGGAATACAACCGCTCACGCCAAGCGGCCATTACCAAAGAAATCCTCGAAATCGTGGGTGGTGCCGAAGCCTTATCCCAAGGATAATCCCCCAACGATTTTTATATTTAAAAGCCTGTCTTTGAGAAGACAGGCTTTTTTTGTGATTCGCATTATTAACTGATTTCTCACTTATTTTGTATATTTGTATAATCGAAGAAATACTTTCATATGAATAAAAAAGAAAAATATAGTAGCTTTCATGAAATGAAAGATAGCACAACTTCAATAAATTCAGTTAATGCCACTGAGGTAATGAAGCGCCACGCAATGTCCAATACCTTCATGGGGCATATTAGGGATGAACAAAAAAACATAACCTCCAAAAATCACAAGCCCACACCAAAGGGATAGCATGAGTTACAGCCCTATTTCGTACATCTTCACCTCTTTAAATAAACACCGTGTACAATTCTTAGTTGTTGGAGGCATGGCAGTCGCTTTTTATGGCCACTCTAGGCTTTCTACTAATATGGCTGGTGAAATTACTGAAAAACCTGATATTGATATTTGGTACAATCTTAATTGATTCACTCTCTATTCTAATCTCCTTTATAATTATCATTTCTATGTTTACTTACTAAAAAAACCAGCTCGACAAAAATAGACATAACCAATCATTTATGATACAAACAAGCCTCACTACTTACCTACGTACTTTAGCTTTATTTTTATTTTTTCTCGCAATTCTAACATACTACCGCCGTTTTCCAACAGGGGATGATGCTTGGTTTGCCGAGCAATCTTACTGGTTATGGCATGAAGGTAAAGTACGTTCTGAATTCTTTCGGGGTTTATTAGGTTGGGAAAACCAATATTTAGTAAGTCATAAGCTATTTATTGCTGTCGGAGCAATTCTTACTGGATTATTTCCAGAATCTCTCTATGCTGTTAAACTATCCGGGTTATTATTTTTTATATTGTTGATTTTATTAATGACCAAAATAATCTATCATCAATATTCGTCCTCACCAAATAGATCATTCATTATTCCACTCATGTATGTGCTACTTTTTTCAAATGCCTTGATGGTTCAAATGAGTTTTGAAAATAGGCCAGAGATGATGATAACGTCTTTCGGCTTTGGGTCATTTTATTTCATTCATAGAAACAGTTCAAATAAGAATTTTGCTTTTTTCTCAGGTTTTTTTGCTGGTTTATCTTTATTAAGTCACTTAAATGGTATTATTTTTATAATTGCAGGAGGCATTACTTATCTATACAAAAAAAAGTGCACTAATTTAGTTTTATTCTGCCTATCAGCGTTTTTAACAAGTTCTCTATATTTTTACGATATTATTTCAACATCTAATGGGGTAGAAACATGGTGGTTTCAGTTTAGCCATGACCCAGCTACCCAAAATGCGTTAGGTCTCTGGTCTAAATTAAAAGTAGTTATTGAATTTCCGAAGCTTTTTGTTGAATCCCCTGAACAACAGGCCATAACTTTTTTATTTATTACCACCAATATATGGTTAAAAAAGAATTGGCATTCTCTAAATTCTATTACTTCTATTTATCTTATATCTTTAATACTTTCTTTTTGGTTAATCACAAAACGTGCTAGTGGTATATATGAGATAATGTTTATTCCTTTTTTAATAATCTATATATTAGAGTTATTGAATACGAGTAGTACAAACATGAAAGTGCCTTTGTACGTAAAAATTGTTTCTTTTTTTTACATTACCGTTGGTTTTGTAGGGAGTGTACAAACTATTCATAAAAATTATTCTGATTATTTACCTGACAAATATAGAGCATTACGTCTTGTTCTTCCTTCCAAAGGAAAAGGATTAGTTCCAATCACTTTTTATTTTAATGAATATAAATATTTTAACAGCCTTTTATCTCATACAAATTTTGATTTGCAGAAATCTAATTTGTTAAAAAATAAAGAAGCTTCAGCTAATGATTTTTTCCAGTGGGCTAGAAACAATAAAGTTCATTTTATTCTAATTGATTATCAAAGCGAATCTGCCAGTTTTTATCCTATTAAAGGTATAAAAACTGTAAAAGAATACCATTTATCTTTTTTTGATGGTCGATTCGCCATTTATTCCATTTAATCTCCTTTAAAATTATCATTTCTATGTTTAATTACTTCAAGAACTCATTTCGGCGAAAAATTGCTCGACGTTTTACCAAAGAGTATCCATCCCGCCTTCAGCAATATTATTTGGAAAAAGAAGGCAAAGTTGACTTTGCAGAATGGACAAATCCATTCATTACGCCACTTGGGCTAAAACAAGAAATGGTAGATTTTTTCCGTCAGTTTATCAAAGAAGGGGATTTGGCCATTGATATTGGGGCAAATATTGGAGATACAACCGTCCCGATGGCGTTAGCAGCGGAAAAAAATGGGCTTGTTTTAGGATTTGACCCTAACCCTTACGTATTTAAAATCTTGCAAGAAAACGCTTTGCTCAATCAAGATAAGGCAACAATTCACCCTTTGCCGTTTGCCATTTCGGTTCAAGAAGAAGAGTTCTATTTTATTTCTTCCGAAGCCTCCTTTGTCAACGGAGGGATTTCGCCCACCAAAGATAGCCGTCATGGAAAATTTATCCACCCCGAAAAAATTAAAGGGGTACCAATGAAGCAATTTTTAGAAAAAAATTATGCAGAATGGTTGCCTAAATTGTCCTTTATTAAAATAGACACCGAAGGCTATGACAAAGAAATCCTCAAATCAATATCTGATTTAATAGCTCAATACAAACCTGTAATCGTAGCCGAAAGCTTTGGAAAAAATACCGATGCTGAAAAAATGGAGCTTTTTACGACGATTGCCCAGCACGGATACCAAATTTATTACGTCGAAGAATTTGAAACAACCGCTGAGGTTATTCCAATCAACACCAAGGAAGAAATTGTCAACTGGAAAAAAACCATTAATATTTACGCTACGCCTAAGTAGGCAAATGGGCAGGGCCTGTCTTCGAGGAGACAGGCCCTGCTTGTATTTATTTGATTACCGAAATTACTTTCGACTGGTTATACGCCCCAAAAATACCTACCCCTCCCTCAATATTGGAATAAAGAGGTTTGGGTTCTTTTAAATTAGGGATAAGGCCACTCGTGTTCGCTCCCCACGTATAGGCTTCTGTTTTTGTTTTGAGGTAATGATAGCTGTGGCTGTCAAGCGAATAAAGCATTGTTTGTAATGATACAGATTCTGCCAAATAGGCATTAAAGACCTTATTTTCAATAGAATTGACTGTAAAATCTTTCGCATCGAATAGCGCATTCCCAACTAACAAGCCTAAATAAGGCCCTGTTGAAGCTCCTAATTTTGGGACAAAAACAATATTTTTTAGCTCAAAATTAAAGGTAAAAAAAGAAACATTGTTTGCAGGTTTTTGAATGGAAAAAGCATAATCATTTCCCTCTTTATTCCCCGCAACGACAACCTTATCAGGATTAGGTGGTACTGTACAATTTCCTTTGAGAATAGCACCAGTTGAAAGTGACACTCGAAGTCGGTAACTTTTTGATGCTCTAACTTTTAGGGTGCGATTATCAATAAAATAGCTATTATTTTTTGCATCAAAAGGCAATGAATGTACTGTGCTATCATCCTCTATGCTGACTTTGGCGTCTTTGATGACTGCTTCGCCCGAACGAACCACACTTCCCAGTGCCTTCCCTTGATAAACATATACCTTTACAATAGAATCTTGCGGAGAAATCAATGAACTAACGGCAACTAAATTCTCAGCCGAAATTCGTTCTATTTCAACACCACTTTGGCAAGACAAAAGGCAAATACTCACCAGCCCGACAAAAAAGTTACCTATTTTCATCAAAATTTAAAGTTATACGTTACCGCAGGGATTACAGGAAACAAAGCTCGTTTTACCAGCCTACTCCGCTGTCCCTCAGGGGAGTTTTCGGTTTTTAAATAATAGTAAAGCGGGTTTTGGCGATTATAGGCATTGTAAAGCCCTACCTCCCAAGTACGTTCTCCCCAGCGTTTTTTCTTGTGAAATTGCACGGCAACATCTAATCGGTGGTAAGCTTCGGCTCGAAAACTATTGCGACTCCCTAGATAGTCAAAACGCTCAGGAAACGTTTGTCCTAGCCCCCCTTGTGTGAAATAAAAGCCTTGGGGTACTGTCAACGCATTGCCTGTGGCATAGACCCAATTGGCCGAAAGGGTAACTTTCGGAGATAATTTATAGGAAGCTACCAACGAAAAATCATGGCGACGGTCATAGCGTGGATAGAACCGTTTTCCATTATTGAGCGAATCAAACTGATGTACCGTCCACGAAAGCGTATAACCCACCCATCCCGTCAATCGACCTTTATTTTTTTGAAGAAGCACCTCTGTGCCATACGACCACGCACGCCCTGTCGTTACGTTGTTTTCCCATTGTAAAGGTTTGGCTCCTTCATCAAACGACAAAAATGTGGCTCCTTCTTTGTACGCAACAATGCCTCGCATCCACTTACGGTAACTTTCAATGGTCAATTGAAGCCCTGCTTTAGGAAATACTTTACTCAACCCCACAGCTATTTGATCAGATTGCTGAGGAGGAACCCGCTCCGTGGCTGGTACCCATAGGTCAGTCGATAAACCTGTACCTGTGTTTGTTAATAAATGAATAAACTGATTGTTGCGCGCATACGACATTTTTAGGGACAAATTGCGAGCCAAAGAATACCCAGCCGTCAGACGAGGTTCTAGAAAAACATAGGTACGAGCAGCAGTTTGGAGGCCATTCAGGCGCAAACCTGCATTTAATGACAAACTCTTATAACTATACGTATCTTCAGCATATACAGCAAACTCCTGATTACTAGAAACTTGATTATCTTTTTCTTGAGTGTTATCTTCTCGATTTTCTTTAAAATACGCCCTTGGTTTAAAGCGATGATGAGTCACCAATGCTCCAAATTTTACTTGGTGGGCATTGTTGGGGAAATAATCAAAATCCGTTTTAAGGGTATAGTCTCGAATGGAAGAGGTAAATTCTGTAAAAGTATGGCTGTTTTCTCCACCATCAGTACGAACACGCTCAAATGTGTCAAATAATCGAAAACGAAAATCGGTCACTGCTAAAGTCGTATTCACAAAAAGCTTTTGGTTCACCAAATGATTCCATCGAAGAGTGCCTGTGGCATTTCCCCACCCTAAGCCTGAGTTGGTTTTAATCGTGGAAGATGTTCGCTCAATGTATTCTTTGACAAGTAGCGCATCACTACCAAAATACCCGCTTAGATATAGTTTGTCTTTCTCGCCTAAATCCAGATTTATTTTGGCATTCAAATCATAAAAATGATAGCCTACTTTCTCTTCTTTTGGCATCAAGGGCATCGTTAGCAAGTCTAAATACGTGCGTCTGCCTGAAAAAAGAAACGACGATTTTCCTTTTTTGATTGGGCCATCTAGCGTCAATCGGCTTGATAATAACCCTACTCCCCCTTCTCCTCGAACTTTGTCTTTGCTACCTTCTTTCATCTGTAAATCAATGACCGACGACAAACGTCCTCCGTAGCGAGCAGGAAAGCCCCCTTTCCAAAAATCAACGTTTTTGATTGCATCTCCGTTAAAAACTGAGAAAAAACCAAACAAATGATTGGCATTATATACTTGGGCTTCGTCCAACAGAATGAGATTTTGGTCAGGCCCTCCACCTCTTACATAAAGGGCGGTACTGCCTTCCGTTCCTTTTTGCACACCTGGCAACAACTGCAAGGCTTTAATAACATCTTTTTCGCCCAATAGGGTTGGGATTTGTTTGATTTGTGAGACGGGTAAGCGCACTACGCTCATTTGTGCTACTTCCGTGGGTTGGTGCTGCCCGCTTACCTTGACCTCGTCTAGCTCTTTGGCTTGAGCAGTAAGCGCTATATTTTGTTGTAGTGATTGAGTCAGGGTCATCGTCTGTTCTTCAGTGGCATACCCCAAGGCCGAAAACCGAATTAAAACGACCTGATTGGCAGGCAAACGAAGTGAATAAAATCCATACGCATTGGTGACTGTCCCAATCGTAGTCCCCTCCATACCCACACTTACTCCCACTAGGCTTTCTTGCGTTCCTTTTTCTCGAACATACCCACTCAACGTAACGGTTTGTGCCTGAACGATAGCACTCAAAAAAACAAATAACCAACAATAGTTCATAGCTGAAATTAAATACGTGTTATTTTTCGGCAGCTACAAAACCTACCTTTACCTCTGGCAGTGTGCTATTTTTTATTTGGACGGCAGTCATTTTTTTATCCACTACACTCAAAGACCACTCGCCACTCATCAGTGCCATTATCTTCAACTGGCTAGAGGTAGGTTTTTTAGGTGGGTCAGGAAATTGAGTCTGAATACTGATAGATATCGCGTATCGCTTTGTATCTGCACTATATTCGTATCTCCCCCCAAAAAAATCCCCATTAAAAAAGAAATCTCCTGTACATGCTCTTGTTGAAGTTTTTTTTACCTTTCTAGAATAAGCACACTTTTCTAGTAAAAACTCGCCGCTTTTTAAAACGTTTTTTAGGGAATCTGGAACGTTACCACTCACCTCAAATGACTGAATATTCCAAGAAGTACGAACTTTGTCTAATTCAGCCTCAATCATAGCATCTTCTTGATTTTTACAGCTCAAAAGACAGGCTAATAATACTACTAGAAAAATTGACAGATATTTCATTAAAATATGTTTTAAAAGTGGGGAATTATTTATATTCCCCACAAAAGTGTTAGACAAAAAATTATTACTTCATTCGTTAACTTGCGAAGATTGATTGTAAGCCTTTAATAAAATAAATTTATTAAAGATATTATTAGGTGACTTTCAAACAACCATTGCAAAAGCATTCTACCTCATTTACGGTCAAAAAAATCTGCGTCGAATCCTCTCACATCCTGCATTGGGCTCATAGAATAATAAACGACCTTTGCACGAGCTTTCCAAGGACTTAATCCATGGGATTGAGGCCCATCTAGCCAATGGGAAACTGTCGTAGGACCTTGGAGAGGATACCACCCCCCAGACTGATAAAATGAAGTCCAAGAACTAGTCCAGTTCATTTTTTTATCCAAAGCATAAGACACATTTTGTCCACTATTAACCTTAATAATGAATTCTTCTGGCCATGGATCACTAATGACCTCGTACTGTTTTTGTTCCAAATTAACTTTAGCATTTTTAGCTCCTAATACGTTTATAGTTTTTTCCTTTACTGATAAACGGTAACCTGTAGCTCCTTTTGGTAATTGTTTTTCTAGAACTTCCACAATCATCGAGCTTCTTTGGTTAGGCGATGATTTTTGTTCAAGCTCAGGTTCATTTACTAGTCGATTTGGTGAAACATCATCAAACAACGGCTTAACCTGAAAATCAATGTTTGTCAGATGTTCTTCGAGCGTCTCTTTATCTAAACTAGCTAATCGAAGAATTATTTTTGTACCTGTACTTTTATCCTTCAATACCACATCTTGTTTAAAGAACTTCACCCCTTCCTCTTTTTCCATTTGGTCTATCGCGCTTAATAGTTCCTCTTCGGTTTTAGCTGTGGTTGGCGCTACCTCCGTTTCTTTAGGTTGGTCACAACTCATTACTAGGGCGGTCAAAAAGAACGCCCCCATCGTTGATAAAACGATTTTTTTCATACTTTTGTACTGGTTTAAATGATTAAATAATTGTTTGAACTGCTACGAGAAGCTCCGCACGGTGGCCAAACTGACGCGGGGCTTTCTCTTTTTTTGAACTATGCGCAATAGTCAGCGGCAAAGTTCACGCACAAAAAACAACGTTTTGTCAACCCAAAGGTTGAATTTTCTCCAACTTTGCGCGTAAATGCAATAAAAATTGATGGAATTCGCACCTGCCCTGCAAACCTAGCTTCGCAATGAGGCGGTTTTTGTGGGTTTTAACCGTCGCAAGAGAACATACAAGTTCTTCGGCTATTTCATTATTGGGCTTTCCTTCTAAAGCAGCCCCAAGCACTTTCAACTCTCGGCGGCTAAGTGCTACCCCTTCTTTCAACAAGCATACCTCTAAGCGGCTTGGTTGTTCAATATTTCCCGTCTGATTTTGTTTGGCTGCCATACATTTAATTAAAAAACACTGTTAGTTAGTTAGTTAGTTAGTTAAGCCTTAAAAGGCATAAAAAACCAACACCCCGCGCTTTTGGCAACGGTCACTTGTAACGTATATTTCAATGTCAAAAATAGGGCAGTCCGTCTAGCGGTAATAATGGGTATGTTTTGCATATCCACGGACAAAGATAATTTGGCTTCGTTAATTTTCAAATGAATTTAGTTTTAAATTGATTAAATAGTCAAAGCTTGGGTACTTCTCCCCTTTTCTATTTTTCTTCAATAACCCTTGGCCTTATTTTAAAAAAAATGAGTAATGTATAGTCACTGTTGCCTTACTGACATAAGCACCTAATTGACTATCTGCTATGACCTCACAGACTTCTCGGAGAAAATTTCTCAAAGGTTCGCTGGCTACCTTAGCCACGTTTTCTATTGTGCCTCGGCACGTGCTGGGCAAAGGCTATCTCGCTCCTAGCGACCAACTTACCAAAGGAATCGTCGGCGTAGGCGGCATGGGCCGTGGCCACATTCCGTACGCAGGTACGCGCGTAGTAGCCGTGTGCGACGTGGACAAACGACACATCAAACTAGCCCTCGACGAACTAGGCAACAATGCTTCAGGCGTAAAAACCTTTGGGGATTACCGAGAACTGATTCAATTGCCCGAAGTGGACATTGTTCACGTAGCTACTCCCCCCCACTGGCACGGTATCATTGCTGCCGATGCCGCCCGCGCAGGCAAAGACGTATGGTGCGAAAAACCGATGACCCGAACCATCGGCGAAGGAAAACGCTTGGTGGAAGCCGTACAGCAACACGGTCGGATTTTCCGCCTCAACACTTGGTTTCGGTTCGAGTCCAACTTTTATGGCATGAACTCTACCGTTCGTCCCATCAAAAAATTGGTAGAAAGTGGGCTATTGGGCTGGCCGCTCAAAGTCACCGTAAGCCGCCACACGGGCTTCGATTGGAAGTTTTACTGGGTAGGTAAAACCGACCTAACACCCGAACCCGTTCCCGCCGACCTTGACTACGATATGTGGCTCGGCCCTGCGCAGTACAAGCCTTACAACACCCACCGCGTCCACAATACCTTCCGTGGTTACTGGGACTACGACGGCGGTGGCTTGGGCGATATGGGGCAACATTACTTAGACCCTATCCAGTATTTCCTCGGGAAAGACGATACCAGCCCCATCAGCGTGGAAATTGATGCACCACAGCAACATACAGACGCCGTAGGCACTTGGCACCGTATCGAATATACCTACGCCGACGGCTGTAAAATCATTCTCGACGGCGAAGGAAAAGACGAAAACGTTCCGTATATCGAAGGACCAAAAGGCAAACTTTACCCCAATTTCAGGTCAGATATTCCTGATTTGGAGAAAAAATTAGCCGCTTTCCCCGACCCCGAGCCTCAAGTCACTGACTTTGCCGAAGCGGTAAGAAAACGTCAAAAATTTGCGCTCAACGAAGAGAATGGCCACCGTTCTTGCACGATTGTGAACATGGGATTGACGGCATTGCGTTTGGGTCGCTCGCTCAAGTTTGACCCCATCAAGCAGCTCTTTGTGGACGACGAAGGCGCCAATCGCCTCATCGACCAACCCATGCGCGGCCCTTGGACTATGTAATTTTAAATGTCGAATAACGAGTTTAGAATGTCGAATTTTTAATTTTTCGCAACCAAACAGGACTTTCTATGAAATATACCATACATTTACTTTTAGGACTCTGGCTGAGTACCACCGCCGTCAAGGCGCAAGTGGATGCCCGAATTACCAATCTTTTACGGCAATTTCCCTCCCAAAACGCCAAACAGCAGCAAAAAAACATGGACGACATGGCGGCACTTGGCAAAACAGGAATCACGGCGTTGGCTTCGCAGCTCTCATCGCCCGATAAGGCGGAACACGCCAAAGTACAATACGCGGTGGGTGGATTTACGTATTACGTTACCCAAGCTGGCAAAGACGAATGGCGACAAATGGCTGCCGAAGCCTACGCCGAAGCCCTGCCTCGCGTGAGCGATAAAAACAACCAAGCCTTTCTGATTTTTCAACTTCAACAAGTAGGAAAAGACGAGGTAGTAGGTACGTTGGCCAACTACTTGACAGACGCACAATTAAGTGGCCCTGCTGCGCGAGCCCTTGGTAAAATTGGAACTGCCCAAGCGACAAAAGCCTTGAACCAAGCGCTTTCTACCGCGACGGGTGAGGCACAAATCTCCCTCATTGAAGCCCTTGGCGACGCTAAAGTTAGCGATGCCGCCCCTGCCATTGAACGAATCGCTGCGGGTGCCACGGGCAATTTACAAAAGGTAACACTTTACGCTTTGGCCCAAATTGGGGGTAACACCTCTGTATATACGTTATCGAACGCCGCTGCTAAAGCCAATTATTCGTACGACGTTGCAAACGCTACTTCGTCGTACCTTGTCTATTTAGAACGTTTGGTTGAAAATGGTCAAAAAGCGTTGGCTGTTAAAAGTGCCACTGCACTCTTAAAGAACGCTCCCTCCGACAAACAAACTCCTACTCGCACGGCTGCCTTGAAAATTTTGGCCGATGCGCAGGGAGCGTTGAGCGTCCCAAGTCTCCAAAAAGCAGTAGCTAGTCCTGCCATAGAAGAGCGAATTGCCGCTTTGAAACTGGCTCAAAAGTTTCTTACTCCCGCCAATACGCAGCAGTGGATAGCCGCTTTGCCACGTTTCAAACCCGAAGCCCAAGCCGAGGTGATTACGATGTTGGGGCAAGCCGACGCCAAAACTGCCCTTCCTGCACTCCTCAAGCAACTTTCTAGCAAAGTAAGTGTGGTTAAAATTGCGGCGATTGGTGCATCGGCAAAAATTGGCCAAGAAAGTGTCTTGAAAAACTTATTGGAGGTATCGAAAAAAAGCTCAGATGACGAAGTGAAGGCCGTAAAAACGGCACTTTTGTCGCTCAAAGGAGACAATGTGGTCAATCAAGTAGCAACGGCGCTGCCGACACAACCAGCCAATGCCCAAGTGGCTTTGCTTGAGTTTTTGGCGGCTCGCGCGGCTGATTCAAAAATTGATGTAGTGTTGGGACAATTAAAAAATAATGACCCCAGCGTTAAAAATGCTGCTTTTTCTGCCCTTAAGCGCGTTTCGATGCCGAAGGATTTACCAACCTTGTACGAACTCTTAGGCACGGTTTCGGCACCTACTGAATTGTTGGCTACCCAAGAAGCCATTACCGCTGCCCTCAAAGGTACAGGAAATGCCAACCAACAAACCCAACTTTTATTAGGACAAATCAACAACGTAAGTGCAGAGAAAAAGCCCGCATATTTGCGTGTTTTGGCCAACATCGGCACCCGTAAAGCCTTACAGTTTGTGAGTTCTTCTTTTACCAACGGCTCAAGTTCAGCCCAACAAGCAGCACTGGCAGCCCTTGCCAACTGGTCGGATGTAAGTGCCATTCCTGAGTTGCACAACATTGGAAAAAGCACGACCGATGCCTCTTTCACCGAGCAAGCTGTGGCGGGAATTATCCGCGCAGTAACGGCGTCAAAGCAAAATCCAACGCAGCGAGTCCTTTCACTGCGCGAAGCATTGTCAATTGCCAAAACATCGGCACAAAAAGAAAGTGTTTTGAAAGAATTGGTGCGCAATCGTACATTTAATGCCCTCTTACTTGCAGGCCCTTACTTAGACGATGCCGCACTCCAGCAAACAGCCGCCCAAGTAGTCATCAATGCTGCGTTGTCCAACAAAGACTTCAACGGCGCAGCAGTTCGTTCGTACCTCAGCAAAGCTCTCAATTTTGCATCAAGCGATGCCCAGAAGGAAGCCGTACGCAAACACTTGGCCGAACTTCCAGCGGGAGATGGCTTTGTATCATTGTTTAATGGGAAAGACCTAACAGGCTGGAAAGGATTGGTCGCCAACCCAATTGCCCGCGCCAAAATGCACCCCGATACGCTCGCCGCCAAGCAACTCAAAGCCGACGAAAACATGCGCAAAGGGTGGATTGTCAAAGATGGCGATTTGGTTTTTACGGGTCACGGCGACAACCTCTGCACGGTGAAAAAGTACGGTGATTTTGAGATGTTTGTGGACTGGAAAATCGAGCCGAAAGGCGACGCAGGCATTTACTTGCGTGGCTCTCCGCAAGTACAAGTATGGGATACCTCACGCATAGAGGTGGGGGCGCAAGTTGGTTCGGGTGGATTGTACAACAACCAAAAGAACCCAAGCAAGCCACTCAAGGTAGCCGACAATGCCATCGGCGATTGGAACACCTTCCGTATTATCATGAAAGGTGACCGCGTAACGGTGTATTTGAACGGCGAGTTAGTGGTGGACAACGTGATTTTGGAAAATTATTGGGATAGAAAAATTCCAATTTTTGCCAAAGAACAGCTTGAACTTCAAGCCCACGGTACGTTGGTGGCCTACCGCGACATTTATGTCAAAGAATTGCCTAGCCCTGAACCATTTGCATTGAGTGAACAAGAGAAAAAAGACGGTTTCAAGGTATTGTTTGACGGCACCAACATGTTTGAATGGCAAGGCAACACCACCGACTACATCATTGAAAACGGCGACATGGTGATTTATCCTAATCGTGGTGGCAAAGGCAATCTTTATACCAAAGACGAATACAGCGATTTTGAGTTCCGTTTTGAGTTTCAACTAACACCTGGTGCCAACAACGGCCTTGGAATACGCGCTCCGCTTCAGGGTGATGCGGCTTATGTAGGCGCAACCGAATTACAGATTTTGGACAACGAAGCCGAGATTTATAAGTCGTTACAGCCTTACCAATACCACGGCTCGGCTTACGGAATTATCCCTGCCAAACGAGGATTCCACAAACCGCTTGGACAATGGAACTACCAAGAAGTAGTAGTAAAAGGGTCAAAAATAAAAGTAACCCTCAACGGAACAGTCATTTTGGATGGCGATCTAGCCGAAGCTTCTAAAAATGGAACTGCCGACCACCGCGACCACCCTGGTTTGAACCGTACTTCGGGATATATCGGCTTTTTGGGCCACGGCGATGTGGTTCGTTTCCGCAACATTCGGGTGAAAGATTTGACGGTAGTTCCGCCTGTTGAACAACCCGCCCCAGAACCTGCTCCGACTGATAAGAAAAAACGGAAGAAAAAATAGAAGGAGAATACTGAAAGTTAGTTGGAGGTGTAATCACCTCCAACTAACTCATTTAAAGACTAAAGTGTAGCAATCAATTTTTGATTAAGCACTACGTAATCATCATTTTTAGCTTCTTTGGCCAATTCAATCGACTTCATGGCTGTTGCTTTTGCACCTGCTTTGTCACCAGCTTTTGCTTGGATTTTAGCTTTCAAGTGCATTACCCAAAATGCCGTAGGCTGAGCTTCTACCGCTTTGTTTGCCCACTCCAATGCTTTGTTAATGTCTTTTCCGTTATCGAAATAGTAGCTAGCTGCTTGAAAATACGGGCGGCTATCTACTGTCATAGCCGAATTGATCTGCGCCATGATTTTGCTGTCGATATCAGCTACAACGGGGAATTCTACCGCCGTGTTTTCCCACAAAATTTGTACGCTTGCTGATGAAGCCGTTAAGTTGCCCAACATAATTGTAAACGACTCAATGTTCATTGGCAATGCCATAGGCTTCACTTTGAAACGAGCTACGTCGTCTTCGGTTTTGTATCCCGTCAAACCTGAGTTATTCGCGCCTTTGTTGATGATGATTTCCCATTCGTTAGCATTAGGCACCGAATAGATAGCGTAAGACCCTGCTTTTACGGGCATTCCACCTACTTTTACATCCTCACCAAACGTGATTTTAGTAGCGCCATTGGCACCTGTTCTCCAAATTTTTCCGAAAGGCACTAAGTCACCAAATACTTTACGACCCTTTGCAGCTGGGCGAGAGTAGTTGATTTCGATAGACGAAAGTGCAAAATCTTGCTTGAGGGTTTGGGTTGGACTAGGAGCAGGCGTCTTGATTCCTTGCGCCATTGACCCCAGCGAGATGAGGGACAAAAGAAGTACAGCGACTTTTTTCATTTGAGTTTTTGAGATTTTGTTTTGGGAAATAAACTAATACATTCGATAGGCTATTAGCTATTCTACAAACTCATTCGGCGGCTAAAAAATTCACCTGCCTACGTTTTTAATCCTACTTTTCCTGACCTACGTCATCTTTTCCACCGCAGAATATCGCGACTTTTGAAGAGGTATGCTTTTGCCTATCTATGTTTTTATTTTACTAACAACTGCTTTCACATGGCCAAACAACACACCTTTCATATTCCTGTCATGGGGCTGGGGTTTACAATGGAAACACCCATTAAAGTCGCTCGTTACGGGATTTCGTCAGTGATTTCAATCATTGAAGACGAACTCATGGAACGCCTCCGAGAATTATACAGTCCATGGGTGAATGATTCTTTTGCCCCCATTGCTACCTACGAAGAAGATTACCGCGCGCGTCGGATTGCGTCGTACCTCAACTTGGTCAACCGTATCGTCAAACAACAAATAGAAACGTTACGAAATCTTCCTTTTTCCCTTGGAAACGACCTCGTGAAGTACTTTGAACTCCTTCCTGACGACTCGCCTGTCAAGCTGATTTACCAAAAAATGACGACGCTCGAAGACGGCCCTGCCAAAATAGAACTTCAAGAGCAGCTTCGGAGCGAAGTAAAAGCGGGGGCTATCGACGTCAATATTATGTCCAAAGTCGATCGTAATACCTACACCAAAGACGGCGAAATGCTTCCTAAGGAGTTTTCGGATGCGTTGTCGAGTTTACGGGGTTTTGCTACCAGCGACTTAGAATCCTCGGTCGTATTTTCCGCAGGTTATAACCCGCGCTTGTACGCCTACATCGACACCTTTCCCGACTTTCTACCCGACGCAACAGGTCGGTTGAAGAAAAAAATTATCCTAAAAGTGAGCGACTACCGTTCGGCGCTTACGCAAGGTAAACTATTGGCAAAAAAAGGTTTATGGGTTTCCGAATTTCGGATTGAATCGGGACTCAACTGCGGTGGGCACGCTTTTGCTACCGACGGCTTGTTGTTAGGCCCCATCATGGAAGAGTTCAAAAACAACCGCGAAGCGCTCGCCGAAGAACTTTGGACACTTTGCAACCAAGCCCTAACCACCAAGGGAGCACCCACCTTTGCGACCGTTCCTCACCTTCGGATTACGGTGCAAGGAGGAATTGGAACCGCCAACGAAAACCAGTTTTTACTTGACTACTACCAAGCCGACGCCACTGGCTGGGGAAGTCCATTTTTGTTGGTTCCCGAAGCCACCAGCGTCGATGAAGTCACGCTTCATCAACTTGCCACGGCCAAGCCCGACGATTATTACCTGAGCCACGCTTCACCGCTTGGGATTCCGTTTAATAATTTTCGCAAAAGCTCCGCACACCTGCAAATTGAAAAACGCATTGCCAAAAACCGCCCTGGAAGCCCCTGTTACAAGAAGTTTTTGGTATCCAATACCGAGTTTACCGAAATTCCCATTTGTGCCGCATCTCGCCAGTATCAGCACCTAAAAATCAAGCAATTGCAAGAACAAGGGCTAACTACCGCCGACTTAGAAACACAACTTGCTACGGTGGTCGAAAAAGATTGTTTATGTGAAGGGCTAGGCGCTTCGGCTTTGTTGAAAGACGGTTTGGCTCCCGCCCACAACTTAAAGGCAGTTTCGGTATGCCCTGGTCCTAACTTGGCGTATTTTTCGGGCATATTTTCGTTCAAACAAATGGTGGATCACATTTACGGACGCACCAATTTGCTCAATTCGGTGAAGCGCTCAAATTTGTTTGTGAATGAACTTCGGATGTACATCGACTATTTTGAGAAAGATTTGAAGAAAAATACCGAACAACTTACGACCAAAAAACTTCGGTCGCTACAGTTATTCAAGGCCAATCTTTTGGAAGGGATTTCGTACTATCAGCGGCTGATTCCGCAACTCAAAAACGAGGCCGAAAGCTACTTAAATGAAATGCGGGCGGAGTTGGCGCAGTTTGAAGAAGCCGTACAGCAAATTGTCTTGCCTGTGCCTGCAATGGTGTAATTATTAGCCTCCCGAAAGTTCAAAACTTTCGGGAGGTTTGAACTTTCGGGAGGTTCTGTATTTTATTCAATCACCTTCGGCACGCGGAAGTATGTTCCGTCTTGTGAAGGCGCATTGACCAACGCTTGTTCTCTAGGCAAGTGATTTCCAACCACATCTTCACGCATCACGTTGATTTCGGCCGATATATGGGTCAGAGGTGCTACATCTGTCGTATCTAATTCATCCAACTGCTCCATCCACGACAACACACTTTCTAGGCTTTTCAGCAACGGAGCTTCTTCTTCGGGTTTCACTTCCAAACGCGCCAAATGCGCAATTTTGTGAAGTGTATCTTTATCTATTTGCATTCTCTCAATTTTTCCACAAAATTATCACTTTATCCACAATTTGAAGGAATCAAAAATTATTTTGGTGGAAAACTGCAACCTTTTTTCTGCTCTTGCATTATGGATTCAAATTGTTATTGAGTTTGAAAACCGTCGCTGAACCCATAAACGTCTCCCAACCCCTCGATGCACAGGCATTTGGGCAACTCTACGATGCGTATTATTCCAAAATTTTTGGATACGCTTTTCGTCGGGTGGGAGATTATGACATTGCCCGCGACGTGGCTGCCGAAACGTTTTTGAAGGCGTTTTTAAACCTAAAAAAATACCGTTTTGAAGGACACCACATTTCCGCTTGGTTGTACAAAATTGCCACCAACGAAATCAAACTCTTTTTTCGTAACCAAAAATACCGCCCCGATTTGTTTGGACAGTTGTCGGACGATATGCTTTCTGACCGCGAACTGCTCACTGTTTTTGAACGCGAAAAGAACGAAACCGAGCGCCAAATGGCCGATTATGAAGCATTTGCCGACGTACAACGTCACCTCAAAACCCTCGACATCAAATACCAAGAGGTGATTGCGCTCAAGTATTTTGAAGAAAAAAGCATTGCTGAAATCAGTCTTATTTTAGACAAACCCGAAGGCACCATCAAGTCACTGTTGTCGCGGGGTATCGACTATTTACGGCAAAAATGCGGCTAATTACCCAACCACTTTAACTCAAGTTGGCCATGGAACCAATGGACGAATTCGAAAAAAAATTACAGAACTTAAAAAAACCTCAGGTGATGACCGAACATCAGGCGTATTTAAAATTACCCATCCTCAACACCCGCAAATCGGCAGCCATGGGGTGGTGGCTGGTGGCACTTCCATGTTTGTTGCTGGCCTGCGTTGTCATGCAACTCGTCTCGGGCGGCAGCATTCGCGTGTTGGACATGCTATTCAACACCCTCGAAGCCTTTGACCGCTCGCACGGCGGCTGGTTTTCGCCTTTAGTCTTTGTACTTTTTCCGATGGTAGCGGCAGGGATGAACCTGCTCTCGCTCCTCAACGTGCTTTACGATGCCGAACACCGTGAGCTCATCATCACACTCAAAGTACGTTTCTGGAATCTTTTCTTGATTTTTGTGGGATTTGGAGCTGCCCTCTTTATCGGATTCCACGCCCTTCTCCAGCATTTCCATTGATTTTTTCAGGCTCAATATTTCATCCATATACTATACAATCGCCACTTTTATGCACTGGTTTATTCGAAAAGGTATTTTTTTTAAGCCCACCTCCCCCGTTGGTTGGGCATTGTTTATCCTTGTAGCCATGTACGCTGTCCACGCGTTGATTGAGGTCAATGAACATTCTCATTCGACCATGGAGACAATCATAAACTGGTTTTTCAGGGTAATTTTAGTAGGCGTCGCCTATACCATCGTAGCATATTTTATGTCAGAAAAAGAGTAGTTTGTCCGCAAGCAAGCGTGCTGATTTGGGAGTTTATTGTATTTTTGTCAAGACCAAGTATTCGCTTTTCTTTTCAAGCTATTGTCTTAAAAAACCTTGAAAAGGTTACAAAACTGGGTATCAACAAACGTCTTTCCCATGAGCATCAAGTACGATAAACACATCGGCACCAAACAAAAAGCCCTTCGCATCAACTTAGACCGCCGCATTTATGGCTCTTTTGCCGAAATCGGGGCGGGTCAAGACACTGCCGCTCATTTTTTTAAAGCAGGAGGCGCTTCAGGAACCATCGCCAAAACCATGTCGGCCTACGACATGAAATTTAGCGACGAAATTTACGGTCCCGAACCCAGCGGTCGCTACGTGGTGGAATCGCGCTTGATGAAAATGATTCAGCACGAGTATGACCTCGTCGAACAACGTTTGGCCGAAAAACGCGGTGCGGATAGTTTGTTTTTTGCGTTTGCTAATACCGTCGTTGCCCTCAATTACCAAAAAAGCAACGAAGGCCACGGCTGGCTAGGACTGCGTTTTCAACTGACGCCCCGTGCTCCGTACAACGACGTGGTGATTCACATCAAAATGCTTGACAACGACAGCATTTTGCAGCAACAGGCGCTAGGAGTAATTGGGGTCAACTTGATTTATGCCTGTTTTAACTACTACAAATCGCCCGAAACGTTGTTGATGTCGTTGATGGACGACCTCGGCCCCGACCGTGTCCACATCGACATGATTCGGATTCAAGGCCCTGATTTTAACCACGTTGACAACCGACTGTTGAGTTTATACTTGGTCAAACACGGCTTTACCGAAGTAGCCATGTTTGGCCCCGACGGGCAAGTATTACAACCATCGGAAGCCCTCTACAAAAAACATATTTTGTTGCTGCGCGGGCGGCTTCGTCCCATCACCAATGTTCACATTGATATGCTTCGCAATGGCCTCAAGCAGTTTAAGGCCGAACCCGACGTGGACGAAAAGAAAGTGATGATGGTAGCCGAGCTTACGCTCCAAAACCTCCGTGGAGCAGAAAAAGACATCAACGAGAAGGATTTCCTCGACCGCGTGGACGTGCTGAGTTCGATTGGGCAGACGGTAATGATTTCCAACTATCACGAGTACCACCGTTTGGTGGCGTTTTTGGCCAAAACCACCCGCCTCAAAATTGGTTTGGTTTTGGGGGTTCCTAACTTGGAGTACATTTTTGAAGAAAGTTATTACCAAAACCTTCCAGGCGGCATTTTGGAGTCGTTTTCGACCTTGTTTAGCCGCAATGTGAAGCTGTTTGTTTATCCTACGTTTAAAAACGGAAAACTGTACACCTGCCAAAACTTCGAGTTGTCCACCAATTTGCAGCCGCTTTTCCACTATTTGGTGTGCAACGATAAAATCGAGGACATCCGCGACTACAACGAAGAAAACCTACGGATTTCGACCGACCGCGTTCTCGAACTCATCAAGCGAGGCGAGCCTGGCTGGGAAGAAAGTGTACCAACCGAAGTAGCCGAAATGATTAAAAACAAGTGCTTGTTTGGATTCCCCTGCGTGGTGTACGAGCCAAAAATGGCCGCACACATTCACCAAGCAGTAGGGAATTTGTAAAGAAGGAGGGACGTCTTATCTCAATAACGCGCTCAAAAATCATTTGATGGGTGTGTCATTTCCAATTTTTTTCTTGTTCCATAATAAACAATACACTGGCATTCTACTTTTAATAGATTGCTTTGACTACGCTGTTTGTAAACCCATTTGAGTATTTGACTCTGATAAAGGCCAAAAATGTTTAATAACCGAGCGGTTTACTCTTTGCTCTGCGTGCCAGAGTTCATAGTCACGTTGTAACTTCAACCAAAAATCAGGTTTATCACCGAAGGCTTCTGAAAGACGAATAGCCATTTCTGAGCTGATACCTTGGTGTTCGTTCAAAATACCTGAAAGTGTTTTAGGCGTAACACCTAGCCCTTCCGCCACTTGACGAATGGTTAAATCTTGCCCTGTTTCCTCTTTGATACCTTCAATTATGTCACGTATCATTGAACCTGGGTGCGGTGGTCTCATTCCTCTTTTCATGTTTTTTTCTCCTTTTAATGGTAATCAATATAATCTACGTCATAAGCATTACCGTCTTCAAAGCGGAAAATAATCCGATAATTACCGTTGACCTTGACTGACCAAAAGCCTTTCAGATTACCCGTCAATTGATGAAGCCCCCAACCTACAATATTCATATCATCAATTGTTTGAGCTTCATCTAACCGATAAAGTATGCGACGGATTTTTTCCACATGGTGCGGTTGTAATTTTGAATGCTCATCTTTTTCAAAAAAAAGCCGCAAACCTTTATGTTGGAAATTATCTATCATTCATGTACATAGTATTGTCACAAACATAACATATAACGTTATGGGTTACAAGCAATATTTTTTATATTTGTGAAATAAGAATTTTTAACTAATTCATTGCCTGCCAGAATAAGTAATAAAAGAAAATCGGCCGATATTCAGGTAAAGCCTGATAAAAACTAACTCCTAATACAGATTTATCAATTCAAAGTTATACCATGAATCAGCATTATGTACCTAAAGTATATCTAAAACAGTTTGAGAGCAACCGAAAAAAACTTTATTCACTTCATAACAAAGCACATAAATTTTCCCCGTACGTGAAGGAGGTAACTAAAGGACAGCTTGGTTATCTACCTGATTTTTATACTATAAAAAACGAAAAAAACTTAGAACGGTTAGGTCTATCAGATAAAGATGCTATTGAAAAAGTTTTTAATGCCCGCGTCGAAAACAGATTTGAAAAGATACTTGCTCGTTTATTATCTCCCTTGCAAACACTTTCAATGCAAGATGCTAAAGAAGTATTAGTAATGTTGCTTGCAATGAAGCAGCGCAATCCAATGTTCAGACGAGTGTTTGAAAGTCCTCAAACTCTAATTACAGCATTTGACCGAAGATTTGATGAAGTTTTTGAAGCCCGAGCCACGTTTGAGAAAATACTAAAGCGGGAAGGTGTGATGAGCTTTGAAGATTTTGTAGAATATGGTCGTAACTATGTCCATAAATTTGCCCATGACCCCAATACTCCGCAAGACCTTCATACGGAACGTATAGTAAAACTTTATCAAAATGAAGAAACTATCATAAAAGAAATAGCAGGTTCACTTCTTGGCTGTGAATGGTATATTTTTGAGACAAACCATCAGAGACCATTTATTACTTCGGATAATCCAGGTTTTTGCATTGACAACAATGAAAGGGTGCATAATCTCAAATTTTCCAATTTTGCCGAATTTGTATTCCCCTTAACTCCAAAATATCTTTTATTAATAACAGCTCGCTCTACTGAACAGGTAGGCAGTCTAAAACAGATTTATCATCAGTTAGCCAAACCTGATTTGGTAAAGTTGATAAATCGAGCAACGTTTGAAGTCAGTTTTCAAAAACTGCTAAGTAACGATGAAAATAGCCTACGCCATGTTTGGTATGATATGTGCCAATTTATTCCACAGCTTAAGGATGTACCCGACTATACGAAAGACAGCAAAAGAGATGAACATACAGTTTAATAAAGTTACGATCAAGTGAAGAGCCAAGTTAAGAATAGGTTATACCTACGAGAAGGCGATGAAATTTTAGAATAATTTACTAAAGTAATATGTGAACGGCTTTGTTACATGCCTACTTTGAATCTTTCAATGGTTTCTTTTGGGGCGGAATTGCGATACCTCACGTAAGACACAACCACTCTTGTTTGTAAAGTCCCAACAAGATAGTTTTCTATCTCAAGCCAATCTTTTTTTTATTTTTTAGCATAAAGAACGCCTTAACACCTAATTTTGTGCATAAATTGTTCACTATGTACAAAATCATTGTTAGTTGTCTTCTAGTCATTTGCACAGGAATAGGATTGTGTTCGTACGCACAGCAAACGACGCCCAACTCAACTGGTCTTCAACGAGACACTACCTACCGCGCCGACACCGCCGCTGTAGTCATCACCGCCGCCGTCCGTATCTACGACTTATCGCACGTTTCGGTCTGCCCTGGCAGCACCATCTTTGTCCCGTTCGACTTCGATGGCAAATTTGAAGAAAAAAATCGCTTTTTGGTTCAGATTTCGGACGTATCAGGACGTTTTATCACCCTTTCTGATTCGCTCAGGCACGGCCCTGCCCGCATTGTACTTCCCCAAAACCGTTCGGGATTAATAGCTGTCCGCATCATTTCTACGCACCCACAAGTAGTTAGTGCGCCTACTAGGATGATGGTTCTGCCGTTGCCCCAAGCTAAAATAGAAACCAACGACGGTGGCAGCATCGCTAAAATTGGCCCAGGCCAAGCGGCGACCTATCGGGTGTCGCTCACGGGAGCCGCTCCTTGGTCGTTTACCGTTTCGGACGGCACTGTTGTCACTAATACTTTGGTCAACCCCTACGTGACGCAAGTAAGCCCCAAAGAAACCACTTCGTACAAAGTTACGTCCATCCTCAATGCCTGCGGAAGCGGTACTAGTTCGGGCGAGTTAGTGGTACAAGTAAGCCAAGACACGTTGCCCGTCATTGCCCTCAAAGCCGTACCCAAAGCAGGATTTCGTATTTGTACAGGAACGCCCTTTCAAATCAATTTCAACGCGACGGGAAAATACAACATTGGCAACGGCTTCGTTGTCCAACTTAGCGATACCACAGGACAAAATTTTACCAACATTTCAGAACTCGCCACCGAAAGCCCCATCATGGCCAAAACGCCTTTTTCATTGAAGCCAGGCAATTATAAACTTCGGGTGGTTTCTACTTTTCCAACGATTTCTAGTGATACCGTCGATGTCAACGTTTCGGCTCCAGCCACAGCGATCCTTCGCCGCGACTCGCTCGAAATCCCCGAAGGAGGCTCTACCAACCTCACTGTTAATTTTGGGGGTGGTGGACCTTGGTTTGTCTTACTATCAGACGGTACGTACCAAAACGACATTCGGGTGACGCCTTACACGTTAAAGGTAAGCCCTAACGACCCAACGACTTATAAAATTACGTCGGCGGGGGGGTACTGCGGAGTAGGAACGTTTTCGGGAACGGCTGTGGTCAAAGTAAAAATCCCGCCTGCAACCATCACCACGGGCAACCTTTCGGATAAAATCATTTGTTCAGGTACCGAAATTACCGTACCGTTTACGACCACAGGCCGCTTTGAAAATGCCAATAAATTTATTGTACAAATTGCCGATACCAGCGGAAAATGGGTCAATCTTCCCACAGTAGGCGGTTTAAGTGCGCTTCGCGCTAAGATTTCACCGCCATTCCTAAAAGATACCCTCACTACGCACCAATTGCGCGTTATTGGCACGTTTCCGTTTACCGAGGGGGTTCCTACCAATATCAACGTAATGATGCAAAACGCGGCTTCCGCAGCCGTTACGGGCGGAGGAGTGATTCGGCCTGGAGGAGCGGCTCGGATACGAGTAGCGTTCAAAAATGGTCTGCCGCCTTGGTCCTTTGTGTTATCGGACGGAACCACCGTCAATGGTACGTTTATCAATCCGTACCAAATTACGGTCAACCCACGCACTACCACCGAATACAAAGTAGTTTCGCTCAACAACACCTGCGGAACGGGTATAACTAACGGTTCTTCTGCCACCGTAACCGTTGATACGAATTAAGTAGGATATGCGCCTGGTTTTGTAGCTGTGCGTCTGGTTGTGAACAACCAGACGTTCGTGAAAGGAGGTGAGCCTAGCTGCTCTGGCAATCGGGTTGTAAGCAACCCGCCCCACAGCCCCATTCGACATTCTGCACTCTGCATTCGACATTAATTTTTCTTGCGATAATCGCCGCGAGAGAACGTTTTTTCGATAAAACAGTACATCAAAATAAAGAAATAGCGACTTCCCATTTCTTTGATTTTGAGTTTCGATTCGCCATACTTACGATTCGTCCAGCTGTTTGGAACAACGGCGTAGCTATATCCTCGCACAATTGCTTTGAGCGGCAATTCTACTGTCAAGTTAAAGTGAGGAGAAAGAAAAGGCTTGAGCCCTTCCATGGTTTCGCGTTTATAGAGTTTGAAGGCATTGGTAGTGTCGTTGTACTTAATGCCCATCACCATCCGAATGATAAAATTGGCCAAACGGTTGATTACTTTTTTTATCGTCGGATAGTCATAGACGTTTCCACCTTTGCCCCAACGCGATCCAAACACAGCGTCGTAGTTTCCTTCGACCATCTTTTTGTAAAACTTCACCAAGTCTTCAGGGTCGTCCGATAAATCGGCCATAAAAACCGCCACGCAGTCGCCCGAAAAACGCTCAAGACCATAGCGAACGGCGTACCCAAAACCATTCGGCCCTGGGTTGGTTTCATAAACTAAGGTCGGAATTTCTTTCGACAGCTCTTGTAAAACCTGTAAAGTTTTATCTTTTGAGTTGTCGTTGGTCACCCAAATCTCGTGCGGGATGTCGTATTTAGACAACGTTTGGTATAACGTGCCTAATGTTTGTGGCAAAGAATCTTGTTCGTTATAGGCGGGTATGACAACGCTTAATTTCATTGAATGTTAGCCCCCCACCCCCAATGGGAGAGAGCGTTTATAGTTAATCTTTAGAGGATTATACAGCAAAATTGGGTCATTTTGACCTAATTTCCAATTTTTTCCAGTAAACGGTCGTAATACTGCAAGGTTTTCTGAACCGTATCGTCGTAAATAAAATCAAGCCATTCGTTTACATCGGCAAACATTTGGCGTCGGTTTTGGAGGAAGTACGGGTTGGTCGTTGCGTGAACATTGCTAAGTCCTCCACGGTGTTTTCGATATTTTCCCATTGTTTCGGGCAAATACCCAATTTTCCCGCGCGCTGCCAGTTGAATCACCAACGCCCAATCACCCGCCGCCGCGCGGTGATGCCATTCGGCAAAATCGTCGGTACGGAAAAAATTTCGGTATAACAAACTGGCCGTTCCAATGAACCAACGGTCTTCCAACACATCTTTTACCGTAGAAACTGCCTTTTGGTCAGGTTCATTGAAGGGGTGGCTCGGTGAATTATCTTCGTAAATCACCTCCAGATTATGGTGGCAAATGGCAAAATCTGGGTGAGCTTCCATAAAATCGACTTGCTTTTGCAGCTTCAGCGGGTCAGTCCAATAATCATCGCCTTCACAGAGCGCCACGTAATCGCCTTGGCAAGCTTTGAGCAAAAAAAGCACATTGTTTCGCCCGCCAAACTCACGAGGTTCTTTTGGCCCTAAGTTTTCGGGGTGAAGATACGCCCTAATTTTGTCAGGAAACTGCTCGGCGTACTCCTGAATGATGCGCGGGGCTGCGTCAGTAGAAGCATCGTCGCCCACCACAATCTCGAACGGAAAGGTCGTTTGTTGCATCAACGCACCTTCGAGCATTTGTGCAATGTATTTTTCGTGGTTGAAAGTGGGAACACAAACGCTAACTTTCATCGGGAAGATTCTTTCAAACGGTGAGGCAACAGCGCAAAGAAACTATAAACATTCATCATCCACTTTGGAAGCACGTAATCTCGGATAATTTCTTTGGAAATTTCGCGGGGTGGCTTTCCCAATTTGAGGTATTTCAACGCCAGTGCCGCCCGACGAAAATAACTCTTTTGGTACTGTCGGGCATCGAGAAGCATTCGGTAATAACGCGCGATGTTAAGCCGCAGCAGCGAATGGTGGAGATAATCTAATTCTTTATCAATGCCTTCGTACATCGCAATTCGATTATACAAAAAGCGCGCATCGCGGTAGTGGTCTTTAAAACTTGCCCCTCCCCTATTTTTTCGATACACCGACATTACCCCTGGCACGTACCCAATGGGGCCGTATTTGGCCAAAATCACGTAACGCGGAATATCTCCACTCGACGATTTCAAAAACCAGTCGGGGTAGTGCATAATGCCATTTTTAAACATCACCGCCGACGTAGCCATGAACCAAATTTCATCTTCTCCCACCAAATCTGCCGCTGTAACGACTTTTTTCTGGTCGGGCGAATTTAGTTCGTGCGAGGGCGTACCGTCTTCGTAGGTAATGAGTGCATTATGAAAACAAGCCGAAAAATCAGGATGTGCTTCCATGAAATCGACTTGTCGCTGAAGTTTCTGGTCGTCGGTCCAATAATCGTCCCCGTCCATCGGAGCAATGTATGTCCCTTTGGCCAGCTTGAGGGTCTCAATGGTATTGAAAAGGCCATTTTGTCCCAAGTTTTTGGAATGCAAAACGGCCTTTACTTTATCAGGATATTTTTTTTGGTAAGCTAAAATAGTTTCTTGCGCACCGTCCGTCGAGCAATCGTCTCCTACCAATATTTCAACATCGAAATTTGTTTTCTGAGACAACGCACTTTCTATGGCTTTGCCAATAAATTCTTTCTGGTTGTACGTAAGAATCGTGACGCTTACTTTAATCATACGGCAGGTGTTGGTGAAGCAAAAACAGCTTCAAGTTGTTCTACAGTTGGAAAATTGGGTGTCACCAATTCAGCCTCTGGTTTGTATATATAGGCCATTGGATAACCTCTTTCGATAAAAGTGGCTTCAGCCAAGTTGTTGTAACGAAGCTGCACCGACCAACGAATGTTATTGGTAATATTATTACCCGATTGGTGCACCAAAAAAGCTGAGAAAATCAACAAATCTCCTACTTGGAATTCGGTTTGGACAAAATCTTCGTCGTTCAGTTGGGCAGTAATTCCTCCTTGATATCCCGACGTACTCGACTCCAACAATCCCCACGTGTGGCTACGCGGAATCACTTGCAACGCACCCAAATCAGCGCCCGCATCCACCATCGGAAACCAAATCACCGTGCTGTCAAGTGAGCCTTGACCTGTGCGCCAGTCTTGGTGGGCATCGAGTTTCCAGTGCTTACTACCATCTTTTGACAAAAAACGGCTATTAAATTGCATTGCAGGACGCGCTCCTATCACAGGTTGTTCAATGCCCACTTCTTTTAAGAGGTTGACAATTTTTTCGCTCACGGCAAACTGGTGCAGCGACAAGCTATGTTGCACCGTGACGCCTGTATTTCGAAACGCTGTAAAGTCTTTTTGAAAAAACTCAAACATGGCATTTTCGAAGGCGTCGCGGTCGTCGATATCAACCGTACGGCCTGTAACATGCTTTATCTGAACGGCAAATATTTCACGCGCTTCGCGGTAGATGTTTTCCACCACACTTTTATCTAAGAAGTTACGAATGAGTAAAAACCCATCTTGACGAAATTGCTCTGCTAATGTTGACATGGTACTGATTTGTTTGGTTTAACAACCCCCAATGTTACGAATCACGGCCTTTTGAAAGAATGACCTTGGTCAAAAATCAAAAGTAAAGTTACGACAAACGTTCCAACTTTTAGTCTTCCCAAACGGCGTATCCAAAACCAGCCGCTCCAAAACCGTTGCCGTTGTACAACAAATACTTTTTGCCCTTGTGTTCATAACAATAGGCGTAGTCAATCATGTTGTAATCAAAATCCCCTGGCGTCTCTGATTTATTAATGCCCACCAAATGGTCTTTACGCTCCCAATGCACTCCGTCGAGCGATTCGGCATACCCAAGTCGGTAGCTTTGATTACGGTCGGTACGGTAGTCGCGCGTGTGGCGGTACGAATAGTACATCTTATAAACCCCGTCTTCTTTAAATACACTCGGACGACCAACGGCATGTAAGAAATCGTCAAAATCTAACGTAGGCACATCGCTGATTGTCCAGTAAATTCCGTCCGTTGAAGTGGCCGACTGACAACGATAATAAGGTTCAGGGTAGCCGTGAATATACTCACATTTATGCCCCGAAATGTACCACATACGCCATGTTCCGTCATCTTCACGCATTACCGAAGGTTGCGCAGCCCATAGTGGGTTCTGAATGCTACGATCCATGATAGGTCCCGTAAACATTTTTTTAAATGACAACCCTCCATCATGGCTTACCGAAAGCCCCATCGAAAGGCGATATGAGTTGTGCGTGCGGTTCCAGCCTGTATAGTACAACCAGATATCCCCGTTAGGCATATCCACAAACCACGCAGGCATGGCGCCTGTTTCGTCGTATTCGCCTGGGCCGCCAAGTTCCAATACAGGTTTATCGTGGATGTATAAAATCTTTTTAGGGTCGTCGTAGTCCACGTCGATAAACGTAGGGCGCGATTGTCCTTTGTCATCGCGTGACGAGAAATAAATACGTAAAAAATCAGGGTGTTTGTACGCATAAGGCACCTGTGCGTGCGAACGACTGTGCGCCAACGACCCATCTGGTTTATAAATTACTCCTTTTTTTTGCCAAGCCATTTCAGTTTGCTGTTTACAGGTTTTACCCGTTTTCTGCTTTGTATTTTGATACTGTTAGTGTAACAGGTTGCTCACAACCTGCTAAATTCGGGTTGTGAGCAACCCTTAGCACGATTAAAGCAGCCCTTTGTTCGATACAATTTTTTGCGTCTGACTATCGTCTGACGCAAAATCTAGTGCGCGTCAGACGATAGTCAGACGCATACTACTAAGCTTTTTCTGCTCTCAAACGCCAATTATCCACAAAATCTTTGCCAGGAATTGGCAAATCAATGTCTATTTCAGGGGCTTTTGCTGCCACGGTGTATTCCATCACGTAAAAGCAATTACCGAATATATAGTGTAATTTAAAGTTCTCAACGTTAGCAGGGAGGTCAGCGATGGGTACCTCGGCACGGAACAGTGGGTTGGCTTTCCAAAGCGTTTGGTAGGTGGGTTCATTGCGAAGCCACGGTGCCATGCTTTCGTCTCCAATCACGACTTTTCCTCCTACTTTCACCACGCGGGTTAGTTCAGCAAATGCTTTTTTACGCTCCGAAAATGTATTGATTCCTCCAAAGTGAAATACCGAGTCAAACGTCCCGTCTGCAAAAGGCAAGTACGACCCATTTCCTAAAAAGAAATGAATATTTACCTCACTAGCTTGCAATTTTTTGGTCGCTAAACGCAACATGTTGGGTGAAAGATCCGACAATACGGCCGTTCCCCCAGGACTGATTTGCTCAATAATCAAGGCCGAATCTTTCCCCGTTCCTGCTCCTACTTCAAGGACGGTTTGACCAGCTTGCAAGTTCATCAATCCAATCATAAATTGACGAGTGGCTGCTTCGTCTGAATGGTTCAACGTTTCAAATACCCACGAAACGCCACGGTCATACCGCTGGTAGGCTTGGTCGTAGAGGTACTGCTCGCGGGCGTCATCTTCAAACAACTCACGAGGATGCACCATATCAATGATATTTGAATCCAATACAGGATAAACTGTGCCATCGGGAGCAGTGAGCGATTGGCCATCTTCGGCAACTTGTAACGGCTGCCCCGTTTTAGGGCAAACCAATGAAGCAAGGAATTGAGTATGTGTCATTCTATGTAAGATTCTTAAAGAGTCATCGACTGGGTCAAAATTAACGCAACTTTTATAGTTTGGCAAAGTTGGTTTCTATACCAAAGCATAGATTTATTATTCGGTTCGTACAAAAACACGGGTATTTTCTACTTCTCCCACCAGTCTATAGTGCGCTACAATCAAGGCTTTTAGTTCAGGAAAAGCCTCATGGGCTTGCGTTGCGCGGTCGTAGAGCCACAAACTATTTGGGCCTACGGCATCTACAAACACTTTGGGGGTATTTTGTTTTAAATCAGCCAGATAGCGTTTATAATAAATCTCACGCATCGGATGCGGATAAATACAGCGCTCGGAGTGGTTTTCGGCCGTCCCCTGAGGCATTTGGGTTTCCACATGATACCTACACATCCAGCCCCAAATCACCAAACGGTCGTTGGGAGTAGCATATTGTTGTATCAATTTTGACACTTGACTTACGGGTACGCGATGGTCAGCGGTTGAAAGATAGGCATTGAGCGGCTCACGTTTTAGTACTTTATACCCAAACCAGCCGACCCACACCCCTCCAATCAATATCGCCAGCGCAGCCATTGTTTTGAATTGGGTCACCAAGGTATTGATACCCAACGCCGCCATCAATCCAAATGGATAGATACACAGGTTGAGGTAATGTACAAAATCATTTCCTGACTTAGTGGCGGCATATAGCGCTGTCAGCAGCCAAAGCACGGCAAAATAGAACATTGTTGTTTTATTTTTTCCTCCTCTAAAAGCCAGCAATACCAACGGCAAGGTAGTTAGCAAAAACGCCATAAAACTGGGGCTCTTGGCAAAAAAGTGTGGTAAACGAAGAATTGAATCTATCAACGAACTACCACCTGCATAAATGAGGTTTCCAAGAACGTAAAAATTCCAAAAATCGTCGAGCACATCGTACGTCCACGCCCAAACCAAAGTCAATATAGGGAATGTTACTGCCCCAAGCACCAAGGCACTGAGTTTGGGCATCCGTTTCTCCGTATTCCACCCCTGTATTATCGCAAATAGCCCAATCACCGCAGCTTGAGGTACTACTTGAATTTTCGCAAAAGGGCTCATGCATAAGACCAGCCCAAGCAAAAACCAAGGGGCTATTTTGGGCGAAGGGTTCCAATTTTTGGACAATAACCAAAGCCCTATATTTAGTATCAAAACGGGGAGTTGTTCGCTCGAATAATGCACATAGTCAGGTTCTTGTGTAAAAGCAAGCAAAAACAATGGCGGCAGTAGCGCAACGCGAGCAGTGTTTTCTCCCCACCAATTTTTCACACTGCGGTAGAAAAACCACAAGCTTCCCAGCACACAAATCAAGCCCACCAAGCGCCCCGAGGTATAATCTATCACTCGCCCAAAAAACGATGGCAACAGGAGCGCATAATTATCGAGCGGGCCAATCGTAGTTCCATCCACCGACTGCCAATAAATAGGATACTGCTTGAGCGTAATGGCATGTGTCAGCATTTGGCTTTCATCGGGGTTTATTTCTTGGTTGAAAATCACCACGGGCAACCGCATGAATAACAACAAAGCCGCCGACAAACCCAGAAAAAGAATTTCTTGAAAGTTCTTATTTTTCAACAATGTCAGCACTACTATCGCTCCCGCAAGAAGATAGCCAAGGGCAAAATACACTATTGGAAAATCGTCGAAACTCAACACAATTGCTTATTGGTTATTCGCTGATGAACACTGATTTTAACTTATGTCTTCTACTTTCTCAATAAAATCGCGGTACTGAAGCACGGGAATAAACTGCTGTTGGGTACGGTATTGAAGCACCATAAAAACAAGAAAAAGCGAAATCAAAAACGACTGAAGTACCACAATCAACAAGGCCGAACTAAGCGTAGATGCCCATCCTGGCGAGGCATCGTTCATCCATTTCAAAAACAATACGATACAAATCACCAACAACGCAGCCAGTGACATCCCAATCGAAAAGATTAAAATACGAACCGCCGTTACGTCAATCAGCACCGAAATCGTACTTAGTCCGTGCAATACCAGCGACACAAAGTTCATCTTACTTTCGCCCGCCAAACGTTTTCCACGTTCAGTGGGTACTGCTATGTACGGAATCCGTGATCTAATAATTCCCCCAGGAAAGTTGTTCCATATTTCGGAAACGCGCACGAGGTTTTGCAAACGTCGTTGAGGAATCAAGGAGAAGTTTCCAAACGTAATCACTTTGCCCGTCAACTGACGAAAGATAAACTTGTAAATACCGTAAAAGAAACGAAAAGTAAAGCTTTCTTGCCGTTTGGTGCGCTGAGCAAAAACGATACGGTCAGGCGATTGCTCCGAAGCAGCCACCAAGGCATTGATGTCCTTGGGAGCGTCTTCGCCATCGGCATCCATCACAATCACTTTTTCGCAAGACACCTCTTTGGCAATGTAAGACAGCCCAATCGCAATGGCTCGTTGATGTCCCAAATTGCGATACAAGCGAACAATTTGCACCTGTTGCCCCCGAAACGCTACCAAATGTTCTAAATCTTGACTAGAACAATCATCTACAATAACCAAAGACGTAGCGGCCAACAATTCGGCCACTACGTCTTGATTAATGCGTTCGATAAGCAGGTTTAACGCCTCCCAATCGTTGTATTGCGGTATGAGTATGACGTATTTTGAAGTCATTGAATTTGTTATCAGTTTAACAGATAACAGTTCTACACAGTCATCGCCAAACGAGCGGCGATACCGTCGTGGATTTGAACAAGTGTTTGTTCGAGGTTGTATGTCCAGTTCCAATCTGGGTAGTGACTCTTGAATTTCGTCAAGTCACTTACGTACCAAATGTGGTCACCGATACGGTTGGTTTCTGAGTAATGATAAGTCAATTTTTTACCCGCAATTTTCTCGCAAATGGCAATTGCTTCCAACATTGAGCAGTTGGCATAACGGCCACCGCCCGCGTTGTAGGCTTCTCCTGGGCGCGGGTTTTGGTAGAAATGCCAAAACATATTTACCAAGTCATAACTGTGAATGTTGTCACGTACTTGCTTTCCTTTGTAACCGAAGATAGTATAAGGATTTCCCGTAATGGTACACTTCATCAAGTACGCCAAAAAGCCGTGCAACTGCGCACCTGAGTGGTTAGGGCCTGTCAAACATCCACCACGGAACACACCTACTTTCATGCCAAAATAACGGCCATATTCTTGGCACATAATGTCGGCAGCCACTTTCGATGCCCCAAAGATAGAGTGTTTGGTATGGTCAAGGCTGTGGTGCTCGTCGATACCATTTTTGAAATAAGCGTGGTCTTCCGAAATTTCCCAACGGCTTTCTAATTCTACCAATGGCAAGTAATTCGGGTTATCTCCATACACTTTGTTGGTAGAAGTAAAGATAAATACCGCCTCTGGACAGTTTTGGCGGGTCATTTCAAGCATATTGAGTGTACCAACTGCGTTTACCCCAAAGTCAGTAAAAGGTTCACGCGCCGCCCAGTCGTGGCTTGGTTGGGCCGCTGCATGAACGATCAGCTTAATGTCGGTACCATATTCCTTAAAAATAGGCTCCAACTGACTCACTTCACGAATATCAGCGCTATAATGCTTATAGTTAGTGTATGCATCTTGCAAACGGTTGCGGTTCCATTCCGTGTTTCCGTCTTGCCCAAAGAAATATTGACGTAAATTATTATCTACCCCAATCACGAGGTCAAATTTATCAGCAAAAAAAGCGACCGACTCGCTTCCAATCAATCCAGCCGAACCAGTGACAAGTGCAATGTTCATACAAGAATCGTCTTTTGAAGTGTTATGTATATTAGAAAATTTCTATTTTTCTCTTTTAAAGGCGTAAAATAAGTCAAAAAAGTTCAATTCGCCTAATCCGTAAAATAAGTCAGTTAGTCCGCTTTCTCAAGTTTAAAACTAAACGTTGTTCCTTTCTCTACTTTGCTCGCCACCGAAATCTTGGACCCATGCGCACTCAGGATATGCTTTACAATGGCCAGCCCCAGCCCCGTCCCTCCTTTTTCCCGCGAGCGGCTTTTGTCCACCCGATAAAACCGTTCAAACAAGCGCGGTAAGTGTTCCGACGGAATCCCAGGGCCATTGTCACGTACGGATATTACAAAATGTTTTTTCTCTTCCTCAAAATGAACAACGACTTTTCCGTTGTCATTTCCGTATTTAATGGCGTTTTCGATGAGGTTTGTCATCACTTGCGTGATTCGATAGGCGTCGGCTTTTACCCAGACGTGTGCCAGTTGGTCGGGTTTAATTTTTAGGAGGGTTTTGCGCAAGTTTGCTTTGTGTTCAAGCTGTTCACAGACTTCCAAGGTCAACAAACGCAAGTCCACCATTTCCTTGTGCATTCGGATTTCCCCCGTTTCCATCTGCGACAGTGCCACTAAATCTTTGACGAGTGCATCGAGCCCATCCAAGCTTTTGGCAGCTTTTTGCAAAAACTTATCCCGCACTTTTACATCGTCCATCGCACCATCCAACAGGGTATGAATAAACCCTTGTGCCGCAAAAATGGGGGTTTTCAATTCATGCGAAACATCCGCTAGAAACTCCCGACGAAATATTTCTAACTTTTTTAGTTCGTCGATTTCTTGCTGCTTCCGAGCCACATAGACAAAAATCTCTTGATTGAGTTTTTTCAACGGATTGGCATCGCTCACAATCGACTTTCTTGGAAAGCTAAAGTCCTTGAGTTTCAGACGTTGAATGGTTTGGTGCATTTTGGTTACTTCACGGTACACCAAAATCTCAATGGCATACATTATTAGAAAAAAAGCAGCCGAAAAACTGGCAAGCCCTGCCACAAAAAACATACTTCCGTTGGTACCACTCACAAACGAAAGAAAGGTGACAGTAATGGCCGAAATGGCCAGAGCAAGTAAGAAAGCTATGATTCGTGGCGTAAATCGCATGAAGGTAAAGATGTCTCTGCTGCAAAGTTAAGCAAATATTTTTCCTGAAATTTTAAGAAAATGTTTTGTCTTATGCTTGACTATCTGTAACTTTGCGCTCCGTTTTGAAATTTTTGAAAAGCAATGGCAAAGAAAGGTAACAGAATACAAGTAATTTTGGAATGTACGGTTCAAAAGGAATCAGGCGTTCCTGGCATGTCGCGTTACATCACGACAAAGAACCGTAAAAACACACCTGCCCGTATGGAAATGAAGAAATACAATCCATACTTGAAGAAAGTAACGGTTCACAAAGAAATTAAATAATTTGTTATTTGTTGATCGTTAACTAGTTAATTGGTACTGTTAAACGATTGAACACTAACTTTTAACAATCTTAACTGATACTTACAATGGCAAAGAAAGTAGTTGCAACCCTGAAAAAAGAAGGTGGTAAGACTTACGCTAAGGTGATTCAAGCTGTGAAATCTCCAAAGACTGGTGCTTACACTTTTAAAGAGGTTATCGTTCCTACCGATGAGGTACAGGCTGCGTTGAAAAACTAATTCGCAATCTCTGTTACCGTAACGATATTCTAAGAAAGTCCCCATGAGGGACTTTTTTTGTTGTACATTTGTGGCAGAATTTATACAAACGATAACATGGGTTTATTTGATTTTTTCTCGAAAGAAAAAAAAGAGACGCTCGATAAAGGGCTCGAAAAATCAAAAGAAAGCTTCTTTGGGAAATTGAGCCGCGCACTCGTCGGTAAATCAACCGTCGATGAGGAAGTCTTAGATGAGTTAGAGGAGATTCTAATTAGCTCAGACGTGGGCGTTGGCACTACTGTCAAAGTCATTGAACGCATTGAAGCACGCGTCTCAAAAGACAAATATACAAGCACTGGCGAACTCGACCGTATCCTTCGTGACGAGATTGCCGCCTTGCTTACCGAGAATCAATCACTTGATATTAAAGACAGTTTTGAAACCGACAACCTACCAAAACCTTATGTCATCATGGTTGTGGGGGTAAATGGTGCTGGCAAAACAACAACCATTGGAAAACTGGCGCACCAGTTCAACAAACGCGGCAAAAAGGTAGTCTTGGGCGCAGGTGATACTTTCCGCGCTGCTGCTGTAGATCAGCTCAAAACCTGGGGGCAGCGCGCTGGCGTGCCCGTTATCGATCACGGCATGAATACAGACCCCGCTGCCGTGGCGCACGACGCTGTCAAGAAAGGCGTAGAAATGGGAGCTGATGTAGTGATTGTAGATACTGCTGGACGCTTACACACCAAAGTAAACTTGATGAACGAGCTAACGAAAATTAAGCGTGTGATGCAAAAAGTATTGCCCGAAGCTCCGCATGAAGTTTTGTTGGTGTTAGATGGAAGCACAGGCCAAAACGCAGTGATTCAGGCACGTGAATTTACCAAAGCCACCGAAGTTACTTCACTGGCGATTACGAAGCTCGACGGCACGGCCAAAGGCGGCGTTGTGATTGGTATTTCGGACGAGTTTAAAATTCCTGTCAAATACATTGGCGTAGGCGAACGCATGGACGATCTCCAAGTGTTTGACCGTGCTCAATTTGTCGATTCTTTATTTAAGAAATAACCGCCTAGAAAGGACGAACAAAAAGAAAGCCGACCCTCAAGAGAGTCGGCTTTTATATTTTGCCTAGTCAGGCGCTTCAGTTTACTAGAAACGGAAGTGCGAGAACGCTTTGTTGGCTTCTGCCATACGGTGCGTATCGTCTTTCTTCTTCACAGAAGCACCTTCACCTTTTGATGCCGCAACGATTTCAGCCGCCAAACGGTCACGCATGGTTTTTTCACCGCGCAAACGAGCGTACTTAATCATCCACTTCATACCCAAAGCAACTTTACGATCTGGACGAACTTCAGTTGGAACTTGGAAGTTGGCACCACCTACACGGCGGCTTTTTACCTCTACAGCAGGCATTACGTTGTTCAACGCACGACGCCAGATTTCAAGGCCACTTTCGTTAAGACGTTTTTCAGCAATTTCCAATGCACCGTAGAAAATTTCGTACGCTGTACTTTTTTTACCTTCCAACATCAAGTTGTTCACAAACTTGGTTACCATTACGTCCCTGTACTTAGGGTCAGGCAATAGGTATCTTTTTTTAGGTTTTGCTTTTCTCATTGTACTGAGTTGTTAATCAATGTAGGTTTCGTTTTTCAACTGATTCATCCCGAACTAGCTTCGGGATTACTACCCTTTTATGCTGTAATGTACTATGCAAACAAAAGGACGAACGCTAACGCGTTTTAATTACTTCTTCTTACCTGGTGCTGGTTTCCCACCTTTTCCTACTGGAGCTGCTTGTCCTGGTTTCGGACGTTTAGCACCATAAAGTGAGCGGCTTTGTTTACGACCGTTTACACCTGCGGTATCAAGCGCACCACGAACGATGTGGTAACGTACCCCTGGAAGGTCTTTCACACGACCACCACGCACCAATACGATTGAGTGCTCTTGGAGGTTGTGTCCTTCGCCTGGAATATAAGCGTTGACTTCCTTCATGTTTGACAAACGTACACGCGCAACTTTGCGCAAAGCCGAGTTTGGCTTCTTCGGGGTCGTGGTGTATACACGCGTACATACACCGCGACGTTGTGGGCAAGAATCTAAGGCTGGTGACTTAGATTTCCACGTCATTTGTTCGCGTCCTTTGCGTACTAACTGTGAAATAGTTGGCATTTTATACTGTTTTTTTCAAAAATGGTTATACCATCCCAAAAATGGGAGTGCAAAAATAGAAGATTATCTTCTGAAGACCAAGAATATACGCCAAGTTTTTTGGCAAATATTTAGACAAATCACTATTTTATCCCTTCCTTGGCTAAGTCAGCGTAGCCACCGCCCTGCAAATTGTAGATTAATTTAAAGCCTGACTCTTTTAAAATTTGCGATGCCTTCGTACTACGCCCTCCCACCGCGCAATACACAAAAACGGGCTTGGTTTTATCAAGCTTTTGGACTTGCTCTTTGAATGCTGGGTCGTTGTAATTAATACATTTCGACGACGCTATTTTCCCCGCATTCCATTCGTTGGGGGTACGAACGTCCAATAACTGGGCATTGGGCGTGGTTTTGAGTTTTTGAATAAAGTCTCTAGGGGCTAAGTTTTCTTGCGCACGCAAAGAGGTACCAGCCAAAAAAGCAACAACAAACGTAAAGGTTGCAAGCAGCGTTTTCATGTTGAAAAAAGTTAAGATAAGAACAGTTCTTTGAATAAAATGTAAAAGCCCATCACGAGCACAAAATAACCAAAAATTGGTTTTAATTTATCGCCACTGATTTTACGAGCCAGCGAGCTCCCTAGTAAAATCCCGATGACTGCAAGGGTAGAAAAATGCACAAGAAATGGCCAATTGATGAGCGAGTGAAATTCGTAATCGCGCCAAAAACCCGTCAGGGAGTTGGTTGCTATGATGACCAAGGATGTTCCTACCGCCTGTTGCATCGGAAGGCGAGCAATCAGCACCAGCGCTGGAATTATCAAAAAACCTCCTCCTGCTCCCAACAATCCCGTGATTCCGCCCACTAAAAAACCCTTGAGTAACATATTTAGGAGGTGCCCATATCCTCCCACTGAGTTTTTTCTGCTGCTTAAAAATTGGTTTGGCGGATTTTTTATCATCGAAAATGATGAAAAGACCATCAACACCGCAAACAGTGCCAGTAAAAAACTCGAACGAGAGAGGATAAAAGCGCCCGTTTGAAATATTGGGTTAGGAATAAGTGGTAATAGATAAGTGCGCGTCAAAAATACGCTCACCACCGAAGGAATGCCAAAAGTCAACGTCAGTGGCCAATGGATATGCCCCGCACCCGCTCGGACGGTCGCGCCGACCAAGCTCGTTAACCCTACAATAAAAAGTGAATAAGTGGTGGCAAGAAGTGGCTCAACGTCAAACAAATATACTAAAATGGGTACAGTGAGAATAGCTCCACCGCTACCAATAAGTCCCAAGCAAAGCCCCATCACAAGCGCTCCTGCGTACCCAATGATTTCCATAAAAGTAAAGCACAGCTAGGAGGATGGTTTGACGACTAGCTGTGCTTTACAAATTTACAGTAACTTTTCTTCTAAGGCTAATTTTACCAATTCGGCCGCATTATGTACTTGAAGGCGACGCATCATGTTGGCACGGTGGTTGTCAACCGTACGCACACTAAGATCAAGAGTGTCAGCAATTTGACGGCTACTCATGCCTTCAACCAGCAATTTTAGCACTTCTTTTTCTTTTTTGGAAAGTAATGTTTTTCGTGATTCCGACGCTTTTTCGACTTTTTGAACCTGCGACAAATACCCATTCACAATCACCGCCGCCACCGAAGGGTTAAAGTACTTTTCGCCATTTTTGACCGTATGAAGCGCTGCCAAAATTTCATCACGCGTGGCATCTTTGAGCAAATACCCGTAAGCCCCCGCCTCCACAGATTTGAGAATGTAGGCATCATCGTTGTGCATTGATAAAATAACAGGTCGGATGGCAGTGCTTTGCTTCACTACTTTACCTACCAGCTCAATACCCGACATACCTGGCATCGAAATATCAATGAGCATAACTTGGGGTTTTAAGTAGGCAATTTTTTCGAGGGCTTCTTCGCCATTGGCGGCTTCACCAATGACTTCGATTTCGTCGGTACTTTCTAAAATCGACCGCAGCCCATTTCGGACTATTGTGTGGTCATCGACGAGTACTACTTGGATTTTCTTCATGTTGTTAGTTATGTTGAGGAATATTTACAATTATTTCAGTGCCTTGGCCTACCGTCGAGTGAATTTTGATTTTTCCATCCAACAAACGGGTACGTTCTTGGAGGTTGGTCAAGCCATGGGTAGGTACGAGCGTTGCCTGCATTTTCTTATTGATTCGAAACCCTTTGCCGTTGTCCTTGATTTTGAGTACAATGTCTTTTTCTTGACGAAAAATACGAACGGCAATACTGGTGGCTTGCGAGTGTTTGACGGCATTGTGAATCGCCTCTTGGGCAATTCGGTAGAGCCCTATTTCAATCCGTGGATCAAAACGTTCGTCGTTAAGGTTTGACTCAAAAACCAGCGGCGCTCCTGTATTTCTGACAGTAGAATCCACGAGCTGTTTTAGGGCCAACTTCACTCCAAAATCATTCAGAACGGTAGGCATCAGGTTGTTGGAAATTCCTCGTACTTCTTGGATTGTTTGCCCTACCAATTGTCGAAGATTTATGGCTTGTTGGCGGTCTTTTTCCGACCAGTCCGCTCCGTTTGAAAAACTTTCGGCCATCAATTTCAGCCCAGTCAACATCTGCCCTACCCCGTCGTGAAGTTCTTTGGAAAGACGGCGACGCTCCTCTTCCTGCCCTTGAAGCAGCGCTGATGTATGAATTTTCTGTTCTTTCAGTTCTTGGCGATGCCGATGCTGCGTTGCTTCTAGCAATTTTGCCTGCGTAGCCCGCAATTCCTGATAGGCTTTTTGAAGTTCTTGGTTGGCCTGATGCGTTTTTTCGCGCGCTTCTATGAGCTGATGAAGCGTTTCGGAGAGTTTCGCCACTGCGGGTCGAAAAATAAATAATCCCTCTACTAACAAAACACAAAGCGTAAAAGCCATCAGCCAAAGTTCAATGCGTCGAAGCGTTGTAACTTTGGCTTTGGCTTCTTGGTCGTATTGAAATACGATGCGGTCCATTTTACGCAAAAACACAAGTTCATGCGCAAAGATATTTTTTAGGTAAACATCCACATTGCCAGTGCGGACGGGCTGTTCGAGCCAGCCAATGACCGCATGGGTACTGCGCGCAATTGCCTGAAAATGCGCATCAATGTCTTCAAACATCGCCCGTACGGTATCGCTGTTTACCGATGTCGCCTTAATATCCCGAAGATTTCCCGTTTTTAATTGGTCGTGGTGATCTTCCCAATCGCGTAATACCTTTTTTAACTCTGTTACGTGCGTTGCTTTATCGGCCAAGTCTGGTCGCTGGGTAAGTAAGAGGACACTTTTGGCAATCAACTGACTTTGAAAGCGTTGACGGCCCGCATAATTCACCAGCCAGGAGTCGTGCAACGACCCCTCCAAGGAATTTTGAACCAATAATTGTCCGAGTATCGTCAGAAATGCAACCAACGATAAGGCCATGATATACAGCCGAGTAAAACGTTTAGGTACGCGTAATGGCATAAGTTGGAATGTTAAATTCCGATAAACACAAACCCATCTTCTATTTTGACGGGATAGACATTGATGCAATAATCTTCGCCTTGTAAATTCAGTCCTGTCTCAAGGGAAAACGTTTTTTTATGAAAAGGGCAAGCCACTTTCGGATGCCCCTGCTGGTCGCCAATCATCCCACGGCTCAAGGCCATTTGATGTTTGTGGGGGCATTCATTGTCGGTTGCATACCATTTATCGAGTTGTTTGAAATGAAACACCGCAATTTGTTTGTCGTTGTATTTAACACAAGCACCACCATTTTCGGGAAAAGCAGAAACGGGTGCTGCTTTGAACCAAGTAGTAGGTTGATTATTCATTTTTAATTCAGTTTTAGGGTGAAACTTGGACAGGTTACCAATCAGCGGGGCGTTTTTGTCCGCGCATCTGCACAAACTCCAACGTCGGATCTGGCTCTTTTACATTGACAAAATGGGAAAAACGTGCCCTGATTTCAGGCGTTTCTACTGCCACTCGCCACTCATCGTGGTACGTATCGACCAAGTATTGCAGCTCGTGCTCCAGTTCAGCCGCAATCCCTAAACTATCATTGATAATCACGTCGCGGAGGTACTCCATTTCCCCTTCTAATTTATTGAACCATGTAGCGGTGCGTTGGAGTGGTTCTGCGGTTTTGATGTAAAACATCAAGAAACGGTCGATGTACTTCAGACAAGTTTCATCGTCGAGGTCGCTGGCCAGCAACAGCGCGTGTTGAGGCTTGATTCCACCGTTTCCGCATACGTACAGATTCCACCCTTTTTCGGTTGCGATGATGCCAAAATCTTTGCTTTGGGCTTCGGCACACTCACGCGTACAGCCCGAAACAGCACTTTTGAGTTTGTGCGGCGACCGAATCCCTTTGTAGCGGTTCTCTACCCGAATCGCAAATCCGACCGAATCTTGTACCCCAAATCGGCACCACGTACTTCCTACACAGCTTTTGACCGTACGCAATGATTTTCCGTAAGCATGACCACTTTCAAAGCCTACTTCGAGCAACTCTTCCCAAATAAAAGGCAGTTGCTCAACCCGCGCTCCGAATAAGTCAACCCGCTGTCCACCAGTAATTTTACAATATAAATCATACTTTTTAGCAACCGTTCCGAGCGCAATAAGTTGTTCGGGGGTAATTTCTCCACCTGGTACGCGGGGCACGACCGAGTACGTCCCTCCCCGCTGAATATTGGCCATAAAACGGTCGTTCGTGTCTTGAATTACCGCCTGTTTGGCAATCACATCGTTATAAATACTGGCCAACATCGAAGCAACAGCTGGCTTACAAACCTCACAGCCACACCCTTTTCCAAACTTCGCTACCACTTCATCGTAGGTACGTGTCCCCGACGTTTGAATCAAGTGATACATTTCTTGGCGCGAATAATCAAAATGCTCGCAAAGCACTTTTTTTACTACTTTACCTTGCTTTTTGAGGGTTTCGGTCAACAAATCAGATAGCATAGGCACACAACCACCGCAACCTGTTCCTGCTTTTGTACACTTTTTGATGGCTGCTACATCGGGCAAGTTGTGTTCTTCAATGACCTGACAAATCGTGCCTTTGGTAATGTTTTCGCACGAACAAATACTGGCCTCGTCTGGTAAGTCGGCAATGCCTGTTCCCGCTGAAGCACCATCACCTTTGCGTGCAGGCAGCACCAAGTCTTCGGGATTAGGCGGTAATACCAAACGATTTTTGACCGTTTGGAGAAGCATATTGTAGTTTTCGGCCTCTCCCACCAAGATTCCACCTAGCAGATATTTTCCATCAGTTGAGACATTGAGGCGTTTGTAAATACCTTTCAGTTTGTCTTCTACTACAATCGTATTGTGGGGTGTTTGTTCACAGAAAGGCTCGCCAAAACTTGCCACATCGACACCGATGAGTTTCAGTTTTGTGGACATATCAAACGCTTTAAACAGCCCCCTCTCTCCCAAAGAGGGGACAATCTCCCCATTGGAAGAGAGGCTTGTCAGGTTTTTGGCAACTACCTCAGCCATTTCATAACCAGGAGCCACAAGCCCATAAATCATACCTTTATGTAAAGCACATTCGCCAATGGCATAAATATCGGTATCGGAAGTTTGTAGTTCGTCGTTGACTATAATCCCTCCGCGTGGGCCAACTGCCAAGCCTGCTTGTTTTGCCAACTCGTCGCGGGGGCGTATCCCTGCCGAAATCACGACCATATCCACCTCCAAGGATGTTCCATCCGCAAACGAAAGCCCAGCAACTGCCTCCCCTCCATCAAACTGTGATGTGTTTTTATTGAGGTGAATTTGAATCCCCAAGGCTTCCATTTTTCGTTTGAGCATACCAGCTCCCGCCGCGTCCAATTGCCGTGGCATAAGTCGCGGCGCAAACTCCACCACATGGGTCTCTAAGCCCAAATCGAGGGTTGCTTTGGCGGCTTCTAGCCCCAAAAGTCCTCCCCCAATCACCGCCGCACGCGTTGCACCCTTGGAATAACCAATGATGGCGTCGAGGTCTTCGATGGTTCGATACACAAACACCCCTTCTTTTTCTACGCCTGGCACAGCAGGGACAAAAGCCCCTGAGCCCGTAGCCAACACCAGCTTGTCGTAAGGAATTTGTAGCCCTGTATGGGTCTGAACATAGTGAGCTGCGGGGTCAATCTTGACCACACACTCTCCAGTAAGGAGCCGAATGCCGTTGTCGGCATACCAGCTTGCGGGTGCCATCGTCAGTTCTTCAACTGAAGTGCCCGAAAAATACGCGGAGAGATGAACCCGATCGTACGCTGGACGAGGTTCTTCACCAATTACCGTGATAGAAAATAGGCCGCCACCTACTTTTGTCAGCAACTTTTCGCAGAACTTATAGCCTACCATTCCGTTGCCTACTACCACTACCTTTAGCGGTTGTGTCATGGAGAAAATTGTTTTTACAATCCCTAATTTAATCCTCTATATGTACTTCAATTTTTAATGAGTAATTCTTATAAAAGTTGAATCCTGTGTTACTTAGAACAAAAACCAAATATTTTGATTTTTACAATTTTTACAGCATTAATGGTTGTTTTTAAAACCAGCTTTTGCAAAAATAGAATATTATTTCCTACGAATACTTAAAAATAATACTTAATTTTGAAAAAATACTTAATTTTAATTTATTATTCTATCAATATTCACATTGGTAAAATAATATTTCAAAAAAGTATTCATAAAGTGCAAAATACACCAAAAGGGTGGCGGCTCTTTGGTAAGTAAATAAGTTAAATTAGGGACTGATTATGAAACCAACATTGACACTTGTAGGGGCTGGCCCTGGCGACCCCGAGCTCATCACACTCAAGGGAATTAAAGCATTACAACAAGCAGACGTGGTGCTGTACGACGCTTTGGTATCCACCGAACTCCTCTCCTATGCCCCTGCTCACGCGCAGTTGGTCTATGTAGGCAAAAGGCGTGGTCGCTGCGAATTTGCCCAGAACGACCTCAACCAACTCATTGTTGACTATGCCCTCAATTACGGGCATGTCGTTCGCCTCAAAGGCGGCGACTCTTTTGTTTTTGGCAGGGGTTACGAAGAAATCGCCTTCGCCCAAGAATTTGGTATTCAAACCTCCGTCATTCCTGGCATTTCGAGCAGCATTTCGGTGCCCGCCTTGGCGGGTATTCCGCTTACCTGCCGAGGAGTTAGCGAAAGCTTTTGGGTACTCACGGGCACCACCAAAAATCACAGCCTCTCCAACGACGTCGCCAAGGCAGCTCACAGCACGGCAACCCTCGTGATTTTGATGGGAATGCAACACCTTCCCCAAATTACCGCCCTACTTTCGGAGGCAGGACGCGGCAATACACCCGTCGCTATTATCCAGAACGGCAGTACGCCCTACCAAAAACTTGGCCTAGGCACCGTTGATACGATTGTAGAAGTGGTTGAAAAAGAGCAATTGGCTAACCCTGCCATCATCGTTATCGGCGAAGTTGTGCGGTTACATCCTGCTTATCCCAACGGTAGGTTGGAAGTAACGATGGCTTTTGGATAAAACCAATCCTTCCCATCACCATGAACCGTCTTTTATCTTTTGTCATTGTTGGCATGAGTTGTCAGTTAGCCTTTGCTCAAACAACCCCAGAATTGTGTCAGGGCGCTTATTTTACCGAAGCACAGGGCAAAGAATTTTTAGAAAAACACGTTCCTTCTTCCAAAAAAGAATGGGAAAACCGCGCTACCCAAATCCGTAATCGTATTTTGGAAGGGGGGGAACTCAAAAACCTTCCGCCCCGCCCAGCCTCTAAACCTATTGTCCACAGCCGACGAGAGCTAAACGGATACAGCGTTGAAAATGTGGCTTTTGAGAGCGTAGAGGGTTATTATGTAACGGGAAATTTGTATCGCCCACTCCAGCAAAAAGGGCCATTTGCGGCGGTGCTTTGTCCACACGGACATACCCAAAACGCCGATGCTCGTTTTCTGGAGGCAATGCAGTTTCGTTGTGCTAACCTAGCCCGCATGGGGGCCCTTGTTTTTGCATTTGACATGCTGGGGTACAGCGATGCCCAACAATGCCAACACAAACTTCCCAAAGCATTTAAACTCCAGGCGCTGAACAGCATTCGGGCGCTGGACTTTTTGCTTGACCAACCTGGCATCGACAAAAATCGGGTAGGTGTGACGGGTGAATCGGGCGGCGGAACACAAACATTTATGCTAACCGCTCTCGATCCGCGCGTAAAAGTAGCCGTGCCTGTGGTCATGGTTTCGGCACACTTTTTTGGGGGATGTACCTGCGAAAGTGGTATGCCAGTGCATAAAAAAGGGGATTTTCAGACCAATAACGTAGAAATTGCCGCCCTTGCTGCCCCTCGGCCCTTGCTAATCGTTTCGGATGGTGCCGACTGGACCAAGCACAACCCTGAGGTGGAATACCCGCATCTGCAGAAGATTTATAGCTTATACGGAAAAGCTAATTTGGTAGAAAACGTACACCTACCCACCGAAAAACACGACTACGGCCCTTCAAAAAGAGCCGCAGCCTATCGTTTTTTGGCAAAGCATTTACGTTTAGATGTCTCAAAAGTAACCAAAGCGGATGGCACTATCGACGAAAGCAATGCGCAACTGCTAGATCGTAAATTGTTGGAAGTATTCAACGCCGATCACCCACGCCCCAGCAATGCTGCCATGGGCGATGCGGCGGTGACGGCATTGCTGAATTGGTAATCAGCTATTGCTCAACGGATTTGATACTGTAATTTTTGGTAAACTGCCACAACAACGCTGGCGCAAAACGCTTAAGGTAGGTGCCAAGGGTTTCCATAAAACCTGCAATTACCACCTCCCGCTTTCCTGCTTTGAAGGCTGCGACCATTTTACGTGCACATACATCGGCTGGAATCCCTTTGGCTTGGTTTTCGTCCATCTTGCCAAAGGGTTTTCCATCTTTTCCAATGGCATTGTACGAAATATTGGTTTTGATATAGCCAGGACACACAATCGTCACCTGCACGCCTTCTTGCCATACTTCGCCCCGTAACGAATCAAAAAAACCTTGAATGGCGTGTTTTGAAGCACTATAAAACGTACGGAATGACGTCCCAATTTTTCCACTTACGCTGCTTGTTACCAGTATTCCGCCCGACTTTTGCACCAATAAATGCGGCAGTACTTCGCGCGTGAGCAGCACAAGGTTGGTGAAATTAGTATCCATTAATCGCTTAAAATCCGCAGGAGCAATGTCCAAAAACTTTTCACGCTGACTAACGCCCGCATTGGGAACAAGCACGTCGATTCGTCCAAAGTATGCCAAAACACTTTGGGTTTTGGCCGCAAACTCTTCGGGACGGAGCATATCAATCGGCAACGTCATCACGGAGTTTTCAGGCAATGATAGTTCTTTTTTTACACGCTCTAGCTCTTCCATACGCCGCGCCGAAAGCACCAATTTGGCACCTTCTTTGGCAAATTCATGGGCCAATGCTTCACCAATTCCTGACGAAGCCCCCGTTATCCAAACAACTTTATTGGTTAGGTTCATTTATATTCGGTTTCCTGTTTTTTGTTTAGAGTTCATTGTCATGCTGACGATAGGAAACATCTATTTCCTGTTTTTACTCGTCGGGTTGTAAGCAACCCTCTTCACAATCCATCGGGTTGTGAGCAACCCTCCCCACATTTGATTCGACATTCTAAATTGAGTTTTTTTGCAATATCGTGCATTTTTACACGTTAATTCCACCAAATGACATTTTTATGACCAGACTGCGTTTGTGCGTTCCTTTTTTCTTGATTTTCATTTTTCCCCACGCTCGCGCCCAGCACTTTGCCTTGAGTCGTCTTTTTTATCCTAATGCTACGCTTCGTGCCGATTTGATGGCCGAGGCTAACATGGGAAACAACCAACGTTTTGGGCTTACTAGAACCTCGTTCAACGCCATCATTCCACTTCGTAGCGAAGTTGATGTGGCGTTTAGTTTGCGTAAAAAACTAGACTTACGCGCTCGTCATTTTTTAATGTTGGCCAATGCCTCTCAAATTAATCCAAGCATTAATAGTACCATCACGCCCGACAATGGCTATAAAACGTTTTCTGCGGGTGTCTTGATGCTCCAAGCAAGCCTCCGCGACCGCCTTTGGATTTACGGCGGTGGTTTGGGACTGACCGAGTCAAATGAGACATTTTTTACGCCGCAACCCTTCTTTTGGGGTGGTGGGGCGCGAATGCGCATTTTGGGAATCCATACCCAAATCGCCTACGGAACGGTGTTGATTTACAACCAAAAAATTCGCTTTATACCTGTTTTTGGGATTAACAAACGCATCAACAAACAATGGCGTGTGTCGGGTTTATTACCGTTTCGTGCCGACATCAATTACCGTTTTAATGAATGGCTCAACTTCGACATGATTGGGGCATTTGATGGCTATAGTGGTGGTTTTCAACAAGTAACAAGTGTAGAAAAAATGCTTCGCCGTAGCAATTACCAACAAGTAAAGCTGTCTGTAGCAGCCAATGCGCATTTGTTTACCGTTTTCAACGTGTCGTTAGAAGCTGGTTTGGGCACATTCCGCCAAATCCGCACCTTCAACGCGGCCCGCGAAAACCTCGGAACTGAGCGTCCTAACATTGCGCCCTTCATTGGGGCCAGTGTGCGTTATATCTCAAGTAAATCAAAGCTTTCGTCGCAGTTTACTAGGAAGTTAGGATTTGGAGAGTCAGGTATCAACTGGTAAACCTTCCGCGCGAAACCCCAAGGCAGCCCTCAAAAGCTGCCTTTTTTTATGGGCTGACGCGTATAATAATCTTGCCTTCATCATGAGTTAACATACCAATTGTTCTTTTGCAGTTAATTATCCCCGTTTCAATCAAACCTCTCCCCTATGAACAAATTTACGCTACTGCTCTTATCGACGTTTCTGGTCGGTACTGCTTCGGCTCAAAATGTAGCCAAAGGAATTGTTTACGAAGACCTAAATGGCAATTTTAAGAAAGACAAAAAAGAAAAAGGCATTGCCAACGTAGCCGTATCCAACGGTACAGACGTGGTAGTCACCAATGCAAAAGGAGAATATCAGTTGCCCGTTGGCGACGACAATATTTTCTTTGTCATCAAGCCCACAGGTTATAAAGTAGCCTTAGACGAAAATAACCTTCCTAAGTCTTACTATTTACACAAACCCAAAGGTGCACCCGAATTGAAGTACAAAGGAGCAGCACCGACGGGCGCGCTTCCTGCTTCATTGGATTTTGCCCTGACGGCCTCCCCCGAAGCTGATAACTTCAAAGCCCTCATTTTTGGTGACCCACAGCCCTATACTTTAGACGACCTAAAACACTTTGAAAAAGGGGTTGTCCAAGAGGTAGCAGGTATCAAAGAAGTTGCTTTTGGGTTAAGTTTGGGCGACTTGGTCGGCGACAACCTCGATCTACACCAAGCTTACAAAGAAACGATTCGGAAAGTGGGACTTCCTTGGTACAATCTTACGGGCAACCACGACATGAACTACGACGTGACCCAAGACGAACACGCCAACGAGGCGTTTCAATCGCATTTAGGCCCAGTTAATTATTCGTTCAATTATGGCAAGGTCCATTTTATTGTACTTGACGACATCCTCTATCCTGACCCGCGCGACGGCAAAGGTTATTGGGGGGGCTTCCGTAAAGACCAACTTGATTTTGTAGAAAATGATCTAAAGTTTGTTCCTAAAGAAAATTTGGTAGTATTGGCGTTCCATATTCCTTTGGAATTAGAAGGTGAATCGTTTCGTTTGGAAGACCGTCAGCGTCTTTTTTCTATCCTCAAAGAATACCCAAATACACTTGCGCTTTCGGCCCACACGCACTTCCAACAACAAAACTTTTTCGGTGAAAAAGAGGGATGGCAAGGAGCTAAACCTTTCTATGAATTTAACGTTGGAACAACCTCGGGCGACTGGTATTCGGGCGAAAAAAATGACCAAGGCGTTCCTGCTTCTACCATGCGCGATGGTACACCCAAGGGATACGTTTTCCTCAATTTCAACGGCAATCAATATACCATCGACTACAAAGTAGTGGGCAAACCTAGCGACTATCAGATTGATATTTACGCCCCAAACGTCATTCCATCTGACCGTGGAACGGCGGCTAAAGTGTATGCCAACTTTTTTATGGGAAGTGAAAAAGACGTGGTTGAATACCGCCTCGATAACGGCGATTGGAAACCAATGACCTACACGCAGGAACCCGATCCTCGCTATGTGGCTGCCCTTTACCGCTGGGATGCCTCCGAAAAGTTGATGCCAGGGCGTCGGCCAAGCAATCCCGTCAAGTCAACGCACTTGTGGTCGGTGGCTTTTCCAAATACAAAGGTAGAAGGTACGCACACAATTGAAGTTCGTGCCAAAGACATGTTTGGACGGACGTTTACCCAAACAAAAACATTTCGGGTAGAAAAACCGTAATGCTTTTGTTCAATCTTACAACACCTCTGCCATTACTTCGTCCAACGAACGGGCATCGGGGAAAAACGACAACATCCGCGTCAAGACGCCTTCAATGATGGCATCAGGACAAGACGCCCCACAAGTGAGCATAACAGTCACCGAATCTTTATCTGGAATGAAGTTTTCGGTGACTTTTTCTTTCTTTCGGTGTAAGTCGTAGTGTTTGATGAGGTTGCGATCCAAAATTTTGTTGGCCGACTCAATAAAATACGTTGGAAATTTGGTCTCACAAAGTTCTACAATATGGGAGGTATTGGAGCTATTATAACCACCCGCAATCAACACAAAATCAGCTTGTTCTTTCAACAAAGCATAGGTAGCATCTTGGTTGTCGTTGGTGGCGTAGCAAAGGGTATCGCGCGTATTGGCAAAACGACTTTCTACTTCGTGCGGGGCAAGGTCGAAATGTTTTATCATTACCTGTTTGAGATAATCCGCAATTCCCTGCGTATCCGAAGCCAGCATCGTTGTTTGGTTGACGACCCCAATGCGTTGTAAATCCTGTTCTGGGTCAAAACCTACGGAATATTGCCCACTAAACTCCTCAAAAAATTCTTCTTTATTGGCTTCACCCGTAATGTAGCGGGCCAAGCGTTCGGCTTGTTTTTGGTTTTTAACAATAACCGTAGGAGCATCTTCTTTACTATGAGAAAACGTAGCCCGAGTTTCTTCGTGTAACGGTTTTCCGTGTACGACAATCGTATAGTTTTTCTGACCGATTTGGGCTGCGCGGTTCCACACTTTTTCCACAAACGGACAAGTAGTATCGTATTTATAGGCGTCGATGCCAAGAAGTTGCAAGCGATTTTGGATTTCGATGGTCGTTCCAAAAGCAGGAACAACAACGATGTCATCCGACTTGAGTTCTTCCCAAGGAATGATTTGGCGGCCTGTAGTTTCCATCAAAAAACGCACGCCACGTTCCAATAAATCCCGATTAACGTCAGGATTATGAATCATTTCGCTCAATAAAAAGATACGCTTATCCGGATTTTCTTCAATGGCCCTGTAAGCGATTTCGATGGCGTTTTCGACGCCATAGCAAAATCCAAAATGCCGCGCAATGAGAAACTTCACCGCCCCGAAATCCAGCACGGTCGGCGACAAATCGCGCTTCAACTTATCGTTTTTGCGACGTAGCTCTTTGATAGGAGTAATAATCCGACTACGATAAAATTCGGGTATGTGGAAAGTCTTCATGCTGTTGGAGCAGAATTAGACGTGGATAAAAAAATGGGTTACTGAGACCGTCGCTGCAAAGGTACGACGAACCTTTTTATAACACGCTACCCTTCCACTTTGTTTCGGTAAAATCTAAAATACTTGCTCGTTAATTTTTAATTGTTTGTCGGGATTCCATTGAAATGTATAACAACTGCTGCTGCTACGGGCTTCGACGATGCGGTAACCTTTGTAGTCAACGCCCCAGTTTCCACCAAAATGCCCGTCAAAAAAGGCAGGTTTTGAAAGCGTTTTGCCCATATCAATGGCGTGATCATGCCCGTGAAACATGGCTCGGAGGTTGGGATATTTGGCCAGTGTTTTTTCCAATTCAGGGCAAGTAGTACCGTGCTCCGACCAAAGCTTAGCAGGAATGTGCATGAACAAAAATACGTGTTCTTTTTTGGTAAATTTGGCCAATTGAGCATCAATCCACGGAATATCAGGACAAAGATAGTCTCCTTTTTCGTTGGAAGTATCAGCCAAAATAATGGCATTTGAGCCAATTTCTACACTATGATTAAGGTCATACCCCCAGGTTTCGCGCCATTGGGCAGGTGTAACGTGGTCGTGGTTGCCGCGCGTCACGTAATACGGAAAGCCTAATTGGTCAAAGTACTGCTTGACTTCGGGCAAGAACTGAATGTTATCGTGAAATAAATCTCCGTTAAAAACCACAAAATCAAGCCCTTTGTCAGCCCGTTCTTGCTTAAAGTACTTGAGAATGTTCTCGTGGTAGGTTTTATAATCCGTTTTCGCTTGCCCATAATGGCCATCGGAGGCCACAGCAAAACGCAATCGACGGGTGGATTTGGTCGAAGGTTTTTGGCAACCAAAGGCCACAAGACCCGCAGAGAGTTGGAGAAATTCGCGACGTAACATAAAAATGAGCTATGTGTTGAGGGTTTATTAAGTGTTGAGGATTGCTCACAACCCGATTAACTGTCAAGAGTTACTCACAACCCGCCCCGAAGTTACATACAATACATGATTACTCAACGAATGATTAGGCAAAAGAGGATGTAAAAACTCACCTACTTTCGTCATTCCGAGCCGAATCATTACTTGCTCTGAAGGCTGGTTGGTATCAGCCGTAAAGGCATATACTTTTTCTACTTTGAGGGTATTAAACGCAAAATCAAGGCAGGCATTTCCACCTTCAGTGGCGTAGCCTTTGTGCCAAAAATCGGGGTGAAGCCGCCAGCCAATTTCTAAACATGGCGTAAAAAAACTCTCGAAACGAGGATGGTTAAGGCCGATAAACCCAATAAATTGGCCACTCGAAAGCTCATCTACTGCAAACCAACTATAACCACGCTGATCGATGAGCGCTTTCATTCGTTCGACCATCTCGCGGGTTTCGTTTTCGGGAAGAAGATTTGGGAAAAACTTCATCACGCGCTCGTCTTGGTTCATGGCCACGAACCGAGGGACATCGCTATCCTGCCATTGTCGAAAACCGAGACGCTCGCTTGTAAAAATATAGTTATTATTCTGCATTCCAGATTTCCCACGCTTTTTCGGCCTGTAGATGTAGCATCGGAAGGCCGTTGTGCGTTTGGGCGTTTTGTTCTTTCCCTTTTTGCAAAAATAACGTTTCCGCAGGATTATACACCAAGTCGTATAAAAGGTGCTGCTCCCCCAATAAATGATACGGAATCGCGGGGCAATCATCGACCTTAGGATACGTTCCTACGGGCGAAGTGTTGATAATCAACGAATGACTGTGGATAACTTCCTCAGTGAGATCATCGTAGCCGATGGTCGTTTCGTTTTTTTGACGAGAAACCACTTGATACGCAATTTGCAAGTCGTTCAAAGCCGCAAAAACCGCCTTGGCAGCGCCTCCGTTGCCTAATACCAATGCTTTGAGATTGGCAGGCGTTCTCTGCAAGGAGTCGAGCCATTGCTCCAGCGACGACCGAAAACCGTAATAGTCGGTGTTATAGCCTTTTAATTTCCCATTGGGAAGAATTTTAATGGTATTGACCGCTCCAATCCGCGCCGCAGAGGCCGCATCCAATTCATCCAAAAAAGGAATAACGTTTTGCTTGTGCGGAATGGTCACGTTGAGACCAACCAAATCGGGATGTGCGGCAATAAGTTGGGGAAAATCTTGGTAATTCGGCAATTCTAACAACTCATAGCGACATCCGCTAATGCCTTCTTTGTCAAACTTTTCGGTAAAATATTTTTTTGAGAAAGAGTGAGTCAACGGAAATCCAATTAGGGCAAATAATCTCATGGTTGGCTTAAAACAATTTTTTTACTTTCATTAAATGTTGAAGTTAGAACTTTGATGTGATACGTTCCGTAGGGCAAGTCACTCAAATCTAGTTTTTGTTGACCTACCAAACTAGCAAACGTTTTGGTCATCAGCGTACGCCCCGTTTGGTCATAGACGATGATGGTTACATCGCTCAAATTTTCTAATGCTTCAATGGTGACATTTCCGTCGGTACTTGGGTTGGGAAAAACACCTATACGAGCGTTGCCACTTTCCAGCACAAACTCATACGCCGCCGATGTTTTGGACGTGCAAGTCAGCGTAGCACTGTGTTTAATCGACGAAATTACCGTATAACTCCCTGCTTGTGTCGCTCGAATGGTGGCGGCAGTTTCGCTGAGGGCTTGGCCGTTGTTTGTCCAAGCATAAGTCGCGCCTTCGGTCGGGTTACTCACTTGTAAGGCATAAATTCCCGATTTTTGAATGACGGGCGTAGCGGGAAGGGTTTTGGCCTCTACCCGAACCGCACCCGTATAAGGCGATTGACACCCCGATTCATCACGAATACTAGCGGCGTAATTTCCTGATTGTTTGGCGATAATTCTACTTGTTGTTTCTCCCGTATTCCAGATAACCTGATAGGGGCTTTCTACCCTCAACCCTACTTGTTCGCCTTCGCAGAACGTAGTACGCCCCTCAGCAATAACCGACGGCGGATTAGGCAGTTGAATCACTCGAACTGTAATAGGATCAGAAGCCGACGAAAAACAACCAAATTGATTTCTGGCGGCAACCGTGTAATTTCCCGCCACGTTGGCGTTGATACTTTGCGTCGTTGCGGAGTTAGACCACTGATAACCATCGGCTTGTGAGGCGGTAAGAGTCACCGATTTATCCGCACAAATCGTCGTCGAACCTATTGCACTGATGGTGGGCTTATCTGGAAGCGGGTTGACCGTAATGGTAATGGGATTAGAGGGAGGCGAAGTACAACCCGTGGTTGGGTCATAAACGGTGGCCGTAACACTGCCCGCCGAGTAGGTTTTTATGCTTCGGCCTTCATCGCCCGTACTCCATTTAAACGAACTCCCCGCCGAGGTAATGGTGAGTACAGTATTATCAAATAAACAAAAGGTTGTAGGTCTTTCGCTAATCACCGAAGGAGCAGTGGGTAAAGGGTGAACAGTTACTTTAAATGGATCAGAAATCGCCTCACAGTTGTTGCCATCTCGATAACGCACTCGGTAGTCGCCCCCAGTAGTAGCGGTGACCGTTTGGGTGGTTTGAAAATTACTCCACGAAAGACCTGAGCTATAGTTGGTGGTCAATTGCACTTGGCCTCCCACACAAAAAGTCGTCGGCCCAAGCGCCGTAATGGTTGGTTTGTCAGGAAGACGGCTGACAGTTACCGCAATGACATTAGAAGACAACGATTGGCACTGATTGGCATCCACCGTCCGTGCCGAATAACGCCCCGTGAGGTTGACCGTCACACTTCGAGTATTTTGGCCATTGCTCCAAATATAGCCCGCTTGCGAAGATGAAGTCAGCGTAATTACTTCGTTTTCACAAATATTAGGTGTTCGATCGGCAGTAATGGTTGGGGCGGGTGGTAGCGGATTAGTTTTGACCGTAACAGGGTCAGAAACAGGCGAAGAACAGCCGTTGGCATCTGTGATAGCCACAGTAAAAGTACCCGCTTGTAAAATACTGATGCGACGATTACGAGCTCCATTACTCCAATTGTACTGGGCCGAATTGGTAGAGGTAAGAACGGTACTATCGCCTTCACAAAAAGTAAGTGGGCGCTCCGCCGTAATCACAGGTTTGGCAGGAAGCGGATTGGCAGTTACTTTGATGGAATTAGAAATTGCGTCGCAGCCATTGTCATCCCTAAAACGAACATTATACGTGCCCGACGTTGTCACTTTGATACTGGTTCCTTGTTCACCGTTGCTCCAAACATTTCCTGCCGAATAATTGGAAGATAATGTCACTTCTCCCCCTTCACAAAACGACGTATTTCCCGAAGCACTAATACTTGGGGCGGCAGGTGGCGTGTTCACCACCACCACCACACTCGCAGGCTCTGACGTACAGCCTTGGCTATCGAGCACCCGTACTTCATAAATCCCCGACGTACGAGCTGCTACTGTCTGACCACGTTCGCCGTTTGACCAACGGTATTCGTTGGCAGCACTAGCCATTAGACTAACCGAACCACCCTGGCAAAAAGTAAGCGCTCCAGAAGCATTGATGGTAGGTTTGGCTGGCGGAGGCGAATTGACAGTACTCACGGTAAACGAAGCCGTGCTACTACAACCATAAAGGTTTCTAGTAGTCACCGTATATGTTCCTCCCGAAGACACATCGATACGCTGGCTGGAGGCTCCCGTACTCCAATTGTTGTCAATGCTGCTACTCGACGTCAGGCCAATACTACTACCCTGACACAGAGGAACTTTCCCGTCAACTGCAATACTCACGGGCGCACTTTGTAAGTCATTGGGAACGGTAATGGAAGGCGTAAAATAGGTATTTCCCGAAGCATCGCGGACGGTAGCCTGGTACGTACCTGGACCAAAGTTAACAGAAGACCCCGTGGCACCGTTGTTCCACTGCACCGACACAAACGGTCCTTGCACATTGATATTGAGTTGATTCCCCCCCGCACAACGAACGGAAAAAGAAGGATAAGTACCTGTTTGTGGAGAACAATTGATAAAAAAGGCTTCGTCGAGCGAGTTAGCCCAAACATTGGCAGCATCTGCTAATCCTCCATTTTGCAAGTGAGCTCCGTCTGGACGAGGGATTTGAACATCGTCGGTATTGGGGCCAAAATAAGCCGCCGAGGTGTTAAATACCGTTTGGTTTTGACCATTGATTACCTCTTGGCTATTTTTCCCTTTATAATGGGATACCCTCGCAACCACCCAGCTTACATTTCTACCAAAATGTTGTCGTGATTTATTAATCACCGTCTGCAAATTAGATGCATAGAGATTGGCATTGGTATTAAGGATATTATCAGCCTCGCCTTGGTGCCAAAGCACTGCCCGCACCCCCGTAAGGCTGGCATAATAGTTGAGCGCTAAACGTAAGTTAGCATAGGGCTGGCCAGGAGGGTAGGTATCATTGATATAAATGCTACTTGTAGTACCACCATCGACGGTTTCGGACCAGTTTTTCGAGGCTGTTCCCTCCCAACCTGCATTGTAGAACAACACGGGTACATTGAGTCGATTGGTCAGAATATCCCCCAAACGCCCCCAGCACCACGGGGATAACCCGCGCGGACTCACATTGCTATTGTCACTCATTTTGACAAACGACGGCGCAGGGAGTGAGTTATTTTGGTGCGTACCGTTGTAATAATTAACACAATTGACTCGATCGTCGCCTGGGCTCGGTGCGCCGTAGTTGAAAAAACCCTGCGCATTGGATTGGCCTGCTACAACAAATACCTCACCAACCCCTACCCGCTGAAGCTCAGTAGTAGTAACTACATTTCCATTGGCCAGTCCCCTGATTTGCAATTCATACCAGCCCCCCCTTACCGAAATACTGCCCGAATAAAATCCTCCTTGTGGGTTTTGCTGAATTGTACGCCAGTCGGTTTGCTCTCCTTGCCCGCCGACCATTGGCACCACACGTGCTTCTACTCGGTCGATGCTTTGAGCATACTGCCCCGTAATAGGAATTGTTCCGTTGCCCGCATTGTCGCGCTGGAAAACAATGCGACTGCTCGGAAACGTGATGCTAATCTGGGCAACTACAGCAAGAGGTAAAAAGGACCATAATAAAAAGTTGACAAAATAGAATAAGTATGTTTTACTAAATTTCATTTGTTCAGCTTTATGGTGGAATATATGTTTTACTACCGCAAAAAAAAGGTTAGTAACAGCGTAAATAAATAGCTATTTACGCTTGGTACTAACCCACCTTATTTTGATTGATTGGAAGTATTTTTTAAGGATTTAAAACCTTCCAAATCAAATCTTTCAGTTCGTTTATTCCTTCTTGCATCACCGCCGAAATAAATACGTACGGTATATCGGAAGGAAGTGTTTTGATAAGCTCGTTTTTGGCTTCGTCGTCAATTAAATCCATTTTCGAGATGGCCAAAAGTCGTTCTTTATCTAATAGAGTTGGGTCATATAATTCTAATTCACGAAGCAAGGTACGGTATTCATCCCCTGCGTTTTCGCTGGTTGCAGGCACCAAAAACAACAAAATAGAGTTGCGTTCGATGTGTCGCAAAAAGCGTAATCCTAATCCTTTCCCTTGCGAAGCCCCTTCGATAATCCCAGGAATGTCGGCCATTACAAACGATTTAAAATCGCGGTAAGCCACCACACCCAAGTTAGGGACAAGCGTTGTAAACGGATAATCGGCGATTTCGGGTCTTGCTGCCGATACCGTTGAGAGCAACGTTGATTTTCCTGCGTTTGGAAACCCTACTAGCCCTACATCGGCAAGGAGTTTTAGCTCCAAAACAATCCATTCTTCTTGCCCAGGTTCGCCAGGTTGGGCGTAGAGGGGTGTTTGGTTGGTTGCTGATCTAAAATGCCAGTTTCCTAACCCTCCGCGTCCACCTTTCAACAAAATCACCTCCTGATCATGCTCGGTCACTTCGCCCATTATTTCCCCTGTTTCGGGGTGGCGCGCAATTGTCCCAAGCGGTACTTCTATGATGACGTCATTTCCTTGCTTTCCGTTGCAACGCGCCCCGCTGCCACCTACGCCAGCATCCGCTTTGATGTGCTTGCGGTACTTCAAGTGGAGGAGTGTCCAGTGCTGCGAGTTGGCTTTCATAATGATGTGCCCACCTCGTCCGCCATCACCCCCATCAGGGCCACCTTTGTCCACAAATTTCTCACGTCGGAAGTGTGCAGAACCTGCTCCACCCGCTCCCGAGCGACAGTTTATTTTAACGTAATCTATAAAATTGGAAGTTGCCATAGTAAAATAAAAAACTCGCGTGATGGGCCGAAATGGCATCACACGAGTTACAAAGTTGAGAAAGAAAAGGGAGAGTCTGTATGAAACTCCCGTTAAAATTTATTATACGGTCTCGATTGCCTCACAAAGTTGACCAAAAATATGATCGATTTCGCCAATCCCGTTCACCACCGTCAGCTTGCCTTGGGCTTCATAATAAGGCAGTACATGAACCGTTTTGTTGAAATATTCATCTATACGCTTTACCAGTTTATCCTCGTCGTCATCGGCTCGTCCGCTTATTTTTTTGCGTTCGGCAATACGGCGTTTCAATTCTTCTTCGTTGACATCCAGCTGTAAGACGGCTTTGATATTGGTGTTTTTTGACTCCAAAAACGCATCGAGGGCTTCGGCTTGGGGAACAGTACGCGGGAATCCGTCAAAAATAATTCCTTTTGCGTCAGGATTTTTCTGCACTTCCTCTTCCAACATATCGATGGTGATGGAATCTGGAACCAAAATCCCGTTATCGAGCAAATCTTTCACCCGCTTACCGAGCTCGGTTTGCTCCTTGATGTGCATCCGGAACAAATCTCCCGTAGAAATGTGAAATAGCTGGTATTTCTCGATGAGCTTTGCCGCTTGGGTGCCTTTGCCCGCACCGGGAGGGCCAAAAAGTACAATGTTAAGCATCTGATGAGGGATGTTTTGAAGAGGGAGTCTTACGGTTTAAAGTGTATAAAATGCAAATTTACAATTTCGTAACACTCCTCAACGGTTTTTCCCCACAAATTAACAAAGGAATTTGCTAAAATGGGGTAGGTTTGCTCAGCTAGGCTATTGCGTAGCTATTTTGCCCAGCCCTCGTCTCCCATTTCGCAATGTCATTTTGTGACTAAATTATTTACCTTTAGGTATCCATCCACCCTTAGACACAACTTCCCATGAAACAACGATTAAAACCATGGCTCTATGCAGCGGGAGTACTGCTTATGACCGAAGGCTGCTTCTCAAATCCCTATAAAAGCCGAACAACTACTATGTTTGGGACAGTCATCGATAATGACACCAAATTGCCAGTGGAAAATAATGATATTAGCAATTACAGAGACTATCTCTCTTTATAAGACGGCAATCGAGTAAGTTTTTGTTGCCGCGTTGAAATCGGGACAAAAACCCACATATGATTTCAGGATGCTTACCAAATAAAATTATTTGTAACTGTTTAGGTACGCTATTTGCATAGATGAGATTATGGAAGAGTTGATTAAAGAAATATCGGACTTGAAG